>JAFTNW010000039.1 GCA_017451695.1 Bacteroidaceae bacterium
GAATTACGTTAATTACTGCTTAGTTCTTAATGTTTCTTAGTTTCTTGTAGGTTTTTGTCAAGGCTAATATGGCCTCCAAAATGACTATAAAAGTCTCTAATTTCTTCACATGGTTGTGTGTGTTTAGGTTGTTTGTGTTTCAGCCGTGTCGTTTGTGTCATCGGCTGGTTCTACTGTTTGTACTTGGGCTTTCTTCTTTGCCCTGATTCGTTGTACGAGCTCTACTACAATAGATGCTCCTACGATAATTTCTGCCACGTCTCCAAGGACGCGGATTGCTTTTAATACTTTCATTTGATTGTTGTTTTTTGTTGTTAATACTGTGTTGTTTTCTCTATTTCTTGTGTTTGTTTGGCTTTGTTTCTGTTATGTTATTGATTATTACATATATAAGGCTTTGAAGGAGTCTAAAAAGGAAGGAAAAAATACGGGATAACTAGCGGAACATGCAAAAATAAATAGCCTGCCAATATAAATGTCGCAAAAAAAGATTATTTTTGCGACAAAATAAGACATTATATAAGATGCAATCCATTGATGACAAGATATTAAGAAAGGTTAGAAAGTGCGGAAGAGGCATAATATTCTCTTCAGCTGACTTTACAAATTTGGGAGAGCCTAAATCTGTGCTGAAAGCTTTGGAAAGAATGGCAAATGCTGAAACTATAATTCGTGTATCACGAGGTATATATTGCTATCCTAAAATTGAAAAGACTTTAGGCTTGGGAGCTATATACCCAACATTTGAGGAAATTGCTCAATACATCGCCAAACGCGATAAAGCAAGGATTGTCCCAACTGGTAGTTATGCGCTGAATGTTCTTGGACTATCAACACAGGTTCCGGCTAATGTAGTGTTCTTAACTGACGGTTCTCCACGAAACATAACTTTGAAATCGGGCCGTGGAATTAAATTTGTCAAAACAGCTCCAAAAAATCTTGCCTTCAGAAATAAATTGGCTATGCTACTTACTTTTGCCTTAAAAGAGATTGGGGAAGGCAACGTTACAAAAGAACAGGAACAGCATATTGCCAAACTATTGAAAAACGAGGAGAAGGAGAGCATAGAAAAAGACTATTCTATTATGCCTAACTGGATTCAACTTTTAATATCGAAATTATATGAATAACTTTCATACATTACCCAATGATTCAAAGAGAATCATTATTGAACAAACAGCCTTGAAGCAGGGACTATCCAAACAAATTGTAGAAAAAGATCTATGGGTAAGCACTTTGCTAGAAGTTGTGTTTACTCTTCCGTTTGCCGACAAACTGGTATTCAAAGGTGGAACATCCTTGAGTAAAGTATGGGGACTGATTGAGCGTTTCTCCGAGGATATCGACCTTGCAGTGGATCGTAGCTTGTTTGGATTTGAAGGAGATTTGACTACAAAACAGATTAAGAAACTTCGTAAAGCATCTTCATTATTTGTAAGCAATGAATTCATAAGTGAACTGCAAAGTGCCATAAATAGGTTTGACTTAGATAAGTTTATTGAATTGGAGGTGCAGCCCGATGGCGAAGGCGACAAGACTTATCCTGAGCCACGTCAGATATTCATTAAATATCAATCACTGTTCGAGACAGAACTATCGTATGTCAAACCACAAATAATTCTTGAGATAGGTGCACGTTCTTTGTTTGAGCCTACGCAAAAATCCAGTATCAATAGCATTATTGCTACAGAGTTCCCCAATGTGCAGACATCTGTTATCTCTGCTGACATTACAACCGCCGTTGCTGCCAAGACATTTTTAGAAAAGGCTTTCTTATTGCATGAGCTCTTTACAACAAATGGATGTAGTAAAGCAGAGCGAAAAAGCCGCCACTTATATGATCTTGAAAGGATGATGGATAAGGAGTTTGCATTAGTGGCAATTAAGGATGACGAGCTATGGAATACAATTCACCATCACAGAGATGTGTTTACCCATATGCACGATGTTGATTACACTCCCGATATTCGTGACCGTATAGTGCTTGTGCCACCCACCGAGCATTACCAAACATGGGCTTCCGATTATGCAAATATGCAGTCGAGTATGATTTATGGCGAATCAATTTCTTTTGAGAATTTGATTGAGAGAATGAAAGAGTTGGAAAACAGGTTTATAATGAGACAATAACTTGTATCTATGAAATACGGAAGACATCAAATAGATAAAGCTGGAGACATTTTAATTTCATCTAAAAATACTGAAGAGGTTTCAACTGCTATAGAAAAAATCAATGACTGGAGGACATTACATCTACCAGCATTAGATGCTTTACAGAATACAATTATATCTTTATTAGAAAACGAAAAGATTAAAATTGATTTTTCATCTAGAAGATTAAAACGATTAAACTCCATTTTATATAAACTTGATTTAAACCCCAAAATGAGACTTGGCGGAATGCAAGATATTGGAGGTTTACGAATTGTCGTACCAGATATTAAAACCCTTAACCAAGCTCTATCAGTTCTTAGGGACACCATTCCGTCAGGGTTTGAACTCGTGAAGATTATGAATTATATTGAGACGGAGGAGGTCGCAACAATGCGACATTCAAAGGAAACATTTATAGGTCCCAAACCTACTAGTGGCTACCGTAGTGTTCATATTATATATAAATACGTATCAAACAATAAAGACACTCATGGTGTAAAAATAGAACTACAACTTCGAACGAAATTACAACATAATTGGGCTATGGCTGTGGAAACGGCTGGTCTAATAACAAAAACCGCCCTTAAATCAAGCCAAGGAGCAGATGAATGGTTGGACTTCTTTAAAGTTGTTAGTTCTTTGTTTGCCATAAAAGAAAAAATGCCAATTTTATCCGAGCATATTGATGATGGATATGGCATGAAAGAACTTATGAAACTTCTTTATAATTTAAATAAGGATTATAACCTAGCAGACACCTTGAAAGCATTGGACGTCTCTAACATTCATGCACGAAATGAGAATTACAAGGATGGATATTATATTTTAAATATAAACTTCATACAAAGAATCGTTAACGTTGAAGTATATCCAAAAGAGAAGGAAGATGATGCAACGATAAGATATGCTGAATTAGAAGCTTCCGCCCAAGACAACGTTAATGCCGTTGTATTTGTTTCCGTTCCTAAAATGAGAGAACTGCAAGAGGCGTATCCTAGTTATTTCCTAGATACTAAGCAATTTCTACTAGTATTAGATACGATGATTTATAATTGTAAAAAACAAAACTGGACATAGATTCTTATTTAGATATAGCAAAAAAAAGAACCACCTTGCCGCAGTCTCTTCAACTGTAGCTTGGTGGTTTAATAGTTCAATGTTTTCGTCTAAGGTGCTTGACTCATAGATTACTCGCACATCTTCTATTCTTCCAATAAGACACGGACGCTCTTCGCCCTTTCCGGATCTTACCAGGTATAAATGAATTTTGTGTTTTATATTTAGTTGCTATGTCCCCTCTCTAAAGGCCGGACTATAGCTCTTTCTACTTATAAGGCTATAAGGGGATTGGGGACGGAATTATTTCGGTATATTTGGTAAAGCGGCCAGTATATTCTCTTCTGTAAGTATCAATTGGTAAATCTAATTTATGTCGCGCATTTTGGTCTTTAATGGCATCCTTAATATAGTCCTTTTTGCCCTCTGTTTCTTTTTCATTCATCGCTTCCCTTTTTCCTTTATTGGCTGCTTTGAAAATTCCCAGCAAGTCGATTAAATCATAAATCCAAACGGCGTTTGTGGTGTTTAGTACCGCGCATTCTCCATTTTTTGTTTTTATATTGTATTCGTTGGTGTCAGTTGTATCGACAAATTCGAAATAGACAAAAACAAGAAATATTTCGTATATCAAATGATTGCGAAGTCGAGAGTAATGATGTGTGTCGTAATTTTTTATTTTATCGATGTCATTGTTGATTTTTGTCTTGTTTAGCTTTTTACCATCTATAAGGTATTCGTGAGGAGTTAGCCATGGAATTTTGTTGCAAATGGCATCTTTAAGCAAATTTATGGTCTTATCTTCAGTTATTTTATATGAACCACCGTCCTTGTTTAAAGTAAAGCTGATTTTGTCTAACTCGTATGTGCCATTCCATTTTTCTGCCATTTCCCATAGAGAGATAACTTCCTTTAGGTGCTTGCGGCGGTGCTCGAGAAGTGTAAGCGGCTCAAAAAAATCATTGAATACAATAATTGCAATATCGTTAATGAGCCTTTCTTTGTAGTCATTGTTTTTCGCTTTCTCAATAGGATGTAGCTCTACGTATTCTGCGATTTTTGAATGTATGTTTTCAAACTTTTTTAAAAATAGGGCATCATTCTTTTCTATTACCTTGAAATTTGCTTGTTTGATTCTATAAAAATCAAGAATTCTATATAGGTTGTAAAAGAACGATTCGATGTTTTTATTGCATAGATTGTATTGCTCAGCACAAATATCGTACCACTCTTCGTCATTATTTAGTACTCCGACCCCGGTCTTTACTCTATTAAGAATTTCGTCTCTTTTGGGGTCTTTCTCTACAAGTTTCTCAAAATCTACAATAGTCATAGTTTTTGCGATGTTAAAAAAATATAAAAAAGTTCGGTTGACAATTGGTTGACAGAAATAGAAATAAGAGAATGTTATCTCGTTGATTGTCAACCACTAACATTCTCTTATTCGTGCGCCTGATAGGACTCGAACCTACACGTCTCTCAACACCAGATCCTAAGTCTGGCGCGTCTACCAATTTCGCCACAGGCGCGGGCGTTCATTAGACGCGGTACCTTTTTGTTAAGGTGTTGCAAAGGTAGCGTTTTTTTTTATATTATCAATCTTTTTCGTTGTTATTTTCCTCGTAGAGCGAGTTTATAATCTCTATTGCCCGTTCAATGATTGTGTCGCGCCCGTTGTTCCAATCGGTGCTGGTTATATGTACCTCCTCGTGTGGCGCAATGCCGAACTCGGTGTGGTTGCCGTCGATATCCAATATCGGGCATGCCGAGAATCGCACCGTCCAGCCATTGGGGAGTGTGTTACCCATGGGCAGCCCCGAGCCTCCGCCGGTCTTGTCGCCAATTACCATTACCTGCGGCAATGGTTTCATGAGCATTACAAAATGGTTGGCTGCGCTATATACTCCGCGGTTGGTCAGCACTATAACCGGCTTCTTCCAAATTGCTCCCTTGGGTTCAAGGTATAGTGGCTCGGGTGCAGAAAAGTCGTTGTGTCCTTTCCCTGTTTTGTGCTGTATATATCCGCAGTGTGTCTTTTCCGTTACAAAATGTTGGGCAAGCGCCTCGGCCGATGTGAGCAGGCCGCCGCCGTTGTTTCTTATGTCAATGATTATTCCTTTGCTATCGGCAAGGCGCAGGAGCATGAGGCTTGCATTGTCGCTGCTTATGCCACCCTCAAAGCTTTCAATATATATGTATCCGATGTTGCTTGGCAGGGTGGTGTATCTGATGCCTTGTGTCAGGCGGAAATTGTTGCCAAGGTAGTTGCGTTGCAGCGAATCGCTGAAATTGAGAGGGTGGTTGAGATTCCAATCCCAATAGTATATGGTGCCGTAGTCCGACACAAGGTTTACATGGCCGTCGCGCAGTTCGCGCAGCATCTCGCCGTATATGTCAAACAGTTCGGCATTGCTTTTTGCGGCATCTACCTGTGGCTTGTATTTGTGATATACATCGTTCCAATCCAGCCCATACTCATTCTTGGCATGCTCAAAGAAGCAGTATCGTTCGTCTATGAGGCTCCACAATGCATCGTAGTTGCCCTGTGGCGAATTGCTGAACGAATCCTCCTCCACGCAGCCTGTGATAATGGTTGCAAGCAGCAGTATGCTGTATGTAAGCACTCTTTTCATCATTGCCTAAAATGGTGAATATTGTATTATCTTGTCATCTTTTTTTACCTTATATATGGTTTTTACCACGCCCACGGTGAATGCGTGGTTATATAGGTGAGTGCGTATGTCGTTTATATCGCTTTGGAATAAGTCGGCGGTGTACGAAAGGCGTATGGTGGCGCTCTTTTTGCGCCATGCGACAGGGATGTCCACCGAGAAGAGTCCGCGCACCGAGGGGCTGTTGAAGGGGTGCGAAAAAGCGATGGTGCGGCTGTAGTTTTCCAAGCCGAATATCTCGTAATAGGATTGCCCGAATTCGGGGGCGAACATGGCTCCTATGAGCGGGATGTCTATCTGGCAACGCAGTACATAATCTCCTCGCTTCGAGGGTATGTGGTGTATGGCTGCTCCCGATGCCGCAAGAGCTGTTCTCAGTTTTACCGATACAAGATTGTTGCCGTTGGTGGGTATGTATAGCGCACCCCCGGCGAGCTGTATCTGCGCTCCGGCAAGCAGCTGTGTGCGGCTGTTCAGTTTGAACGGGTGGAAACCGCTCCAATTGTAATTTACCATGCCCGACAGCTGCGTGTTATCATGCAGCGTGGTAAAGCCAATGTTGGCGGTGAGCAGTGTCTGATATTTCCAACGGTAGCTGCCTGTGCGTGCGTCGCGGAACTTCTCGTGCGAGTAGTAAAGGCCGCGCCCTGTGTGGTTGTAGCCCGACAGGTAGGTGTCGAGGTTGTTCATGTATGTTACTCCGTATGACGAACATTTTACGACGAGCCTCTCGGGAACTATGCTGTCGCCTGCAATGTGTTGTGCGCACAGCATGAGCGGTGCGCACAACAATGCAAGGATGTATATAAGGGCTCTTTTTATCATTCGTTGAATAGTGATAGTTGCTCGGGTTCGGCACCGTCGGGATCATCTGCAACGGGCTCCTCTTCAACCGGCTCGGGCTCGGGCGGGAATTTGGTGGGTTCCAGCTCTATTATCTCGTCTATCTCGTATGTGGTGAGTCGTTTGCCCCTTGCCTTGAAACTCTTAACAGCTATGAATTCGTCAAGTTCTATTACCAAAGGCTCGCGGAATTGGTCGTTGCCGCCAAACATCACCTGTATGCGTGGGAAGGCGGTGCTTGTGAACCATATCAGTTTGTTTCCCTTGTGGTCGCCAAGGCAGTTCTGTCGGCGGGCATTTGCCTCCAAGGTAAAGCGTTTTACATAGGGATAGCCCTGCTGCGACGCATCGAACAGTGCTGCCGACCACACTTTTGCGGGGTCGTATTTCTCAATAACCATGAGGTCGTCCTCGTAGTGGTTGTTAAGGTCTATGGGCGACAGATAAAACTCACCGTTCTCCCTTATTACAAGTATCTTGTCGTCGTTGTGGAACTCGCCGATGTACTCTCCGTGGTTGTCGAAGTTTATACGCAGGATGTCGCGGTCGAACCACACCTTGCGGCCGCCAAGGGTGGAACTTCCATGTTTTTTCAGCGTTATGCGCATCACCTCGTTCTTGGTGAGTATGTTGCCCATAGATTGTCGCCCTTTTATGGCAATGGTGCTGAAATCTTTCTCAATGGTTGCTATGCGCAAGCGAGGGTTGGGGCGCAACTGCACCTTTATAACCTCGGCTTCGCCGTTGGGGTTCGATGTAAAGTATGCCACTTTTGAACCGGGTGTGCCTTGTGTGAGGTCGTATTCGCGATCGCGTGTCATGCCCGTTGCGGCAAAGCGCTTGATAAAGTGTATGCCGTTCTTGCCATCGCGATAAACCACGTTGTATATGGTGCGCTTGTCGTTCTTCTTGAACACATCCACATGTATCACATTCTTGCCCACAAATAGTTTCTCGCTCACCTTCACCACTTTGTATTTTCCATCTTTGTAGAAAAGAATGATATCGTCGATGTCCGAGCAGTTGGTTACAAACTCGTCTTTCTTCAACGATGTGCCTATGAAGCCTTCGGCACGGTTGATGTAGAGCTTTTGGTTGGCCTCAACCACTTTTGCGGCGACAATGGTGTCGAAATTGCGTATCTCGGTCTGTCGGGGGTAGCGGCTGCCATACTTCTCTTTGAGCATGGTGAACCATTTGATGGTTACCTCGGTCATGCGGCCCAGCTGGCGGTCAATCTCCTTAATGTCCTTTTGCAGGCGTGCAATAAGCTCCTCGGCCTTATCTTTGTTGAAACGCAGGATGCGTGCCATTTTTATCTCCATAAGGCGCAAGAGGTCGTCGCGCGTTATTTCGCGTATGAAACTCTCTTTGTATGGCTCCAAACGGCTGTCGATGTGGGCAAGCGCGGTGTCCATGTCTTTTGCCTGCTCAAACTCCTTGTCCTTGTATATGCGCTCCTCAATGAATATGCTTTCGAGCGATGCGAAGTGCAACTGTTCAAGCAACTCGCCTCGGCGTATCTGCAACTCTTGGCGCAGCAGCTCTTTTGTGCCATCCACGGAGCGGCGCAGTAGGTCGCTCACGGTGAGGAAACGTGGTGTGTGGTCGTCTATCACACAGCAACAGGGCGTGATGCTTATCTCGCAGTCGGTAAATGCGTATAGGGCATCTATTGTTTTGTCCGATGACACGCCGGGGGCAAGGTGCACAAGAATCTCTACCTTGTCCGATGTGTTATCATCTACCTTGCGTATCTTTATTTTGCCGTTGTCCACCGCCTTCAAAATGGATTCTATTATGAGCGGGGTGGTCTTTCCGTAGGGTATCTCGGTAATGGTGAGTGTCTTGTTGTCGTCCGATTTGGATATTTTCGCGCGTATGCGCACACGCCCGGTGCGGTCGCCGTCGTGGTAACGCGAAACATCAATGCAACCACCTGTCTGGAAATCGGGGTACAGTGTAAATTCCTCTTTGTTCAGGTAGGCTATTGCCGCATCGCACACCTCGTTGAAATTGTGTGGCAGAATCTTTGAAGATAGTCCCACAGCAATACCTTCCACTCCCTGCACCAGCAGCAAGGGAAATTTTACAGGCAGTGTGATGGGCTCTTTGTTGCGACCGTCGTATGATAATTTCCATTCTGTGGTCTTGGGATTGAATACTACGTCGTGAGCAAAATGCGAGAGGCGTGCCTCTATGTAACGCGGTGCGGCGGCCGAGTCGCCGGTGAGTATGTTTCCCCAGTTACCCTGGCAGTCGATAAGGAGGTCCTTCTGCCCAAGCTGCACCAACGCACCGGCAATGGATGCATCGCCGTGAGGGTGGTATTGCATGGTGTGGCCCACCACATTTGCCACCTTGTTGTAACGCCCGTCGTCAAGCTCGCGCATGGCATGCAGAATGCGTCGCTGTACCGGTTTCAAACCGTCATACAGGTGTGGAACGGCGCGTTCCAGAATTACATATGAGGCATAGTCGAGGAACCAATTCTGGTACATTCCCGTAAGTTTGTGGGTAACATCCTCGCTCGAAACCTTATGTTGGTGCTTGCCCTGTTCCTTGCCTTCTTCGGTCCCCTCATCGGGTGTCTCTATGGGCTCCTCGTTCATTTCGTTTATGTTCTCGTCGTATTCGTTGTAATCCATAAATATTGGGCCTTGCAGGCCTTTTTTTATGTAATTTATATTTGCGGTTTTCGGTGTGCGAAATTGCGGCTGTCAGGCCGCTTCGCTATTTCTCGCAAATATAGTTAAAAAACATCTAAAATTAAACTGTGTGGCAATTGTTTTTTAGGCCATCGGCCTCTTTTCTTCTCTTTGAATGGTTTTCTTCTCTCTGTTTTGTATTATTTTACTATAAAAATATAATTATAATGGGGTAAAATGGCGGTTTTTAGCCAAAAAATGATTTACTTTGCGAAAAATTTAATTTTATAGAAAAATGGCTCAAGAAGATGTATTTAAGAAAGTGGTCGCTCACTGCAAGGAGTATGGTTTTGTTTTCCCTTCGAGCGACATATATGATGGATTAGGTGCAGTTTACGACTACGGACAGATGGGCGTGGAACTGAAGAATAATATTAACACATATTGGTGGCAGAGCATGGTGCTGCTCAACGATAATATCGTGGGTATAGATTCTGCAATTTTCATGCACCCCACAATTTGGAAGGCATCGGGCCACGTAGATGCTTTTAACGACCCTCTCATCGATAACCGCGATTCAAAGAAACGCTATCGTGCCGATGTGCTCATTGAGGAGCAGATTGCAAAATATGAGGAGAAGATGGAGAAAGAGGCTGCAAAGGCTGCAAAGCGTTTCGGCGACTCTTTCAACCGCGACCTTTTCATGGAGACCAACCCCAAAGTGCTTGCCGAGAAGGCTAAACGCGATGCTCTGCAAGAGCGATTCGCCAAGGCTCTCAACGCAATGGATTTGGAGGAGTTGCGCCAGATAATCATAGACGAGGAGATTGTATGCCCCATCTCCGGTACACGCAACTGGACCGAGGTGCGCCAATTCAACCTCATGTTCTCCACCGAGATGGGTTCTACAGCAGATGCTGCAATGAAGATATATCTGCGCCCCGAGACTGCACAGGGTATTTTTGTGAACTACCTCAACGTGCAAAAGACAGGCCGTATGCGCGTACCCTTTGGTATAGCACAGATAGGTAAGGCTTTCCGTAACGAGATTGTTGCCCGCCAATTTATCTTCCGTATGCGCGAGTTCGAGCAGATGGAGATGCAGTTCTTTGTGCGCCCCGGCAGTGAGCTCGAGTGGTTCAACAAATGGAAAGAGACACGCTTGGCATGGCACAAGGCTCTTGGCTTTGGCGATGCGGCATACCGCTACCACGACCACGAGAAACTTGCACACTATGCCAATGCTGCCACCGACATCGAGTTCAAGATGCCTTTTGGCTTCAAGGAGGTTGAGGGTATTCACTCACGTACCAACTTTGACCTTGGCCAGCACGAGAAATATTCGGGCAAGAATATCAAATACTTCGACCCCGAGACAAACGAGAGCTATACTCCTTATGTTATCGAGACATCTATCGGTGTGGATCGTATGTTCCTCAGCATCATGTGTGCATCATATACCGAGGAGAAATTGGAGAATGGCGAAACGCGCGTAGTATTGCGCCTGCCCGCCGCACTTGCACCCGTTAAGTTGGCAGTGCTCCCCTTGGTGAAGAAAGACGGTCTGCCCGAGAAGGCTCGCGAGATAATGAACGAACTGAAATTCAATTTCAACTGTTACTATGAGGAGAAAGACTCTATCGGCAAGCGTTATCGTCGCATGGACGCCATAGGTACTCCCTACTGTGTAACAATAGACCACCAGACACTTGAGGATGGCATGGTTACTTTGCGCGAGCGCGATACTATGGAGCAACGCCGTGTGGCCATTGCCGATTTGCGTGGCATCATTCAGGATAATGTCAGCATAACCTCATTGTTGAAGAAACTTGTTTGATTTTCAAATGAAAAATATAGGTAAACTATTCTCTTTGTTGCTTCTCGCGCTCGTGGGGCTTGCCTCATGCAGCGAGAGCGACGAGTCGTCGGAGTATGCCAATTGGGAACAGCGAAATACTCATTACATAGATTCCATAGCGGTTGAGGCTGCCGAGAATGTCAGTGGCGAGTGGAAACGCTTTCTTGCCACGGGGCTCGACGAGAGCATTGAATGGGATAACGACTACTATGTCTATTGCAAAGTAAAGAGCAACGGCGCAGGTACAGAACATCCTATGTTCAACGACAATGTGTGGATAAACTATTCGGGCAGGCTCATAAACAATAAAATATTCGATGCCACCTACTCGGGCGAGCTTAACCCCGATTATGAAACACCGGTGAAGACTCCCCTTGACGAGTGTGTCATAGGTTTCTCCACTGCCGTGCAGGAGATGGTTAATGGCGATATATGGGAAATATTCATTCCATATAGATTAGGATATGGCACCACTGACAATGGTGTGGTGCAGGCATACTCTACGCTTATTTTCACTGTGAACCTTGTTGATTTTTCTCACCCCGTAGCTGAATGATATTATGGAAATGAAAAAAGAAGGACAGCTTCAAATAGAACTTAAAGAGGATATTGCCGAGGGTACATATTCGAACCTTGCTGTAATAGCACACTCCTCATCGGAATTTGTGATGGATTTCGTGCGCATAATGCCCGGTGTGGCAAAGGCACAGGTGAAGTCGCGCATTGTGATGACTCCCGAGCACACCAAGCGTCTTGTGCTTGCCTTGCAGGATAACTTGCGTAAATACGAGGCGCAGTTTGGCGAGATACGTTTGCCCGAGCGTCAGGGGTATATCCCCAATACTCCATTTAAGGGCGAGGCGTAACGATTCTTTTGTTCTTTTTAGAATAAATAGATATACGAAACGGCGTAATGGTTAGTCAACCATTACGCCGTTTGTTCTGAATTCAGAAAGGGAAAATCCTGTATGTCGCTTGAAATAGCGGTTAAGGTACGATTGGTCGGGGAAATTAAAGTCGCTCACAAGTTCCTGAAAACTTTTGTGCGTATACATCAGCGCCACCTGCAATTCGATTATCGTATAGTGGTCAATAATCTCCTTTGCGTTCTGCCCGCCTGCCCGCTGGCATATAGAGTTTAGCTGGCGGGTGGATATCTTCAAACTGTCGGCATAGAATTGTACCGAACGGTTTTCGCGGAATTTTTTTGTAAGCAGTACACGGAACTCGTAGAACATCTTGTCCTTGCTCTCGGGTATATGCTCTTTTGCAGTGAAATTTGTCTCCTTGTTTATGTGCTGTATGTATAGCAGCATGGAGTTTACCGCAAGAATCACATTCTGTCTGCAATACTCCATGCAGGTTTCGTTCCCTGCAAGCTCAGCATCAAGAATATCTATCTGCCTGAATATATTGTCTATGTACTCCTTCTCGAGTTCGTTGTTGCCGCCTTGGTGTATTCGGCGTTCTATAATCTGCATGCTCTCGGGGCTCATGGAGCTGCGTGCGGCAAGCCATATGTGCTTTATGAGTCCCAGCAGTCTTGCCGAAAAATCACTTGTTATATCGAGCAACAGAATATTGGAGTTGGCGGGGCATATTATTATTTGCCCGGGGGTGAAACGATACTTTTGTCCATCGATAGTAAACAGCGCTTCGCCGCTTATGCCGTAAAAGATTGTGGTGTGTTGTAGCTGATAGGCGTGTTGCATGAACTGTTGCAACGACGATTGCGTTGTGGCAAACCCCTGATGCGGAAGTTTTTTTAGATATATGTTATTCATAGCTTCAACAGGAAGTGTATTCTTCCTTTTCTATTGTGGAGCTAGAGGGAGTCGAACCCTCGTCCAAACGAGGAAACCATATGCTTTCTACACGCTTAGTCTTCGGTGCGGTTTTCGAGCACAAGCAAGACCGAGACCACCAACTTGTGCCTTATCCTCTAAAATTTCACCACGGCATCGAGGCCTGCCATGATTAGTCCCGATTTGCCTGCACCACCTTGTCGGATTGCTTCGGAACAACAGCGTCCGGGTGATGTCTCGTTCCCGCACCTTGTGCAGGAATAAAGCTAATCTACTGTACTTCGATTAAGCAGCGAGAGCATAAGAAGTTTCGCCAGATAATTGTTGCGGGCTCAGATTATAGTGCGAACCAACGAGGCACTGCGTGCTTACATACCTTTTCTACCCGCTGTCAAATCCAGATAGCCCCGGTATATTGGTGGTTGTGCAGCCTTGTCGGCTGTTTAACCATGGTGCAAAGATACTGCTTTTTTTCTTTTTCAAATAGAAAAATTGTTATTTTTTTTCTTTTTGTGCATAGTGCCAGGTAAATAAAGACTATTATAACTGTATGGTTGTTAAAATAATATGTGGCGAAGAACCTTCCTTGCTCATATAATAAAAATGGAGTATTTTTGTAGCAAATAAGAACTATCCGATTCGTATGACACACTTTTATATATGGTTTCTGGCCTTTGCTTTGGCAATGGATTGCTTTGCGGTTTCTGTTGCAAGCGGTATAATATACGGCAGGGTGCGTTGGAAGCCTATGCTTGCCATGGCATTCCTCTTCGGTTTCTTTCAGGCATTCAATCCCTTGATAGGGTGGGTGGCCACAGACCGTTTTCGCTTTCTCATTGAGAGTTTCGATCATTGGATAGCCTTTGCCATCCTTTCGTTCCTGGGTGTGCGCATGATTATGGATTCGTGCAAGGAAGAGGAGGAGAGAACTTTCAATCCTCGTCGTTTGAAGGTTATCTTTACGCTTGCAATAGCAACAAGCATAGATGCCTTGGCTGTGGGTGTATCCTTCTCGTGTATGGGTATAACACGGCTCGTCAATCTGTTCTATCCGTTGGTGGCCATTGGCCTGGTCTCCTTTGCGATGTCCTTGCTGGGGCTCTTCCTCGGTATATTCAGTGGCAAGGGATTTGCTCGCCAATTGCGTGCCGAGCTGTGGGGTGGAGTGATACTTATTATAATAGGTATTAAGGTGTTGTTTGAACATTTGGCGTTGTGGTGATGAAAGTAAATCTGCTCAAATATCTATCCTTTGGTTCATTGGCATTGCTTCTGGTGGTGCTTGTGGCCTCCACTTTGGTGGGGACTGTGTGGGGTGCAGCCGTTGCGCATGAATATATATACTCCTCACCACTGTTCGCGGCTCTGTGGGCGGTGATGCTCGTATCGTCGTTGCTTTATATTTTCAAAACTCCTATGAGGCGCGTGGCGGCCTCGCTTTTTCTTCATTTGGCATTTGCCGTGGTGCTTGTGGGTGCTTTTGTAACTTATTGCACAGCCGAGCGTGGCAGGCTCAACCTGTGCAAGGAGGCCGCCCCGGCAAGCATGTTTGTAACCGATGAAGGCTCGCTTGCAAAGTTTCCGTTCAGGTTGCTTTTGAAGGATTGCAGGGTGGAGTATTACGAAGATGGCGTTTCGCCGCGCGACTACGTTGCAACCCTTGCTGTGCTGCCCGCCGTGGGTGATGTTTCTTCGGTATCGCTATCCATGAACAATGTGTACGATAGGGCGGGGTATCGTTTTTGCCTCTCCTCTGTTGATGACGATTGCGTAACGCTCCTTGTGAGCCACGATCCTTGGGGTGTGCCAATCTCCTATGCGGGTTATCTGCTCACTGTCATCGGGTTTATTTTTCTGTTTGTGGCGCGTAACACCCAAAAGCGCGTGCTTATGCAACGCCTTGTGGCAATAGGCTATCCTCGCATAAATATGCCTTCCTTTCATTGGTGGCAGCTTGTTGCGATTTCAATGCTTCTCTTTGTTGTTATAGGTTATTTGGGTATATTGCGTTGGGCGGATAGTGGGGTGTTCCCTGTTTCCAATAGTGCTGAGGTGATGATGTTTATTGCATGGTGCGCTTTTTTTGCCGTCTTCTTCTTTCGCACGAATCGTACTTTGGCTTTTGGAGCTTTTGTATTGGCTCTTATATGCGCTATCGTCTCGTTTTCAAGCGGTGTGGGCGCGTCGGGGCCTGTGCAACCGGTGCTGCGCACCCCCTTGCTGCCCATGCACGTTATTACAATAATTCTCTCATATGTTTTTATCGGGCTTTTGGCTGTAAATGCGCTTGTATCGCTTGTGGTCTATTGGTTTAATAAAGATTACAGGCGTTTGGAGAATACTGCAGTCAGCGGTCGTGTGATGCTCTACTATGCCACATGGCTACTTGTGGCGGGTATATTCCTTGGTGCTGCATGGGCCAATATCTCGTGGGGGCGTTATTGGGGTTGGGACCCAAAGGAGGTTTGGGCGCTTATTACGCTTTTGGTATGCTCGGCGGGCTTTCACACTCGTTCCCTGCCTTTTATGGCTCGCCCGTTGGTGTTCCACGCCTTCTGTTTGGTGGCTTTCCTTGTGATGCTTTTTACCTTCTTTGGTGTGAATTATCTGCTTGGTGGCTTGCATAGCTATGCATAACAAATAAAGGCTCACTTGCAAAAGCTGGTGGCTTGTTCTCAAATCCCCGGTGTTGTTTATCGGCAGTTCTCTCAATAAAATTAGGTAATTATATAGAATTTCAAACAGATTACCAATATTGTCATTCTATATTTACAATGTCATTGGCTCGCTTTGCTTCTTCGCAACCCGTGCGGTGCGACATTGCCGCACTACGCACGACCTTTGCTGCAAAACTCGCCGATAACAAAACTTTGTTTTGTCATTCCGAACCTTGTGTGAGGAATCTCTGATTGAGATTTTTCCTCCTTTCAGTCGTCAAAATGACAAAGTAGTGTGGTTTCGTATATAACCCCCTAAAATTATATTTTTTATGTACTTTCTATGCCGATAGAAAGTACCAAAGACCTCTGCGCATATGGTCGCTTTCTTAACGGAAAACGTAGCTGATTTTTTGGAGGCTCCGGAAACGTGCGGTATTGCGTTGTGAGAAATTTAACGGCATACCGCACTACGTCCTCGCTGTTTCTCCAAAAAACTTAACGCTCGTTTTCCTAAAAGCTTTAATGCGCACTAATGAATACGCTGGGTGCAGTTCTTGTAATCAGAGGTAATTCAAAAACGGAAACCGGTGCCGTAAATGAAACAATGGTGAACCCTTGATTTTGCGCAGTCTTGTGTAGTATAAATAACATACACCAAAATCGCGAGTAACTCCAAGAGCTACTCGCGATTTTGGTGTATGTTTAATACTTATCGTGCGTAATTCACGGCACGTGTTTCGCGTATTACTGTAATCTTCACCTGCCCGGGATAGGTCATCTCGTCTTGAATCTTCTTTGCAATCTCGCCCGACAATAGCTCGGTCTGCTTGTCGTCTATCTTGTCGGCACCCACAATAACGCGCAACTCGCGGCCGGCCTGTATTGCGTAGGTCTTTGTTACACCGGGGTACGACATAGCAAGCTGTTCAAGGTCGTGCAAACGCTTGATGTATGCCTCTACAATCTCGCGGCGTGCACCGGGGCGTGCACCCGAAATGGCATCGCACACCTGAACGATGGGGGCTATGAGGCTGGTCATCTCCACCTCGTCGTGGTGAGCACCGATGGCGTTGCAGATGTCGGGTTTCTCCTTGTACTTTTCGGCTATCTTCATACCATACTCTGCGTGTGGCAGTTCGGTCTCCTCGTCGGGCACCTTGCCAATATCGTGCAACAATCCGGCACGTTTTGCCTTCTTGGGGTTAAGGCCAAGCTCGGCAGCCATAACTGCGCAGAGGTTGGCGGTTTCGCGTGCGTGCTGCAACAGGTTCTGTCCGTATGATGAACGGTATTTCATCTTTCCTATGATGCGAATGAGTTCGGGGTGCAGGCCATGTATTCCAAGGTCGATGGTAGTGCGTTTACCGGTTTCGATAATCTCCTCCTCAATCTGTTTCTTTACCTTGGCAACAACCTCCTCAATGCGTGCAGGGTGTATGCGGCCGTCGGCTACAAGCTGGTGCAGTGCAAGGCGGGCAATCTCGCGGCGTACAGGGTCGAATGCGCTCAATACAATGGCCTCGGGGGTGTCGTCCACCACAATCTCCACACCGGTGGCAGCCTCCAATGCGCGTATGTTGCGGCCCTCGCGGCCGATGATGCGGCCCTTCATCTCGTCGTTGTCAATGTGGAACACGGTTACCGAGTTCTCTATCGCGGTCTCTGTGGCTACGCGCTGTATTGTCTGTATGACAATCTTCTTCGCCTCTTTGCCTGCGGTCATCTTGGCATCGTCTATAATGTCGTTGATGTACGATGCAGCCTGTGTCTTAGCCTCCTCTTTAAGAGATTCCACAAGGCGCTCTTTTGCATCCTCGGCCGAAAGACCGCTTATAGCCTCGAGTTTCTCGCGCTCTTGCAAGTGCAGTTTGTCAAGTTCCTCCTGCTTGCGCTCAAGCAACCCTTTCTGTGCTTCGAGGTTTTCGCGCAAGTTCTCAACCTCGTTCTTGCGGCGCTGAAGGTCCTCGTTGCGTTGGTTGAACTGAATCTCGCGCTGTTTCAAATGGTGCTCGGCCTGCTGAATCTTGTTGTTTCTCTGTGAAATCTCTTTTTCAAGCTCGGCCTTCTTGTTCAGGAATTTCTCCTTTACCTCGAGTAGTTTGTTCTTCTTTATGACTTCAGCCTCTTTGTGCGCCTCGTCTATGATGCGCTGGAATTTGGACTTGAAGCCGTAACGTATTATTACGTATTGGCAGATGCAGCCTATAAGTGCTCCTGCAACTGCGCCAATGATTAATGATGTTGATGTAAGCATAGTGTTACGTTATTAAAATATATAATAAAACGCACCGCAATATTCAAGCCCGATGTTTTACATCGGCTTTGTGAATATGGCAATGCGTGAATTCTAAATAAAAAAGCGGAATCACTTATTTCCCTGCAAAGTGTTGTCAATGAGGCGCGAGAATTCGTTTACTTTTCTCAAAACCTCGGCCGACCCTGCGTCGTCGGTCTGCTTCACCTTCTCCAAGGCAATGTCGAGTGCGGCCATTATGAGAACACGCACATCGCCCTCGCCCGAAAAATATTTTTTATATATAGCCAGCTTGTCGTTTGTAAGACGCGCCGCCTGGCGGTAGTAGGGTTCCTCGCTTGCTTTCACTGTGAGCGGGAACGATATTCCGTCAATTATAAGGTTGATTCCTAATTCTCTATCTTCCATTTGCACGGTCTCTTTAATGGTTATTTTTTCAGCGACTCGATGCATCGGTCGATTTCACGCACCAGCTTCGATAATCTCTCTCGCGTTTGCCCTATTTCGCTATCGCTGAGTGTTATTACCTTTGCCTGTTTCAGATTGTTGTAGTTTTTCTCCAACGAATCGCAACGCAGCTGCAACTCTTTGAGGCTGTTCTCTCTTTGCTCTATAAGAGATTCAAGCTCGCTGTTGCGCTCTTGCAACTTTTTGTAGTTGTGCAACAGCAGATGGAGCTTTTGCTCAAAGTGCATCAATGTTATTCTATCGTTTTCGGTCATAATACGACAATCATTATTGCAAATATATAAGATTTTTTGGATATTTGAAAGAATTGTGTGCTTTTTTGCAGCCATTTTCAAATTCTCTATGGAATATATTGTGAAATATGATGCAAAAGTGGGAATGTTATGCGAGTTGTAAATGATACGTTTGTATTATAGCACTCCCGTGGCATGGAACAGCGCATGGTAGAATTCGGCTTTCTTTTCGGGTGCCAGCGGGTAGGCGCGGGATGTGGATGGCATGCGCCACAGTGTTATGACGCGCTCGCCATAGTGTATCCTTGTACTTTCGCCTATCTTGGGCGACATTACCGCGTGTGGTGCAAGCACTGTTTCTGCCGCCTTTTCGCCTGTAACGGCTATGTGGTGGCAGTGGGGCATGCGGGCAAGCAGGGCTGCGATGTCGGTGGCTTCCACTATTTGCAGCCGGGCATCGGAGGCATTGCCACTCAAACGGTGTACGGCCGTTGCAGCATCGTAGAGAGCGATGCCTTTCTCGGCAAGGAATTCTTTTATCTCCTTCTCCTTGAATCGCTTGCCTTGTTTTTCTATAAAATGCTCCTTCTCACCGAAGAAAATCAGCCCTATTACCTTCCAAAAATCATTGGTTATGTTAGGGTAATAGAAATCCATGGACCAGCGAATGCGCGGCGGTGGAAAACTGCCTAAAAACAGTATTTTGGCATTTGCAGGTGCAAAGGGCTCCCATGGGTGTCTCTCTATGGCGGTGGTTGTGCTTGTTGCTTTTGTCATTTTTCTTGCGTGAACTCGTAGCGGTTGAGCATGGTGATGGGGTTGTATGCTCGCTTGGCTTGGCGCAGCCCCTCGTTGCCGAGGTCCTCTTCGCGGTTTATGAGGGTTACTTGTGGCATTTCGCCTATAATGTCGGCTGCAAACTCGCTGGTGAGTGTTTCGCCCAATCCGGCATACTCTCTGTCAGCCTTTTCGATGTGTATGTATAGCATGTCCCCCCACACCTCACCTAGTGTGAATGCCACCACTTTGTCATCAACCTTTATAAGGCCTGCGGGTTGCGGGTATATAGGCAGGTTGCGCACGGTGGCTATGCTCTGGTGTACCTCGTAGCAACGCATTATGGCTTCGTCGCAGCCCTTGCCAAGCAGGAATTCCACCACTGCGGGTATATCCTCCATGGTGCAGCGCTTGTATTCGTAACCGGGGTAGTCGGCAAGGAATTTCTTTTTTCGGTTACGGCGTTTGTTAAGTGCCTTTCCTTGCAGGGTAGCGATATCCTCGGCGCGGTGTATATAATCGGCCCAGCCGTCAAGCTCCTTCATGCTGTGGGTGGGTAGCTGTGCTGCTATCTCTGTGGCAACATCCTCGGGTGCTGCTGTTATGCGTAGCGAGGTGCCGCTTTGGGTGCAATGCTCTTGCAGCAGTGCAATGCTCTCTTTCAGGGGCAGGCTGCCTATGGGTGGCATAAAGGCGGGTGTGGCAAGGTCAAGTTCCGATAGTGAGCGTATAAAAAGTGTGTCGTTCTCTACTGCATATTCGTAGTGCATATATTCGGACCACATGACTAGGTTGCCCGGGGTGTAGTCGCACGAGTGGGTAAGGGCTCTGGCTGCAAAGCTTTTGAGCGTCTCTATTGCATCTATGGTTATAGGCTTGAATGTAAGCATGGTTACATGTAAATAAAAGAGGCTGCACGGCTTGTGTGCGTGGCAGCCTCCGTAAGTGGGTTACTTTGTTACCTCGTCGCTGTTGGGGCGTGGCTCCTTCTTGGCGAGGGTGATAATTTTATATACGTAATTGCTTATCCACTCCTCCGAATAGCCGAGTTTTTCTTTGTATTGGCGCACTGCATATACGGTTTGGAAGGTGGCCTCGTCTTTCCAGCTGTTCTTTGTGAGGATGTCGTTTACAATCTTCTCGGTCATGCCTTTGAGCAGTTTGTGGAAAATGGATGGTATGCGGAATTTCCACTGCATGAGGTTGCCCACAAGCATCATGAGGTCGTTGTTGAATCCTTGGAATGTGAACAGATAGGGCTGCACATCGTTTATTCTCTTGCAGTTTTTCTTTATCGAGAGGTCTATCTCTTTGAAGAAATTGTCGTTGAGGCCGTAAATTTGTTCAAGCATCTTTTTGCAACGGCTCTTCTCGGCAACGCCCAGCTTGTTGTTCTGTGTGGCCACTTTAAGTGTGCGCTTGAAGGTGGCAAGGTCGGGCAACATGCCAATGTTTGTTATACCGAGGTTCGCTGCAAGTACCGATTGATAATACACGCGTATGAGGGTCATGAAATCCTCCATGCCACCGATACGTTGCTCGCTATCTTTCTTTTTTCTGAAAAAATCAAATAGTCCCATTGTTTATATATTATTTTTTGTTTTTACGTCTTTGCTGTTCCTCGAGCATGCGCTGCTGTTGCTCTTGCAATGCCTCGAGGCGTGCCATGAGGCTGCTCTGTTTCTTGGGGTTGTTCTTGTTCTTTTCGTTGTACTCTTCCATCTTGCGGAGCAAATCCTGCTCGTTCACCGTTCTTCTGAGGTAGATGAAAATGAGAACGCTTATAAGGGTAGATACAAAATAGTAGTAGTTAAGGCCCGAAGAGTAGTCATTAAAGATGAAGAAGAACATAATGGGCATCAGGTACATCATCCAACGCATGATTTTTGCCTGTTGCTCTTGCTCGGGCGAGCCGCCCATGCTGGGCTGCATCTTCGATGTGTAATATGTGTTTAGTATCTGTGTGATACAGAACAGCAAACAGAATATGCTTATATGGTTACCGATGGGCCATATTGAGGTGTTCCACTGAATGAGCGCGTCGAACGACGAGAGGTCATTGGCCCACAGGAAACTCTCCTGGCGCAACTCTATTGCGTTTGGCACAAAGTTGAACATGGCAATAAATACGGGCATCTGTATGAGCATAGGCAGGCAACCGCCCATGGGGCTTGCGCCATACTTGCTGTATAGTCCCATAATCTCCTGTTGCTTTTTCAGTGCATCCTCTGCCTTTGTGTATTTGGCGTTTATCTCATCTATATATGGCTTTAATGCACGCATTTTTGCCGATGAAATGTACGATTTGTATGTGAAGGGGTAAACAATTGCCTTTACAATGAGTGTGAGTAAGAGCAGTACGATACCCATGTTGAGCCCCCAGCTGTTGAGCCAGTCGAACAGGTAGATTATGAAGAAACGGTTTATCCAGCGTACAATGGGCCAGCCAAAGTAAATCAACTTTTGCAGCTCCAAATCCTTGTCGTTGTTTATCGCAAGGTGGTTGCTGGCTACGAGGTCCGAGTATTTGTTGGGGCCGAAGTAGAATTGGATGTCTGTTGTAACCTTGCCTGTGGGGTCAAAGGGGGTATATACCGATGCAAAGCACTCTTTCAGGAATCCTTTACCTTCGTTTATTGTGTCCGACTCCAAATAGGCATCGGTGAACTGCTCGCCGGCAATCATTATGCACGAGAAGAATTGGTTCTTGAACGCAACCCAGTCGAGAGGCTCGGTAAGTGTTTCCTCGTCGCTCTTCATCTCGCTCAGATAGTCGGTGTCGTCATCGGCAATCTTGTATGTAACGGTTGAGTATTGCTGTTCGAATTTGTATCCCTTCTCCTGCTGGCGCATCAGTTGCTCCCAACCTATACCCATCTTGCGCATGGAGCTTGGGAAGAATCCCTGCATGTTGTGTGCATCTATGGCAAGGTTTACCATGTAGCTGTCGGGCAGTAGTCGGTATGCAAAATCAATGTATTTGTCCTCGGTGAATGCAAGGCGCATCACCACGCTGCTATCGCTCTTCTCGCGTGGGGTAAAATAGAACTCGTTGGTTTCAATGTTGCTCTCCTTGCCGTCAAATGTAAAATACATCTGGTTTTTGAACTCCTGTTTACGTCCCCTGCTGTCGGCATAAACGATATTATCCTTGTCGTTAAAGAGGGTGAGGTCGTTACCTTCCTGGTCTTTATAATCGAAAAGTGTGGCAGATGTTATTTTGCCACCTAATGTGGATAACTCTATCTTCACCTTGTCGTTGGAGAGTGTTACCTGCTCCTCGGTGCCGTTCAATACGTTGAAAAAGAACGATGCGCTGTCGCTCTTCTGCTGTTCTATGGCAGCCTCTTCGGCAGCTATTATTTTCTGTTTGGCAGCCTCCTCGGCTCTCTGTATGGCGGCTATTGAATCTTGATAACGCTGTTGCGCCTGTGCCTGTTCGGGGTTGGGGCGGTTGAAATAGAAGAATGCCACAAAGAGCAATCCTATAAGTGCAAATCCTGTAATACTGTTTTTATCCATAATCGGTTTTTTGTTTCTTTCAATAAATTTATCTTGGCAGTGATATGAAACTTGTTTCAATATTTTACTGCGAGTGCCATTCATTTTCGCACAAGGTGCAAAGATAGCAAAAATAAAAGTATTTTCACCCGCTTTATTTTGTAAAATTATCTAAATCTCTGTTTTATTACGTAATTTAATTTATAACAGATATTTTTTAGAGTATATGGCGAAAAAATAGTACCTTTGCAAATTAAAAGAGGCCATGGCGGCCTTGTTTGCTATGTAAACACAATTTATCTATGAAAAAATATATACTCTTGTTATTGGTGCTTGGCACCTCGTCTTTTGCGTTTGCGCAGAGTGATAATGATGTGGTTGACTACTTTAAGGCGAAGATTGACTCTCTCGTTTGCGATACGTTGTATGCAAGCAGCGTGGGCGATGAAGAGGTAAGTGCCAACCCTGTGTATATAAAACTGCTGACATCGCCTGTTCTGTATAATTCTGTGGTAAACAAGGCTTTTGGCAGTGGCTTTGGTGTGCAAGGCGGCATTGACCATGGTTCTCTTGGTGCCGATGACAAGCGCTCGGCGGTAATAGATGCCATGCTCATGAGTGTTTATCGCGAGCACCCTGGCAAAATATATATAACCGAGGAACAATTGCGCAAGGAGGCACCGGTGCCGGCTGTGGCAACAAATGATGTAGCAAAAATTGATTTGAAAGAGACTCCTGTGATAGAGATGCCCGACAATGTGGTGGGCGGTCTTAAAACCACGGTGAACAAGCCTTCATATTGGCGCGTTTCGGGTTCTTTCGATTTGAAATTTACCCAGAACTATGTGTCGTCCAACTGGTCGCAGGGTGGTGAGAACTCCCGCGTGATGATGGCTACGCTTGTGCTTAATATGAATTATGACGATAAAGACAGGATTACATTCAGAAATAAGTTCGATGCGAACTTAGGATTCACCACCGTGGAAGGCGATACATTGCACAGTTTCAAGACGAATAACGATAAACTACGCTTGGAATCGACCCTTGGTTATAAATTGATAAAGAATTTCGACATCACAGCCAAGAGCAAGTTCGAAACGCAGATGTTGCCTAACTATCCAAGCAACAGCTACCATTTTGTATCTAAATTCATGGCTCCTTTCGATGCTACATTCTCTGTCGGTATCAACTACAAACCGCAGTGGAAGAATATCTCGTTGTCGGTGTTCCTTGCCCCCTTGTCGGCATATAACTACAAATTCGTGCGATATGATAACCTTGTGTCGCGCTATGGTATAAAAGAGGGCCGCCATCACAGAGAGGACTTCGGTACTCAGCTGGTGGTAGAGGTGCCTTCGGCCACATTCTTCAAAATATTGAATTGGTGGTCGCGTGCTGAGTTTTATACCAACTATGCCCGCTCGTTCTTCTCATGGGAAAATAAGTTCGACATTAAACTAACGCGCTATTTTTCGGTTTCTATGCTTGTGCACACCCGTTTCGACGACAGTTCGCCCGGGCTCAAGGATAAGAAACATGGCTATTGGCAGTTGAAAGAGTATATGACAATGGGCCTTACATATTCGTGGTGATTTGATGTGTAAATATACAGGTATTATGAATTGGCAGGCTCTCTTCCCCGTTACAGACCCCACATGGATATTCCTGGGTGTTCTTTGCATAATATTGTTTGCACCTTTGCTTTTTAACAGGTTGCATTTGCCGCACATCATAGGCATGATTCTTGCGGGTCTTCTCATAGGCCCCAATGGCTTGAATATCCTTGCCCGCGACGACAGCTTTGAACTCTTTGGCAAGGTGGGCTTGTACTATATAATGTTCCTTGCCAGCCTTGAGATAAATTTGCAGGAGATGAAGCAGGCAAAAGGTGGTGCGCTGTTGCTTGGCTTGTCGGTTTTTGCCTTGCCCATTGCGCTTGGTATTTTCACCAATATGGTTATTCTCAAATACAGTATCATAACATCGGTGCTGCTTGCGAGTATGTATGCTTCATATACATTGTTGTCGTATCCCATAGTGGCGCGCTATGGTCTGTCGCGTCTGCGCTGTGTTAATTTTGTGGTGGGCGGCACCATGATAACCGATACACTCACCCTTTTTGTGCTTGCTGTGATAAGCGGTATGTTTACCGGCAAATCCGATGTGTGGTTCTTTGTCCTTCTCATGGTAAAACTCATTGCCATAACGGCAATTATTATATTCCTGTTCCCGCGCATAGCACGCTATTTCTTTAGAAAATACAACGACGGTGTGATTCAGTACATATTTGTGATGGCGCTGCTCTTTTTGGGTGCCGGGCTCATGGAACTTGCCGGCATGGAGGGTATTTTGGGCGCATTCATCACCGGTCTGGTGCTTAACCGCCTGATACCGCACACCTCGCCTTTGATGCGTCGCATAGATTTTGTGGGCAACGCCATTTTCATCCCATATTTCCTTATAGGTGTGGGCATGATGATAAATCTGCATGTGCTCTTCGGTAATTTCACTGCGTTGTTTGTTGCCACGGTGATGATTGTTACAGCTCTCACCGGCAAGGCTCTCGCATCGTGGATTACAGCCCGCGCATACAGGATGTCGGCCCATGAGCAGTATCTTATGTTTGGTCTCAGCACATCGCAGGCGGCAGCCACGCTTGCCGCTGCCATAGTGGGACACAAGATAATACTGCCCGATGGTACCCATCTGTTGAGTGAAGATGTGCTCAATGGTACTATTCTGCTCATTTTGGTAACGTGCATAGTAAGCTCCATTGTTACCGACCGCACGGCACGCCGCATAGCGGTGTCGGGCGATGTAACAGACAAACCCGCCAACACCTCGAAAAAGATGCTGCTTGCTCTTGCCAACCCCAACATGGTTGATCGTCTCATGGATCTCGCCCTCTTGTTGCGCAAGGAGGATACCAAGGTGCCCCTTTCGGCAGTGAATGTGGTGCTCGACGAAGATGAGAAGATGCGCGAGCGTGCCCAAAAGGTGCTCGACAAGGCTGCCGATATAGCCGCCTCTGTCAATGTGCCGTTGCTCACCAAAGTGCGCCTCACCACCAACCTCTCTTATGGAATTATCCACGAGATGAAGGAGAACTATTACCGCGAACTCATAGTGGGCTTTCATCAAAAGGAGACTGCCAACGACTCGTTCCTCGGCGGCGTGCTGCCCGAACTGCTCAACGGCATAAATACACAGATTATAATGGCGCGTATAAATATTCCGCTCAATACAATACGCTGCATACATATAACATTCCCTGCCAAGGCTGAATATGAAGCAGGTTTCCAGCATTGGGTAGAGGAGACAGCTCGCATGGCCGTGGGGCTTGGTTGCAAAATTATATATCATGGTCATATGGATACCATGGCACACATACGCAAAAAACTCAAAAAAGATTCGGTGCCCATCAGCTGTGAGTTCTGTGAAACTGATGGCGGCAACGACCTTAAACGTCTTTCGCGCATAATAGCCAGCGACCATCTGCTCATAATTGTGAGTGCCCGTCGCGGCTCAATCTCGTTCCGTCCCTCTCTCGACCATGTGTTTGTGCAGTTGCAACGAGACTATCGCGAAACAAGCGTGCTGCTCATATATCCCAATGGTTATACCATTGACGGTGGCTTGGTGTAGTGTGTTAATTGTGTTTTTAAGGCAATATTGCAGTTATTTCTTTTATACTACAAAGATTTTTGGTTACTTTTGTGGCAAATACAAATAAACTCCCGTTACTATGAAGGAATTTTTCAGTATGATGCGTCGCTTTGTGATGCCCTATAAGAGATATGTAGGTTTGGCAATAATACTCAATATCCTCTCTGCCATAAGCAATATCTTCTCGTTTACTCTTCTTATTCCCATTTTGGATATCCTGTTCCAGACAGGTGCTCACGATGTGGTATATGAATATATGGAGTGGGGCAGCGCAGGCATTAAGGATGTTGCGGTAAATAACTTCTACTACTATGTAACACAGCTTATTGCCATCAAGGGTGCCATGATTACGCTGTTGGTTATAGGCGTGGCATTCATTGTGATGACTCTCATTAAAACCAGCTGTTATTTCGCATCCTCGGCGGTTATGATACCTTTGCGCACAGGCGTGGTACACGATATTCGTGTGATGCTCTATTCAAAAATCATGAGCCTGCCTTTGGCATTCTTTTCGCAAGAGCGCAAGGGTGATATAATTGCCCGCATGAGTGGCGACGTAAACGAGGTTGAGAACTCCATAACAAGTTCGCTCGACCTTCTTATGAAAAACCCCATTCTCATAATCCTCTATTTTGCCGCCCTTTTGATGACAAGCTGGGAACTCACCCTCTTCACCATCCTTGTATTGCCGGGCATGGGTTGGATTATGGGCCGTGTGGGCAAGCGCCTGAAACGTCGCTCGTTGGAGGTGCAGGAGCGTTGGAGCAATGTCATGTCGCAGCTCGAGGAGAGCTTGGGCGGCTTGCGTATAATCAAAGCCTTCATAGCCGAGGAGCAGATGAAGAAACGCTTTACCAACACCAGCAAGGGTGTGCGCGATTCTGGTTGCAAGGTGTCCACCCGCCAGGCATTGGCACACCCCATGAGCGAGTTCCTGGGTACGGTGCTTATAGTCTTTGTTCTGTGGTTCGGCGGTTTGCTCATCCTCAATGAGTCGTCGCGCATAGATGCCCCCACGTTTATCTTCTACATGGTAATTCTTTACAGCATCATAAACCCCTTGAAGGAGTTTTCAAAGGCCGGATACAACATTCCGCGCGGTCTTGCATCGTTGGAGCGTATCGACAAAATCATGAATGCCGAGAATCCCATAAAGGAACCCGCAAACCCTGTGAAGATTGATACATTGAAGGATAAGATAGAGTTGAAGAATATCTCATTCAGCTACGATACACGCGAGGTTTTGCACGATGTAAGCCTCGAGATTCCAAAGGGGAAGACCATTGCGCTTGTGGGGCAGTCGGGCTCGGGTAAATCGACACTTGTGGATTTAATACCCCGCTACCACGATGTGCAGCAGGGCGAGGTGCTTATAGATGGTGTGAATATAAAGGAATTCCGTGTGCACGACCTTCGCTCAATCATAGGTAATGTGAATCAGGAGGCAATCCTCTTTAACGATACCTTCTTCAATAATATTGCTTTTGGTTGCGAGAATGCAACTATGGAACAGGTTATAGAGGCCGCAAAAATAGCAAACGCGCACGAATTCATCATGGCAACCGAGTTTGGCTACGATACAAACATAGGCGACCGCGGCGGTCGTTTGAGTGGTGGTCAGCGTCAGCGCGTGAGCATAGCCCGTGCAATCCTCAAAAACCCGCCGGTGCTTATTCTCGATGAGGCCACCTCGGCACTCGATACCGAGTCGGAGCGTCTTGTGCAGGAGGCTTTGGAGCATCTTATGAAGAACCGTACCACCATAGCCATTGCTCACCGTCTATCCACCATCAAGCATGCCGACGAGATTTGCGTGCTGCACGAAGGGCGCATAGTGGAGCGTGGCAAGCACGAAGAACTCCTTGCCAAGGATGGTTACTACAAGAAGCTTAATGATATGCAATCGCTGTCGTAATAAAAGTGTATTTCAAATCATAACAATAGAGGCTGCTAAATTTTTTAGCAGCCTCTATCGTTTATTACTTATCAAAGTGGAATGGCTCGAACTGCGACTCCTTGTCCACCCAGCTTGGCTTGCGCATTGCATATATTATAAAAGGTGCAACCACCACTACAATGCAGCCAATAACCAACACCGAGTACCACACTGCGTTGCTGCCCACTGAAATCTGTGCAGGGGGAATGAAACTGAGAACAAAGGCAAGCAGGCTGCCCAAGAATCCCACACCGCTCACAATCCACATAACGCAGTTGCCTTTGCTGCCCAGGCGGAACGGGCGCGGCGCGTCCTTCATGCTATATCTCAAATATATTGCCGCGGCAAACATTAGAAGATACATGATAAGGTATAGCAACACGGTCAGCTGCGACAGAATCTGGTAAAAACTTTGCACAGAGGGCATAATAACGAACAACAGGCTTAACACTGTAACAGCACCGCCCTGAATGAGCAATATATTCTTCTGTACCCCAAGCTTGTTGGCTTTCTGCATGAAGGGTGGCAGATAGCCCGCCTTTCCCACGGCAAATATACCTTTTGAGGGGCCAGATACCCATGTGAGCACACCGGCAAGCACACCGAATGCAAGGGCTATGGCGATGATGGGCGATAGCCACGATGCATGTATGTAGGCAAAATAGTTATCGAATCCCACAAGCAGGCTTTGTGTGAGGTTAATATCCTTCTGCGGTATAATAATTCCAAGCGAGAATGTTCCGAGTACAAAGATAAGTACAGTGATTATTGCACCCATGAATACTGCTTTTGGATACTCTTTGGCGGGGTTATTCATATCCTTAACATGAATACCGGTCATCTCCATACCAGCATAGAACAGAAAAATACCTGATGCAAGTACCAGATTGTCGAACTTGGTTATATCGGGGAAGAAACTGCCACCGAAATCCATTTGCGATGTGCCGCCCGATGCAAGGTACATCACTGCCAGAATCATCAGCAGAAATGCCGGTATAATGGTTCCCACGAGACCGCCAATCTTTGCCACCTTGCTCACCCAATCCAATCCTTTGAGGGAGATATATGTGGCAACCCAATAGATTACAAGCACCACCACAAGTGTGTAGAATTTGTTTGATGCAAGCTCCATATCCTTTGCGTCGTTGCTGCCAATGAATGCAAGCGACACCGCGCCAAAGGTCAATACGGTGGGATACCATATAGTGCTCTCAACCCATTGCAACCATATTGCAAGGAATCCCATGCGCTTGCCGAAGGCTTCGCCCACCCAACGGAACACACCGCCTTGCTTGTCCTGGAACATAGCTGCAAGTTCCGCCGCCACAAACGATGTGGGGATAAGGAATACAATGGCGGCAAACAGATAATAGAATGCCGAGCTCACGCCATACTCGGCTTCGGCAGGGAGTCCGCGTAGCGATACCACGGCTGTTACGTTCATGATGGCAAGCGTGGCCACTCCCAATTTTACGCTTTTAGTTAATGTAGAAGACATATTATTAAATTTATAGTTAATAATGCTCGTTTTTGGTTCTGTTCCACATTAAATAACAGCAAAGCTCCCTTATTGGTTCTTGTAGGGTATATAAAAAGTATCCTTGCAATCATGCGATTGCAAGGATACTTTTTATATATTTCGGTTAGGGTAGGGGATTACTCCTCTTTGCCCCAATCGAGTTTAGCCATACGCTGGTAGCTTGAGTAGCGTTTCTTTGCCATGCCCTCTGCTGCCTCAAACAACTCCTGCGCCTCTGTGGGGAACTGTTTTGCAAGTGAAGCATAGCGCACCTCGCCCTGCAAGAAGCTCTGGAACTTATCCCATTGGGGCTCTTTGCTGTCGAGTGTGAAGGGGTTCTTACCCTCCTCTTCGAGAGCGGGGTTGTAACGCCACAAGTGCCAGTAACCGCACTCAACGGCTGCATTCTGCTCTGCCTGTGCTTTACCCATACCTCTCTTGATACCGTGGTTGATACAGGGAGCGTATGCGATAACCAATGAAGGACCGGGATAAGCCTCAGCCTCGCGGATAGCCTTCAAGCACTGGTCGTAGCTTGCACCCATTGCAATCTGTGCAACGTAAACATAGCCGTATGTTGTGGCAATCATACCAAGGTCTTTCTTGCGTATGCGTTTACCTGCTGCGGCAAATTTTGCGATGGCGCCAAGAGGTGTTGATTTAGAAGCCTGGCCACCGGTGTTAGAGTAAACCTCTGTATCGAGTACCAAGATGTTGATATCCTCGCCCGATGCGATAACGTGGTCGAGACCGCCGTAACCGATATCGTATGATGCACCGTCGCCACCGATAATCCACTGTGAGCGTTTAACGATGTACTGCTTGATTGCAAGAATCTGCTTGCAAGTGTCGCAAGTGCATGCCTCGCAAGCTGCTATGATAGCGGGAGCTATGCTCTTTGTAACCTCGCCATCCTCTTTGTTGTCGAGCCACTGCTGAGCAAGGCCTTTGAGCTCCTCGCTGCAAGCCTCGCACTCCAATACCTTGCCAAAGAGGTCGGTCAGGCGTGCGCGTATCTTGTTTTCGGCAAGCTTCATACCAAGACCAAATTCGCAGAAGTCCTCGAAGAGTGAGTTTGCCCATGCGGGTCCTTCGCCCTTCTCGTTTGTGCAGTAGGGGGTAGAGGGAACCGATGCTGTATAGATTGAAGAACAACCTGTTGCGTTGGCAACAATCTGACGGTCGCCGAACAACTGTGTGAGCAATTTTACATAAGGAGTCTCACCGCAACCCGAGCAAGCACCCGAGAATTGGAACAAAGGTGTTGCGAACTGTGAGTTCTTGGGATTGCTCTTAACATCAACAAGGTGCTGTTTGCTCTTCACATTCTTAACGCAGTAATCCCAATTTGCAGCCTCTGCTCTCTCCTCTTCCAAAGATACCATAGAGAGTGCCGAACCGCCGAGCTTGGGGTTACCGGGGCAGACATCTACACAGTTACCGCAACCCAAGCAGTCGAGCACGCCCACCTGAATACGGAACTGCATGCCTTTGAGTGCAGCGGGAGCCTTCATCTCAATCTTGGCAGCGTTGAGGCCGGCAGCCTCGTTCTCATCCATTACGAAGGGACGGATACAGCCGTGGGGGCAAACGTATGAACAACGGTTACACTGAATACATTTTTCAGCGTCCCATTTGGGAACGAATGCACTCACACCGCGTTTCTCATAAGCCGATGTACCAACAGGCCATGTACCGTCTGCAATCTGTAAGTAAGCCGAAACGGGGAGGCTGTCGCCCTTCTGTGCATTGATGGGGCGAACGATGTTTGTGATGAACTCGGGCTCGTCTCTTGTCTCCTCAACATCTGCGGGGAGGTTTGCCCAAGCTGCATCAACTGTGAGCTGCTTGTACTCGCCACCGCGCTCAACAGCAGCGTTGTTCTTATCTACAACATCCTGGCCCTTCTTGCCGTAAGACTTAACGATGAACTTCTTCATCTGCTCAATGGCAAGGTCAACGGGAATAACCTCTGTGATGCGGAAGAATGCACTCTGCAAGATTGTGTTTGTGCGGTTGCCCAAGCCAATCTCCTGTGCAATCTTTGTAGCGTTTATGTAGTAAACGGTGATGTCGTTCTCGGCAAAATATCTCTTGATATCGTTGGGGAGGTTCTTAACAAGCTCCTCGCCATCCCATACGGTGTTCAAAAGGAATGTACCACCCTTCTGCAAGCCGCGGATAACATCGTACATGCGCAAGTATGCCTGTACGTGGCAAGCCACAAAGTTGGGAGTATTTACCAAGTATGTAGAACGGATGGGCTTGTCGCCAAAACGCAAGTGCGAGCATGTGAAACCACCCGATTTCTTTGAGTCGTAAGAGAAATATGCCTGGCAGTGCTTGTCGGTGTTCTCACCGATAATCTTGATAGAGTTCTTGTTTGCACCAACGGTACCGTCTGCACCAAGGCCATAGAACTTAGCCTCGAACATGCCATCAACAACTGCAATCTCCTCTTTCTTGGGAAGTGAAGTGAATGTTACATCATCCTCGATACCTACTGTAAAGTGGTTCTTGGGTGTGGGCAATGCAAGGTTCTCATAGATTGACATGATAATCGCGGGAGTGGTGTCGCAAGAACCGATACCGAAACGGCCGCCTACGATAGTGGGGTTGATAGCCTTCAACTCCTCGCTGCTCGAGAATGCCTCGACAACGTCAAGATAGAGAGGTTCGCCGTTGCAGCCGGGCTCTTTTGTGCGGTCGAGAACAGCTATGCGCTTAACGGTCTTGGGAGTAACCGCTGCAAGATATTTGAGTGAGAAGGGACGATAGAGGTGTACGCTGATAAGACCCACCTTCTCGCCTTTTGCCATCAAGTAGTCGATAGCCTCTTTTGCAGCCTCTGTTGCTGAACCCATAACCACGATTACGCGGTCTGCATCCTCTGCTCCGTAGTATGTGAAGGGAGCATATTTGCGGCCTGTGATAGCCGAAACCTGGTTCATGTAATCTGCAACGATATCGGGTACTGCATCGTAGAACTTGTTTACAACCTCTTTGTGAGCAAAGAATGTTTCGGGGTTCTCGGCTGTACCGCGAACAACGGGTGAAGAGGGGCTCAAAGCGGCATCGCGGAACTGCTGGATGCTGTTCCAATCAACAAGGGGAGCTATATCCTCCTGCTCCAAGAGTTCAATCTTCTGAATCTCGTGCGATGTGCGGAAGCCATCGAAGAAGTTCAAGAAAGGTATGCGGCTTTTGATTGTCGAGAGGTGAGCAACGGCTGCAAGGTCCATAACCTCCTGTACCGAGCCCTCTGCCAACATTGCAAAACCTGTCTGGCGGCAAGCCATAACGTCCATGTGGTCGCCAAAGATACAGAGTGAGCTACCTGCCAAAGAACGTGCCGATACGTGGAACACGCTGGGGAGCATCTCACCTGCAATTTTATACATGTTGGGAATCATGAGCAGCAATCCCTGAGAGGCTGTAAATGTGGTGGTGAGTGCACCGGCCTGCAATGAACCGTGAACAGCACCTGCCGCACCGCCCTCTGACTGCATTTCTTGTACCAAAACTGTCTCGCCGAAGAGATTCTTACGGCCCTGAGCAGCCCACTCATCCACATACTCTGCCATTGTAGAAGAGGGTGTGATGGGGTAGATGGCTGCTACCTCGGAAAACATGTACGCAATGTGTGCTGCGGCCTGGTTTCCGTCACAAGTGATAAATTTCTTTGCTTTTGTCATAGTGCAATTAAATTTTATGAAAATAATATTGTTTTTCTCTGTCTGTGCGGGCTTGTTGAGGGCCCTTGATTATGGTTGCCACGGTGGTAAATAATCTTGCGCACCAATGACACACATAATTCATGCAAAAATACAAAATAATCGGGAAAAATATCTATAAAAGCGATGTAAAAAGATTATATTTGTGATATTTTTTATTTCAGCGATGCAAAATTTAATAAAGTATGTTGCTTTGTTGCTGTTATCGACAGCGGCAATGGCACAAAACATATCCTCTCCAAAATACGAATACAGGGCTGTGTGGCTCACTACGATAGAGAACCTCGATTGGCCTAAAAAGTTGATTAAAACCCCTTCGGACACCCTTGCACAGCAACGCGAGCTTGTGAATATCCTCGATTCGTTGCAGGCACTGAATGTGAACACCGTGTTGTTGCAAACCCGCGTGCGCGGCGATGTGATATATCCATCGGCAATAGAGCCATTTTCCCATGTGCTCACAGGTGTATCGGGCAAGAATCCCGGTTACGATCCCCTAGCCTTTGCCATAGATGAGTGCCACAAGCGTGGCATGCAGTTACATGCGTGGATAGTAACCCTGCCGCTTGGCAAAAAGGAGCATATAAAGCGCATGGGTGCCCGCTCGCTCACACGCACGCATCGCAACCTGTGTACCTTTTACAAGGATAGCTGGTACATGGAGCCGGGCAATCCTGCCACATCCGATTATATATGCCGAATAGTACAGGAGATAACCGCCAACTACAATGTAGATGGCATCCACCTCGATTATGTGCGATACCCCGACCGCACGGTCGGTTACCCCGATGCTAAACTGCATCGCACACATGGCAAGAGGCTTTCCCTTGCCGCTTGGCGACGTGCCAATATCACCAACATAGCAAAGCGGGTATATTCCACGGTAAAGGGTATAAAACCGTGGGTGCGAGTGAGTTGTGCTCCGCTTGGCAAATACGACGACCTCACATCGTATAGTTCTTTGGGGTGGAACGCCCACGATGCCGTCTTTCAGGAGGCGCAGAATTGGGTGCGCGACGGCTATATGGATATTCTCTTCCCCATGCTCTATTTCAAGGGAAATAATTTCTATCCCTTTGTGCTCGATTGGCAGGAAAATTCCCATGGCAGGCATATTGTTCCCGGCATAGGTATATATCGTGTGCTGCCCGAGTATGGCGGTTGGTCGCCCATTGAGATAAAACGCCAGCTGTTTACATCGCGCTCGGCGGGCGTGGCGGGCACGGCAATGTTCCGTGCAGAGCATGTGCTGAATAGCGAATCGGCCACGGCTGTATATTCTTCGGCCTACGATAAGCCGGCTCTTGTGCCCCCTCTCTCTTGGGCCGAAGCTCCTGCCCCGCAATCCCCTGCATCGCTCTCCGTGAACAGAGTGGGCGATAGTTTTAATATCGCATGGGCTCATGTACCCTCGGTTGATGGGCACCCCGCAATACGCTACAATGTATATGTGGCTGTTGGCGATACCATAGATTGCGAAAATATCGATAACCTCCTGTGTACCACCGACGAAACCTCCTTCATTTGGGAGTGCCGTACAAAAAGTGCTGTTTCATTGGCTGTAACAGCGGTCGATGCATACGGCCGCGAGAGCGAGCCTGCCGTTTGGAGCTGCGAAAGCGGTTACCCCTCCCCGTCGCCTCATGAGCTGCTGCTGCCCGAGCCACGCACATGGGGTATGCGCCTTGCCGTTTACGATGTTTTTGGTCGTTGCATCCATTCGGGGCGTTACAGTACCCGAGTGATAGTAGCGGGCTTGCCTGCCGGTTATTATTGGCTCAAAGTATATGGCAACGATGGCAGGGTGGTGGAGAGCAGGTGCTTCCGCAGATAAGAATTATTGTAATCTTTTTATTTATTTCTCTTTCCCTCCGAAGACCGAAAAGTGAACATATCTTTTGGGATTCTGTTTCAGGTCGGTGAGCAGTGCGTTAGCAGCGCTGCAAGTGCTGTCGAGCTTGTTGTAAAGCGAGTTGTCTTTCAGCAACATTCCTGCGGTCCCCTCGCCGTTGTTCAGTGCTTGGGTGATTGCCTCAAGGTTGTTCAGCGTGCTCTCCAACGATGTGAACATTTGTTTGTAATCGACATCTTTTATCTGCGATGAAACGGCAAGCACATCGTCCTCCATCTGTATCATGCGCTCGGTAATCTGCGGAATATCCTTGCCCAGCAAACTATTTATTTGTGCGGTGGTTACGGCAAGGTTGTTTGTCAGTTTCTCCACGTTTTTAATAGAACTGTATAGTTCGGGTGTTGCGAGCAGGGTGTTAAGTGAGGTTAGTATAGAATCTATTTTGGGAACCATATTCGTTACCGAGGGTATCACCTCGCCCATCTCTCCTTGCAAGCCTTTGTTCAAGCGACCCTCAATGGTGTCGCCCGGAGCAAGATATTTGTTGCTGTTGCCAAGAACTATGCTCACATCGCTGCCGCCGAGCATGTGGTTGTTTACCTCGGCATAGCTCCCTTTGGGTATGCGCAGACGCTTGTCGATGTCTATGGTTACAATAACATATTTCATGTTGGCGAAATCGTAGTTTATGCCTTGCACGTTACCCGCCTTGTATCCATTAAGATATATGGGGCTTGAATTTACCACTTGCCCTATGTTGTCGAACTTTACATAGTATCGCTCTCCATCTTTGAACAGGTCAATCCCTTTGAAGAAATTTATCATCAGGTATATGAGCAACAGTGCCAAAATGCCTATTGCACCCACAATAAACTCCTTGCTGTATTTCATCTTCTTTGCCATAGTGTACTCAACTATTTCTGTTTCCTGTATATCTCTATCGCCTCTTTGGTGCTCACCTTTTTATCATCGATAAAGGCCACCACAAACGCCTCTTTGAATTTTGCCGATATCTCCTTGCGTTTCTTTGCAATAAGGTCGTAGTTGGTGCTCTCGCCATAGGTGTATTTATACATGCCGTTCTCTTTGTAATAGTCGGCCTTTACACCTTTCAAGCGTTTGTCGCCATCTTTCAGCTTGCTGCCCGATGTGAGTATCTGCACCTTGAAAACAGGTTGCCCGCCATGGTTGTTTGCTTTTGCAGGTTCCTGTTTCTTTGTTTTGCTCGCAGGGGGCGTTACCGGTGTGCTGTTTGCCGGTTTCTTGCTACCTTGGGGCTTGCTTGCGGGGGCCTCGCTTTTCGCTTGGTTTTGGAGGCTCTTTTTATACTCGCGGTAGTAGCTTGCAAATCCGTTGAAAATACCCTTTGCAATCTGCTTCTGTCCGTTCTTTGAGGCTATGTATTTCTCCTCTGTGGGGTTCGATATAAAGCCTACCTCCACAAGAATGCTCGGCATTACCGTTTTGTGCAGCACAATGAATCCACCGGTAGATACACCGCGGTTGTGCAGTTTGGTGCTGTTTACCATGCCTTTTTGCACAGCCTCGGCAAGTGCAATGCTCTTCTCCATGTCGTGGCTTCGTATAAGCTCGAATATTATATAGCTTTCGCTCGAGCGGGGGTCGAATCCCTTGTATGTCTCCTCGAAATTATCTTCAAGCAGTATCGCCTCGTTCTCGTACATAGCCGCAGCCTTGGCCTCGGCACTGCTGCCCGCACCCAATGTGAATGTTTCGCATCCGTGCGCTTTCCTCGATTTTGCCGCGTTTGAGTGGATGGATATAAAAAGGTCGGCGTTTGCATCGTTGGCTATTGTGGCGCGGCGCACAAGAGGAATCTTTACATCGGTGGTGCGGGTGAATATTATCTTCACCTCGGGGAACTCCTCTTTTATCATTTCGGCAAGAGCTTTGGATACATTCATGTTCACTGTTTTCTCCTTTGCCCGTTTGCCCAATGCTCCGGGGTCCACACCTCCGTGCCCGGGATCGATGACCACGGTAAATGCCTTTTTCTTGCTCTTTTGCGCCACAATGTGGCAAGGTGCCGCTATTGTGAACAGCAGCACGGCAAGCAACAGCCTTATATGCAACAAGCCTCTCTTCAAAACTATTATTTATTGTTTATGTAGTTTACAATCCACTCGCCCACCTCTTTGGTGCCATACTCTTTGCCACCCTCAATCTGAATATCGGGTGTTCTCACGTTGGCAGCCATTGATGCGCTCACAGCCTCGCGAATGAGTTTGCCCTCTTCCATAAGGCCGAATGCATATTCGAACATCATGGCAGCCGACAGAATGGTTGCAAGGGGGTTGGCAATGTTCTTGCCTGCCGCCTGGGGCCAAGAGCCGTGGATGGGTTCGAACAGAGATGTGTGCACGCCCACCGATGCCGAGGGTAGCAAGCCCAATGAGCCTGTAATTACAGAGCCTTCGTCGGTGAGAATGTCGCCAAACATGTTTTCTGTAACCATCACGTCAAACGATGTGGGCCACTGAATGAGGCGCATGGCAGCGTTGTCCACAAACATAAATTCGGTCTCCACCTCTGGGTATTGTGCAGAAATCTCCTTTGCAATCTCGCGCCACAAACGCGATGTGGCAAGCACGTTGGCTTTGTCTATCACTGTAACTTTCTTGCGGCGTTTCATTGCATACTCGTAGGCGAGTTTTACGATGCGCTCAATCTCCTCGCGCGAATATACGCAGGTGTCGTATGCCACGTTGCCATCCTCGCTGCGGCCTTGGGGGCGGCCGAAGTAGAGTCCGCCTGTAAGCTCGCGTATGCACATAAAATCGGTGCCCTTTACAATGTCGGTGCGCAGGGGCGATTTATCGATAAGTGCCTCGAATGTGGTAACAGGGCGCAGATTGGCATAGAGGCCCAGCTTTTTGCGCATTGCAAGCAATCCCTGCTCGGGGCGCACTTTGGCATTGGGGTTGTTGTCGAAGCGTAGGTCGCCCACGGCGCCAAAGAGCACGGCATCGCTCTGCATGCAGAGTTCGTGTGTCTCGTCGGGGTAGGGGTTGCCTGTGGCATCTATTGCACACGCTCCCACAAGCCCTGTCTTGTAGTTGAGTGTGTGGTTGAATTTATTGCAGATGGCTTTTGTAACCTCAAGTGCTTGCGCTATAATCTCGGGGCCTATGCCATCGCCGGGTAGAACTGCTATATTGAAATTCATGGTTTTCTGTGATTTTTATTGTGTGCCCCATCTGTGGGGCAAATGTTTCTATTAATTGTTTTTAGCCTCCCAAGCCTCAATCTTGTCCTTGTTGCTCAAAAGGAAATCGATATCGTCGAGTCCGTTCATCAGGCAGTGTTTCTTGTAGCCGTTAATCTCAAACTGTTCGCTCTTGCCTGTGGCATTGTTTGTTATTGTCTGCTGTGGCAAATCCACTGTTACCTGTGTCGCGGGGTTCTGCTCGATGGATGCAAAAAGCTCCTTCAAGAACTCCTCGCTCACTACCACGGGCAGCACAAAATTGTTCAGTTCGTTGTTCTTGTGAATGTCGGCAAAGAAACTCGATACCACAACACGGAACCCATAGTCGGCAATGGCCCAAGCAGCGTGCTCGCGGCTCGAACCGCAACCGAAGTTCTTGCCTGCAACAAGTATTCTGCCGCTGTATTTGGGGTTGTTCATCACAAAACTCTCAATCTTGTTACCCTCTTTGTCGAAACGCCAATCGCGGAACAAAAAGTCGCCGAATCCCTCGCGTGTGGTAGCTTTCAAAAAGCGGGCGGGCACAATCTGGTCTGTGTCGATGTTCTCCAACGGCAAGGGTATGCAACTGTCGGTGAGTATGTTGAATTTTTCTTTTTTCATCTGTCTGTAATTGTTAGAGTAATTCACGCGGGTCTGTTATCACACCGGTAACGGCTGCGGCTGCTGCCACATAGGGGCTTGCAAGAATGGTGTGCGAGCCGGGGCCTTGACGGCCTTCGAAGTTGCGGTTGCTGGTAGATACGCAATATTTGCCGGCGGGCACTTTGTCCTCGTTCATTGCAAGGCAGGCCGAACAGCCCGGTTCGCGAATCTCGAATCCGGCCTCTGCAAGCACCTTGTCTATGCCCTCTGCCTCAATCTGGCGTGCCACGCTCCATGAGCCCGGTACAATCCATGCGGTTACGTTGTCGGCCTTTTTCCTCCCTTTCACAATTTGTGCAAAGGCACGAAAATCCTCTATGCGCCCGTTGGTGCAGCTACCCACAAAAACATAGTCAATGTGGTGCCCTGTGAGCTTTTCACCTGCTGTAAATCCCATGTAATCGAGCGATTTTAGGAACGATGCACGGCCCGCCTCGTCGATGGTATCGGCGGTGGGTATGCTCTCTGTGATGCCTATTCCCATGCCCGGGTTTGTGCCGTATGTTATGCGGGGCTCAATATCCTCGGCGCGGAAGGTATATTCCTTGTCAAACACGGCGTCGGTATCGCTTTTAAGTGTTCTCCAATAGGCAACAGCCTTCTCCCACTCTTCGCCTTTGGGTGCATAGGGGCGGCCTTTGATATATTCAAATGTAACCTCGTCGGGGGCTACCATGCCACCGCGGGCACCCATCTCTATAGATAGATTGCAAAGTGTAAGGCGGCTCTCCATGCTCAGTGAACGTATAGCCTCGCCGGCATACTCCACAAAATAGCCTGTGGCACCGCTTGTTGTCATTTGCGACATTATGTAGAGCGCAACATCCTTGGCTGTTACACCCTTGCCCAATTTGCCCTCTACGCTTATGCGCATGGCCTTTGGTTTCTGCTGCAGGATACACTGCGATGCCATAACCATGCCCACCTCGCTTGTACCGATGCCGAATGCTATTGCACCCATTGCACCATGGGTTGATGTGTGTGAATCGCCACACACGATGGTCATGCCGGGGAGGGTGAGTCCTTGCTCGGGGCCCACAACGTGTATTATACCGTTGTTGGGGTGTTTCATGCCCCAATAGCTGAGCCCGAATTGTGCAGCGTTCTTGGTGAGCGCATCAACCTGCTTGCGCGAAACCTCGTCCTCTATTGGTTTGTCTTGGTTTTTTGTGGGTATATTGTGGTCGGGCATGCAGAATATCTTATCGGGGCGCAAGCACCCTATTCCTCTGCTGCGCAGTTCGTCGAATGCCTGTGGTGATGTAACCTCGTGGCAGTACAAACGGTCTATGTATAGCTGTGTGGGGCCATCCTCAACCTTTTGCACAACGTGCGCATCCCATATTTTATCAAATAAGGTATTCATCGTAAAATATTATTCGTTGAATTTGTTAATACAGTCGATGTACGCCTCAACCGATGCACTTACAATGTCGGTGTTTGCACCGAAACCATAGTATAAGCGGTCGTTGTACTCAACCTGCATGTGTACTTTACCCATGTCGTCGCTTCCCTTGCTTATGGCCTGAATGGTAAACTCCTTCAATACCATTTCGCGACGTATGATGTTTTTGAGTGCCTTGATGGCGGCATCCACGGGGCCATTACCTGTGGCTGCGCTCTCGAACAGCTCGCCCGAAATGCGCAAGCCTATACTTGCCACGGAACGTATGTTCAGCCCTGTTGTTACTTGCAGATATTCGAGTTTGATACCCTTGTTAGAGCTGCGCTCGGCACCGGCAAGCACCAGAATATCATCGTCGTGTACCTCCTTTTTCTTATCGGCAAGGCGCAGGAACTGCTCGTAAACCTCGTTCAGTTTGTCGTCCTCCAATGTAACGCCAAGTACACCCAAACGATATTTGAGGGCGGCACGGCCGCTGCGTGCGGTGAGCACGATTGAGTTATCATCGATACCCACATCTTTGGGGTTCATAATCTCGTATGTGCTCACATCCTTCAACACACCATCCTGGTGAATACCCGATGAGTGTGCAAAGGCGTTGCGCCCCACAATGGCCTTGTTTGCCTGCACAGGCATGTTCATAAGGCTCGAAATCATGCGGCTTGTGGGGTAAATCTTCTGTGTGTTTATGTTTGTCTCCACCTGCAAAGTGGGGTGGCACTTGGTAATCATCACAATCTCCTCAAGCGATGTGTTACCTGCTCTCTCGCCAATACCGTTTATGGTAACCTCCACCTGGCGCGCACCATTCATCACACCGGCAAGGGTGTTTGCGGTTGACATGCCAAGGTCGTTGTGGCAGTGTGTCGATATTGTGGCTTTGTGAATACCATCTACATGCTCCATCAGGTATTTTATTTTCTCGCCATACTCTGTGGGCAGGCAGTAACCTGTTGTGTCGGGGATATTAACCACGGTGGCACCGGCTTTTATCACAGCCTCCACCACGCGGGCAAGATACTCATTATCGGTGCGGCCTGCATCCTCGGCATAGAACTCAATGTCCTCAACATAGCGCTTGGCATACTTCACGGCAGCCACGGCACGCTCAATAATCTCCTCGCGTGTAGAACGGAACTTGTATTTGATGTGCGAATCGGATGTACCTATACCTGTGTGTATGCGCTTGTGCTTTGCGTAGCGCAGAGCATCAACGGCCACATCGATATCCTTCTCAATACCTCGTGTAAGGGCGCATATCGTGGGCCATGTAACAGCCTTTGAAATCTCGATAACCGAGTTAAAATCACCGGGGCTCGAAATAGGGAAGCCCGCCTCAATCACATCCACACCCAACTGCTCAAGCTGCTTTGCAACCTGAATCTTCTCAACTGTGTTCAATTGGCAACCGGGTACCTGCTCGCCATCGCGCAGGGTAGTGTCAAAAATAAATAATCTATCGCTCATTGTTTTAATAAATTTTTCAGTTATACAATCATTTAGTGCCATGCCTAACGAACGCGGGAAATCTGCAATAGTTGTTTGTAGAGATTTCTCCACAGCGTGTTCGGAATGACAATATAATAAGGCATAATACCTATTAAGTTTGCAAAAATAAGAGTTTTATTTAATAAATCTATATGTTGGTGGCTAAAATTCCAATAAAAAACATTCTGTTGCAATTCTTTTCTAAAATGTTGCCGTAAAAATGACAAAATGCCATTTGTTTATGGTTAAATGATATTTTTTTGTATTTTCGCGTTGCCAATAACGAAATTAAATATTGCTATATATGAAATCTATTACTTTGAACATACGATACAGGGCCGACGAGGGTTCAGCCATGCAGATTGTATTTTGCGAAAAAGGCGGCGAGGAGCAGTGTATAGATATGCACCGCACGGGAGATGACAGCTGGGCTGCCTCCCTCGCTGTTGAATCCGATACAGCGTTGCTCTCATACGGCTACCGCCTTGTGCGCGATGGCAAGGTGGTGCGCAACGAGTGGGCTGTGATGCCTCATCGCCTGTCGCTTAACTGTGTGAACGACAACTATTATGTGAGCGACATGTGGCTCGATTCCCCCGTGGGCTATTACACACAGACCAATCTGTTCCGTTTCTTCGACAAGCAGGCCCGTCCCCTTGATGCACCATGTGTTAATTGGTACAACCGCAGTCTTACTCTCTCGCTCTATGCAATGGGTGTGGAGCGCGGCGATTCGCTTGTGTTAAGCGGCGATGCACCCGAGCTTGGCTCGTGGGACCTCTCCCACGCACTCCCTATGGTGCAGACAGAGCCCAATCTGTGGAGCGTAACATTCGATGTGGAGCAGCTGCGCGGTGGTTCGCTCCAATTCAAAGTTGTTAAAATAGACAATGGTGGTAACGCTTGTTGGGAAGAGGGCGATAACCGTTCGCTCATGCTCCCCACCTTGGCCGGTTCCACCGCAACGCTCTTCACACTCCCTCATGTGGTTTTCGGGGCAAGCAAAATACGCTTGGCGGGTACGGTGCTCCCTCTTTTCTCCATGCGCTCGCAACATGGGTGGGGTATAGGCGATTTTGGCGATATAAAACTTATGGCGCAGTGGTTGAGTGCCACAGGGCAGAACATCTTGCAGTTGCTCCCGCTTAACGATACCACGATATTTGGCGGCGACGAAGATTCCTACCCCTATAACTGTGTATCGGTCTATGCCCTTAATCCCATCTATTTGGATATGTCGGTGTTGCCACCCCTGCAAAGCGATAAGGCCAACCGCTACTACGAGGCGCACCGCACCAAGCTCAACGACTCCCCGGCCGTGCAATACTCGCTTGTCTATGCGCTTAAGATGAAATATCTGCGCGACCTCTTCATTGAGCAGGGCAGTGAACTGCTTGCCACCGAGGGTTGCCGTCGTTTCCTTGCTGCCGAAAAACGATGGTTGCGCCCCTATGCAATATTCCGTATCCTCACCGCCCGCCTGCATAGCTGCATCTGGGATTGGGATAAATATCGCTACTACGACGAGAATACCGAGCAGGCAGTGCTTGCCGAGTACCCCGATGCCGCGCGCGAGATAGAGTTCTATTCGCTTGTGCAGTATCTGCTCTACAAGCAGCTGTGTGAGGCTCACGAATATGCCAATTCCATAGGTGTGGCTCTCAAAGGCGATATACCCATAGGCGTTGCCCCCAATGGTGTAGATGTGTGGTGCGAACGCAATCAGTTCAATCTGCAAGTGTCGGCGGGTGCTCCGCCCGATGCCTTCTCGGCCGATGGACAGAATTGGGGCTTCCCCACATATAATTGGGATGTAATGTCGCTCGACGGTTACTCATGGTGGCGTCGCCGCTTGCAATATATGTCAAAATTCTTCGATGCCTATCGCATAGACCATGTACTCGGTTTCTTCCGTATATGGGAGATACCCCACAGCTCGGTAAGCGGCCTTTCGGGCAGTTTCTCGCCCAACAAACCACTGAGCCGCGAGGAACTTGCAGCGGGCGGTTTCGTGCTTGACGAGGATGCCCATCTGCACCCCTATATCACCAATGACAGGCTCAAAGAACTTTTTCCACGCCGTGTGAAATATCTTGTTGAGCGTTTCTTTGACGAACAGCCCGATGGTACATATCGTTTTAAGGATTACATCAATGGAACTTCGCACTTGGCATGGGAGATAAGCCAAAAATGCAGTGCGGCCTTCCCTGCAACCATGAAGAAGGAGCTTCTGCACCTTTATGGCAACGTGCTCTTTATGCGCGACCTTAAACAGCCCGAAATGTTCGTACCCCGCATACTGGGTAACGAGACCGAGGCATACTCACAGCTGTCGCAACAGCAGCGCATAGCCTATGACCGCATATACGATGACTATTTCTACAACCGCCACACCATGTATTGGTTCGAGGAGGGAATGCGCAAGCTCGCTCCCGTATTGCAATCGACCACCATGACAGCCTGCGGCGAGGATTTGGGTATGATTCCGGCGTGCGTGCCTTGGGTTATGAAAAATCTGCAAATCCTTTCACTCGAGATTCAGCGCATGCCCAAGCTCTTTGGCGAAACGTTTGCCAACCCTGCCGCATACCCCTATCTCTCTGTTGCCACACCATCTACACACGATATGAGTACGTTGCGAGGGTGGTGGCGCGAGGATGAGGCTCTGTCTGCCGAGTTCTATCACCGGGTATTGGCTCTTCCCGGAGAGTGCCCGCGCGAAATGAGTGGAACAATAGCCCGCGCAATTATAGCGCAACATCTGCAATCGCCCGCGGCCTTTGCCCTTTTTGCATGGCAGGATTTAATGGCTATGGACGAGCGCCTGCGCCTTGCCGACCCCGATGCCGAGCGCATCAATGTCCCCTCCAACCGCGACCACATGTGGAACTACCGCATGCATATATCCATTGAGGAGATGATGAATGAGCGCGCATTCAATGATGCTCTCCAAGCCATGATTGCCGATTCGGGGCGTGGGGTGTGATTTTTTGGTAATTTGCTATTCTATATTTGTAATGTCATTGGCTCGTTCATTTATTTGCGACCCGCACGGCACAAGCCGAACTCCCTCCCCCTTCGGGTACTCCCTCTTTGAAAAGCGGGAGAGTTTTGCCATGAGCGACCATTGCCGTAAAACTCGCCGATAACAAAACTTCGTTTTGTCATTTCGAACACGGAGTGGAGAAATCTTTGCATACACACTTGAGATACTTCACATTCGTTCAGTATGACACGCTTTCATCACCCGCCAAATCATATTAAACATAAACAATTAAGACAGAGACAGCCGTGGCATGCGCCACGGCTGTCTCTGTGTATAATATCATCAATCAATTATTCGGCAATGATTTTCTGGTTGCCCTTGATGTAGATGTTGTTCTTTATAGGAGCCTGGATTCTTCTACCATAGAGGTCATACATAACCTCGCTGTCAGAACCTGCACCCTCGGCAACAACACTGTCGATGCCGGTGAGAGTCTTGTGAAGCTCCTCGTTCTCCTCTATGCTTACAAGCTCAAAGTGCCAGCCGCTTGTGAAACCGGTGTTGTTGCGTGCAACATAGTTACCTGTACCTGTATCAACAGCTGCGGTGCCGTCGCCTGTGTAGATTATTGTGGCATTGCCATCGAACTCCATTGTTATTGCAATGTCGGGTGTCTCGCTGTAAACAGAGTAGTAGTTCTGTACTCTTGTACCACGTTTGTATTGGCGCAAGTATGTCTCAGAATCGGCATTCAGCAAGCGCAATGTTCCATCCTCGGCGGGAATTACAGCCCACAACATGTCGTCGGTTGTTCCTTCTGCATCAGCAAGCCTTACCTGTGTGCTTGTAGCCTGCATTGCAAGGCCTGTAACATCGCTCACAATCTTGTACCAATAGAACTTGCAGTCGTTGCTCACAATGGTGGGAGTTGTTATGGTATACATGTTTTCTACATTGTAAAGAGCTTTGCGCAAATCGTTTATGTAGTGAACATACTCGTCGGTGTTCTCTATATCAACAGATTTGTAAACATTGTAGAGTGTGCCAACATTGTCGCGGAATGTAGCATCGTTGGCCTTTACATTCTCTTTCAATACAGTCTCGCTGCCCTGCTCAAATGCATTCATGTCGCATACCTCGTTGAGGATAAGCTCGGTTCTGGCCATCAATTCGGTGATAGTCTCGCTCTCAAATGCGGCCGAATTGTCGGTGAGCAGTTTCACGCGCCATTGACCACGGTTCTCGCTGGGGCTCATGCTCAAACCTGTGGGAGGATTGTCGTTGTTAAAACCAATTGCAATGGCTCCATTGTCGCCTCTTACAAAGTATGTGGCACCCTTATCGGTGTAGTCTATCTTTAATTTAACAGCCTCCTCGGGTTTTGTGGTTGCAGCATAAATGTTCTGGTCAAGCTCCATGTACGATATATATCGGCCACCCATGTTCTTCAAATAATACTCACCGGGGACACCGCTGTATTCCAATACCCATTGCTTGTTCGCATCCTCGGAATATTTGCCTTCGGTTGCATTGTTCTTTGAACCCACAATACCTGCAGTGCTGTATGTGAGGTAGTATGCGGTTTTGCTGGCGTTGTACATGTAATATACGTTACCCTCTTTCATTGTGAGGCGTGATTTCTCGTTGCTTACAACATAGTTGTACTCGTCGTCGAGCATCGAAGCCCAGTCGGCATAAGAGTGTACGCTTGTGTCCTTGTTATTGAATGCTTCAAGAGCATCATCATAAATTGTCCTTAGTCTTGCCAATGAGTCGGCATAATATCTACCAACCTCATCACCTGTAGTGGTGTAGTTGAAGATGATTTTTGTTTTGGTAAGTGATGCTTCAAGAGCCTCTAACTGCATCTCCTCGGGGCCTTCCGACGCGCTGGGGATAATGTAGTCTGTTCCGTCGGCCTGTGCTGCAACAACTCTCAGTTTTGCACCTAATGCAGTCATAGGTATCTTCATGCTTGCGATATTCTCGCTATTCATAGACTCAACACCGTTGGTGAAGGTGAGCAACTCACCTGTCTCATCGTTGTAGAGTTTGAAACCAAGAGCGCCACTTGCAGTTGCATCGCCTTTGATGATGATTTTGCCGCTTATGTTGCTATAGTAATAGCCTTGTGCTTTAACGGTCTCGTCGATAAAGTCTTGCCACTGGCCTACTTTACCTACCTGACCAATGCTCTCACCATCCCAGTTTGCATAGCTTTTACGCATGCCGGTACCATCGAGTCTCTCGTAGGGGCGTATACGGTCCTCAAGGAACATGAGGTGGCCACCCTTCTTCTCGTATTTTTGCATGCGTTTCTTGCTTGCAATGGCATCTTCCTCGTCCAGGTAACACCAGTGGTGTCCATAGTCGCCTACGAAGCCGTTCTTGTAGGGTATAAAGAAGCCCCAAGCCTCAAAGAACTCGCTCAAGTCCATCTGCAGAATCTCACAGCAAGCCTCGGCAAATTTCAAGTGGTCGTTTACACCGTTTACAGAATTCTTGTAGTATCCGTTCTCGTCTTTAACGTCGGAAGAACCTACACTCCAGCCAATGAGGCGGTCGTAGCGAAGTTTCTCATGCAATTGCTGATAGAAATCGGGGCACTTGCCTGCGGCATGTGCATAGAGGAAGAGCTGGAAGTACATACGTGTCATGCTGAAAAGCTGTGTGCCGTATGTGCTCTCACCGCGCAATATATAAGGAATCTTTTTCTCGTATGATTCAATGCAAGACTTCATGTTTTGTCCACGGCTGGTGTGTGTGCCCTGGTAATATGTTACAAAGTTTGCAAAACCGTTGTTCGAAACCTCCGATGTACCTACAATCTCAATAACATATTGGTTGTTGTGGCCAATCTCGTGGTTGGGACCCCATGTGCTACCGGCATCCTCAACAAGCAGGTCGTAGTTACAAATAGTGTTGAGAGTGTTGTTGTTGTAGTGGGTACGCCAGTTGCCGGCATCCATAAAGCCGCTGTCGTCGCTCATTGCAAGCTGCAAGTTGTTGAACCAGGGGTAGTACTTGTCGAGCTTCATTATCATCTGCTGTGTCTTGTTCCAGAAATCCCACAATCCAACAAGCTCCTCTATTTTTTCGGGGCAGGCGTTTGCTGCAATAAACTCCTTTTTGCGGAAGCTCAATAATGCGTAATCGCCCTTTGCTTGTATGGCACCTTCGTTCTCAAACATGTGCTCCTGCATGTGTTTCCAAGTAGCGTTGGTGTGGCCACGCTCTTTGCTCCAGAAACCGTTTACGTATCCATTCTCAATGTGGATTTTTACAGCAGGGTAGTCGGCCAGCTTCTTTCCGGCAGTGTCGGTGTCGCATATATATCTTATATATAGGTAGCCATCGGTTAATCCTGCGGGAACAATGTTAAGTCCTTCGTGCAAGAATGTACCACTGGTTGTGTATCCGGTTCCGGCAACCTCGGTAAGTTTTATGTATGCTCCGTCGGGGACTTCATCCACAAAAACATATGTATAGCTTCTGCTGCTTGTAGAACAGATTCCGGTGGGGTTGTCCAGCGGGCTGTAAAGGCGTGTGTAGAGTATTTGGTACCACTTTTCGGGGTCGCTGTAAGGCTTGTAATCATAGATGCGGAAGTCCTTCTCCATCTTCTCGGTGTTCCATGAGTTGTTCTTCACCTTCAATGCAACCTGTTGCAAGTCGGCGGGAACTTCGCTCATTGCAGCAATCAATTCGTCATCGCTCATTGATGCGTATTCGGCTTTCAACACCGTACAAGCCTTGTCCTCGAAGAGGGGCTCGAATGCTGCTGCAAACTCGCTCTCGCTGTTAATGGTGGTATTGAATTTTTCGTAGATTTTACGTGCTTCGGCAATCTCCTCGGCTGTGATATCTACCTGCTCGAATTTCCAGTTAGTTGCTTCGGCATCGGCATTCCAAGGTACACAAACAGTGTTGCTTGCGCAGTGCATTGCCCAATTGCTGCCTTTTGATTGTGTAATGGTGTAGCAACCGCTGAACACTGAACTGTTGTCATTTATGAAAAGTGCGTAGTTAGCATTTTGAACAGTGTAAAAGGGGTTGTTTGTCGATTGCTCAAAATGCAGGTTGCGCCCTGTATAAACATTTTGAATTGTGTAATACGACGAAAGCCCGGCATCTGTTATAATCCACAACTGTTGCCAATCGGTATTTGTGCCCTTGTTTTCGCAATTGACGGTGTTGTTTACAGCGCTTTCGGCAGCCACTGTACCATACATCTTGTTTACGATACGGTACACTTTACCCGATTCGATTTGTGCCGTTGTTGCAACGGTCGCAAACATTACAAGTAATGTCGTTAGTAAAGTTCTGATTTTCATATTGGTTAAATTTAGGTTAATGTTTCTGTTTTTTTTCTTGTGTTGTGCAGTCGTTTAATATTATATATTAATAAGGTGTATTTTTAACTGCATATTAGCATAATATACATCGTGGCAAATTTAATAAAATAATTTTAAGTACATTCTTATTTCCCTTTTTTATTTTAATTTTAACCTATATTAAGGTTGTGATTGCGCTTGTTGATTTATCCTTTGCTCATTTTTTTTGTAGAAATTTTTACTGTTTTTCAGTAATTATTTTGGTAGTTTGAATAAATCTCCTCATATTTGCGTGATTAAACGTGTATAGTGCATATGCTCTGCGCGGCTGCGAATTTTGCAATGCTTTGATACTCAAAAAATTGTGTAGAAAAACACCGCGGCAAAGCCCTTGAAAAGCTAAATTATATCCCTGAAAGGGGATGTTTTGATAGAGAATTTTATTTAACCTTATTTTATTAACTAAATTTTACGTTATGAGAAAAAATCTATTTCTAACTCTTGCGTTGGTAGTTGCTTCTATTGCAACAGTTAACGCACAGTGGTCAAAGGTTCTCTCTACAGTAGATGGTCTTCCCGGTGTTACCGATAAGACAAACAACTGTATGATGTTTGAATCAGGATTGATTACTCCCGATGCTCCCATCAACGGCTTGCGTTGGACTGTAATCGAGACCCGTAACATGGAGAAGCCCGATGGTCATCCTTGTACAGCTATTGCCGAGTTCGTTATCCGCGACGCTGAGGGTAATGTGCTCAACTACAATGCAACCGGTAACTCTTATATTAATGAGTCTACAGGTTGGCCTGCATTGAACGACGGTTTGTATAATGGTTATATGCACACAAACTGGAGTGGTGGCAATCCCACAGGTGCGCACCACTACATTGAGTTCGCATTCGAGGCTCCCGTGTCGGCTTTCACACTTGAGTGGGCCAACCGTCAGGGTAACCCCAAGAACGCTCCTACACTTGTAGTTCTTACAGCTAAGGGCGTTGACGGCGAGTCTGTTGACATTCCCGCAATTCCTACTTCTTCTTACACACTTGGTTCGCAGATTACCTCTTTGGATGCATTGCTCTCTGCAGGTTATGTATCAATGGAGGCTGAGACTTTCAAGGGTGATTGGAGCAAGGATGTTACCGGTTGGTTGGGTGCACGTTTCTTTACTGCTCCCAATGCATTGGTTATAAGCGACTCTATCCAGAACTACAACGCAGGCATGGCTATGCAGATTATTCCTGCCGAGAATGATGGTGAGTATTATCTCTATTGGCCCGAGACAGGTCGTTATTTCGGTGCCAACAATCTTACCAGTGCTCTTGCACAGAACGATGGTTGTAAATTTGTAGAGAATGGCTCAGGTGCATCTGATACAAGCCAGGCTGCAAGCCTCACTATCACTCCCAACAGCGATGGTACATTCACAATGTCGTTCATCACACCCGCAGGCGACCTTGCATACCTTTGCGCAGACCCTCGTACAGAGAAGGGTATAAAGAGTGTTAACGAACTTTTCAAATCGCAGAACGATGCCAAGGACTACACTGCAGGTTTCGGTTATCCTTGTGCTTTCAACTTCAAGTTCTACTCTGCCGAGTATGAGAAAGCTTCTCATTTGATTATCAACGCTCTTAGAGAGCCCGTTGCTACAGCCAAGTATCTCTCTGAACTCTTTGGCGGTGCTCAGGCTTCAGAAGACTATTGTGTTGATACTGAGGGCTATATCACTTATACGGAGTTTATGAATAGCGTTGATAAAGCCGAGGCTATTATTGCCGGTGGTTCTACTACTGCTGCCGAGGCTGCTGCACTCACAGAGGCATTGAACGTTGGTGCAGTTTGGTATCTCTACTCTGTAATTAACCAGAAGGCAGATGACGCTTATGCTTATTACGATGAGTTGGAAGCCGAAGGTAAGTTCTGCGAGGCTGAATTCCCCGTAAACGGCTGCTATACATACGCTTCTTGGGATAACGGTCCCGGTGCTATACTTGATGCATGGTCTAATACAGGTGCTATCTACAAAGTAGAGAACGATGGTCCTCTGCCCTCATTATACAACGAGATAATGAACTCTCTTAACGATATTAAGGATGCTATCGCGACTTTCAATGAGGGTGTAATCTCATTCGTTACTCTTCCCCTTTTCTATGGCGAGGATGAAGGTCTTCCCGGTGTAGTAAGCAGCATCGATACACGTACTTGGACATCTCCCGCTATCCGTTTGCAGGAGGAAGTTACCGGTGTTCGTATCACATTTGCTCGTTCTACAAACTTCAACGGTGGTGTAGTTGGTGATCAGAACAAGGCTATTGTTCTTGGTGAGCTCGTTATTATGGATGCCGATGGCAACCGTATCTCGGGCATGAACGGTACAATGGTTCAGACCAACGCTATTGAGCCTTCAGAGGGTTCACTTGCAGGTTTGTTCGACGGTACATTCGATGCCAACGGTAACCTCACAACAGAAATTGGTGATTTCTATCACTCTCCTTGGAGTGATGCCAATGGCTGGGATGCTCAGAGCTATATCTACTTCGATATCACATTCCCCGCACCCACAGATAACTTCAAGTTCACATTCCACTCACGTAAGGGTAACAAATCGTTCAACCCCGCAGACATCTGCGTAGGTGAGTATGGTGTTGAGTACGATCCTATCGCTGCATTGCCCAACGATTACAATGCTGCAATTGGCAAGCAGGTAGCATCTATCGACGATATCACCGATTGGGGTGTATATGCAATCCAGGGCTTGATTAACACCAACCCCAATACCGATGCAGTTGCAGAGCCTATCGTTCCTATGTGGTATTCAGGCGAGGAGCCCTTCCATGCTTCAGTTGTTCGCGAGCACTGCGCATACTTCTTCACAAAGAACAGCGATGGTACCGTTAAGATTATGAGCATCGGTGAGTCTAAATATTGGACAGCCGGCGGTGGCTTGGATGCAAGCTCTGCCAATGCAGGTAACATCCACATTGTTCCCTCTACCAACGCTGACTTTGCCGGTGAGAAGACTCTTGTTCTCTATACCGACGTTGAGAACCCCGAGCCCGTTGAGGCTTCTTGGGAGTACACCGACGAAGAGAGCGGTACCGAGATTATCGTTGACCCCGTACAGGTAACTACTCCTTACAAAGTGCTTATGGACTGGGGTGCCGGTTATGGTCTTGCTGCTCGTACAGTTATCGACTTCCAGCCCGGTGTAAATCCCGACAACTATGGCGATATGGCTGAGAGCGTAGAGGTTCTCCTTGAGAATCCCGCACTCATGGCTTCAGGTGGTGCCGGTGATTACCTCCACTTCAACAAAACAAGTGGTGAGGGTGAGTGGAAGATCTTCAAACTTTCTCTTGACAATCCTTACTACTATTGGGCAACTACACTTGCAAACGTAGCCGAGGGTCTTGGCTATGTAGCAGGTACTAACCCCGGTGAGTACTCTAACATCGACCAGTTCGTTGCCGACCTTGCTGCTGTTCAGGCTGTAGTTGAGAACAACGACTATGCAGGTGCCGAGGCAGCTGCCAAGAAGTTGGCTGCTACAATGGAGGCAATGGATGGTGGTGAGTATGTGCAGAACCCTGTAACAGAGGGTGTATATGCTATCCTTTGCGACGCTCGTGGTAATCATGCATTGACAATCAACGATGCAGGTAACTTCGTTGGTATAAGCGCTCCTTCAAGCTATACAAACGACTTGGGTAAACCTTGCTTGTTCCAGCTTGCAACTCCCATCAACCTCGACGAGCTCTTGCTTGAGGAGGTTATTACCGAGGAGCAGAAGGATAAGGTATTTACAATCAAACACCTCCACACAGGTAACTTTATCGTAGGTGGTGATGGTACTTCTGTAGCTATCAGCATTGCCGAGGATCTTGACCAGGCTGGTGTATTCCTCTTCACCGGTGGTGCTACTAACTACTTCACAATCGGTAAGGTTAACAACTACGAGGGCGCCAACCATTTGCACCTTGCAGGTGGTCTCAATATGGTTTCTTGGAATGGTGAGCCCACAGCTGCTTCTGCTTCTGGTTTCCGTTTGGTACGTGTTGCCGACGACGCTACTTCTGTTGATGATCTCATTGCCGAGGGTAGCGAGGTTGAGAGCGTAAGCTACTACACAGTAGGTGGTGCACAGAGCGCTGCTCCTGTTAAGGGTCTTAACATTGTTACCGTTGTTTACACTAACGGTGTAACAGAGACTAAAAAGGTTGTTGTTGAATAATTCAATGATAATTAGATAATTTGCAGCGGCACCCGCAAGGTGCCGCTGCTTTTTTTTTAGATAACGGAGTACAGCCAACAGATGCAAAGATGAAAGATGAAAGAGGAAAGATGAAAGCTTGTGCCAAGTGAGCGAAAGCCAAGTTTACTTGAGCTTTTACAGCGAGCGCAGCCAAGGTTCAAGCCCACGAAGTGGGGTTAAAGTTGAGAGCGAAAGCGAACAACTTCGACAATACGAGCAGTGGAAGGTCGCACGTAGCACGGTTTAGTCGTGCCGTGCGGGTCACGATTAGCGAGCATTGTCAAAGTGGAAAGATGAAAGTTGCGAGAGAGTGTGAGCAACTTAGACAGCATGAGCAGCATCTTGTCACGCGTAGTGCAGCTGCAAGTTGCACCGCGTGGGTTGCGAAAAGCGAATGCTGTCAAAGAGCAAAGATGAAA
>JAFTNW010000008.1 GCA_017451695.1 Bacteroidaceae bacterium
CATTTTTATCCTGTACTTGAGAAACATTCTCTATACTGTAACCAGAGACTCCCATTTCTTTCAAACGGGCATCTAATTGAACCGAAAGGGTCTCATGGATATATGCTCGTGCCATTTTGCGTAATTTCTCACGCTGACTTTTACCAGTCTTATCAATACCAAAGAACGAATGACTAATTGCCAAGTCAATGTCTTCAGAAAAACGCTCTATGATGCCAAAACCTTTTGACAACGATGTTCCGCCTTTGAATATTAAAGAATCACGGCAATCTGTTTGGAATAATGCCTTCAGCGTAACATTTACCCACCAGTCCTTTTCTATAGCGACTTGATTAACACCAGGATGTCCAACCTCCGTTTGCTGCAACATTGCCAAACGGTCCACTATCCCATTGTTTAGCCACAGTTTCCTCATAATCTAATTCTATTTTATGCGGTTAGCATTGGTTTTATAATTCGTTTCATCCATGCAGGCATCATATCTATATCTTTAACAAGAGCCTCCTTGTCAGTTTCTTTCAACACCAATTGTTGGATTATATTCAGTTCTTCTTCTCCTACATTCTCTTTTTTCAGAGCTTTGAGTGCCTGAACAAGTAAAGAGATGAGGCGGGTACCATAACAGAAATTCTTGGGCACACCTCGTTTTAATACTACTTTCCTATTGGATAGGTTTACAGTTCTTTCGCTTCCTGTAGTTAAGTATGTGTAATTCATCGGCACCTGAGTCGATAGTCCTAATGCATTCAGAGCTGTCATGCCAGAAGGTAACACCTCTGCATTATCTCTAGCAGCAATTGCCTGTACCACCTTATCAACTGAAGGAAGTACAACACCGAATCGACTTTTCCTTGGTTTGGCATATATTCCGTGTGCAATTTTAACAAGCATACCTTCGGATGTCAACTCAGACAAAATGCTTCCCACAAACTCCGTATGGTATTCAGGGAAATCAGACCGAAACAGAATGCAATCTTCCGGCATCGTTTCTATGCGTTGCCTAAGAGTTGTACTATTTATTGAATATTCATTAACCATATCACCTTTGAAATTTTGATGATTTTTCAAATGCAAATATAGAAAAAAAGTCAAACAAATGATAGATTAGCAAGTAATTTTTACATTCTGCTCTAAATCCAAGGAATTACAACTAAAACTTTGTTTGAGGATAATCCCCCCTGCCGTAATCTATATGATATCCTATCTCCCCAAGACGGGCGGCAAGCTGTTGCAGGCTTTGTGCCGACTCGCTGCCACTGCTTTTTTTATTATCATATATTGAATATTTCTTGCGCACCGAGAGTGGCGACAGATTGGGCATCACCACATTGGCACCGGACAATATGCCGCGTTCCATGCCGTCGGGCAACAGTGTGGCAAGGGCGGTGGTAGCGGGAATAAGCGCCTTGGGGAAGCGCAAGCGAAGCAACGAAATGAGAAACAGCGTGAGCGTGGCACTACCCGCAGGTAATGTGGCAAATGGGGTGCCTGTTGCGGGGATAAAGGGACCTATGCCTATCATGTGCGGTTGCAATTCATCGAGAAAGAGAAAATCCTCGGCTATATTTTCGAGTGTCTGCCACGGGGAGCCTATCATCATGCCACTACCCACTTGGTAGCCGAGTTCTTTGAGTGTAAAAAGACACTGTTTTCGATTTTCGGGGCTCATATTGGCAGGATGCAGCTGCTTGTAATGAGCAGCGGAGGCTGTTTCGTGGCGCAGAAGATAACGCGATGCACCTGCCGCGCGGAAAGTAGCATAAGCCTCGCGGCTGCGCTCGCCCACAGAGAGGGTGATTGCCTTTTCGGGGTAGCGTTCATGGATGGCAGCCACCACATTGGTAACGAATTCATCGGTTTGCAAAGGATCTTCGCCACCCTGCAACACAAATGTATTAAAGCCGAGCTCCGCGCCCTGCGCGCAACACTCCATTATCTGTTCTTTGGAAAGGCGGTAGCGCGATGCCTCCTTATTGGCGCAACGCAAGCCGCAATAATGGCAATTTTTCTTGCAAAAGGAGCTTATTTCCACAAGACCGCGAATAAAAACGCCCTTGCCAAACACCCTGTCGCATATAGTGCGGGCAAGAGAGGCTAGTTCGGTGCGTTCATCGCCGTCGGGCAACGAAAGCAGCGAGAGCCAATGATGCTTTTCCATCTTTTTACCCGAAATCAGGCGGTCTGTTATGGCCAAAAACTCCGTTTTATTCATTTTTTTCACTTTTCGCAAGAAACATTATTGCAAAAATACAAGAAACAAAGTTTTTTTAACTATTTTTACAGCAAATTTTGCCGATGCACGAATTTTGGGACGATTGACACAATTCACTGCGGCAATAACAACGGCATATTATAATTATATAGGATTAAAAACAGATTTAGAACTATGGCATATAATAATAATGTTATGTTTGTAAGATATCGTCTATTGGCAGAGCTTGTGGCTATGTGGAAAAACGACGAACTCGTTGAAAAAATAGACCGCCTGCCCTATCTACTTCACCCGCGTAACCAAAAGCCCCAGGGCCGTTGCTGTATCCACAAGGAGCGTGCGGTTACGAAGTACAAAACAATGGCCATGCTCGGTTTCTCCATGAAGGACGAGTATGACGAAATCGACTCCCTGCAAAGCTATGCGCAACGCATGATGGAGAGGGAGAACATTGGCCAAGGCAAGGATATTCTGCATGTAATGGACGAGGCTTGTTCATCGTGCATCAAGACAAACTACGAGGTATCGAACCTTTGCCGCGGCTGTGCAGCACGCCCATGCTACACAAACTGCCCCAAGGATGCCATATTCTACGATAACGACGGCAAGGCACATATAGACCACGACAAATGTATAAGCTGTGGCAAGTGCCACCAGGTGTGCCCATACCATGCTATCATCTATATGCCTGTACCTTGCGAGGAGGCTTGCCCCGTGAAGGCCATCTCAAAAGACGAGTATGGCGTGGAGCACATCGACCCCGAAAAGTGCATCTACTGCGGCAAATGCCTTAATGCCTGCCCCTTTGGTGCAATATTCGACAAGTGCGAGGTATTCGATGTGCTCAAACGCATACGCAGTGGCGAAAAGGTTATAGCCATGGTGGCCCCTGCCGTGCTTGCACAGTTCGGACACCCCAGCGAGCAGGTATATGGCGCGCTCAAAGCAGTAGGTTTCAGCGATGTCATTGAGGTTGCTTATGGTGCTGAGGAGACCATACGTCGCGAGAGCGAGGAGCTGAAGGAGAAGATTGAGGAGGGTGCGGCATTTATGACTACAAGTTGCTGCCCTGCGTATGTAAACCTGGCACGCAAGCACATACCCGACCTTGTAAAATATGTATCTTCCACAGGCTCACCTATGCACTACACTGCCGAATATGCCAAAGAGAAATTCCCCGGCTGTGTAACGGTGTTCATCGCCCCCTGTGCCTCTAAAAAAGCCGAGGGTATTGAGGATGCCAATGTCGATTTTGTGTGGACCTTCCGCGAGCTCGACTCTGTGATTCAAGGCATGGGCGTGGATATTGAGACCTCCATCCCCTACACCCCCGCAGAAAGCGCGACAAAGGACGCTCACAATTTTGCAAAGACAACCGGCGTATTTACAGCCGTAAAGAACTACATTGGGCAGGCCGACCTTGAAGGAACGGTTATTGCCGACCTAAACAAGAAGAACATAGCCATGCTGCGTGCATACGCAAAGACAGGCAAATGCCCCACAAAGATGGTTGAGGTAATGTCGTGCCCGGGAGGTTGCATCACAGGCCCCTGCTCATGCAGCGAGGGCGGCGAAGCATCGAGAAGATTCGAAGCCGAGGTTAAACGCAAATAAAGCAAGGAGGATATCCGCTAAATGATTGAACGTCATATAATACTCGAAGGGATAGACCTCGTGGGCTTTTACGGAGCAGGCAACACCCATTTGCAGATGCTCAAAAAGCTACACCCTAAATTGCGCATCGTTGCACGCGACAATGTTATAAAAGCCATTGGCGACGAAGAGGAGCTGGAGCGTTTCTACAAGGTGGTTGAAAGGCTCATAGAGTTCTGCACCAAGTACAACAGCCTGAGCGAAGAGGCAATTATAGATGCCGTAAACGGCAAGAAGAGCGACAAGGGGAACGACAGCAATGTAATTGTATATAACATAAACGGAAAGCCCATATACCCCCGCAGCGAAAACCAATGTCGCTTGGTGGAGGAGTTCAAGAAGAACGACATGCTCTTTGCCGTGGGCCCTGCCGGAACAGGAAAGACCTACACCGCCATAGCCCTTGCCGTGCGCGCATTGAAGAACAAGGAGATAAGGAAAATCATACTCAGCCGCCCCGCGGTGGAGGCCGGCGAGAAACTCGGATTCCTCCCCGGCGATATGCGCGACAAGATAGACCCCTATCTGCAACCGCTATACGATGCATTGGAGGATATGATTCCCATGGCCAAGCTAAAGGAGTTCATGGAAATGAACGTAATTCAGATTGCACCGCTTGCCTTTATGCGTGGCCGCACGCTGAACGACGCGATAGTAATACTTGACGAGGCGCAGAACACTACCCCGCAACAGATAAAGATGTTCCTCACCCGCATGGGCAGCAACACCAAGATGATTATAACGGGCGACCTCACACAGATTGACTTGCCACAACATCAGAATTCGGGCCTTATACAAGCCACCAGGATATTGAAGGATGTGAAAGGCATAGGGTTTGTAACGCTGGGCAAGAAAGATATTGTGCGACACAAGTTGGTAACACGCATTGTGGATGCATACGAGAGCTACGAAAAAGTTGAGAGCAAGCGCGAACAACTTAGACAATACGAGCAGTGAAAGGTCGCACGTAGCACGGTGTAGTCGTGCCGTGCGGGTCACGATTAGCGAGTATTGTCAAAGTTGAAAGATGAAAGATGAAAGATGAAAGTTGAGAGCGAAAGCGAACAACTTAGACAGCATGAGCAGCATCTTGTCACGCGTAGTGCAGCTGCAAGTTGCACCGCGTGGGTTGCGAAAAGCGAATGCTGTCAAAGTGCAAAGAGCGAGAGCGAACAACTTAGACAGCATGAGCAGTGAAAGGTCGCACGTAGCACTCCCTCCCCTCAGTCACTTCGTGACAGCTCCCCTCGGGCAGGGGCGCAATTCAGGGTTGCGAAAAGCGAATGCTGTCAAAGTGCAAAGAGCGAGAGCGAACAACTTAGACAATACGAGCAGTGAAAGGTCGCACGTAGCACTCCCTCCCCTCAGTCACTTCGTGACAGAGCCTCTTTGAGGACTCCTTTGTGGTACTAAAGTACCAGCCGTCGCAAGCAGTGCTGTGGCTTCGCACTGCCCCCTCGGG
>JAFTNW010000009.1 GCA_017451695.1 Bacteroidaceae bacterium
AGAGAAGAGCCTTCTTATCGTTAACGGTAAGGCTATCCGCGTAACAGCAGAGCGTAACCCCGCCGACCTTAAGTGGGATGCAGTAGGTGCTGAGTACGTTGTTGAGTCAACAGGTCTCTTCCTTACAAAGGAGAAAGCTCAGGCTCACATCGAGGCAGGTGCTAAATATGTAGTAATGTCAGCTCCTTCAAAAGACGACACCCCCATGTTCGTTTGCGGTGTAAACGAGAAAACTTACGTTCCCGGTACACAGTTCGTATCTAACGCTTCTTGTACTACTAACTGTCTTGCTCCCATCGCTAAGGTTTTGAACGACAAGTTCGGTATCACCGATGGTTTGATGACAACAGTTCACTCTACAACAGCTACTCAGAAGACTGTTGACGGTCCTTCTTTGAAAGACTGGAGAGGTGGTCGTGCTGCTGCCGGCAACATCATTCCTTCTTCTACAGGTGCTGCTAAGGCTGTAGGTAAGGTTATCCCCGCATTGAACGGTAAATTGACAGGTATGTCTATGCGTGTTCCCACTCTCGACGTTTCTGTAGTTGACCTCACTGTAAACTTGGCTAAGCCTGCTACTTATGCAGAGATTTGCGCTGCTATGAAAGAGGCTGCTGAGGGCGAGTTGAAGGGTATCCTCGGTTACACAGAGGACGCTGTTGTATCATCTGACTTCTTGGGTGACACACGTACTTCTATCTTCGACGCTAAGGCAGGTATCGCTTTGACAGATACTTTCGTTAAGGTTGTTTCTTGGTATGACAACGAGATCGGTTACTCTAACAAAGTTCTCGACCTCATCGCTCACATGGCAACTGTTAACGGCTAATCCGTTAGAGGTTATAAATGACAAAGGGCTCCCAAGTGGGAGCCCTTTTGTTTATTATATGGTAATTATATAGAATTTCACACAGATTACCAACATTGTCATTCCGAACCTTGTGTGAGGAATCTCTGATTGAGATTTTTCCTCCTTTCAGTCGTCAAAATGACAAAGTAGTGTGGTTTCGTATATAACCCCCTATTATATATATAAGGAGTATCACTCAATCGCAATCTTGCGGCACGCTTTCTGCTCGGTGGCCATAGCTTTTTTGGGTATTTTTACATGCAGCACACCATGGCGCACCTTGGCCTTGATGTTTGCGGTGTCGGCGTCGTCGGGCAGGATAAGTGTCTGCTGGAACTTTGTATATGAGAACTCGCGGCGCAGATAGCGGCCCTTGCTCTCATCGTGCTCGCAGCAGCATTTTTCCTCCTTGCACTTGTCGTCTTTGCACTTATCTTCCTCTTTCTTTTCGTCGCACTTGCAATCGGCACCATCCTTTTTACAGCAACAATCCTTTTCCATTGTTATGCAAAGGTTGTTGTCGCTGTTGAGGTCTATCATAAAATCCTCCTTCTTCATGCCGGGTGCTGCCACCTCCACAAAGTACTCTTTATCTGTTTCAAAAACATTTACCGATGGGGCAGTGGCGTTGTTGCGCATCATAAGTTCACTACCAAAAAAATCGTTGAAAATGCTTGGGAGCCAGTGCTGGCCACCACGTTTCATGGGCATACTCATTGTTGTAAAAAATTAAAAGGTTACACAATAACGGGCCGCAGCAATCTCTTGCGTGCAAACGGTTTCACTGCATGCGGTTGCCGTAGTACATTTATAATGTATGCCGCTATATTCTTGTTCGTCTCTTTTAATTTATTTTGTTATTATTAGGGAAAATAAAAAAGAAGATGACTAAAAAGTGTATTTTTGCGTTACGCTTGCCTTCAAAATCCTCATTTACGCTCAGTAAACTGCGGTTTTTCAGGCTGCGCAAGCCTTAAACTACATCTTTTTATTCATCTCCCTGCAAAATGAGGCTGCTAAAAAATACCTTTCAGTCAGCCTCTTATGGTGTATATAAAGCATTCCTAAATATGCGCTACACCCTCAATCTCAATGAGCAGCTCGGGGCGACAGATGTCGCTCACAAGGTAGTGCTTGGGAACCGATGCGTAATGTTTGTTCATATACTCCTTTACAGCAGGGATGGCCTCTTCGTGCTTCACATAAATGCGCAGCAAATCGTAATGTGCGCCATTGTTGGGGGCGGGGATATTCTTTTGCGAAACAAGGTTGTTCATTATCTCCATGGTGAGCTCAGCCTGGCACACGGTGTCGCCAGCCGTTTCACTTTTCTCGCCCCTGATGGCTGCGGTACCCGATATGTAAATGGTGTTGCCAAGCAGGCGGGCACGCTCGAATTTTGGGGTGGTGCGCTCATTGAGCTCCTTTACCACCGTGCCGTCGAGTACCTTTTGCGAGTAGCTGTGTGCTGCCACCTGCATGGGGTTGTCAATGGGTTTGTTTATCGCCGTTTCGCCTTTAATGGCATATAGCTCAATCATCACACCTCCACGCGCTGTGCCAATGCCTGTGGCTGCCGGATAGCCGTCGTTCCACTTGCACTTGCCATAGAAAATGCTGCGTGCATCGTTGAACTCCTGGTAATTTTGGCTGCCGTCGTTCTTCACGGTGATATCCTCAATGTAGTTCCATTGACGGTAAATGTCGCATGGGCTGAATCCCTCGGTAGTGAGAATATTGTCAATAGCTGTGAAAATATCCTTTGCCTGCTCAAATGTGCTCAACGATATATCACCCGGGATAATGCCTTCGGTGATAAGTTCCTTGGTGTTACCGCGTTGCAGCACCTTGTAACGGCTGTGGTGGGTTATGTGTGCATCGCTGTCGGTGAGGTATGTAACCTCGGCTATCAGGGTGTCGCTGCTGCTCTTCTGTGCAATGAAACTCACAAGCGGGGCACGGTTGCCGAAGAACTCGTTTACCGTGCAGTGCAGTTCCCTGTTCATTGTGAGATATTCGCGGTTATCGGCAGGCAATCCAAAGAACGAAATTTTAAGAGCGCGGCCCCCATCGATGCGCGCACAGATATCTTGGCACATCGCCTTTAATGTGCCTTTTTCTGTTGCCGTAATAACAATCTGCTCTTTGTGAAACATCGTTCTTCTTCCTATCTTGCAATTAAATCATGCGAAGATACAAAAAATAGTCTTAATTTTATTATTATGCCATAAAATTAATGTGCTGGTTGTTATTCGCTAGCTCATTTAACAAGTTTGAATCGCAGGCGCAGCGTGCCATCTTCCCATGTGTGGCTGATGATTTTGAATGTACCTATCTCGCGCGTGTTCTCCACATGGGTACCTATGCAGGCGCAAATATCATAATCGCCCACACGCACCAGGCGCAGTGTGTCGCTTGCATCGGCCGGCAGCTTGCCTAAATCAACTTCGGCCGGCACCTCGGTGCGCTTGCAGAATTCAATGGTTACCGGTAGCTCGCGGGTAATAACCTCGTTTACTCTCGTTTCAATTTCTGCAATCTGCTCCTGTGTGGGCTCCGTTGCCAATTGGTAATCGCACTTGCTCTTTTTGCGCTCTATGTGTGCGTTACGGCTCCTCTCGCACCCGAACATCCTCACCATTGTCTGGTTTAGAATGTGCTCGGCAGTGTGCATGGGTGCGATTGACATATCTTGAAACTTTGCTGCTGGTTGGTTTATTTCCATAATGTTCGTTATAGTTCTACAATGTATCTCTTTTTAAGGTATTCCAGCCATTTTCTCTGCTCATCCTGTTTAAAACAAGAATCTATGAGCTTAAACAATGATTCGTATGTTAGGTCTATAAAACTATTACAGCCTTTATTGGTAAGTAATTGTTTATATTCGGGTATGGCATACTGATGGAAGTGTTTGTTGCCTTCGGGGTAAAGGTGTATGTAATGAAATCTTTTGATTTCGCCTTTTCGCAACATTGAATATCCTAATATATGGTTACGCCATATTTGTCTTAGGTGGTTAGCTTTAATGAATGAAGTTATATTTAAACTTGGAATAAAATAATTTGATTCTTCGCTCACTTGTCGATATTTTCCGTTGGGATCCTCAATATCCTTTTTCTCCTTAACTCCAATGCGATAGCCATTTTCTGTGTATTTCACTTCAATGCCAATGCCACCTTTGGCATTTTCTGTCGTTGTGTATTCAATGAAAGTGTCGAAAGATGTACCATCTTTCAAATATTCGCTTCTGTCTGGTGATTTGCCTGCAAATTCAATATGTATTTTATCTATGCGTGAAATACCTCCTCCGATAACCTCGTTGAACAGTGCTGTTGCGGCACTTAAGTCTTCCTCCATAGGGGTAAAGATGTTGTATGGAATATGTTCGCTCCTTAGCATATTTGAAAAAAGAGCCGACGTTCCAAATGATTTAAACTTATTTTGAATAAAGCCCCTGTATGTGTCGCAAAATATCAATCCTTTTTTTGCCGCATCGGGAGTAAGCATCACTTGCGGGTTCTTCTCGTCGTAGTAATTGTTCAACTCTCTTTCCCTAAATGCGAACTGATGAGCACGTGCTTTTTTTTTGAATTCGTCGTCGTAGCGATATGTTTTGCCTTTTGTCATTTTTAATTCGTGATTTTGCTCTCCTTTATGCATAGGAGGGTACTCGGTTTTGCCTGCGGCGAACTTGCTCGCGCTCGGCATAACACAAGCACACTTGTCTTCTGCACTCGCTGAATCGCAACTTTGTTTATGTTCGTTTAGAATAGGTGTTTCGCTGGTCATTGGTCAATATGAGTAATATGCAAAATGTGTATAAAAGTTATTCTGACAACAAAAATAATTCCATTTTTTTGAACCTGTGCAATTTTTACAATATAGTTTGATGGCGGTTTATGGCGGTTTGTCGGGTGAAATAAACAATTAAAGATTAATTAACGAATTTTATTAAGAAATCATTATATTTGTATCGCATACGCAAATAGTGTGTGCTGACATATTTTAGAAAGCGCATTTTCGCTTTATTCCGACTGCGTAAAATTGGACACTTTACAAGTAATAGACGGAATGATGTGGAAGGACGCTCTCTTGGTTTGTATTTGCATTTATTGAAATACATTCCAAGTGGGGCTGTCGTTCTTGTTATTCATTTATTACAGGGAGTCCAACCCTACGCAGTTGAAATAATGAGAATGTTGGCTCCACTTTCTTCTTGTGTACTAAATGCTTTAATCGCACCATAGAGCCATTGGTGGAATACCGTTTAATATTATTATGGCTAACAAGGATTATTGCATTTCTTTAATTAGATTATTGTCAATGTTTTTAATTATAACGTGTCACATTTTTCAATACTATGATAATGGTCTCGCGTGGGTGCTGAATGTTGGAGTGCAGATATTTCTTATTATAAGCGGTTATCTTTATGGTTTAAGGAAAATAGATGGAATCTTTCAGTTTCTATATAAACAATTCAAGAAAATTCTTGTTCCATATTGGATTTTTTTACTTGTTGCTGCAGTTTTGTATTATATATTTTATCCTGAAAATATTAGTGTCAAGATTTTTGCAAAATCGTTACTCACAATAGGTACAATAGAAGGAATTGGACACCTATGGTTTATAAGATATATATTGTTATGTTACTGCCTTCTTCCTTTGTTGAATGTTATTCGGGATAAAATCAATGGTGGTGCCACAATGGTTATTGCGTCGCTTCTGACAATGCTTTTTATTCAAGTTTTCTTTTACCAGATACCTTTATTTAATGGCGGATTTATAAATTGTTTTGTTTTTGGATATTTCTTACGCAATTGTGAAAAGATATTGGACAAGAAACCTTTAAATATAATTTTTGTGGTTGTGATTTTGGTCACAATTGTAATAAACGTTGTTCGGTTAATAAATATTTATGATGGTACAGCAATTGAGGATGATATGTTCAATAAGTATGCTCATTTACTATTTGGCGCATCATTATTTGTTCTGTTGCATATAGTGAGTGTTAAGAATAATAACAAAATTTTTATGCTATCTGATAAATATTCATATCACATATATATAGTTCATCAGTTATTTATTCTCTCTCCATTTACAGTCCTGACATTAACAGGTATAAAGGTTCTTGATATACTACTGGTATATGTTGTCACCTGTTTGTTTGGATATATTTTGTATGTCGTATCTGATTATGTCCATGATATGATATTTACTAAACCAAAGATTATAAATTGATTTTGACGGAATTATTGTGATGTCAATAGATTTATAATACGTCAATTCTCTGTTATGCAGGGGGATATTGTGGTCGTTGAGTATCGGTGTTTCGGTGGTCATTGGTTGTTTAGTTCCGTAGATAATCAACACAAAAGTAGTTATGTTTCTTGGTCTGTGCAAATTTTGCACAGACCAAGATTGATGAGCAATATTGATGTGGTTAATATATAATCAGCTGTCGCATTTTTTGCGACAACTGATGTTTTCATCTTGCTCTTTCTAATAATAGAAATATCACATTAAATTTTATCATAGGCTTCCCAAAATATGTTGATGTGTTATATCCATTATTCTTTGCATAATCTGCTATTGAATTACGCATGTCAGTCGGATAGTATATTGAGAGAAGTTTTTTTGCTAAAAGTTCGTGCCAGGTTATAGGTGTCCTTATTTTTGTAATATCATCGACTTTCCCAATACCTAATGCAATAGCTACTGGACTTCTGCAAAAATCGCCACGTTCGGCAACGGGTTCAATGTCAAAAGCTGATTTCACGTCATCGACAAACGTTTTTATCATTAACAAGTCTTCAAATAAATTCAATTCTACAATATAATCCAGTTCGGTCTTTACTAATGTTCCTATAAAGTCATTTGGGGTTTCATAGAGTCTTTTTAACCCCCAATTTGTTTGAAAAAACAATGATTCAATCATTGCCTTTTGCTTGATAATGTTGCTTCGTTTTTGTAGATGTTTGTTCTTCATTATAGTATTGTTTTTTACTATATATAATACGAAAGGATTTGTCGTTTTTTACGTAAAACTATCTAAAGATGTGCGTAAACTTTGCATACTATAATGAAAATATTATTTAGGAAATAAAAAAACAATGCTGTGCAATGATTTTGCATAGGCGTACATTATATTTGCAGTGTACAACAAGTATAAGTTATGATAAGCAAGACATTTAACCGTTACATTTGGCTATTGAATACGCTCCTTCAACATAAGCAACTTTCCTATGAAGAAATTAATGCTTTGTGGAGGGAATGTTGTTTGGGCGATGGTGCTTCGTTGCCGTTGCGCACATTCCATCAGCATAAAAGTGCTGTTGAGGAGTTATTCGGTATAGAAATAAAATGCAATCCTTCAAATGGATATAGATACTACATATCTTCTCCCGATACATTGAAGAACGACAGTATCCGCAAATGGCTCTTGAACTCATTTACCCTGTCCAATATGATAACTGCAGGGCACAATATGAAAGGACGAATATTGTTTGAAGAGATACCTTGCGGAACAGAATATCTGCAAACGATTATTGAGGCAATGCAGAAATCGAAAGAACTTCACGTCGATTATCAACCGTTCTATGGGCATAGAGAAATATATAACATTCAGCCTTACGCTATGAAGGTTTATCATCAACGGTGGTATGTGGTCGGTTATATTAAAGAACTTGGGAGTATAAGGAATATTGCGCTTGACCGTACACTTGAATTGAACCTATCTGCTGCCTCATTTATATTGCCGAAGGATTTTGATGCAGAAAAGTATTATGCCAATACGGTCGGGATATTTGTGAATGAGGATTTGAAACCCACTAAAGTGAAGATAAGAGCCTATGGCAGGCAGATAGAATATTTGCGTTCGTTACCGCTTCACCGTTCCCAGAAAGAGAGGGCTTCCAAATATGGCGAGTTCTGCGATTTTGAGTACAAATTATGCCTGACTCCCGAACTCTCAACCCATATACTCGCAATGGGTGAAAATGTTGAGGTGCTGGAGCCTATAGAACTGAGAGAGGAGATAAAAAGGAGATTAACAGAATGTTTAACTAAATATAAATTATAGAATTATGAGAATTACTAATAAAAATGGAACAGTAGTTACAGATATTGAATCGTGGGAAGATGCTTTTAAAGAAGTTGATAAAGCAAAACTTTGGAAAGAAGGTCGAAGCGCAAAGTCATTAGCACAATATTTTTCTTTGCCTAATATAGACCAGTCTAATGGGATAAAACTTATAAAAGAATATGTAGATATATGTGGCTTTAAGAATTTTGAACCAATTAGGGCTAGAATAGAACATGAAAGCCGTTTCGATGAATTAGGTAAGGGGCGTATGCATGATATGGTTATATGGGGAAATGGCGGAGGAATTCATTTAGTTATATGTATAGAAGCGAAAGTTGATGAACCTTTTGGTAGTCTTGTGTCAAAAGCGTATCGTAAATCTGTAGAGTATGTAAATAAAAATCCCCGAAGTAAAAGATCACAAAGAATTAAAGATTTGTGTGAAAAATATTACAAAATAGATGTAAATGATATTACATCTGATACCGATATAAGATATCAGTTGCTCCATTACCTTGCAGGTTCAATAACAGAAGCTAAAAGTTGTAACGATGTTGTTTTGATGCCAATAATAGTTTTCAAAACTAAGAAGTACAATAAAACAAATGACAATAAGGTTGATTTTAATGCATTTGTAAAATTAATGAATTTTGAGCTAGTTAATTCAGAGAAAGAGATTTATAAGAATAACATAGATGGAGTAGATGTATATATGACTTATATCGAGATTCCAATATAAAATAATACTTGTGCAAAGTTTTTGCACACCATTGTATTCTCAATGCCTATAAAGGTAAATCCTTTTCGTATATATTATAGAGAAACCTATAATCAGTAATATATGGAAAAGAAAAAAACAAAGGTGTGCGACAAAGAAAAGTATCCTTCTATTGAAGATGAGTTGCAACTTATAAAAGATATAAAATTTGGCGGGATTGAAAGAAAAACTGCAATTGAAAAACTTTCCCATTCAAAATTACGCTTTGTAACGGCTGTTGCGAAAATATTCAAAGGGTGTGGATTGTCTATGGAAGAACTCATAAATGCAGGAAACGAAGGGCTGGTGCTTGCCGCTGAAAATTATGATGAGTCACGAGGCTTTAAGTTTATGAGCTATGCGGTTTGGTGGATAAGGCAAAATATTATTCAGAATTTAAGAAACGATACTTCTTGTAAATGTAATTTCGCCCCGCTGGGGCTTTATTGTATCGTTTATTTTGTTTCACAGGCCTTGCGGCCTGTGCTGGGTATTTTCGCTCCGCCGGGGCTGTGCAAATTTGTGTTATAGCCTTTTGTATATATTTTGGGCAATGGGCTCGCCTGTGTCGGCATACGATGTTTTTACATCTATGTGATTGGGCGTTTCTGTTTTCAATATCTTAATATCGTGTTGCACCAAGGGTTGGGTGCTTTGCAGCTCGCCATGCAGTTCGTTCTCTATAACAGATATGTTGAAATGTAGCATAGCTTGGGTGTTGTTCTGTATGCGCAGGTCCTTGTAACCATAGCTCACTGTGGCATCGAGCCCTATGGGGCATGCTCTGGGGCCGTCGCCGTATAGGTCGATGGAGTGGTGATGCCTTTCTGCTATTTTTAATCCACCTATGAGCGACAGGTGGTAAACAATGCCGGCAATTTGGCACAAACCGCCGCCTTTCTCCATTTTTACTTTGTTGTTGCGTATGCTGCGCGAGCTTTTCAACTTGTCGGGGTTGCCCACAATCTCCCAAAAAGAGAATATCTCACCGGGGCGTATGGTATATTGCCTTATCTTTTCTGCTGCATATTGTAAGTTGTATTGTTTCTCGGCAAAACTTGCCGATGGAAGTATGGGCTGTGCCAAGTGAATGGAATGTGGCGTGGCTGGGAATTCGCCTTTCTTGCAGAACGTGGTATGCCTCTTACAATCATAAAATCGGCGTATGGTTAGCTTGGCTGTTCGTTTCAGGTAGGTCAAAATTTCCATAGCTCGTAAATTAAATAGGAACTATACTCTTTTAGCGGGGCCAATTGCGATAATCTGTAATCTAAATTACACGATGGCTTGCGCATGGCCTGTGGTATGCGATGCACAGGAAACATCATGATGCCGTGTACCGATTTTACCTCAAAACGATTCAATATAAGTTGCTTTACATCGGCAATGCTCATGGAGCTACCGCCATGCCAATTCTCGCTCTTGCAGTTGGTTAATTTGCGCCTTTTGTACGATGGTGCATCTACAATCCAACGCCCATTTGGGCGCAGCACACGATGTACCTCCTTCATTATCTTGTATATCGTGTCGTTATCGAGGTGCATCAGCAGATGCATTGTTATAACCGTGTCGAAGCTGTTATCTTCATAAGGCAGTTCCCTTGCATCGCCACAAATAAGATTTTTTCCCGGCCAATGGCCGTTGGCTATCTCCAACATCTTCTCGCTGGCATCACAACCATAGTCGGCATAGTTCAGAAGGCGGCCGGTGCCGCAAGGTAGGTCCAATGCTTGTTTTGGATTGATATTTAATTTATCGAGTACGGTACGTTCATGCTTGTCGATATAACACCCATAACTGTTTTTGAAACGCGAGTGGTCATACTCTGCGGCTATGTTGTTGTAATAGTCGATGATTATATCTGTTGAAGGCTTGTTGCTCTCTTTCTCCGGCTCTTTGGGTGTCATGGCTTTTTTCGGCGCTTATGAATATAAATTTCCTTTGGGATATTTCTAATATATCTTTGAGAAAAGATAATACAAGTAATCTCTTAACTATTCTTTAAGTATATTGTATTCTTCTAAGTTATAAAACACACCAAAATTTATCCAATCGAGATATTTGCCATCTTTAATAAAAGGATGCACCATTATTTCAAAACTATCATTCTTGTTCAATGATGATTCTTTGTAGTTTTGCATATTACCAAAATAGGTGTTTGCTTCAAAACTATTGGTAATCTTATGGTTTATATATTTTTTAATAATACGTTTGATAGGTGATATCCCAAGCCCGAAATTTCTTGAAATACGCATAGATTTGAAACCATATTTCTTTGCCAATGATATGACTGATGGTAAAATCGAAGGGGTGTGATGGGCATGATGATGCGAATCTATATGCATTGCGGTACCGCCTAAACGTATATATTCTTGAATTTGCGCTTCTATTTCTTGTTCAATGGCCTTCCTGACAGCCTTTCCTATGTAGATTTTATTGATTTTTTTCTTCCAAAAATCTTTGGTGCCGAAAAGATGGTGTTCTTTTATCGTTTCTGTTAGTGGCTCACCTGTATCCAGACAAAGATGCAATCCTATTTTATCAATATATCCACCTTTAATAGCTAACTCAACGGCTTCTTGTGCAAACGGCATATTTACCATCAGCGTAGCACGGTTTATGATTCCCTGTTTGAAAGCATAATCTATTGCGGTGTTAATATCTCGGCTGGCACCAAAATCGTCAGCATTTACAATTCTCTTTTCTATCATAATTGTAATGTCATTTTGAAAATGATATTCATGGATGTGCTAAATTAGTTCTTTTATTTTATAATAGTCTAATATCGCATGAAAAAGTCTTTTGATTTAGAGAACTTGTTTCGAGATTTAACAAACATTAACCTGCGAGGTTAAACAAACCGCTTTTTTGTGCTGTTTAATAAGTGCAACTCACCTGAAGCGGGTGTGTGGATATGTGAATATCTGCCTCTTGCGTTTATGTGCAAACATAACAGGCTAATTGAATTGCATAGTAGTTTTGTCGTGTTTTATTTTGTGTTTGTGTTATTGTAGCCCCCCGATGTGAATCGCGGGGCTACTGCTTTGCAATGCGCCGCAGGCGAATTGCAAACCCCTGCGGTTTATTTTGTGAGTGCCGTTGCAATGCGCCGCAGGCGAATTGCTGCCCCTGCGGTTTATTTTGTGAGTGCCGTTGCAATGCGCCGCAGGCGAATTGCAGCCCCTGCGGTTTATTTTGTGAGTGCCGTTGCAATGCGCCGCAAGCGAATTGCCGCCCTTGCGGTTTATTTTGTGAGTGCCGTTGCAATGCGCCGCAGGCGAATTGCGGTCCCAGAGGTTTGTTTACGTGTAAACAAACCTCTGGGATTACTCACACTTGCTGCACCAGCAGAACATACCCGGGAATGCCGCTTGAATATCCTCCACGCTATGCTCCTCCTTGAAAATACCAAAGAACGATGAACCCGAGCCCGACATTGAAGCATACACGGCTCCCATGGCGTAGAGTTTCTCTTTGATAGCCTCGCACGATGGGTGCTTTGCAAATACGCTCCGTTCAAAATCGTTCTTCATTGCTCCCTTCCACTGCTCGGCAGGCAAGGTGGCAATGTGGGTGAGGGGTGTTGCGGGTGCGGCGGGCACCACAAGCGAGTAGGCCTCTTTTGTGGATATATGAATATCGGGCTTAACCAACACCAAATGATACCCTGCAAGGCTGCAAGGTGTGGGCGATAGAATATTACCTATTCCGGTGGCGTATGCAGGTGTGTTCTTGATGAAGAAAGCGCAGTCGGCTCCCAAGCGTGCGGCATACTCCTCCAACTGCTCGTCGGTGAGCCCCAGAGAGGCCATCTCGTTAAGCATTTTAAGAGCAAAGGCGGCATCGGCCGAGCCTCCTCCCAGGCCTGCGCCGGTGGGTATGTGCTTGTAGAGCGAAATATCCACTTTGGGCAGTTTGTGGTCGGCTGCAAGAATCTTGTATGCCTTTACCACAAGATTGTCATCGTCGGTGCCGTCGAATCGGGCATTGAACATCTTGAATGTGTAAGCAGGGCTCGCCTCATCTTCCTCCTCAATGGGTGTTATCTCCAAAATATCCTGCAAAGGAATAGGATAGAAGATGGTTTCAAGATTGTGGTAGCCGTCGGGGCGGCGTTCCACCACGTCGAGCCCCAAGTTTATTTTTGCGTTTGGAAAGGTAATCATAGCTTTCGTTTTTTTCTCTTGTGGCAAAAATAACCCTTTAATTCTTTTTTTGCAATAGTGGTAGGCTTGGTTGCATAAGTGCTCGCGTGTGCGATAATGCACGTTACGAGTGCGAATGTGCACACTCTTAAAGCGTCGTAAACTGCGTTAATGCGCTGTTTATTAAAGTATTATCCTTTTGGCACGCTTTTTGCTAATTCATTTATGTATATGGTTGCAAAAATATAAAATACAAATTTTAGAACTCTAAAATCCTTTTTTTAGATCTATTTTTATGCAGTACGCGGCTTCTGTTTTATATTTGTGCAATAGATGCGGGTGCAAAGTATAAGAATTTGTTTATGGAATTTGTAACCTATTTTCATTATAGGTGTCTATATGTAAAAGGAATCTTACTTTGTTTTAACAAATTTTAACGGGGGGGGGTAAATGTATGAATGAAGGAAATTATATTTGCAGGGTATGAGGATACTGCAAACTAATTGCAAACTTGGCTTTTGCCGTTTACGCCCAATATGTACGTTACTTTGTATTATAGTGTTGCAAAACCGTACACCGTTGTCCGTTTGCGGACAATGGTGAAAATGATAAACTATTATTAACCAATGTGTTAAATTTTTGGCACGGTTTTTGTAATTGTTACATTAAAGACGAAAATAACAAAATGATAATATGAAAAAACTGCTTTTTACACTTTTGTTTCTGCTCACAAGTTTTGGCATTGCCGCGCAGTGGGTTCCCACGATAAACGAGTATCACTATCGTGGTGGCACGGTATGTTTCCGTGGGGAGTTTGTAAATGTGCCCGACGGCAAATATCCTCCGCACATCTTGTTGTTATTCGATAATAGTTTCGCAAACACCGAGGAAACCATGCTTGTTACGGTAAACAGCGACGGCTCTTTCAATAGCAATGTGCATATTCCCCACAGTTCAACACTCTATCTGCGTGCCGACGGTTATGAAAACTCACTGCCCAACGACCTCTATTTCTTTGTGGGCGACACCATTACATTAACCGTGGATGTTGCTGCCCGCAAAGCAACCATCGCACCCGGGAGTATAGCCTATTGGGTGGACCATTGCCGTAACATCCACGAGGAACTTTATAGCAAAAGTCCATACGGCGACCTCTCCTCTCGGTACGAGGTTGGCCGTAAAGGTACTCGCGACGATGTTGAAAAGTTCTGCCGCAATCTTGGCAAGGTGATGGAGCACACTATTATGGATATTGAAAAAGGCAAATTCCCCCTGCCTGCCGATATACACCCTGTAGCAGCCGACATTATTAAAACAAATGCCATATTCACCGCATTGTATCATATATTGGATATACGTTCCATTTATAACTACCGCAAATATGCACCCCAATTCGACGAGGCAAGCGGGCGCACCATTCCCAAGGTTGTAGAGGGCTTTGAACCACTCGACAACAAATGGCTGTTCAAGTTCTTGAAAAAGCACGAAACCATTTTGCTCGATAATCCCCTTGCTGCGCTATATGAAAATGCCGATGTGCTCATAAACCGTATGGAGTTCGGGCCTTGGGACTTTAATTGCAACGATTTCACACTACCCATAAAGAGCGGCACTCCCCAAGATATAGAAGATTATGCCTTTGAGTTTGTGCTGCCTGCCGAATATAACAAACAATTCCTTGACGCGGCACTCCCTATGCGTGGCGACACATTGCTCACCATAAGCGAGGCATTTACTGCTGTCATCGAGCGTTTACAGGAGGAGACAGGCCTGCAATGCACGGGCTTTATGATGCAGTGGCAGATAATGCGCCACCTGTTCGGTTTTAGAATAAAAGAGCACCAGGCCCACCCCGATGTGGTTGCCGAGTATGTTGCCGAGGCAATGCCCCTCTTCACCAGCCCCATAATAAGCCATCACTTTATAAAGGCCTATCGCGAATATGTGAAGAAATACGAGGTGGCAACTGTGGGCGACAACATTACGGACGACGAGGTGCTGCAACGTATAATAGCCCCATATAAGGGTAATGTACTATTCCTCGATTTTTGGAATATGGGCTGTGGCCCCTGCCGTGCCGCTATGATGGAGCAGCGCAGTTTCCTGAATGATATGAAGGGGCAACCCGTAAAGTTCCTGTATATTACCGAGGAGAAGTATCGCCAGGCATCGGAAGAGTGGCTCGACAGCACATACATAGAAGGTGAGCACATATACATCAGCAGCGACGATTGGAACTATCTGCAGGCAAAACTGCGTTTTATCGGTATTCCATTCTCTTGCATCGTAGATATGAATGGCACGCTGCACCGCGATATGAACCACACAATGCTAACTGAATACTTGCCTTGAACCCACCGATAACAAAACCAAATGTCATTGGTTCGTTCATAAATGAACCCACCGATAACAAAACCAAATGTCATTGGTTCGTTCATAAATGAACTCACCGATAACAAAACAAAGTTTTGTCATTCTGAACCTTTAGGTGAAGAATCTCATAGTTCGTTACTTTAGAGATCCCTCACTTCGTATCGGGATGACAAAAACAAACTCAAATAACTACTAAACAAGCAATATTAAAACAATCAACAAAATGAACAAGATATTACTAACCCAGCTATTTGCATTGGCCACCCTGTGTGGCTTTGCACAGGAGTGCATAGACTATAACAAAAAACTACATTGTCACATTGAGGGCGAGGTAAAAGAGAGTACTTTTACACGTATATTACTCGTGATTGGTAACGGCGACCCAAAAGTAGTACCGGTCGATACTATCTGGGTTAAGGATGGGCGTTTCTCGTACGACCTTTATACCGACGCTCCTGAATTCTATCAGCTGTTTGCTTGCGAGGATTACAACAATGGTTGTTGGATGGCGCTGGATTTCTTTGCCGAGGAGGGAGATATTCATGCGACGTTCTATGGCTATGCAATAGACGATGCTCCGCGTCCGGCAATGCGTTCCGAGACACCGCTCAACAAAGAGCTGATAGCCTACAATAAAGGCATTGAAGAAAGGTTCTACTTGCCTATGAGACAGGAGGAGGCTGCTTTGGAGAAAGCAGGAAAACTTTTAACAGCTGAAGGGGCAGCACTCAAGAAACTGTACGATGAATGTGAAGACCGCGATTCGTTAAATAGCCTTAGCGAGAAAATAGAGCTGTTAGAGAAAGAAAACCGCCTTTATACGCCGGAATACAAGGCATTTATGGCGAAAGGAGAAGAGTTAAGAAAAGAGATGTATGCCTATGAACTTGACTACATCACGAACAACCCGAACCTGGTAGGACTTTATCTGCTCAACCAGGTAAGATACGGGCTTTATAACAAGGACAATGCCACCAAACAGCCATACGTGGATGTGTTCAAGCGTGTGTATGATGCCAGGTATCCCACAAATAATATGGCAATAGCCTTGCGGAATTGGGTGTCATCGATGGATGTGCGTGTAGGCTCACGAATAATTGACTTTACTCTTCCTGACCTCAATGGAGCAAAACACACCCTTTCAAAAGAGATTGAGGGGAAGATTGCCATTGTTGACTTCTGGGCATCGTGGTGCGGTCCTTGCAGACGGACGTCAATGAGTTTCATCCCTTTATACAATAAGTACAAGGATAAAGGATTCACCATCGTTGGAGTTGCAAGCGAATTGGAAAGCGAAGATATGAGGCTTGCCGTGGAGAAAGACGGTTATCCTTGGCTCAACCTGTTGGCACTGCGAGGTGTGGACAATATTTGGGAACGGTACGGCATTAGGGGTGGCGGAGAGGTGTTCCTTGTAGATAAAGACGGAACTATTCTTGTAATAGGAGCAACCGCCGAGGAGGTAGAACAGATACTAAAAGAAAGATTATAATTTGTAAGCATAAAATGGTTATGAAAAAACTAATTTTAACCTTAATCGTTGCATTTGCCACCCTGTGTGGCATTGCGCAGAAAAACGAAACTGTAGAGTATCCCTTTTTCCGCACAAAGAACACACGTGTATTTGACATAACTAAAGTAACCACAAGCAAGGAATATACCGTGCTCGAGGTCTATTTCTATGCTGCCGATTATATAAAAGTAATTGGCACAAGTATCCTCACCGGCAACAACAGCGGCAAGAAATATAAATTGTTGCGCAGCGAAGGCGTAGATATAGACCAAGAGACCGCATTGCCGGTAGGTGGTTATATGAAAGCAACCCTCTACTTTGAGCCATTGGACGCAGCCGACCGCTCATTCGACTTTTCAGAGGGAGATAATGTACCCAATGGTTGGGAAATTACAAACATATCGCTCACCCCATGCAACCTCAAAAAGGTATTGGAAAAAGATAAAAAGTGGGGAAAAAAGAGTGTGTCGCCCTTCGCGCGTGAATATTGCAGCGATAGTATAACGATAGAACTCGACATTAAAGAAAGCAGCGAGAAGATTGAAATGTATTATATGCACGGCCTGAGTTTTGTCGAAAGAAAATTCTCCAACGGCAAATATTCATACTCCATACCGGCGTTTAACACAATTACTATAATCGCATATTTCCCCAATAACGAATATAAGAGGTTAGTGGCATCGCCGGGCGACAATATAAAAATTTCGTACGACGGGGCAAGCAGGCAGGCAAAGGCAGTTACTGCCGATAACGAGATGCAACGCTGCATAGACGAATATGACAGATACAACCGGGCAAGCGGATTCTATGAATCTCCCGTGGGCTATGCGTTGGCGCCACAGCAACTGTTCTACGACTACATTGCGGGAACGCTCAAGCGCAATATGATGCGCTTGCAGAATTTTATTGACGAGCGTCCCGGTTTCAATGAAAAGGCTGCATATTTTCTGCGCACAAATATAAAGACAGAAACTCTGCTTGAATTGCTTCAGTATCGCTTCAGCATACGCAAGCAGCAACAAAAATCTTTCTCAAAAGAGACTATGGCACTTATCGATGAACTGTTTACCGATATTGTCAATCCGCTTACAATGAGTCGCAGTTTTTATAGGATTATGATAGACTATGCAGGTTACAAGGACGACCTTTCAATGAAAGGATTAAGAGTGGCACTAAATGCAAACACGTCAAATGCACTGCGCACACTAAACAGCATAGGGGAGATAAAACTCAGTAAAAAAGAGATAGCGACAATAGAAAAAGGGCGTTATCTGCAGAGTCTTGTTCTTGCAAAGGCCCTTAATATGATAGACGACACCGTAAAAGCCGCGCAGGAACTAAAAGATTCAACAATAGTAATCAAGCGGTATAGTGCCTTGCTCAAAAAATATGCCATCGATAAATTGACAAAGAGTGAGATTGAGAACTATTTCATAGCCTATGATTATCTGAAAGTAGGGGATGGAATAAAATCCCTCCCCATAACCGATGAGGATAAGAAGTTCGCAGTAACATTCATAAATTACGAAGAACTGTCCGATGGTAACAAGTCGTTGAATGACACTGTATTAAATATCGTTATGCGTGGGCTCGAGGATTTTGCGCCTGCTCTGCATCTGGTAGAGCAAAATAACTATATGCGTAAATTGGAAGCACAGGAATTGGAAGTGAAATATCTGCGTAATTGCGCCGAACTCACCCCCGAAACGCTTAAAGCCGATTCGCTCCTTGCTTCAATACTGGAGCCGCACAAGGGAAAAGTGGTGTATGTCGATTTCTGGGGAACGTGGTGCAGCCCCTGCAAAGAGCAGATGAGCTATGTGCCCGCAATAAAAGAGGCTCTTAAAGGCAAAGATGTGGTTTTCCTCTATTTTGCCGACAACAGCCCCGAAGATGTGCGGCAGACAATTGTCAAAAGGTTTGGCATTTATGGCGAAAATACATTCCACTACAACTTGCCCGACGAGCAGCAACATTCGCTAAAAGAGCTGTTGAACGTAAACAGTTTTCCCACCTATTTGCTGTTCGACAAGCATGGCAAGTTGATAGACCGCACCGCACCACGCCCGCAACAGAAGGATATGCTGCTGAACGAAATACAAAAACTGCTTGATGAGTGATTTATATGAAATTTTATAAAAACAAAATACAATGAAAAAAGTACTTACATTATGCACCCTGTTATTTGCTGTGTTTGCAGGCAGCTATGCGCAGCAAATAAAGAAAAACGCACCCGTGTTCGACGACTATCTGCCCCTGTTGCAGCAGGCGGGGTACAATATGTTCACCTACGATATTTCGGCATTAAAGGATACAACGTACAACATCACATTCATCATTCGCGAGTATGCCGATGGCAAGCATCTGCAAGATAAAGACCTGCACATAGGGCTGCGTGCCAACCGTTATATGCTGGCCGAATTCGATGAGGCCGACCGTGCCCAAGCAATAGCCGACGGCATTGCCGAAGATGCCGCCAATGGGGTATTCAGGCTTGCAACAAAAATAGGCATAGGCTTTACCCCATCGCAGAGCGATACTCTGCAAAATATCCTCTTTAGGGCGTATGGCAAAGAACCGTTGGCGCAATCGGGCCACAGGGTGGTGTTGCGCGATGTTCGTATGGATAATGAACGTGCCGATAATGAGAGCCGCAATTTTATAAGATATACTTTTCGCGAATTCAAGGAAGAACCATTTGCCACCGACACATTTATACCGCTTCTCATGTACGGCTCGTTCTGGTGGGACGCCGAGCATAATATCTATCGCTTCTGCGGCGATAGTGAGCTTACGAGAGATATGTCCTCTTCACTCTTGAAGGACTCGCCTCACTATTACATCATAGGGGTAGAGTTCAATAAACAGTAAATAGTTTTATTTTGCTTGTAACTCTATAGATGCTTACCCGTCTTATAGTTATAGATGAACAATGATACTCAATAAATTAAATCGTATGAAAGAGACTTTATTTACCTTGCTGTTTGCATTTGCCACCGTATGTGGTTTTGCGCAGATGAATTCTTCTGCAGCACGGTTTGAACGCCGAGATTCAATCCTTGCAACATTTGGCCTTAACGAAAGAGTATATTCAATAGCAAGCAAGATGTATTTCCCACCAGCCGAGTTTTATTGGAACGATACTTTGTATTATATGGACAGGTCGCCTCTTGCCTATATAAACGAGAAAGAGTTTTTGGATATATATCCCGAATGGCCGGTCTTAGAAGGGCTGTCCCTCGGTAATTATTCATACCGTGGAAGGTATGACTGCGTGTGGGAGCTTATGGGTGATTCTCTTTTTCTAACCAAAATAAGAAAAGCACGGATAAGTGAACGCGACAAGGAGGAACACACTCCTTATACATACGAAGAGGTCAAGGCAAAAATGGAAAAGTTTACAGGTGGTAAATTTGGTGCAGATAACAAGATGTTTGCTTCGTGGTTCAGTGGCTCACTATATATAATGCAACCATTTCTTACCGATGGTTTGCAGTACGAGGAATACAAGGCTGCAAAAATAGAATGGGGGTTAAAGCATTTGCGTAGGCTCACATTCAAGAATGGCAAGCTCGTGGATACGGAGTATGTGAAAGCTCGTGGCATAGCTTATGATAATAATGGGCAAGATCTGTTTCCGGTGTTGGAAACCCAAGCGGAATTCCCGGGTGGTCACAAGGTTTTAACAGAGTGGATAAAAAGTAATCTGCAATATCCTAAAGAATGTGTGGAAAACAAAATAGAGGGCAGGGCTTTTGTACGTTTTTTAGTAAAAAAAGATGGTTCGATAGACAATGTGAAACTTCTTAAAAGCAGTGGTAATACATTACTCGACCAAGAGGCATTGCGTCTTATGAATGACGATGATATGCCCCAATGGATTCCGGCTACGCACTTCAGCGATGCAAAGGGTGGATATATAAAAGCTGATATGCATTGTGTAATACCCATAGATTTTAAGTTATGCAAAGGCGGCGTTAGCTTTTAATTTCTCCTTTTCACTCCCTTAAAGGCAGGCGCAGGGTGAATTTTGCACCCTTTTCATCGCCTGCAGCCTCGGCACCGATAAAGCCACCATGGTTGCACACAATCTGCCTGCATACAGCCAAGCCAATGCCTTCGCCGTTCTGTTTGGTGGTGAAGAACGGGGTAAAAATATTGTCGCTCACTTCGGGCGACAGCCCGCAACCATTGTCCTCTACAGCCACCGTGAGCCACCTCTCATCGTTCGACACCTGTGAAACAATCTTTATGTGTGTGGCACCGCTCTCGGCACTGTTTTTCAGCAAATTTATGAGTACCTGCTCTATCTGTGAACGGTCTATGCATATGGTAACATCGTCGCACTCGCCCGCGAAGGCCACCTCGCTTGCATTGTGGGGCAGGGTGGTGGCAAGTTTCTTTATCGTTTGCAAGAAATCGCCCCAGCGCGTGGGTGCAATATGTGGGGCGGCAATGCCTTGCAAGCGGCGGTAGCGTTGGACAAATTGCAAGAGGCCACCGGCCCGTCGGCTTATGGCCGATAGCGCAATATTCATATCCTCGCTGCTTATATTACCCTTTTCGTTGCTCTCTTGCAAGGTGTCGGCAAGCGATATTATGGGGGTGAGTGAGTTCATTATCTCATGTGTGAGTACTCTTATAAGGCGTTGCTGCGCCATAATCTGGCCCTGCTTGAGTATGGTTGCAACGCTTTGCAGGGTGTAGAGGCGATACTCTATGCCGCTTGCAAACATTCTGCTTACCGTTGCGGCATATTCGCACTCCTCGCCGCCGTGTGCAGTGAAAGAGAGCAGTGTATTGCGTCCCTTACGCAGTCCTTTCAGTTGCGCAGGCAGTGAAGCGTGTAGCGCGCGCAGGTCGTCGATGTCATTGAACTTGAACCCGCACAGCCCCTCTATGGCGGCGTTGTTCATATAGCGCACACGCCCTGTGTTGTCCGTTGCAAACATTATGCAATCTACCTTGGAGAGTATTGCATCGTAGAAGTGTGCCTCGCCCTCGCGCCGGTGCTCCCGTTCCCTGAACTCGCGTATCACGGAATTTATCTCCTCGGCCATGCGACGCTCCTCGCCGTGCAGTTTCTTCAATGAGTATTGCAGGCTGTAGTCGCGTGAGCGCACCGCTTGCAGCATCTCCCTTAAACGGCGTATGCTTTTGTTATAAAATATGTTCTGCCAAAATCCCATTAAATACCGTGTTTATCTATTTTTCTATACAACGAATAGCGTGTTATGCCAAGCAACTCCGCAGCCATCGACAGGTTGCCGTTACTCTGCTCCAATGCGCGACGTATTGTCTGCCGTTCCAGCTCTTCAAGGTTGAGCGATGCGCTTTTGCCCGCTTCGTCGCGCTTCTCGGGTACAAGGGGCAGGCTGCTGTCGATAACCCACCGTTCTATGCAGTGTTGCAGTTCACGCACATTGCCCGGCCAGCGGTAGCTCATAAGCTGTTTCTCCTCGTTTTGCGAAAACTCCTTTACCTCGGAACGGTATTTTTCGGCATATATTTTCAAGAAATGGCGGGCAAGCAGTAATATATCCTCACCACGTTCGCGCAGTGGCGGTATGCGCAGCTCTATTGTGTTCAGGCGATAGAGCAGGTCCTCGCGGAAGGTGCCTTCGGCCACTCTTGCAGGCAGGTTTGCATTCGTGGCTGCCACAATGCGCACATCTATCTTGCGCGCTTTTGTAGAGCCCACGCGCTGCACCTCGCGCCTCTCTATCACGGTGAGCAGTTTTTGTTGCGTGGCTGTGGTGAGGTTGCCCACCTCGTCAAGGAAAAGAGTGCCGCCGTCGGCCTCCTCAATCCTGCCCGCTTTTGCATTGCCTGCACCTGTGAAAGCTCCCTTTTCGTGCCCGAACAACTCGCTTTCGAAAAGCGACTCGGGGATGCAACCGAGGTCTATGGAAACCATAGGCCTGCCGCTCCTTGCCGATAATCTGTGCAGTTCATGCGCAACAACATCCTTGCCCACGCCATTCTCGCCTGTTATGAGCACATTGGCATCGGTCGATGCTATGCGTGCAATACGCTCTTTAAGTTCTCTTATTTGTGGCGATTCCCCTACAAACAGCCGCGCATCGCCGTTCTTTTTTTCTATCTTCCGCTCTTTCTCCTCCTTTTCGGCCTGCAGGCGTGCTATTCTGCTGCGTTTCAAATCAACCGCCGAGTGAATGGCATCAATCATCTTTTTATTCTCCCACGGCTTGGGGATAAAATCCACTGCACCGGCCTTTATTGCTCTCACTGTTTTTTCGGTGTTCACGTAAGCAGTCATCAGAATAACCACGCTTGTGGGGTCGTGTTCCTGAATGCGGCTAAGCCATTCATAACCCTCCTCGCCACTTATCACGTTTCGCTCAAAGTTCATATCAAGCACTATAACATCGGGCTTGAAGTAGTCCATAAACTCGATTATGCGTGTCGGCTCCTTTATGGCGCGTATAGAATCTACCCACGGGCGCAGCAGCATATTCAGCGACAGGAGAATGTCCTCGTTGTCGTCTACTATAAGTATTTTGCCTTTACATTCCATTTTGCGGCTCATTTATGTGTATATGGCAAATGTAGCGATAAAATGGTGCTCCTCAAAGGTGTAAATTAAAAAAATAACCTACCCGTGCAGGTTTTTTTGGGGGGATTCTCAAATGCGGTTTTTGATTGTGCGCTTTCGCACATCGGGCGTGCATTATCGCACAGCAAAGGAATAAACTTGTGCTTTGTAATATATTGTTTATTAGTTGATTATCTGTTTGGTACGCTTTTTGTAACACTGCTTGTAGATGAAAATCTGATGGTTTGCCAAAATGTTAAACAAAACTGTGAAAAACAGATGAACAACTACCTTAAACTACCAATGCTATTGCTCTTTTCCTGGCTACTTCTACCGGCAAATGCTCAAAAGGCCGATACCCTCCGTTTGAGCCTGCCCCGAGCCATAGAGATAGCCATTCAGCAGTCGCCCACGGTGCGCAGTGCGCGACACACCTTCCTTGCGCAGCATTGGAATTACCGTTATTATCGTGCCAACTATCTGCCATCGGTAACCCTTGCATCGTTGTCATATATTAACAATGTGATAAACAAAATAACACAGGGCGACGGTACATCGCTCTTTTTGGGGCAGAGCCAGTTTGGCAGCGACCTTGTCATGAACATAAATCAAAATATAGCTCTCACGGGTGGCACGCTCTTTCTCAAAAGCAGTGCCGATTATCTGCGAGAGGTGGAAAATAAAACCAATATGTTCAGTACCATTCCCATAAGCATAGGCTACACGCAAAGCCTCTTTGGGCACAACTCCCTCAAATGGGACAGGCAGATAGAGCCACTGCGATATACCGAGGCAAAAAAGAGCTATGCCGAAACACTCGAACTTGTGAGGGCGCAGGTGTGCAGCAGTTTTTTCAACCTCGCATCGGCACAGAGCGATGTGGAGATGGCGCGCAGCAATTTTGCCAATGCCGACACGCTTTACCGGATGGCTCAGGGACGATACAAACTTGGAACCATTACCGAAAACGAGATGTTGCAACTTGAAATACGCCGCTTGAGCGAGGAGGCAAATATGATGGACAGCCGCATTGCCTATGACGAGGAACTCAACAGCTTTCGCTCTTTTCTTGCATTGCCGCAAGGGGTGGCGGTAATCCTTCTTTTGCCCGACAGCGTGCCTCGGTTCAACGTGCCGTTGGGCGATGCAATGGATTATGCTATGCTAAACAGCCCCGACCCCCTGTATTACGAACGCCTGCGCCGCGAGGCACGCAGCAACCTTTCGCAAGCCAAGGCGAGCAGGGGGCTCAAGGCCGATATCTATCTCCAGTTCGGTCTCTCGCAAACGGGTAACAGGTTGGGCGCCTCATATTCGCACCCAATGACACAAAAATATGCCAGCATATCGCTCTCCCTGCCCATTCTCGATTGGGGGCGGGGCAGTGGCAAGGTGCGCGTGGCCCGTTCGCAACTGGAACTTGCCGAAATTCAGGCAGAACAGGGAATGGAGGATTTTAACCGCAACATACAGAAGGTGGTGTCGCAGTTCAATATGCAGTGCCGCAAGGTACACATCGCACGGCTCACAAAAGAGCGCGCCGAGCAGAGGCACACGGTGGCAATGCACCTTTACATAATGGGGCAGAGCACACTGCTTGACCTTAACAATGCCATTACGGAGTGCAACGCAGCCCGCCGCTCCTACATCTATTCGTTAAGCACATATTGGCGCCTGTTTTACACACTGCGCAGCATCACAGGGTACGACTTCCTTAATATGTGCGAAATAACAGAGCAGTTACCATTGTAAAAACATAATTACCTTAAAGTATATGGATATAAAGAAACCGGCCCCCGCTTGGTATGTAAAATACAGAACCCACATTGCAGGCATCGCTTTGCTGCTCCTGCTCATAGTATATACCGTTTATCTTGCTGTTTTGCCGGCAAGACAAGTGGTTAAGGCAACACTTGTTACCACGGCAACGGTTGTGGAAGCCCCTTTCATCGAGTACATCGATGTGGAAGGGGTGGTGCAGCCCATAAGAACCATTCAGCTCAATTCCATTGAGAGTGGTTTTGTGGAACGCATAGTTTGCGAAGAGGGTGCGATGGTGAAGCAGGGCGACACATTGCTACTGTTGTCGAACCCCGAACTGCAACAGACCATAGAACAGGAGCGCGAGACTTGGGAAAAAACAGTGCGCAACCTGCGTGAGCAGGAGATACAGATGGAGCAAAAGAGCATTGAACTGCGGTTGCAAGCATTGGAACAAGAGTATCTTATGGGCGACTTGGAACGCCGCCTCACACAGAGCCGTGCCGAGTTCTCGATGGGCGTTAAAAGCCGTGCCGAGCTGGATATAGTTGAAGCCGACTACAAGCACCAGCACCGCAAGTTGCAGTTGCAAATGCAAAACCTCAAGCACGACTCGCTGACCACCTCGCTGCGCCGCGAAATGATAGTTGCCGACCGCGAAGCGGCGCGCCGTCGCCTTCTTGCCACGCAAAACCGCACCGAGCGGCTTGTTGTGCGCTCGCCTGCCGACGGGCAGTTGGGGCAGTTGAATCTTGTGATAGGGCAGCAGGTGGCGGCCAACTCCAAGATAGGTGAACTTAATATAACAAACAGCTACAAAGTACACTCCCTGCTAAATGAATTTTATGTGGAACGCATACACGCAGGGTTGCCGGCCACAATAGTGCAAAAGGGCGATACCTTTCCATTGCGCATAAGCCGCGTGGTGCCCGAGGTGAAAGATCGCCGTTTCGACATCGACCTGCAGTTCACCGGCACGGCCCCCGATAATATACGCTTGGGAAAGAACTATCGCGTGATGATAGAACTTGGGCAGCCCGAACCCGCCATTGTGATACCCGACGGCGATTTCTACACCGAAAACGGCGGGCGTTGGGTGTACCGTTTCGACAAGGATGCAAACACGGCCCGCCGCGTGAAGATAAAGCTCGGGCGCCGCAACCCCGAACACTTTGAGGTGCTCCACGGCCTTAATGCAGGCGACAGTGTCATCACAAGCGGTTACAAACACATAGGCAATGTGGAGGAGGTAAAAATACAATAACCATAAACAATAATACGTTATAAACAACACACAAAAATCATGATTACACTAAAAAACATCAGTAAAGTATTTCAAACAGAGGAGGTGGAAACGTGGGCATTGCAAAATGTGAGCCTCCAAGTGAAGAAAGGGGAATTTGTTGCCATTATGGGCCCCAGCGGTTGCGGAAAATCCACGCTGCTTAATATACTTGGCCTGCTCGACAACCCCACCGAAGGCACCTATCTGCTCGATGGCACCGATGTGAGCCGTATGCAGGAAGACGAGCGCACCGAGTTGCGCAAGGGCAAGCTCGGCTTTGTGTTCCAGAGCTTCAATCTCATAGACGAGCTCACGGTGCAGGAAAATATAGAACTGCCGTTGCTCTATATGAATGTTCCCAAAAAGGAACGTCGCCAAAAGGTAAAAGAGGTGGTTGAGCGTGTGGCAATGTCGCACCGTGCAGGCCATTTCCCCGCGCAGTTGTCGGGCGGCCAGCAGCAACGTGTGGCAATAGCGCGTGCCGTAATTTCGCGCCCGCACATAATACTTGCCGACGAGCCCACGGGTAACCTCGACTCCAAGCACGGCAAGGAGGTTATGGAGCTGTTGAAGGAGCTTCACCGCGAGGGCACCACCATAATAATGGTAACCCACTCGTTGCACGATGCCAATTATGCCGAGCGCATAATAAACCTGTTCGATGGAGAAATAGTGTCGGAAAGTGAAATGTAGAATTAAACACGCAACTACTATGTTTATCCATAATTTGAAGATTGCCTGGCGCAATCTTATGAAATATAAATTCCAGACAATAATAAGTGTTGTGGCTCTTGCAGTGGGTATTGTGACACTTACGGTAACACACGTTGCGCTTGAATATTTCGGTGAGCCGCCCATCAGTGGCGAGGATTATTACCACCGCATATATAACCTCTCTTTGGGTTATGCCGAAAATGAGGTTGCCGATTCCCTTGCTGCCATTGGCTCAAGTATTATATATTATAAGTCTTTGGTACGCGAAGATATAGATGCTCTCCTTGCCGACGGCGGTATGGCTTGTGTTGAAAGGATTGTAGCCGATAATTATGCAACTTATGGTGGCCAAGTTTCGGTTTTTCTGTCCGATTCCGTGGAAAAAACATTGGACATAGGCTGGACACCCATAGATGTGGATTATCTTAACCTGTATGCCATACCTTCGGTAATCACAGGGGAGAAAATTCCCGTGCTTGCCGAGGGCGATGCGGTTATCAGCGACTATAAGGCGCGTGCCATTTTTGGCGACAGCAATCCTGTGGGTAAAAAAATTATCGTTGGAATTGAGGGTGAATTTGTAACCTTCATTATACGCGATGTCTTTGAGGTGTCGAACATAGAGCAAGGCGTTCGATGCGATTTGCTGCTTGCCGAAAAGAATTACCGCCTGTCCGATAAGTTTCAAATCTATGGCAATCACTTCACGGTGTTGCTGCGCGAGGGCTGCACGGCGCAGCAATTAAAAGAAGAGGCATCGCATAGGTTGCAACCATTGGGAACGTATGCCCGCGTAGAACTTTTAGAAGATCGTAATGATGACTCAATGAGAATACTTTTGTTTGTACGTGTCATAATATATCTTATAAGTTCGCTTGTTATTGTGGCTGCTCTTGTGGGTTTTTTGAAGATGCAGTTGCAACTGTTCAGAATGCGCCGTCGCGAGGTGTCGTTGCGCGTGGTACACGGCTCGTCGCAAGCGCGCCTGTATGCGCTTTTCTTCACCGAGGTGCTTATAACGCTTGTTTTTGCATTTGTGCTCTCGCTGCTGTTGTGGCATTGGGTGACAGGCTTCCTGCAAAACCATCTTGCGTTTGTGCTTGAGGAGATGAGCCTTGTTGTCGATGGGGTTGATAATATGCTTTTTGTGATTATGGCGGCAGTTGCGGCAATATCGGCCATTGCGGTGTTCTTGTCGGTGCGCTCTATGCGGAATATGAGCAGAGGGGCGGCTGCAAGTATGGCAAGGGATAGCAACCACGCCTTCCGCAATACAATGCTTGCTTTGCAGCTTGTGATAGGTATGATATTCCTTGGCGGCACATTGACTCTGTCGCAATTCATAGGCGGAATGAAAAGGGTTTTCAATGTGCCCGAAAATGAAGACTTCTATGAACAATGTATTTATGTATGCCAGGATTGGATAGACGATGAGTTGTTTGAGCAATATCTGCAACACGATGCCGAGAACATAAAGTGGTATTGCAGTTACGGGTTGTATACTGTTACTTTCGACGAGATTCAAAACAACCCCTCGGTTAAAGAACGTATGAGGCACGGATATTTGAATGTAACCACGCTATGTGATACCGCGTTCCTCGATTTCTGGAATATTCCGGTTCGTTGGCAGTTGCCCCCCGAACAGCGCGGGGAGTGCATACTGCTTTCCGACAGCCTCTATAAGATATTTGATGAGGAGGGTGTTACCCGCAAGGCTTCGTTGAATGTGAGCTACTATGGCTGGGGAAAACAGCTTGGCAATGGCTTTCCCATTGGAGGAACATTCCCCTCCAAGCCCTATTATTCGGAAAAGAATCAGGCGATAATCATAAGTTCATCAGCCAGAACCAACAGGTACATTGTGCAGCCCGATGAAGGGGCGTATGCCGATGTGTTTATCGACTTGCAGAATGCAATAGAGCGTATGAACCCCAAACTGCTGGAATTGCCGGTGAAGAATCTGCGCGACGAGGAGGGTAAGAGTGTTATTCTCTTTGACAGTATGCAGCAAGGTGCGTGGCTGCTCTCGTGCATCTGTTTTGTGGTCTGCTTTATGGGAATATGGAGTGCTGTGGCACTGGACACGCGTTCACGACTGAAAGAGGTGGCAGTGCGCAAGGTGAACGGTGCCAAGCGTCGCGACATAGCCTTGTTGTTCGGGCGGCTCTATCTGTGGCTTGTTGTGGTGGCAAGCATCATAAGTACACCGGTGGTTATTCTCTTTACCATATTTTTGAATGATTTTATTATAGGGAGCGGTTATTCATTCGTCTTGTCATCGTGGTTGTTTGTGGCAGCCTCCATATGTATTACAGTTGTGGTAGTGTTCCTGCTTGTCTTTAACCAAATACGTATGGTGATGAGGCTCAACCCGTCTGATATTTTGGCGAAAGAGTGATTTATTAACCGATTGAGGGGGCTGCCGACAGCCCCCTCATCGGTTAATAAATACCCCGCGCCTGTTGAAAAGCCCAAAGAGAAAAACTTTGCAAGTGAGCGCAAAAGGCACTATCTTCGCAACCGATTTTGCAAAAAGAGTATGGAAGATATAAATACACCGAAGAGAAAGACACGCAGCCGCCAAGCGGCAACCCCCACACTTAGCGAGTATGGTCATGTGCAGCCGCAGGCATTGGAGCTGGAAGAGGCCGTGCTTGGTGCGCTTATGATTGACAGCGATGCCATAGGCCGTTTGGGCGATATTCTTAAGCCCGAATCGTTCTACGACAAACGCAACCATCTGTTGTTCAAGGCTATTCAGGAGATGGACCTCAATGACCGCCCCATAGATATCCTCACCGTAACCGAGTATCTGCGCAGCAAAGGCTACCTTGAAGAAGTTGGCGGGCCTGTGTATATTGCACAGCTCACCAGCAAGGTGGTGTCGTCGGTGAATATCGAGTATCATGCCAATATCATTGCGCAAAAGAAACTCGCGCGCGACCTTATAAAATTCACCAGCAAGACACAGGTGCAGGCCTTTGACGAAACACAGGATGTGGAGGAACTTATGCAACAGGCCGAGAGTGAGCTGTTTGAGATTTCGCGCCACAATATGAAACGCGATTTCACTCCTGTGAGCGGTGTGTTGAAAGATGCTTATGCGGCCATTCAAAAGGCTTCGGAGAATACAAGCGGTATCAGCGGATTGAGCACCGGTTTCACCGACCTCGATAAGATGACATCGGGCTGGCAGAATACCGACCTTATAATCCTTGCAGCCCGTCCTGCGATGGGAAAAACAGCGTTTGCCCTCTCGTTGGTGCGTAATATGGCTGTCGATCAGGGTATCCCTGTGGGTATGTTCTCGCTCGAGATGGGTAACGTGCAGCTTGTGAACCGTCTTATCTGCAACGTGTGCCAGATTTCGGGTGATAAAATAAAGAGTGGCCGCCTCGAGAAATATGAGTGGGGCCAGCTCGACAGCAAGATTGTTGCTCTTGAGAATGCTCCTATTTATGTGGATGACACCCCGCAATTGTCGGTGTTTGAGTTGCGTACAAAAGCGCGCCGCATGGTGCGTGAACATGGCGTGAAGATGCTATTTATCGACTACTTGCAGCTGATGACCGCCAACGTAGGTAAAGGTAGCCGTCAGGAGGAAATCAGTACAATCTCGCGTTCGCTCAAAGGCCTTGCCAAAGAGCTTAATATCCCCATTATGGCACTCAGCCAGCTCAACCGTAACCTTGAGGGGCGCGAGGGTGTGGAGGGTAAACGTCCGCAGTTGAGCGACCTTCGTGAGTCGGGAGCCATTGAGCAGGATGCCGATATTGTACTCTTTGTAAACCGTCCCGAATATTTCCATATATATAAGGATGGCGATTTCGACTGGCGTAACAAGGCCGAGATTATTATTGCAAAGCATCGTAACGGTGCCACGGGCGATGTGCGCCTCACATTCCGCAAGGAGTATGCCCGTTTCATGAATATGGACGATGAGTCGCTTGGCAATCTCATAGCATCGGATATTCCTGTGGTGCGTGGTTCCAAGATGAATGCAAATGTGGAGCCCGACCCACTCCCCGGCGAGGTGCCCGATTATATGCAGAGTGCCGGCACTCCGGTCGATTTCATAGGTGGTGCACCCATCTCCAATAAGGATGTGCCTTTCTGAGTATAGAAAAGTTGTTAGATACCATATTTAACCTTTCAATTATAAATATCGGGGGCTTGCTCTAAAAGCCTCGGTGGCTCGCGAGTTGTTTGGGGATATTGTGGCATAAGTGCTTTAAGGTACGCACCCGATGGGTGCTATCCCTCCCATCACTTAGCTTTGGGCCCCTCCCGTTCACGTGACCACGGGCGGCCACGCCTTACTGCACTTACGCCACAAAAATCAATGACAATGTCTGTGAGGAAAATTATTAGCGGCAACAGCCTAATTGTTACTTAATTTTATTATCTTCGCGCTCATAAATTGAAAACAGATAAAAAATGGGCAAAATAATACTTACAGGAGACCGCCCCACAGGGCGTTTGCATTTAGGACACTATGTAGGCTCGTTGCGCCGTCGCGTGGAGCTGCAAAATTCGGGAATGTTCGACAAGGTGTTTATCATGATAGCCGATGCACAGGCACTTACCGATAATGCCGACAACCCCGAAAAGGTGCGCCAGAATATCATAGAGGTGGCGCTCGACTATTTGTCGGTGGGCATAGACCCTGCGAAAAGCACCATATTCATACAATCACAAGTGGCAGAATTGTGCGAGCTTGCTTTCTATTACATGAACCTTGTAACCGTGTCGCGTTTGCAGCGCAACCCCACGGTAAAAACCGAGATTCAGATGCGTAACTTCGAGACAAGCATCCCTGTGGGCTTTTTCACATATCCCATCAGCCAAGCATCGGATATCACAGCTTTCCGCGCAACAACAGTGCCCGCCGGCGAGGACCAACAGCCCATGATTGAGCAGGCTCGTGAGATTGCCCGCCGTTTCAACGGCATATATGGCGACACACTTGTGGAGCCCGAGATTCTGCTGCCCGACAATGCTGCCTGCTTGCGCCTCCCCGGTACCGACGGCAAGGCAAAAATGAGTAAGTCGCTTGGCAACTGCATCTACCTCTCCGACACAGCCGAGGAGCTGCGTCAGCATGTGATGGGAATGTATACCGACCCCGACCACTTGCGCGTGCAAGACCCGGGCAAGGTTGAGGGTAACACCGTATTTACATATCTCGATGCATTCTGCAAACCCGAGCATTTTGAACGCTATCTCCCCGATTATCCCTCGCTCGACGAGCTCAAAGCGCATTACCGTCGCGGTGGCTTGGGCGATGTGAAGGTAAAGAAATTCCTCATTGCAATATTGGAAGAAGAACTTGCTCCCATACGCGCCCGTCGCAAGGAGTGGGAACAGAAGATACACGAGGTGTATGCTATTTTAGAGGAGGGTTGCAAGGCTGCCCGCGCCGTTGCCGCCGATACACTTGCCGATGTGCGCCGCGCAATGAAGATAAACTACTTTGAGGATAAGGAGTTGATAGAGGAGCAGGCCCGCCGTTTCCGCGGGGAGTAATCGATTGTTCCTTGCTGTTATATGGGGCTGCTAATTTTTAGCAGCCTCTTTTTTTATTAAAAAAAGTTCTTAAATTATGTTGGTTTATGTGAAAATAATTATATTTGCGGTAGATAGTATAAAAGCAATAAAAATTATAAATCAAGTATTATGAAAAAGATAATCTTTACGCTGCTTGCAGCTGTTATGCTTTTCTCGTGCGACACGGTGAGCCAGGAAGAGAAAGAAGGTATGCGCGAACTCCTTTCAACATCCTTCAATCTTGTGAATAAAATGATTTCCGGTCAGATGGTTGATGATGTTACAAGGTGCGATAGCTGTGTTTTCAAAGACGATTATGTCTCATATTTTTACACGATTGACGAAACCATTCTGCCTCTTTCTCAAATCAGAAAAGAGAGTTCTATCAGGAAAAACGGAATTAAAACCACATTGGAAAATAATGCGGAAATGGAATTCATGATAGATATGCTTAAAAAACTCGACGGTGGTTTCAACTATATTTACAAGGGCAGTACGACAGGTGCCACCCATACCATAACCATAGATTATTGATTTTTCTGTTTGCTGTTTTACGCATAAACCGCTCTTCTTTGAAAGGGCGGTTTTTCTTATTTATAATAAAGTGTTTCATCGGGCTGAAAGTTATTATGATAAGATTTCTCAAATTCGTAAAAAAAGTGTAACTTCGCAGTCGCTTGCGCGACTGCAAGAAAACATGACGAAAAATAAATAAAAACTTAATATATGAATATATCTTATAATTGGCTCAAAGAGTATGTCGCTTGCGACCTTGCTCCCGAAGAAGTTTCAGCAGCCCTCACCTCCATAGGCTTGGAGACCGACGGCGTTGAAGAGGTACAGACAATTAAAGGCGGCCTCGAGGGCTTGGTTATCGGTGAGGTGCTCACCTGCATAGACCACCCCGATAGCGACCATCTGCACATAACAACCGTGAATTTGGGCGACGGTGTCCCCACACAGATTGTTTGCGGTGCACCCAACGTGGCTGCCGGTCAAAAGGTTGTTGTGGCAACCATCGGTACCAAGCTGTATAGCGGCGAGGAGTGCTTCACTATTAAAAAAGGCAAGATACGTGGTGTGGAGTCGTTCGGTATGATATGTGCCGAGGACGAGATTGGCGTGGGTACAAGCCACGATGGAATCATAGTGCTACCCGCCGATGCTGTTCCCGGAACACCCGCCAAGGAGTACTATAACATAAAGAGCGATTATCTTATAGGTGTGGACATCACTCCCAACCGTGCCGATGCATGCTCGCACTATGGTGTGGCACGCGACCTTTATGCTTATCTTACACAAAACTGTGGCGGCAGTTCAATAACACGCCCCTCGTGCGATGCCTTCAAGGTGGATGACAACTCACTCCCCATTGACATCGTTATAGAGAACCCCGAGGCTTGTATGCGCTATGCCGGTGTAACCGTTAAGGGTGTAACCGTTAAAGAGAGCCCCGATTGGTTGAAGAACAAATTGCAGATAATAGGCTTGCGTCCTATAAACAATATTGTGGATATTACAAACTACATACTCCATGCATACGGCCAGCCAATGCACTGCTTCGATGCCGACAAGATAAAGGGCGGCAAGGTGGTTGTGCGCACATTCCCCGAGGGCACTCCCTTTGTTACTCTCGATGGGGTTGAGCGCAAGCTCTCGGAGCGCGACCTTATGATTTGCAATGCCGAGGAGCCCATGTGTATTGCCGGTGTGTTCGGCGGCTTGGATTCCGGCACCACCGAGGAGACAAAGAACGTCTTTTTGGAGAGTGCCTATTTCCATCCCACATGGATACGTAAGACTGCGCGTCGCCACGGCTTGCAGACCGATGCTTCGTTCCGCTACGAGCGCGGTACCGACCCTAACAATGTAATCTATGCGTTGAAGCAGGCGGCAATTCTTATCAAGGAGCTTGCCGGCGGTACAATATCAATGGATATAAAGGATGTATATCCCGCTCCCGTTGAGGATTTCAAAGTGGAACTCGAGTATAACTATGTAAATAATCTTATAGGTGCCGAAATAGCTCCCGCAACCGTAAAGAGTATTGTTACATCGCTCGAAATGAAAATTGCAGGCGAAACGGAAAAGGGGCTTTCGCTACAGGTGCCTCCTTATCGCGTGGATGTGCAACGCCCCTGCGATGTGGTAGAGGATATCTTGCGCATATATGGCTATAACAATGTGGCAATAGATACCACCTTGCACTCGTCAATCATTACCAAGGGTGCCGAGGATAAGTCGCACAAACTGCAAAATCTTGTATCGGAGCAGTTGGTGGGCTATGGTTTCAACGAGATAATGAACAATTCGCTCACATCGGCATCGTACTACGATGAACTTGAAACATACAAGAGCGAGAACCTTGTGCGCCTGATGAACCCCCTGAGTGCCGACCTCAACGTGTTGCGTCAGACACTCCTTTTCGGTGGTTTGGAGAGCATACAGCGCAATGTGAGCCGCAAATTCACAGACCTCAGCTTCTTTGAGTTTGGTAACAGCTACCGCTTCGATGCCGACAAACGCACCGAGGAGAAGATTTTGAGCCCTTACAGCGAGAGTTATCACCTATGCTTGTGGCAGACAGGTAACAACGTGGCTGCATCGTGGGTGGAGCAGGGCCGTCCCCTCTCGGTTTATGACCTTAAATCGCACGTGGAGCATATCTTTGACCGCCTCGGTCTTAAACCCGCAATGCGCATTATAAGCACATTTACCAACGATGTCTTTGCGGCCGGTTTGCAGGTGCAGGCAGCAAACAATAAGAAGGTGGTGGCACAGCTCGGTATCTTGCGCAAGAAGATAACAAAGCGTTTCGATATCGATAGTGAGGTTTTATATGCCGATATTAATTGGACAGAACTTATGAAGGCTGTTAAGAGTGTGAAAATAGGATATTCCGAGATAAGCAAGTATCCCGCTGTTAAGCGCGACCTTGCTCTGCTTGTGGATAAATCCGTTACATTTGCACAGATAGAGCAGGTGGCACGCGAGACAGAGAAAAAACTGCTCAAAGCAGTTTCCTTGTTCGATGTTTACGAGGGAAAGAACCTTGAAGAGGGCAAGAAGAGCTATGCTGTAAGCTTCATTCTACAAGATGATAATCAAACACTCAACGACAAGGTTATCGACAAAACAATGGCCCGCCTGATGGAGAATTTCCAGAAACGCCTGGGTGCAATACAACGATAATAAAAAAAGTTTTGTCATCTTGAACGAATGTGAGAAATCTCAATATAGTAAGAGATATTTCGCTACTGCTCAGTATGACAAAACAAATAAGTAAAAGATAAATATATAATTAAAAACTAAAAATATACTATGGGAAGAGCTTTTGAATATCGTAAAGCTGCGAAACTGAAAAGATGGGGTAACATGGCGCGTACATTTACCCGTGTAGGTAAACAAATTGCCATTGCGGTGAAGGCCGGCGGTCCCGACCCCGACACCAACTCGCACCTTAGAGCTATCATCGCCAATGCCAAGCGCGAGAATATGCCCAAGGACAACATTGAACGTGCTATTAAAAATGCACTTGGCAAGGACCAGAAGGATTACAAAGAGGTTACATACGAGGGATACGGCCCCTTTGGTATCGCCATTTTTGTAGATGCTGCAACAGACAACACCACCCGCACCGTAGCCAACGTGCGTGCCGTATTTAATAAGTTCGGTGGTACATTGGGCACATCGGGCAGTCTCGATTTTATGTTTACACACAAGTGCGTGTTCACATTTACAAAGAAAGACGGCTTTGACATGGACGACCTTATCCTTGAACTCATTGACTTTGGTGTAGAGGACGAGTTTGACGAGGAGGAGAACGAGATAACCATCTATGGCGACCCCAAATCATTTGGTGCCATACAGAAATTCCTCGAGGAGAAGGGTTTTGAGATTACAGGTAGTGAGTTTACCCGCATCCCCAACGACCAGAAAGATGTTACCGAGGAGCAACGCGCAACCATCGACAAGATTGTTGAGCGTCTTGAGGAGGACGACGACGTTCAGAACGTCTATACCAATATGCTTCCTTTACAGTAATTTTGCTACGCAAAATTATAGACAAGCATATAAAGCCATGTTCGCGCGCGGCACCGACGGAGTTGGGGCCGCGCGCGTTGTGGTAGCGAGTTTTGTCTATGATTTAAAATTATCGACTAGCACGGTATAATCAAGGGATCATACATGAATCCACTCGATATTTTCTGCTTCGTAGGCTTCGGGCAAAGTCAGTTTTGCCATCATCTCCTCTATCGCGGCCTGTGGCACAATATGTTCACGCGATGAATTCCTTGCAAGCAAATTGCTCCAGGCTGTTTCGAGATAGATGATGCAAACACGGGCATGATAGGTTTCGAAAAGGGATATAAGCGATTCACGCATCTGTGTGGTAATATTAGTGGCATTCCACACAAATGTTTGCTGTCGTCGCAGATACTCCTTTGCCTTTTCACGGGCAAGGTTTGCAACTGTTCCCTGCTCGTCCGTTGGTGAAATTTTGTTGGCACGTCGTATGTCGTCGAGTGATACAACGGGAATGTTTGGTAGATTATTTCTTATCCAGGTGTCTTTTCCGGTTCCCGGTAATCCACTCATCAGTATCACCTCGCTTTGGTGGTCGTCATATAGTTCCTGATTCTTCCATACGTCTCGCCCTGCAAGAAAAGCCCTTCTTGTATGTGTAGAAGGAAAGGGAAAACAGCCTTCGTAGCACCCCTCTTCTTTGGCAAGTTCCTCGAATAATGCTATTTTGTCCAGCAACTCCTGCTTATCAAAGCATTCTCGCCCCAATACATCTGCCTTGCTTAGCAAGCATAGTAAACGTATGGAGAAATCGGGCGCTAATAAATTGTTGGCAGCAACACGATGCAATTTAAGTATGGACATCTTCTGCTCAATGGCAACAGGTGGAAAAGAATGGTATCGAATGAGCATACATATAGCTTCACGTATTTGCATATGTTCTTGGTTGTTGCAATAACCAAATTCTTTCCAAAGCAATTCGCGTGCCATCTTGCTGCCGGTAGGGGCGTGGTGTGGGGCGTGCCAGTCGCCATCTACGAATCTGCTGGTATGAATTTTGCCTATGTCGTGGAGCAGTGCTGCCATATAAACGATATGTTTCTGCTTTTCGTTTAGCTCTTTGTATTCGGGCAACTGTTTTAGAGCAGCACACACCATCAAGGTATGTGTGTAAACATCCCCCTCGGCGTGATATATGTGTGATTGGGGTGTCTGCTGCAGCCCCTCTTTGTATCGGCTTAGTGCCGTCTGTTCTATCTCGCTCCAGTTTATCATCTATGCATATTTGCGGTTGAAAGAATGCTGACCTAACTCCATTGAAATCTTCCAAACCGGGGATTTACTTAAACAGGTCCTCAATCTTATTTATTATTCTATTAGGTACAATAGGGCGGTCGAGCCAGTGTGATTGCGACACTTCCTCTGTCTGAAGAAAAGAGGCACGAACATATTTCATTCTATCAACCACCTCTCCATTTTCCTCCACCTTTATATAGATGCCTTCCATTGTCCGCGTTCTATCGGTTTCGCGGCAAACTCTATCGGCATCCAATCCAAGTTTTTCCGCATCTTCACGCAGATGGTCGATATGATTATCTGAAATATATTTGGAATTTCCCAAAAACCTTAGAATCTCGTCGACCGAATGGTACACTCCAGTGTCAAGAACAGGAACCGAACAAATTGGCAGGTCTGCCAATAAGTGATGTCGCGAGGGGGTGTCAAGGAATTTCCCTGTTTCGCGGTCCAGTACGTCGAATTCCATAAAGTAATGAGGCAGCTGGTCGTAGTAGATGCTGTGCTTGGCATACATCCATTCGCCATACATGATATATCGATGCCCGAGTACCTCGTACAAGCGCTCTTTGTGTACTGCTCCCCACTGTTTCATAAGGTCGTAATGCCGTTCGCGGTAACCGCCAGTGAGAAAATGTCCACGGCTTTGGAGGCGCAATTCTCCATCGTCAGTAAACGACACTGCGGAATTGGCTCCATCAATTTTTTCTTCCAATACTAAATATCTTCCCGCGATCTCACTGAAAGGGCGCTGGCGCAAATCTTCGTCGCCCGCTTGCATACGCGACCCTTGAATATGGGGGGTACGTGGATATTTTATAATAACATTTTCTATTTTCATAGCTCTATATTGTAACGACCATTACTCTGTGATTGGTTACTGACATAAATTTTATTTTATTGCAACCATTCTTTAAGAACAGATGTTTCAAGTCTTCATTCGAGAAAAGATGGATATGTTCCGGATTGTCATCGGGCTTCGATGGTACCGACACTATAATGTAGTTCTTTGCCAAACGAATGGCATTTTTAACTACCGCTTCTGTGTCGGGAATGTGCTCCAATACTTCCAACATCGTTACTACATCAAATGACTTGTCCGGTGCATTCCAAGTACATATATCCGCTAAAATTGGGCGTAGGTTGTTGATGCCACCATCGTGCAAACACTGCAATAATTCTATGCGATGTGGTAGAATGTCGAGGCTGGTAACCTCTAAATTGGGAAATTTCCTCATCAGCGGAAACAGAAATACGCCTCGCCCGCTACCAACGTCGAGTAGTTTTCGGCATAAGCCGGCCGGCACAATCCCTTGCAGGAATCCCAATACTACCTGCACCCTCGGCAAGTTCTCTTTTTCTTTGAAATAGTACTCTTTTCGTTCGGGCGCATCGTTCTTTTCCTTGTAATTTATTTCATAACCTCGCTTGTATGCATCAAGGAGTGTCGTATCGCATTTTTCTATCATAGTGGTATATAATTTTGTGTATATTTGAGGTGAATTTCAAATATACTTTCACTTGCTGTGAGAAATATCAAAGCAAGTGTGATGTTTTTTTTTGATCTTAATTATGTAAAGATACAAATTGCTATTGAAATAAAGATGTAACTTATAGCTTAATTTTGCTATTCCGGTATTTGTTTAGCTCTCAATCCAATTAAATGTTTTTTACGCAATATTATGGACATAGCCGACAAACTCAGATAATAAGCTATTTGCAAATAGAGGCTGCTAAAATTGTTTAGCAACCTCTATTCATTTATCGACAATTTATAATATCAGACTTTACAAATTCCGCTTTTATGGTACAAACCCCGGAGGGCCGGGATTAACGCCACCTCCACCGCCACTGCCCATCGGCGGTCTTATCCCACCAATCGGTGGGCGTGGCCCCATCGGCGGGCGCATCATGGGTGGTCTCATCATCGGTGGCCGCATCATAGGAGGGCGTGCGCCAATCATGGGCGGTGGCATCATCATCGAAGGGTGGGGTGCAAACCATATACCTGCATTCCCACTCCATAGGTAGCCGGGCGTTCCTTCAAAGACTCCCGCGGTGGAGTATGGGTACAATGTACCGTCCATGGTAATGTTGTTGCCGCTGAAATTTGGGCTCACATAAGCGGTGGCGGTGTTGCTGTTTGCATTAAGCGTTATATATACGGTAGCCGATATGTCGGCACCCTGTATTCCGTAGCTGTAATGTATGTTGCCGTTTTTGTCCCTGCTCATTTCCACACCGGTGATGCCACCTTCGAGTGTAATACCTCCAAGCCCGTTCGGGGAGTTTATGTTGCTGTTGTCGAATGCGGTCTGCACCACGGCTGTGCCATCGTTTATGGAGACGAAATTTGTGCTTGGCGTTACATATTCCGTGTATCCGTTGTTGAATGTAATGCTTGTGGCCTCTAATGCCCATGAACCGCTTTGCAATGCCTGGATGGCTTGCACAAAATCTATTGAATCGCGCTCGGCTTCGCGTGCTTTTTCCTCGGCCTTCTTTTTCAATCTTGCGGCACGCCATGCTGCTTCGCGTTCTTTCCTTGTCATTTTCTTTTCGCTCTGTGCGGCAACATCGCTTGCCATGCACATCGACAATATAGCCAAAAATATAAACACATTCTTCATAATCCTGATGTTTTGGTTCTTTTATCACTTAAACAACTCACGGCATATTGCGGTGCATCAAAAAATCATAATAATATGTAAAATGCAGTATGTGTGTATCTGTTCTCTGTTTATTTTATCAAAAACGGAGAATTATATCATTTTTCTTGTTTAAGATTCTTTGTTTATATAAATTTGCTTATCTTTACAAAAGAAACATCGTACAAGGGTGAAAAAGGCAATAACCATATATCTCTCGTTTGTGCTGCTGCTTGCTCTTTGCATGCAGGGGTGCAAGCAAGGTGTTTCTGTAAACAATGAACTTGTTCCCCCCGCTGGGGTTGCAGTGGAAAAGGTGGCAATAGATACCATGAATCTTGCCAATCCGTTTGTTATATACGACAATGTCAAAGATATCTATTATATGACAGGCGATGGCGGTTTCTTGTGGCGTAGCAGTGATATGCATGTGTGGGAAGGTCCGTTCGATATATTGCGCCCTGCAAAGGCATCGTGGATAGGGGAGGATGCGGTTGTAACATCGCCCGAGATACACAAGTACAAAGGCCGCTACTATTATATGGCGACATTTACCCGCCCCGATGTGGTAATAGATACCGTTGCCGGCAGGCCTGTTTATCGCACTGCTTGCGAGATATTTGTGAGCGATGAAATTACAGGCCCGTATGAACAACTGACAGCCGAAACGCCTCTGCTTGTTCCCGATTATAAGGCTGTTCACCCCACCTTCTGCGAGGATGAATTGAATGTGGGATACCTTATATATAATTATGCGGCCGAGCAGTCGGGCAACGCAACGGTGCAGATAATACGTTTGGGCAAGAGGCTCGATGTGCAGATTGGCGAGCCGTATATAATGTTCCGCGCATCGCAGAATGTATGGTCGTCGGCTGTTGCCGAGGATGGTAAAAAGAGTTTTTCGCCCATTATGCGTGCCCCCTTTATGTTCGACACGCGCGGTGGTGAGCTGGGTATTCTTTTCGATACTGAAATCGATGGGGAATCGGCGATAGGGGTGGCCTATACCGAAAAGGACCACGGTCTCAATGGTCCGTGGCACATTGAGCAGGAACCGTTGCTCACAGGTAATGTGGGTGGCCCCATGCTGTTTAAGGACTATGATGGCACGCTTGTTATGGCGTTGCACAAAGATACAATTGTGGGTGGCGTTAAAAAGAGCATACCTCAGTTTATGAAAATGGATTCACAATTTGACAAACTAAAAGTTAAAGGACACTATAAATTTTAAGTATTATGCGTTTAATTATTGAACCTAACTATCAGCAACTATCTTGCTGGGCTGCATCTTATGTAGCACGTAAAATCAACGAGTTCCAGCCTACTGCGGAGAAACCCTTTGTACTCGGTCTTCCCACCGGTGGTACTCCCCTTGGTACCTATCGCGAGCTTATCAACCTTTACAACAAGGGCTTGGTTAGCTTTAAGAATGTTGTAACATTCAATATGGACGAGTATGTAGGCCTTCCCGAGGAGCACCCCGAGAGCTACCACTCATTCATGTGGAACAACTTCTTCAGCCATGTGGATGTTAAGAAAGAGAATGTAAACATCCTCAATGGTAATGCCGAGAATCTTGTTGCAGAGTGCGCTCGCTATGAGGAGAAAATCAAGTCATACGGTGGTATCGACCTCTTCCTCGGTGGTATAGGCCCCGACGGCCACATCGCTTTCAACGAGCCCGGTTCTTCACTTGCATCTCGTACTCGTATCAAGACTTTGACAACCGACACTATCATTGCCAACTCTCGTTTCTTTGACAATGATATTAACAAGGTTCCCAAAACTGCTGTTACAGTGGGCGTAGGTACCGTTATGGATGCCAAAGAGGTTCTTATCCTCGTAAATGGCCACAACAAGGCTCAGGCTCTCTATCATGCTGTTGAGGGCAACATCACACAGATGTGGACAATCAGTGTATTGCAGATGCATCCCCGTGGTATCATCGTTTGCGACGACGCTGCCACCGCAGAGCTCAAAGTGGGTACAGTAAACTACTTTAAGGACATCGAGCGCGACAACCTCGATCCCGCTTCAAACCTTAAATAATGTTGTTACAAAAAAACGCCCTTGCCGCTGTGGCAAGGGCGTTTTTTTTGTTTATACACACTATGATTTCCTTATTTGAAAACCACACCAAGGGATTTCAGATAGTTTATGAACGCACCGGTGTAAATCTTGAACTCGCCATTCTCTATATCAATACCGGTATCAGTCCCTTTATTCTCGGTGTCGGTGGCTGTTCCCACTGATACCGTAACGGTGCCATCCTCATTGTTCATGGCCAATCCCTTTCCCAAATTAAGGGAAATCTCACTTTTTTCATTTATAGTTATTCCTTCTCCCAAACTGAGGCTCACTCTCCCGTTCTCCTCTTTCAATCCTTCGCCCAGCTGCGGAACAATGTCGTAGCCGGCATTTCCAATAATTATTTTACTAACCTTTGCCATAATTGTTGTTTTTTATCGTTTATGTGGCAAAGGTAGGGGTATCTGCTTTCTGCAAGGTTGCAAAATTGCCAAAATGCTGTATCGGCAAGTGAAAAGCCTGTTCCCGGTTGCCGTATTTTACAATAGCATTAATTTTTATTCCTTTATCTCTTTTAACATAAAATTAAAATTCAAAAATTTGCTTTTATATATAAAATATATAAATTTGTAGATGATACAAAGGGTAGGTAGCCATCCATGCATTGGCGTGTTTTGTGGCAGTACTCTCTTTGTGGCGGTATAATGTGCTTAAAATCTCTATTATGATATATGTGGCACTCCCCATAGAAGAACAACGCCCTCTTCCGTTCTATCTGGCAATGGAAGAGTATATTGCACGCACACTTCCCGCTGCCGATTATTTCTTCATGTGGCAGGTTGCCCCCACGGTAATTTTTGGTAGGAACCAGCTTATAGAGAGCGAGGTGGATACCGTCTATTGCAAAGCTCACAACATACAGATGTATCGTCGCAAGAGTGGTGGCGGTTGTGTCTATGCCGACCAAAGTAATATAATGCTATCGTATATCACCCCCACAAGCAATGTGAATTTTACCTTCAATCGTTATATGTTAATGGTGGAGCACGTGTTGCAGAAACTCGGGCTTGATGCGCGTACCACGGGGCGTAACGATATTCTTGTGGGTGGCAAAAAGGTTTCGGGCAATGCCTTTTATCATCTGCCCGGCAGGAGCATAGTCCATGGCACAATGCTCTACGATACCGATATAGAACATATGATGCGTTCAACAACCCCGTCGCAAGAGAAACTCAAAAGCAAGGGGGTAGAGTCGGTGCGCCAGCATGTAACCACGTTGAATCAATTTCTAAATATCTCCATCGATGAGTTTAAGCAGTTCGTGCGCAAGAATCTGTGCAACGAAGAATTAATCCTTTCGGCCGATGAAATAAAAGCCATAGAACAGATTGCCACAGAATATTATACCGACGAGTTTATCTATGGCAATAACCCTGCATACAGCGTGGTGATGCATAAACGCATTGACGGTGTGGGCGAGTTTGAGGCACGCATGGAGGTGAAGGATGGGGTAATACGCAAGGCCAATCTGTTGGGCGATTTCTTCTTGACAGGCGATATCGACTCCATGCTAGGCAAGCTGCGTGGCGTGCCCTACACTCCGGAATCGGTTGCGCAAGCCCTCTCTGCTGCCGATGTCGAAGCAACAATCTTGAATTTGAAAAAAGAACAACTTATAACAATCTTATTTAACTGACCTATGGAAAATAAAAGAACCTGTCTTTACGACAAGCATGTTGCCCTTGGCGCATTAATCAGCCCTTTCGGTGGCTTTGATATGCCCATCCAGTACAGCAACATTGTTGAGGAACACAATGCAGTGCGCCATGCTTGCGGAATATTCGACGTTTCTCACATGGGCGAGGTACTTATCACCGGCCCCGAGAGCGAGAAGTTTGTAAACTACATCTTTACAAACGATATTACCGATGCACCCGACGGTAAAATCTACTATGGTATGATGTGCCACCCCACAGGTGGTGTGGTGGATGATTTGTTGGTCTATAAGATAGGCGACAAACGCTACTTCCTTGTGATAAACGCATCGAACATTGATAAGGATGTGGCTTGGATTATGGAACATTCGCAAGGTTTTGATGTGAAAATCGAGCATCAGAGTGAGCTCTATGGCGAGGTTGCCGTTCAGGGCCCCAAGACCGAAGAGATAATAGAACGAGTGCTTGGTATCCCTTGCAGCGAAATGGTGTTCTACACCTGCAAAGAGCTACAGTACAATGGTGAAACAATAATCATCAGTCGCACAGGCTACACCGGCGAGGATGGCTTTGAACTTTATGGCTCGCATGCTTTCACCAACGAGGTGTGGGATAAACTGCTTGCAAGCGGCGAGGTTACTCCATGTGGCCTTGGCTGTCGCGACACATTGCGCTTCGAGGTGGGCCTTCCTCTCTATGGCGATGAACTATCGGATGAAATTACACCCCTTGAAGCCGGGCTCGGAATCTTCGTTAAGCTCGAAAAAGATAATTTCATAGGCAAGGAGGCACTTGCAGCACAAAAGGCCGAAGGCCTCAAACGCAAAATAGTAGGTATTGAACTATATGACAAGGCAATACCTCGCCACGGCTACGATGTTGAGGTTGGCGGTGAGGTTGTGGGCACAGTAACCACGGGCTACAATTCAATATCCACAGGAAAGAGCGTGTGCATGGCACTTGTAAATATTGAACACAGCAAGCTCGATACAGAGGTAGCTGTCCGCATACGCAAAAAAGTGTTTGCCGGCAAGGTTACCAAAAAGCGTTTTTACGATAAGAATTACAAAAAATAGGGTAGCAATATCCTCAATAAATAAAAGAATCAATAACTTATAACAACCAAAAAATTACAATTATGAGCACAATTTTAGAAGGACTCTACTATGCAGAGTCACACGAGTATGTAAAGGTAGAGGGTGAGTATGGCTATGTAGGTATCACCGATTATGCACAGCATGAGCTTGGCAACGTAGTGTATGTAGATATGCCCGATGAGGGCGACGAGGTTACAGCAGGCGAGGACTTTGGCGCAGTGGAGAGCGTGAAGGCCGCAAGCGACCTTATCTCACCCGTAAGTGGCGAGGTTGTAGAGGTAAATGAGGCTCTTGCCGACAGCCCTGAACTTGTAAACAGCGACCCCTATGCCAATTGGATTATCAAAGTGAAACTTTCCGACCCCTCGGAGGTTGAATCACTCATGGATGCTGCTGCATATAAATCACACATTAACGAATAAACAGCGATGAAATATTTTCCTCATACCACGGAAGATATTGAACAGATGCTTGCCGTTGCCGGATTGAAGTCTATTGACGACCTCTTTGCCGAAATACCACAGCAACTGCTGTTCAATAAAGAATTTGCACTCCCCGAGGCTATGTCCGAGGCGGAGATACGCCGATTCTTCAACGAGCTTGGCAGCAAGAACAGCCGCCTCGTCTGCTTCGCGGGTGCAGGAGTTGAGGACCATTACTCACCCTCTGTTATAAATGCCATTATACAGAGGGGCGAGTTCCTAACCGCCTACACCCCCTATCAGCCCGAAATTTCGCAAGGTACCTTGCAATATATCTTTGAGTATCAGTCGATGATAACCGAGCTTACAGGCATGGACGTTACAAACGCCTCAATGTACGATGGCACAACAGCTACCGCCGAGGCTATGATGATGACCATTGCAGCTGCAAAGAAACGCAACAAGGTGCTTATATCCGCCACCATCAACCCCAAAGTGAAAAAGGTGGTGAAGACATACGCAAAATATCAAGGCGTAATAGTTGAAACCGTGCCCGAGAAGGATGGCGTTACCGACCTTGCTGCCCTTGAAGCAATGCTTGCCGGCGACGATGTGGCGGGAGTAATTCTTGCGCAGCCCAACTTCTACGGCATTATAGAAGATTACACCGGTGTTGCCGATATGTGCCACGCAAAGAAGGCGCTTATGGTAATGAACGCCAATCCCTCATCGCTTGCCGTGTTGAAAACACCGGCAGAGTGGGGCGCAGACATTGCTTGCGGCGATGCACAATCGTTGGGTATCCCCATGAACTACGGTGGCCCCTATGTGGGTTATCTTGCAACCACAAATGCTCTTGTTCGCAAGCTGCCCGGGCGCATTGTGGGTGCAACAACCGATGTCGATGGCAAGCGCGCCTTTGTGCTCACATTGCAGGCACGCGAGCAGCATATTCGTCGCGAGAAGGCCAACAGTAACATCTGTTCCAACCAATCGCTAATGGCTCTATACGTTACCATTTATCTCTCGCTCATGGGCCACAAGGGGCTCAAAGAGGTAAATGCAGCATCATACGGTGGGGCACACTATCTTGCAGAGAAACTCACAGCCACAGGCAAGTGCACATTGGCATTTGACAAACCCTTTATGAACGAGTTTGCGGTAAAAACCACCGTTCCTGCAAAGGATATTCAAGAGGCTCTGCTTGCTGCCGGTATATTGGGCGGTGTGCGCATAGCCGATGATATGTTGCTCCTTTGTGTAACAGAGCAACGTACAAAGGCCGAGATTGACAAACTTGTTGAAATAGTAAACAATATTTAATTTAGGGAGGAATAGTTATGATACGCAATTATGATAAATTGATATTCGAGCTCTCAAAAGAGGGCCGCGAGGGATATTCCCTTCCTAAAAACGAGTTTAAGGGGCTGTATTGTCCATGTGCTTTGCCCGCCAATCTCAAATGCTCTTCAGCGCCTCTGTTGCCACAGGTAACAGAGTTCGATGTGGTGCGCCACTATACCAATCTTTCCAATAAAAACTTTGGAGTAGATACAGGCTTCTATCCGCTTGGCAGCTGCACCATGAAATATAATCCTCGTATAAATGAGGAGATATGCTCACTGCCGGCATTTACAAGCCTGCACCCCGAAACTCCCGTGCAAGCATCGCAAGGAGCGTTGGAGGTCTATTACAACCTTGCCGCCTCGCTTGCCGAGATAAGCGGCCTTTCGGCCTTCACACTCAACCCCTATGCCGGTGCGCATGGTGAGCTTACAGGCCTTATGATTATGCGTTCGTACCATGAGCAACGTGGCGACCATAAACGTACCAAGGTGATTGTTCCCGACAGTGCCCACGGTACCAACCCTGCGAGTGCCGCAGTGTGTGGCTTGCAGATTGTGGAGGTAAAATCAACCGCCAACGGCACCGTTGATGTGGAAGATTTGAAACCCTTGCTCGATGACACCGTTGCCGGCATAATGATGACCAACCCCAACACCCTCGGAATTTTTGAAACAGAGATTCCCGAGATTGCCCACCTTGTGCACGAGGCCGGTGGTTTGCTCTATTACGATGGTGCCAACCTCAATGCCGTGCTTGGCAAGTGTCGCCCGGGTGATATGGGATTCGATATTATGCACATAAACCTGCATAAGACATTCTCCACACCGCACGGTGGCGGAGGCCCCGGTGATGGTCCTGTGGGTGTGCGTGCAGGCTTGGAACATCTGTTGCCTAATCCACAAGTGAAAAAAGACGATTCAGGCCGTTTCTTCATCGACACCGATGAACACTCTGCCGGCTATGTCTCCAATTTCCTCGGCAACTTTGGTGTGCTGATGCGTGCATATACCTACATTCTCACACTTGGTCGCGAGAATGTGAAGATGGTGGGCCCGCTTGCAGTGCTCAATGCCAACTATGTGAAGGAGTCGCTGAAGGGTGAATATCTGTTACCCATTGAGGGTGTGTGCAAGCACGAGTTTGTGTTCGACGGTCTTGTGGATAAATCCACAGGTGTAACCACGCTCGATATTGCCAAACGTCTGCTCGACTATGGCTACCACGCACCAACAATCTATTTCCCCTTGCTTTTCCACCAGAGCATAATGATTGAACCCACCGAGACCGAGAGCAAAGAGACGCTCGATGAGTTTATTGCTGTGATGAAGACCGTGGCACGCGAGGCTATAGAGAACCCCGATGTGGTGAAGAATGCACCATATTCGACACCCGTGCGTCGCCTCGATGAGACAACGGCAGCACGCTCTCCCAAGACCACATACAAACAGCTTGTGGCAGAGTAGAGTGTAGCTTGCCGATGATTATATACATAAAATGCTGTGGCGTGCGCCACAGCATTTTATGTATATGTGAGTTTATTCTGCTACCGATGGTGCTTGCCCCTTGTCTCTTCTTGGGCGACGGTGGTAGCGGCGGCGTTGAGGTTTTTTCTTTCCTTCGCCATTGTTGCCGGTTGCCGCCTTGTTTTCTGCGGGTTTCGGCGCAGCAACCTCCTCCTTTTTTGCTTTGGGCTTGCCACCTTCTCTGCGGCTCTTGTCTCTGCGCCCGTGGTTGCGGCCACCATGCTCCTTGCGATTACTCCCGCGCTTGCCACCGTGTGAACGGCCGCCTTTTGTGGGTGAGTATTCGGGTGCCTCGCCCAGCTCCTCGGGTAGGGGAGTCTTTGGTACCTCCTGCTCCATGAACTCCTCGATGCGCCTGAAATATTGCTGGTCCTCAACCGATACAAATGTAATGGCGCGTCCCTTGGTGTTGGCGCGTGCAGTACGGCCCACGCGGTGGATGTAGTCGTCGCAGTCGCGTGGAACATCGTAGTTTATCACTATGCGTATGTCGTCGATGTCAATTCCGCGTGCAAGAATATCGGTTGCCACAATAATATCTATCTTGCGGCTTTTGTAGCGGAACATTATTTCGTCGCGTTCGGCCTGTCCTAGGTCGCTGTGCATCTCGCCTACGTTGAAGCCGCGTTTTTTCAGTGCGATTGAGATATCCTTTACCTTGCTCTTGCGCGATGCAAAAAGAATAACTCTCTCGGTGCTCTCATTCTCAAAGATGTTTTTTATGATACCCATCTTCTGTCCCTCGTGGCAGATGTAGGCCTCCTGCGCTATGCCGTCGGCAGGCTTGGCAAGCGATAGGGTAATCTGCAAAGGGTCGGTGAGAATGTTGGCTGCCAGCTTGCGTATCTCCTGTGGCATAGTTGCCGAAAAGAGCATCGTTTGTCGCTCCTTGGGCAGTTGCTTGGCAATGGTCATGATGTCGTTGTAGAATCCCATGTCAAGCATGCGGTCGGCCTCGTCGAGTATAAAGAATGATACTCGTGAGAGGTCTATATTACCCAGATTTATGTGGCTTATGAGCCTTCCCGGGGTGGCTACTATGATATCGGCACCTTTTGCCATGCCGCGCAGTTCCTGCTCGTATCGTTGTCCGTCGTTACCGCCATATACTGCCACGCTTGAAAAGGGCATGAAGTATGTGAATCCCTCCAATTGGCGGTCTATCTGCTGGGCAAGTTCGCGTGTGGGTGCCATAACCACGCAGTTGATGGCATCGTCGGGGTAGCCGCCACGGCATAGCTTGTTGAGCACGGGCAGCAGATAGGCTGCGGTTTTTCCCGTTCCTGTTTGCGCCACGCCTATGAGGTCGCGCCCGTCCATCAATGGTTGTATTGTCTGTTCCTGTATCGGGGTGCAGGTTTCAAAGCGCATCGCATCGAGCGCATCGAGAACCTCGTCTTCAAAATCAAAATCTGTAAAATACATAAAATATTATTTGGGTGCTTTCCTGTATAAATAGAGAGCGATAAAACTATATAAAATGTTGGGTAGCCACACGGCAAGTGCCACGGGCATCTGGTCGGCAAAGGCCGATGATATTGTTTGGAAAAGGATATAAGAGAAACTCAATCCCAAACCGATTCCCAGCGATAATCCCATGCCGCCTTTGGTCTTTTTGGATGATAGCGATGCTCCGATTATGGTTAGAATGAACGCTGCAAACGACATGGCTATTCGTTTGTGATACTCCACCTCGAATGCCTTTATGTTTGCCATGCCGCGAGCCTTTTGCTTGTCTATGTATTCACTCAATTCGGGGCTGGTCATCGTTTCGTGCTGTCCCTCGGTAATAAGGAAATCGGCAGGCTCTATTTTAATGATGGTGTCAAGCGGTATTTGGTTGCTCGATCTTATAACCTCCTTGTCGCCGGCAAGTTCGCGTATCATCCAGTTGCGTGCGGTCCATTTATACTTTTCCTCGGGGTGATACTTGATACTCTTTGCAGTCATGTGCGATACAAGTTTCTTATCATCGAACTTATCAAGCGAGAAACGGAATCCTGTGGAATTGCGTGTTTCGTACCTCTCTATGTATGCAACCGTGTTTTCATCAACCTGCAACTGTATGTTATATGCCGATTTCGTCTCCTTTTTCTTATTGTGCTTAATTTCGAATTCAATACGCGTTTCGTTGCCATTTGGTATTATGTATGCTCCCAATGCGTATGTGAGAATGGCAATAAAGGCTGCCGAAATCATATATGGGCGCAACAGCCGCTTGAAACTTACACCCGATGCAAACATTGCAATAATCTCGGAATTCTCGGCAAGTTTCGATGTGAAATATATTACCGATATAAACACGAACAATGCGCTGAACGTATTTGCAAGATAGGGCGCGTAGTTAAGGTAGTAGTCTATGATAACCTCGGACATAGTTGCGTTTGATGTAGCAAACTTGTCAATCTTTTCGTTGTAGTCGAACACCACAATGACAATGATTATGAGTCCCAACGAAAAGAAATATGTACCAAGAAATTTGCCTATAATATATAGGTCGAGGCGTTTCAGTTTAATTGCGTCTAACCATTTTTTCATAGTAATAGTACTCTTTTTTATAGTCGGCGTGTAACCTGTTCCAACATGTTTTTCTTCCACACTGCATAGTCATCGGCCAGAATGTGCTTGCGTGCTTCCTGTGTGAGCCATACATAAAATGCAAGGTTGTGCAACGATGCTATTTGCAGTGCCAGATACTCTTGCGCCACAAAAAGGTGGCGCAGATAGGCACGGCTGTATTGTTTATCGACATACGATTCTCCATCCTCTTCTATGGGGTTGAAATCGTATTTCCATTTCTCGTTGCGCATATTCATAATGCCGTTTTTGGTAAACAGCATGGCGTTTCGGCCATTTCGTGTGGGCATAACACAGTCGAACATATCCACACCGCGCTCTATTCCTTCTAAGATGTTGGCCGGTGTTCCCACACCCATCAAATAGCGTGGTTTGTCGGTGGGCAGAATCTCGTTCACCACCTCAATCATCTCGTACATCTTCTCGGCAGGCTCGCCCACGGCAAGGCCGCCAATGGCATTTCCTGCGCAGTTTTTCGATGCTATATACTCTGCCGAAATGCGGCGCAAATCGGGATATACACACCCCTGCACAATGGGGAACAGCTGCTGTTCGTATCCATACTTGGGCTCTGTCTCGGCAAGCCTTGCAATGCAGCGGTCGAGCCAGCGGTGCGTGCGCTCCATCGATTTCTTTGCATAATTATAGTCGGCTGTGCCGGGCGTGCATTCGTCAAAAGCCATTATAATATCGGCGCCGATGCTGCGCTCGATATCCATCACCCGCTCGGGCGAGAAAAAATGTTTAGAGCCGTCGATGTGTGAACGGAATTCAACACCATCCTCGTTCATCTTGCGGATATCTTTCAATGAGAATACTTGAAAACCGCCGCTGTCTGTGAGAATTGGGCGTTCCCAGCTGTTGAATTTATGCAGGCCGCCGGCTTTTTCAAGAACATCGAGCCCGGGGCGCAGATACAGATGGTACGTGTTTCCCAGGATTATCTGTGCTTTTACATCGGTAACAAGGTCGGGTATCTGCACCGCCTTGACAGAACCCACCGTGCCCACAGGCATGAATATGGGGGTTTCTATCTTGCCATGTGCGGTGATGAGCTCTCCCGCGCGAGCCTTGCTGCCGCTGTCTGTATGTAATAATTTGAATTCCACTTGATTATACTAAATTAATGGGGTTGTTTACCTTTTCTTCCAACAATGCAATGTTCAACACCTCTTTAACATCCTCTACATAGTGGAATGTGAGTCCCTTGATATACATTTCGGGTATGGCGTTTATATTACGCTCGTTCTCCTTGCACAAGATAATCTCTTTTATACCCGCACGCTTGGCTGCAAGAATCTTCTCTTTAATACCGCCTACGGGGAGCACCTTGCCGCGCAGTGTAATCTCGCCTGTCATGGCAAGGTTGGGTTTTACTTTGCGCTGTGTAAGTGCCGATGCAAGTGCTGTTGCCATTGTTATGCCGGCCGAGGGACCGTCTTTGGGAATGGCGCCCTCGGGCACATGCAGGTGTATATGCCATTTGTCGAAAATATCGTATGGTATATCAAGCTCGGCAGAGTGGGCCTTTATGTATTCGAGCGCAAGCATTGCCGACTCCTTCATTACATCGCCAAGGTTTCCTGTAAGGGTTATTTTGTCGCCCTTGCCACGGCTGAGGCTTGTCTCCACGAAGAGGATTTCGCCTCCCACGGCTGTCCAAGCAAGCCCCACAACAACACCTGCATAGCTGTTTCCCTGGTAGATGTCGCGTGTGAATTCTTTGGGGCCGAGCAACTCCTGCAAATTGCTTGGTTTGACGGTTGTTATCTCAAATTCTCCGCTGCTTGCTTTTTGGCATGCCAAGCGACGGAATATTTTACCGATTTTCTTTTCCAGTGCGCGCACACCAGACTCGCGTGTGTAGTCCTCGATTATGCGTTCAATGGCCGCTTTGTTTATGGTAACCTTCTCTTTGCCCACGCCATTTGCCTCTTTTTCTTTTGGTACAAGGTGGCGCTTGGCAATCTCTATTTTCTCCTCTGTAAGATAACCGCTCACCTCGATAAGTTCCATACGGTCGAGTAGTGGCCCGGGAATGTTGCTCAGGTTGTTGGCTGTGGCTATGAACATTACGTTCGAGAGGTCGTAGTCGGTGTCGAGGAAATTGTCGTGGAACGTATTGTTTTGCTCGGGGTCGAGTACCTCCAAAAGTGCCGACGAGGGGTCGCCATGGTTGGAAATCTGCCCCACTTTGTCAATCTCGTCGAGAATGAACACCGGGTTGTCGCTACCTGCTTTCACAAGTCCTTTGAGTATGCGGCCCGGCATTGCGCCGATGTAGGTTTTTCTGTGTCCGCGTATCTCCGACTCGTCGTGTACGCCACCAAGTGACATACGCACATATTTGCGTTCAAGTGCCTCGGCAATGGATTTGCCAAGAGAGGTTTTTCCCACTCCCGGAGGGCCGTAAAGGCATATAATGGGCGATTTCAAATCTCCGCGCATTTTTATCACAGCAAGGTGCTCCAAGATTCTCTCCTTAACCTTGTCGAGCCCATAGTGGTCTCTATCGAGTACTTTGCGTGCTCGTGTCATGTCAAGATTGTCGGTGGTGCATGAGCCCCACGGCAGGCTGACAAAAAGTTGTAGATAGTTCAGCTGCACATGATAGTCGGGTGTCTGTGGGTTTATTCTTTCGAGCTTTGCAAGCTCCTTTTCAAAGAATTCGCCTGTCTCTTTGTCCCACTTTTTTCCGGCTGCCTTTGTGCGCAACGACAGTGTGTCCTGGTCTTGAACGCTGCCGCCAAGCTCCTCCTGTATCACTTTCATCTGCTGTTGCAGGAAATACTCTTTCTGCTGTTGCTCAAGCTCTTTGTTTGTGCGGTTTGCTATCTTGTTGTGTAGCTTTATGTATTCAAGTTCTCTGTTTAATATTTTGAGCAAGGCGTATGCTCTCTCCATGTAGTTTTTCCCTACGAGCAACGAATATTTCTCGGGCACATCAATCTTTAGATTCGATGCTATGAAATTAAGCAGAATCATGGGGTTGGTGATATTGCTTAATGCGTAATCGAAATTAGGCGGATTGGGTACTTTGTATTTGCTGCCTAATACTTTGGATGCTTTGGCACGACACTCGTTGAGCAGTACCTCGAACTCTTGCTCGTCGGTAGGCGGCTCCTCCAACATGTCTTTTACAGCACCCCTCAAATAGGGCTTGCTCTGCGTGATGAATTCAAGTTCCACCCTTTGCAATCCTTGCAGTATGGCGGCAGTGGTCTTGTCGGGCATCTTTATTATGCGTTCCACTTTTGCCAATGCACCAACGTGGTATAGGTCGCAGTACATAGGAGCTTCGGTCTCAGGGTCTTTTTGGCAAAATACTCCTACGAGAGTGTTGTTCTTGTATGCATCCTTCAAAAGTTTCATTGTAGATTCTCTCCCTACGGTTACAGGTAGTACCGATGTGGGGTAGAGAATCATATTGCGCAATGTGAGAATGGGCAGTTCTTCCTTAATCTTGCTGTAAAACATATCTGCATTGACAGAGCCGTCGGGTGCTGCTATCATGGGAAACACACCCTCCTCAATCTCCTCCTCGTCCATAGCGTCAAATTCATCGTTCGCCTCTTTCATAAGCGCGTCGAACAGGTCTTTATCCTCTTCAACGCCTTCAATCTCCTCAAAATCTTTAATATCTTTCATTTTCGTAAAAATTCTTTTTGTGCAGGCCCTTGTATAAATCAATTGTTGATTAAAAGGCTTTTTATAGAAACAAATATCCTACTGAATTAACTGCGAAGATACTGCTAATTGCCGATTTTTGGAAATATTTTTAATTTATTTATCTAATTATTTATATAAACGCGCGTTATCACCAAATTTATAGTGCCGGAGAATGATAAATAAATATTAATTTTACAAATAGTTCCATTTTCTTTTATTCCCGATTTGTTGTATCTTCGCGCAAAATTAAAAACAGGTGAGCGAAAAGAAAAAAATACTGTTTCTCATAAACCCAAAATCGGGGACAGGTGGCAAACGCTCCGTTCCGCGGTTGGTACGTTCCCTTATCGATAAACATAAATATGATGTTTTGATAAAGGAGACACGGTATGTTGCGCATGCATGCGAACTTGCCAAGGCTGCTGTTGCCGATGGGGTGGACGTGGTGGTTGCTGTCGGTGGCGATGGCACCGTTAATGAGGTGGCGCGTTCGCTCACCGGCTCCTCTGCTGCTCTTGGAATAATTCCATGCGGTTCGGGGAATGGTCTTGCTCGTCATCTTGGTATTCCCCTTGATGTTAAAAAAGCAATAGAATTTCTTAATACGGCTCAGCCTGTTTCCGTTGATTATGGAAAAATAAACGATACTCCCTTTTTCTGTACCTGCGGCATTGGTTTCGATGCGCTTGTAAGCAGCAGCTTTGCACGCGGAAATCGCCGAGGATTGTGGGGTTACATGAATCGCACCCTTAACGATTGGCTTAGCTATGAGCCCGAGGTGTATGAAATAGAGAGCGAGTCGTTCAAAAAAGATTATAAAGCTTTCCTTATTGCCTGCGGAAATGCTGCGCAGTATGGTAATAATGCATATATAAGCCCCAATGCTTCTATGTGCGATGGTCTTTTGAGTGTAACAATTCTGGAACCTTTTCCGGCTGTTGATGTGCCGCTGATTTTAAGCCAGCTGTTTGGGCGCACGCTCATGCGCAACGGACACATAAAAACCCTTGAAGCCAAGTGGCTTAAAATACGCCGAAAGGCTGCCGGCCCTGTGCATTTCGATGGTGAACCGGCACAAATGGATGCCGAAATTTTTATTGAAATAGTCCCCCATGGGCTGAATGTGATGGCTGCACCCGAATGGGATGGCCGTTCGGCGGTGGTGCCTTTGTATAAGCAGTTGGCAGAGCTTGTGAGCGTGTCGGTGCCCGATATTGAGATTGATTTCCCCAAAATGGATTCCATCTTCCCCAAGGTGGATGTCTCCTTTCCAAAAGTAAATGAGTTTGTAAAGAAATTGCCCCCGTTCCCATCCATTCCTCCTTTTGTAAAAAGCGGCAAGAAGGGTGGTAAAGAAGAGTGATTTTTTAAGAATAATATTTACAAATGTCGTGCGGTGCTTTTTCGCGCTTCTTTTGCACGTTTATTCGATTTTCAAGTAAAAATCTCGTAGCAAGTCGCATGCCTCCTCGCTGTAAATTCCCGGGCACTCTTCCAGCACAAGATGTTCTGTTGCGGGTGTGCCGCAAATTGCTTGTCGTAACTCTATAAGCACTCGCTTAGGCGCTTTTTTCGGTGTCGTTTTTATGTATGTTGTTCTGTGCAGTGTGAATCCTTTGAATAGTGCCTCTTCAAGCCATTCGCTCATTGTGTCAGTTGGTAAAACGAGTGAAATACAGCCGTTGGGGAGCAATAGCTCCTTTGCTTTTGAAAAGAATATTTTTGGGGTCAGGCTGTCGTTGTGTCGGGCAAGCGTGCGTTGTTCGTTGTCGCATTTCAGGCTGTTTGTAAAATAGGGCGGGTTGCTCACTATGCAATCAAAAGGCAGTGTGGGGTGGTACTTTTGTAAATCGGTATTAATGATTTTTATTCTGTTGCCCCATGGAGAATTTTTTACATTTTCTGCTGCTTTTTCTGCAGCGGTGCGGTCTATCTCCACGCCAACTATCTCTGCATTGCAACGTTGCGCCGCCATTATCGAAATCAAACCTGTTCCGGCACCGATGTCCAAAATTCTGTGGCATCCTTCGCAACAGAACCAGGCACCCAGCAGGCAACCGTCGGTGCCCACCTTCATGGCGCACCCATCCTGTTCTATTGTGAATTTTTTGAATTTGAAATAATTGTTGGACATCTGTTTGCTGTGTAAATTTTATGAGGTTGCATCAATCTTTTTCAATTGTTGATACAACCTCATTATTTTAGAGCCAAATCCGGGACTCGAACCCGGGACCTACGCATTACGAATGCGTTGCTCTACCAACTGAGCCAATTTGGCATTGATTTCTTGTGTGCCATACGCAGCATGTTTTCGCGCACTTTGTACGCAAAGATAGTGCCAATGAATGAAACCACAAAGTTGTTTAATGGTTTTGCAACGAATGCAACCTGTTTTCGCGTACAACTTGTACGCAAAGATAGTGATAAAATGAATTTGTCAAAAGAATATTTGCAAAAAAACAATAAAAAATGTCGCACAAATGCCCTCAATCCTTTTTATTCTATAAAATATTTATATATCTTTGCAATCGTTTTAACAAACGCTTTGTATGAACACCATTAATTATGGATATAGAGAACAGCAGTCTGTTACAGGCTCTATAAGTGAGCTCTGTAATACTCTCTGTCTTTCAGCAAAGCAGTGCGTAAATTTTTTATTATTTATTTTGTTGTAGTCGTTTCATTGAAACGGCTTTTTTTGTACCTTTACCTACGAATGCAAAATAGATGACAAAAAGTTTTTGAAGACCGAATTTTGAGAACTACTATTTATTATTGAAAATTATGGAACCTCTATTACACGAATGTGGTGTGGCAATGATTCGCCTGCGTAAACCGTTGAATTATTACAAGGAAAAGTACGGTACATGGGCGTATGGTATGAACAAGCTGTTTCTTCTTATGAACAAGCAGTATAACCGTGGACAACAAGGCGCAGGAATCGCTTGCGTGAAACTTAAAGCATCGCCCGGCGAGGATTATATGTCTCGCGAGCGTGCCGAGGGTTCGGGTGCAATTTCCGAGGTCTTTGCCGCGGCCAACAAAGATATAACTTCGGCTTCTCACCCCAAAGAAATGAAAGGTAACGCCGAGTATGCTTATCGTAATTTTGCATTTGCAGGCGAGTTGTATATGGGCCATTTGCGCTATTCGGCAACAGGAAAAACCGGAATGCAGTATGTTCATCCTTTTTTGAGACGCAATAATTGGCGTGCAAAGAACCTTGCCCTCTGTGGAAACTTCCACATAACCAACGTAGACGATGTGTTCCACGAACTTGTATCGCATGGCCAACATCCTCGTGTGCATGCCGACACATATATAATGCTTGAACTCATGGGGCATCGTCTCGACCGCGAGGTAGAGCGCATCTTCAAAGAGTGCGAGCAGGAGGGCTTGCAAGGAATGGATATAACCAACAGCATCGAAGAACGTGTGGATATTGCGAATGTACTGCGTACATCAACCCCTATGCTCGATGGTGGTTATGTATTCTGCGGTATAACAGGCAGCGGCGAGATGTTTACAATGCGCGACCCCTGGGGCGTGCGCACAGCCTATTGGTATGCCAACGATGAGATTTTTGTGGTGGCAAGCGAGCGTGCAGCTTTGCAGACAGCGATGAACCTGAAAGCCGAGGATGTAATTGAGATGCAGCCCGGCGAGGCTATCATAATGAACAAACGTGGTGAACTGCGTCGCGAGATTATCATTCCTCAAAAAGCATTCCTCCCATGCTCGTTCGAGCGCATCTATTTCAGCCGCGGTAACGATGGCGATATTTACAAGGAGCGCAAAATGCTTGGCTCAAACCTAAAAGAGCAGATTCTAAAATCCATTAATTACGACCTTGACAATACCGTATTCTCGTTCATTCCCAACACTGCAGAGATGGCATTCTATGGCATGGTAGAGGGTATGGAGGAGTTCCTCAACGAGTGGAAAGTTAAAGAACTTACCTCGGGCAAGGCTTTGAGCGAAGAAGATATAATGAATGTGGTATCAAAGAAAGTGCGCCAAGAGAAAGTGGCCAATAAGGACATAAAAATGCGCACCTTTATCTCCACAGGCGATAAACGCAACGACCTTGCAGCCCATGTGTATGATATCACATACGGCACCATAAAACCCAAAGTTGACAATCTTGTGGTAATTGATGACAGTATAGTTCGCGGTACCACACTTAAACAAAGTATATTGAATATTTTGGATAGATTGGAGCCAAAGAAAATAATTGTAGTATCTTCGTCTCCGCAGATACGCTATCCCGACTATTACGGAATAGATATGGAGAAATTCGACCACTTTGTAGCATTCAAGGCTGCCCTCGATCTACTCTATGAGCGTGGCAAAAGGTCGCTTATTGACCGCACATACAAGGCTTGTCTCGACGAGCTAAAGAAACCCGATGCAGAGCAGGTGAATTGCACCCGTGCAATATACAAGCCCTTTACACCCGATGAAATCTCTGTTAAAATAGGCGAGTTGCTCAAGCCGGTTGATTTGAAGGCCGACCTCGAACTTGTGTTCCAAAGTCTTGAAGGCCTGCATGCTGCCTGCCCCAACCATTTGGGCGATTGGTATTTCAGTGGAATCTATCCCACACCAGGTGGTAACAGGCTTGTAAACGAAGCCTTCGTAGAGTACTACGAAACATATTTGTATAAATAGGAATAATAATTACTATAAAAGGATATGAAGGAAAAACTTAAAAAGGTATTATTGCTTGGTTCGGGCGCGTTGCGCATCGGTCAGGCCGGTGAGTTTGACTATTCTGGTTCACAAGCATTGAAGGCTCTACGCGAGGAGGGTATCCAATCGGTGCTTATCAACCCCAATGTTGCTACCATTCAAACCTCGGAAGGAATTGCCGACAAGGTATATTTCCTCCCTGTGGATGTGCACAACGTAGAGGAGATAATAAAAAAGGAGCGCCCCGATGGTATTTTGCTTGCATTTGGTGGGCAGACTGCGCTTAACTGCGGTACAGAACTCTATCAGAAAGGAATTCTCGAGAAGTATGGCGTAAAGGTACTTGGAACATCGGTTGAGGCAATCATGTATACCGAGGACCGCGACCTCTTTGTAAAGAAACTCGATGAGATTCCCATGAAGACACCGGTGAGCCAGGCGGTAGAGAGCATGGAAGATGCCTTGAAAGCGGCCCATGAGATTGGTTTCCCCGTTATGGTGCGCTCTGCATACGCCCTCGGTGGTTTGGGTAGTGGTATCTGCCGCGACGAGGAGAGTTTTGTGAAACTTGCCGAAAGTGCCTTCACATTCTCAAATCAGATTCTTGTGGAGGAGTCGCTCAAAGGCTGGAAAGAGATAGAGTTTGAGGTAATCCGCGATGCCAACGACCACTGCTTTACAGTGGCAAGCATGGAGAACTTCGACCCTCTGGGTATTCACACCGGCGAGTCTATTGTGGTTGCTCCCACCTGTTCGCTCAGCGAGGAGCAGGTAAAATTCATGCAGGAGATTTCGGTAAAGGCTATTCGTCACCTTGGTATCGTGGGTGAGTGTAACATTCAGTATGCCTTCAATGCCGAGACAAACGACTATCGCGTTATTGAGGTAAATGCACGTTTGAGCCGTTCATCGGCCCTCGCATCAAAGGCAACCGGTTATCCCCTTGCTTTTGTGGCTGCCAAGATTGCCCTTGGATACACCCTCGACCAGATAGGCGAGATGGGTACCCCCAATTCGGCATACAAAGCACCCGACCTTGATTACCTTATATGTAAAATCCCTCGTTGGGACCTCACAAAATTTGCAGGCGTATCCCGTCAGATTGGTTCAAGCATGAAGTCGGTGGGCGAGATTATGTCTATTGGTCGCAGCTTCGAGGAGGTTATACAGAAGGGCCTTCGTATGATAGGTCAGGGTATGCACGGTTTTGTGGGCAATGAACATACACACTTCGACAACCTTGACGAGGAACTTGCCAATCCCACCGATATGCGTATCTTCTCCATTGCATCGGCATTGGAAGAGGGTTATACCGTGGAGCGCATATGCGAGCTTACAAAAATAGACCCCTGGTTCATTGGCAAGCTCAAAAATATTGTTGATTACAAGGCTGTGCTCATGGGGTACAACAGCCTCGAGGAACTGCCCGAGGATGTATTGCGCCAGGCAAAAGTGCTCGGATTCTCCGATTTCCAGATTGCTCGTTTCGTTCTCAAAGACGAGAAGAATATGGAGACCGGAAACCTTGCAGTGCGTGCCCGCCGTAAAGAACTTGGTGTGCTCCCCGCTGTTAAGCGCATAAATACAGTGGCATCGGAACACCCCGAACTTACCAACTACCTGTATATGACCTATGGCGCCAATGGTTACGATGTAAACTACTACAAGACCGACAAGGCCGTGGTTGTGCTCGGCTCTGGTGCATACCGCATCGGTTCATCGGTTGAGTTCGACTGGTGTTCGGTTAATGCCGTGCAGACAGCACGCAAGCTCGGTTACAAATCTATAATGATTAACTACAACCCCGAGACCGTATCAACCGACTATGATATGTGCGACCGTCTTTACTTTGACGAGCTCTCGTTGGAGCGTGTTCTCGATGTGATAGACCTTGAACAACCCGGTGGTGTTATTGTCTCTGTGGGTGGCCAGATACCCAACAACCTTGCCATGAAACTGCATCGTCAGTCGGTGCCCATTCTGGGTACATCTCCTTTGAGCATCGACCGCGCAGAGAACCGCCATAAATTCTCGGCAATGCTCGACCAGCTTGGCATCGACCAGCCTGCGTGGAAAGAGCTCACCAGCATTGAGGATATGGAGGAGTTTGTAAACAAGGTAGGTTATCCTGTGCTTGTTCGCCCCTCTTATGTGCTATCGGGTGCAGCCATGAACGTATGTTACAACGAAGAGGAGTTGCGCGAGTTCTTGAAGATGGCAGCCGAGGTGTCAAAAGAGTTCCCTGTTGTGGTATCACAGTTTATGATTGATACCAAGGAGATTGAGTTTGATGCCGTGGCGCAGAATGGCGAGGTTGTGGAGTATGCAATCTCCGAGCATGTGGAGTTTGCCGGTGTTCACTCGGGCGATGCCACACTTGTGTTCCCCGCACAGAAGATATACTTTGAAACGGCACGTCGCATAAAGAAGATAAGCCGTCGTATTGCAAAAGAGTTAAACATCTCGGGCCCCTTCAACATTCAGTTCCTTGCAAAGAACAACGAGGTTAAGGTTATCGAGTGTAACTTGCGTGCCAGCCGTTCGTTCCCCTTTGTTTCAAAGATTTTGAAACGCAATTTCATCGAAACAGCTACCCGCATAATGCTTGGTGCTCCTTATAGCCGTCCCGATAAATCGGCATTCGATATCGATTGGATAGGTGTTAAGGCGTCGCAGTTCTCATTCTCTCGTCTGCACAAGGCCGACCCTGTACTTGGTGTGGATATGTCATCTACCGGTGAGGTTGGTTGCATAGGCGACGACTTTGAGGAGGCATTGTTAAACGCAATGATAGCAGTAGGGTACAATGTTCCCGAGAAGAATGTGATGGTATCTTCGGGTGCATCAAAATCAAAAGTGGATTTGCTTGAATCTACAGCTATCCTTGCACAAAAGGGATACAATATTTTCGCTACATCGGGTACAGCCAAGTTCCTCAACGAGAACGGAATAAATGCTACTCCCGTAATGTGGCCCGACGAGAACCCCGATGCCGAGAATAATGTATTGCAGATGATTGCCGAGCACCGTTTCGACCTTATTATAAATATCCCCAAGAACCACACCAAACGTGAACTTACCAACGGATATAGAATACGTCGTGCGGCAATCGATCATAACATCCCTCTTATTACCAATGCGCGTCTGGCAAGTGCCTTTATCCGTGCATTCTGCAAGATGAATGTAAACGAGTTGCCGGTTAAGAGCTGGGATGAATACAAGTAATGAATAGTAACCAATATTAAAATAACTCCGGTTGCCATGGCAACCGGAGTTATTTTAATAGAACAAATATCCTATGATGTTTGTTATATTTGCTAAATGTCAAAAATAAACAATTATGAAAAAGAACTACATTAAAGCTACAGTGTCGGTAGTTGATATTATTCCGTGCAATATAATTGCAGGATCTATCAATGAAAGGCCCGGCTCATGGAACGAAGTCTATGGAAAGGAAAATACGGGGAGCAATGCTGCCATTCAGAAAAATGGCGAGTGGGGCAATCTGTGGAATAAATAGAATTCAACATGGCCAAACCACAAGATGTTGTGGTTTTTTTATGCAAAAAAACAGCCGAACTGTTGCATAGTTAAAAATATCTTCTTACCTTTGCAACGCTTTAAGGGAAACCGCAAAGTTGAATGGTGGTTATAGTTCAGCTGGTTAGAATGTCGGATTGTGGTTCCGAAGGTCGTGGGTTCGAGTCCCACTATCCACCCAAGGGAGAGAAGTTAACGCTTCTCTCTTTTTTGTTTATATTTTTTATTGCTTTCTTCTGTTTTTTACCTTATTTTCGCAAATAAAACCAAAGACCATGATACAACGAATATTTTTAATACTCATCTTGTTGCTTTCTGTCTCTTTTAGCCTCATGGCGCAGTCCTCGAGAAAGAAGAAAGACGATGTTATAGTGATGCCGCAATATCCCGGCGGGCATGAAAAAATGATTGAATATCTGTTTGTTGAGACAAACTACCCCGATGAAGCATACGAAAAATACGAGACAGGCGAGGTGCTTGTGGGGTTTACCGTGGAGGCCGATGGCCATATTTCCATGGCGCAGGTGCTTAAAGGTGTTTCTCCATCACTTGATGCCGAGGCGGTACGCGTGGTAAAGAGCATGCCCAAATGGATTCCCGGCACACGAAACGGCAGGCCTGTACGTGCGGAACTTTCTATTCCCATCAATTTCAAATTAATACAAAAAAATCACTATTATAATGCCAAAGCAAAGGAGAATGGTATTACAAAGATGAAGGAGCGCGAGAAACGCCGCGAAGCAAAATGGTGGTATGGGGAATAAAAGGTAGCGAAATTATGAATATAACGCAGATTCCCGCGCGCATAGAAGCATTGCGCGGTTATATGAGAGAGAACAGCCTCGCGGCCTTCATTGTGGTAAGCAGCGATTCGCATAGCAGCGAGTATGTGGCCGACTGCTGGAAATCGCGTGAATGGCTTTCGGGCTTCGATGGCTCTGCCGGCACGGCTGTTGTAACACTTGATGATGCCCGCCTGTGGACCGATTCGCGCTATTGGCTTGCAGCCGAGAAATCGTTGGCAGGTACCGGCTTTTCGTTAATGAAAGATGGTGCTAACGATACTCCTTCTATAACCGAATGGCTCTGTTCCGTGTTGGAGCAGGGTGGTGTGATAGGTGTGGATGGCACGGTATGTTCCATAGCCGAAACAAAGGATTGGGCCGCCGAGCTTTCAACCCACGGTCTGCACCTCGATGCATCTCATACACCATTTGATGTAATATGGCAGGGCCGTCCTTCCATTCCCACAGACAAGGCTGTGATTATGCCTCTTGAAACAGCAGGTGAGAGTGTGTTGTCTAAATTATGTTGTTTGCGTGAGTTACTTGCCGATAAAGGTGCAGCCGGTATGCTTGTAACTATGCTCGACGAGGTGGCATGGCTCACCAATCTGCGAGGCAATGATGTTGCCTACAATCCTGTTGTTGTATCATATATGCTTGTAACTGCAACCGATGCAACACTTTTTATCCTTCCCCAGAAATTGACTCCGGCTGTGGTGGCGCATCTAGCCGAATCCAATATTACGACTGCCGATTATAACGATGTTTGGGCTGCTCTGGCTGCATATAGCGGTGATACGATATTGCTGCAACCCACACGTTGCAATCGGGCGGTGATAGAGTATCTGAATCCCGCATGCCGGCCAATATTTGCCGATTCGCCTGTAGCCATAATGAAGGCGGTTAAGAACGATGTGGAGATTTCCGGTTTCAAAAAAGCCATGCTTGCCGAGGGCGTTGCCATGGTGAAACTGCTCCATTGGCTTAAACCGGCGGTGGAGCGTGGCGGTGTTACCGAGCTTGATGTAGATAAACAACTGACAAAATTCCGTAGCGAAAACAGCTGTTTCACAGGCCTCAGTTTTGCCACCATAGCCGCCTATGGCCCCAATGCTGCCATAGTGCATTACGAGCCCACCGAGAAGGATAACGCCTTGTTGCAACTCCGTGGATTCCTGTTGCTTGATTGCGGTGGCCAATACACTTGTGGAACAACCGACATTACCCGTACCATTCCTCTCGGCCCGTTGAGCGAGGAGGAACGTCGTAGCTACACACTTGTGTTGCGCGGGCACATTTCGCTTGCTATGGCAAAATTTCCATTGGGCACTTGTGGTACACAACTCGATGTGCTCGCCCGCCAATGGTTGTGGCAAGAGGGCGAGAACTATCTGCACGGCACAGGGCACGGAGTGGGGCACTTCCTGAATGTCCATGAGGGCCCTCACCAGATACGCATGAACAATATGCCTGCACCATTGCTTCCGGGTGTAACCGTCACCAACGAGCCGGGCCTTTACAAGGCGGGGCGTTACGGAATACGCATTGAGAATACAATGCTTGTGAAACAGCACACAGAAACAGAGTTCGGCATATTCTGCGCAATGGAACCACTCACTCTTTGCCCCATAGACACCACAGCCATTATCCCCTCTCTGTTGGGTGCCGATGCTATTGCCTATCTCAATGAATACCACAGAAATGTATATGATACCCTTGCACCACATTTGAGTGGAGAGTGTTTGGAGTTTCTCAAGGAGGCTTGCAAGCCAATATAAAATGAAACAAATTTCATTTATACTTCTAACAATCTTCCTCGTTGCATGTGGCAACAAGGTGACGCAATCCCCCGTGGAACTGATAGCTCATGCAGGGGGCGATGTTGGTGTGCAGTATAGTAATTCGCGAGAGGCTCTTGAAAAATCCATTGCCGATGGTTTCCGTTATATAGAATTCGACTTGCTTTATACAGCCGACAGTATTCTGGTTGCCGCGCACGATTGGGAGCAGTTCAATAAATTCACAGGTTTTGAGCACAAGGGCGACACGGCCCCCACGTTTGCCGATTTTTCATCGCGTCGCATCAATGGAAAATACACGCCATTGTCGGCAGCCGATATAAATACAATTTTTGAGAAAGACACTACAATATATCTTGTAACCGATAAGATATCCTCGCCTGTGCTCCTCGCTAAGAATTTTCCTCGCTTAAAGGAACGTATGGTGGTTGAGGCGTTCAGTTACAATGATTATGAGGCGTTGCGCCGCGAAGGGTATCATCGTGTTCTCTATTCGTGTATGGCAACCGATTTAACCGCATCCATTGTAAAGCACATGCTTTTGCATGCTCTTTTCAGCGGTCCCAAAATTGAATGGATAACAATGTATGTGAGTGCGCTCGATAATACGGCATTTCGCCTTGTGGATGCACTTGTGAATTTCAATTTAGCATTGTTTACCATAAACAATTATTCCGAAATTCCGCGTGATAAATTCAGTGATATAAATAAGGTGAAGATGATTTACACCGATAATTTGAAACCATAAAAAACAGCACTCCAGGTGCTGTTTTTTATCTGTGATATTACTCCTCGTCGGGGGTATGCAGAATAAGTGTTGTTGCGCCAAGCGTTATTATTGCGCCTGCCTCTATGCGCAGTCTCTCTTTATTACCAAGAATACGGTTCATTACAAACGTTCCTGTAACGCTTTGGTTGTCGCGTATTGTGTAAATGAGCTCGTCGCCGTAACCGCGTTTCACATTTACTATGCAGTGGCGGCGGTCCATGCTGGGGTCGCTGGTTTCTATGGGCAGTGTAACCACGGTTCCCTTGTTATATCGTCCAATAAGGTTGTCGCCCTCCTGCAAAGGGAGTGTCTGCTTGAAACAGAAACGATTCTCAATAACTGTGAGGTATCCCAAATCCTCGGTCTCCACCTCTTCGTCGTCGCCTATGCGCACGGTGAAACTTTTGCGGCACTGCTCGCACTCAAATACAAGCGATTGCCCCACCTCGTATCCGCTTGCATCAAAGTCGATAGGGTGGTCGCACTTGGGGCAGATAATCTTTTTCATTTATTGGGCATTTGTTTGTAGAATCCACGCATCGGGGAAGGTGTTCTTTATCTCCTTTACCGCTTCCATGGCTGCTTTGTTGCTCTCGTACCCGCCAATGGAGATACGATGTCTTCCACCGCCTTTTACAACAGAGTAATTTGCTGTCATTTTTGCCGAAAGCTCCTCTATTGCAAGTTGCGCGTTGCTCTCGTTGGGTGAGCTTGCTACTATTATGTGATATACTTTCTTATTCTCAACGATTACCTCGGCAGGCTCTTCGCTTGTTGCAGGGGTTTCAATGGCTGTTTCAGTCGCTGCCACGGCTGTGGGTGCCACCTCATGCTTTTCTGCAACGGGTGTAGCCATATTGCCATTGGTGTCTATGGGCATTATTTCGCAGTTCCCCTCCTCGTTTGCTACATGCTTGGGTGCGGGAGCACTTATCTGTTGCATGAGGGAGATCTGCTCGTTTGAAGCAAAACCGGTAAATGATGCCTGCATACTCTTTTTGTATGCACTGTCGCTCATGGGGGTAACAAAGATGAATGTGAGTATAATTGCTGCTGCAATGGCAATGTACTTGCCCAAGTCGCGGCGTTTTATTACAATGTGCTTATCCTCGCAATCGCGCAACAATGGGAATGCAAAGGGCTCGAAACCAAAATTTGCAGGGTCGTCAATGCCGTTGGAATCAACTTCAAACGATAATTCTCCCTTTATATTCATGTGGAAAGTTCCAAGCTCGCCAAAGCGTACAACGCTGTCGCGTGTAAGCGCGTCGTGCAAAATGCTTATATCGCTATTCATCTTTTTGCCGGCCTCTTCGTAGGTGAGCTGTTCGCGGTCTATGTACTCCGAGATTAGCAAAGCATCATCGGCCTTCACCTGCGGGTTGAATCGCATGGTGCGATAGGGGGGCACAAAAACGCGCTCCTCTACGTTGTAGTGAGCAGGCAACTCCTCGGCCAGGAATGCACCCATTCCCGGTATAATTACGCAGTTGTGTCGCGCAACAAGGTACGATATGTATTTTATCAAATTTTCCACGTAGCAAAAATAATAAAAAAAGCTCTTTCGGCAATAGCTTTATCAATAAAAATTATGTGATAATAACTCATTTAATCCGTTCCTTTTGAAAATGCTGATAAAAAAGCACTATCTTCGCGGTGTCAAACAATGAGCAGATATGTCGCAACCTCGTAAAATAGAGCTATTGGCCCCGGCCCGCAATGTAGAAACCGCTATCGCTGCCATCGACAGCGGTGCCGATGCTGTGTATATAGGTGCACAGCAGTTTGGTGCTCGCCAGGCAGCCGGTAATAGTGTTGAGGATATTGCCCGCCTTGTGGATTATGCTCACATATTCGGTGTAAAGGTGTATGTTACGCTCAATACCATACTTACCGACGAGGAGATTGCCCCTGCCGAGAAACTGATAACCGAGCTTTATAATGCGGGTGTAGATGCTCTCATAGTGCAGGATTTTGCAATAACCAAAATGAATATACCGCCCATTCAACTGCATTGCAGCACGCAGATGGATAATTGTACGGTGGAAAAGGCTCGTTTCCTTGCGCAAACAGGCTTTCCCCGTGTGGTATTAGCGCGTGAACTCTCGCTGCAACAAATAAAAGATATTCACACCGCAGTGCCCGATACGGAATTGGAGGTTTTTGTTCATGGTGCGCTCTGTGTAAGTTACAGCGGGCGTTGCTATGCATCGCAACACTGTTTCGGGCGTAGTGCCAACAGGGGCGCATGCGCGCAATTCTGTCGCCTCCCGTTTACCTTGGTCGATTCCGATGGCAATATCATAAAAAAGGAGAAGCATCTGCTATCGTTGAAAGATATGAACCGCAGCGCGATGCTCGAAGATATGCTCGATGCCGGTGTTACATCGCTTAAAATCGAGGGCCGCCTCAAAGATAGTTCCTATGTAAAGAATATTACAGCCTATTATCGCCGTTGCCTCGATGATATTTTTGCCCGCCGCACATGTTATGAGCGTGCATCGTATGGCATGGTGGCACCACACTTTGAACCATCGCCCGCAAAGAGCTTTAATCGCGGCTTTACAAATTATTTCCTTGATGGCAAGCGTGGCGACATAACCTCATTCGATACCCCCAAATCCATTGGAGAGTATGTGGGGCGTGTAAAGTTTGTGTCGCGTGGTTATTTTACGGTTGTGGGTGGCACCTTCAATAATGGCGACGGTGCGTGCTTTATAGCACCCGATGGTAAGTTGCAGGGGTTTCATATAAACAAAGTAGAGGGTAACAGGGTGTTTCCGCAGAATATGCCGCAGATGCAGCCGGGAATGGCTCTGTACCGCAACTATGATTGCGAGTTTGAACGCATACTATCACGCCCCCTCGCACCACGTCGCTTGTCCATTACTCTTGCATTTGCAGCCACGCCTGCCGGTTTTTCGCTCACAGCCACCACCGAGAACGGTATCACCTGCATGGTGGATGCCGCAATAAAAAAAGAGGAGGCGCGCACCCCGCAAGAGGGCAATATACACGCTCAACTGAAAAAGTGGGGTAATACACCATTTGAGGTGGAATCCATAGCCATAGGGTATGGCGAAAATTGGTTTGTACCCTCGTCGCTACTCTCCGATATGCGCCGCCGTTTATGCGATAATCTTATAACCACTCTGCGTAGCACTCACAGGCGTGAAACCATGCAACCGATAACAAAAGTCCCTCTCATAAGCAAGTCGGTGGAATATATAGCCAATGTGTCCAACAGCCTTGCACGCGAGTTCTATTACGAACGCGGTGCATCCTCTGTGGCTCCGGCTTACGAACTGCAACCATCGGAAGGCTCTCCCATAATGTATTGCAAGCATTGCTTAAAATATTCTATGGGCTGGTGCACAAAAACAGGTGAAAAATCTCCTTTTAAGGAACCTTATTATCTTGTTTCGGCCGATGGGCGTCGCTTCCGTCTCCATTTCAACTGCAAGGAGTGCCTTATGACCGTTACAGCCGATAAATAAAAAAAACTGCATTCCGGGGGAAGGAATGCAGTTTGTCCGAGTAAACGCTTTTACCCGTTCGGGTGTCGGCTTTCACAAGTGGACACTACCGCCAAATCTATTACTATGAAAAACACATAAATAGAACAAGCGGTAGAGCAAAAGGTTTGTTCTCAATAAGTTAAAAAAGTATAAAAGGAACAAAACATGGTGGCTATCTGCCGCAGATACCTTTGTACTCGCAGTAGCGGCAACGCTCCTTCTTGTCGGTGGGTGTAAAGGGTTTCTCGTTATTGAAAATATCTTGCAACACACTTTCCAGGCGAGCGAGGAAATCGCTTTTCAAATCGGCAGCATCCTCAATTGGTTGATTGTTTATATCCACAACAAAATCCTCGTGCAGTGCATCGTCTTTTCTTATGATATAAATGAGCTCCGGCACCACCTTTTCTATGTTTGATTGTTTTACCTTCTCAATCCAGCTATAATCCTTGTCGTTGCCATAATTCTTGCCGTCGTTCAACTGTTCTATCACGGCAATGGCATATAGCAGTGCTTGGAACCGGTAACCTGCACTATCGCCTTCGTGTGCAAAAATCTCGTCTATCGAGTTCTTTTTGTCTTGCAGTTTGTCCCGTCCTGTTTTGTAATCAATAATATTCAGTGTATTGCCTTTTGCATCTATTCGGTCTATTTTACCGCCGATGTTTATGGTGTAATTCTTCCCTTCGCAGTTTTTGAAGGAGTAGGGGAACTGCACACGTTTCTCTCCGCCAATGGATGTGAATGGCGTGTGTGCTTTATCCATTTTTATCAAGCGCTGCATGAAACGTAGCATAACTCTTTTGTTTATAAGCTGTTCTCCATTATACACCGGTTTGTTGCCTTTTTTGAAGAATAGCTCCTCGTATGCAGCCTCAATGTGTTTCAGCAACAGCAGTGGGTTATCCTCGTACCTTTGCAGGTCGCTTTTTTCTATTGTACCGTTTCCCCTTGTTGTAATTTCGGCATACATCAATTCGGCTGCAAGGTGGAATATGTCGCCAAAATCGTTAGCCTCCAATTCTGTGCTTACCTCGTCGAACTCTTTCAACCCCATTGCATAGTAGTAGAAGAATTTCAATTCGCACTCAAGATATTTGTTTATGCCCGATGGCGACAGGGTATAAGCGCAGCTGCTTGTGTTTTGGTTGAACTTTTCGTTAAGAACTTGCATCACCGCGTCGCTCTTTTCCACAGCCTTTGGTTCTATGTCCACATTGGTCTGTTCGGCTTCCAAGTGCAGGCGTTTTACATGGTAAAGGTTCTCGCCAAGTATCTGTAACAGGTAGCGCGAACACTCGCCCTTGCTCTTGCTCTCGGTGGAGTTGTTATATACAACGGTTATGTTTTCGGCCCTTTGCAGCAGGCGGTAGAAGTAGTATGCATAGATGGAGTCGCGGTGCTCGCTCATTGTGAGCCCGAACGCACGGCGCAGGTTGTAGGGTATGAAGGAGTTGTCGTTGCTGTTTTTGGGCAGGTTGCCCTCGCTCGCCGCCAGAATGATTACATTCTTAAAGTCTAGGTTGCGTGTTTCGAGCAATCCCATTATCTGCAATCCCACTACGGGCTCGCCATGGAAAGGCATGCTTTGTTGCGAAATTATGCGCAACAGAAGGCTGCCGAGCGACGATTGTTGCAACTCAATATCGCCATTCTCAAGCAGGGCAAGCAGGCGTTGTGTCTGGTTGTGAGCCTTCAAGAGCGCTTCGCAGAAAAGTTCCTCATAAAGGTCTTGCTCTATATCGCCCATCTCTGTTCTGCTGTTTGCTATCGAGTATATGAGTGCAGCAATGTTGCTCATCCACTTGCTGTTGTTTTCGGGATGTGCAAATGCGAGTGATAGAATATCGTCGCAACATAGCTCCTCGGTTGCAGGGAAAAATCTTTTTTCGTTTAGCAACTTTTCGCGCAATTTCATCGCGTTAGGGCTGCTCTGTATAATATAAGGGTGTTTCAAAATCCTCTCCACCGCGGTGAGTGTGAACCTCTCCTGCCGTTTATCGTACCCTCGTGTTTGCAGTTCCACCAACAGTTTCACAAGGCTGAATACCGGTGTGTGCGAGATTGGGAATCCCATGGTTACGTTAAGGTGTTCGAGTTTCCTTCCGTTTGCCTCCTTGGGCAGGGTGTGCAGTACCGATTCAAGCATTGTTTCGTCGCAAAGAACTATGGCGGTTTCAATCTCCTTTTCGCTCATGTTCTCATTGAGCCATTGCGGAATGTAGCGTGTCTGTATGTTGTCGGTGCTTGCCGAAACAAACGTAACCCTCTTTTCCTTTGCAAGATTGTTGAAGATATCCTCTTCAATGGCATTGGGGTAGCGTTGCAGGTTCATGCGCATGAAATGCCCTGCCTCGTGTTGCGGGTTAAGGGTGTAATGCTTGTCGTAGTCCCAATAGAAGAGTGCTTTCCCCTCCTTTTTTATTATATTGAAAAGCTCTCTTTCGGCACCGTTCAGTGCGTTGAATCCCACAAAAACGTATTTGTCATAGGCAAAACTCAGTCCTTCCTTTTTCTCAATGACATCGCGGTAAAGCATTCCTTCATAGGCTAAATGCTCCTTCTTAAGCAACTCCTTGAACGATGTGTAAATGGGGTAGAGTACTTCCCATGTGTTTTTGAACTTCTCTTTAAGTTCACTCTTTTTTTCGGGTGCAAAATTTGTGAAAAACTGCTGTACGGCCTTTTGCTGTTCATCGTCGAGAATATCTTTGGCTGTGCCAAGCTTATGTAAATCCTCGATATTGGCAAAAAGTTGTTGCGCATTGGCAAGGTTTTTGTCCACATCGTCAAAATCCTTTATGAGCATCTCGCCCCAATAGTAAAATTTATCGAGGCTCTCGTTGCTGCCCGTATGTTTCATATATACCTTGTGCAGTTTGCTCACAAGCAATACCGAGTCGGCAATAATGCTCTCCGAACAATCCTCGAACAATTCGCTGATGGTGATGCAAGCGGGGCTCCATGCTGCGCCGTTGCCTATCTTTCCCAGCAGATATTCGTTAAAGAACAGGCCTGCACGCTTGTTGGGAAATACCATTGCAACCCCTTCGAAATTACCATTCAAACGGGTGTATAAATCGTCGGTTACAATCTTCAAAAACGGTTCCATATACTCTTAAATTTCCTCGGTTTCAGCATCAATTATCTCTTCTCTATCCACATACCACACATATCCTTTTATGCTTGTATATCCAATCTTGGCAAGCAGATTCATGTAATCCCTCACTTGCTCAAAATGGTCTCTGTCTCTTTTTGCAAATTTGTAATCCACCACTATTACACCCTCCTTGTCAATCATCACGCGGTCGGGGCGGTATGTGCTTTTCCCCTCCTTGTACCCCTTGCACAGGATTGCACACTCGTTGAATAGCTTATACTTGCCGCTGAACCACTCGCGGGCTTGTGGCAGTTGCAATGCCTTTTCGAGTTTGCTTTTTATATAATTCTTCTCTTTCTCGGTGGATATAAGCCCCTCCAAAAGCATTTTATCAAGCAGGCGTGGCAGCTCGTCGCCTGTTGCCATTTTGGCAAGTATGCTATGCATGAGTTCACCCCTTGCCACCGATTTGTAAATCTTCTCTTCCTTCTTGTCCGACACAAGAAAGCGTGCCAGCTCGCGCGACTGCTTGAATGTGAGGTGGTTGTCGTAAGTGCAAAAACTCTGCGCCTGCTTCTCCTCGCTATCTATTATGAACGGGTTGTTTGTAATCTCTTCCTCTTTCTCCTCGGCATGGCATACCTCGCCGTAGGTGTAGATGCCATTGTCGGCATCGTATGAAGAGCCGTCGAGTGTGCCAAGGTCGGGCAGGGTGCTTGCAACAAGTTTGGATAGGGTGCTCAGTCCCTTGCCGTCGCTCTTTTCTATAAAAATCACAAGATTGTTTTTGGCTCGGGTGGTGGCAACATAGAGCAGGTTCAGATTATCGACAATCTGGAACAGATAGTCGTGGTTGTAGTGTTTCTCGTATATCGATTCAATCATCAACTTTTTACTGCTTATAGGTATAAGGCTCAATGTGTCGAATGGTTCAATATCAGAATCGCACCACAGTGTGTTTCCGGCCCTTCCTGTCAGTTCCCAATTGCAGAAGGGGATTATTACCGTGCCGAACTCCAACCCTTTGGATGCGTGAATTGTCATTATGGTAACACTGTCGCTGCTTGCAGCGGGTATTGTTTCGTCGCACAAACCGTTTTCCCATGCTTCAAGGAAACCTTTGATATCCGATGCTTTGTTGTTGATGCATTCCGATGCCTTGTCGAGGAATGAAAACAGATAGGCACCCTCGCTCTCAATCTTGTCTATCTGCAACACAGCTATCAGTTTCTCTATAAGCTCATAAATAGGCAGGCCTATGAGTGCGGGTATTGCCTCCAGGTACTCGCATGGCAAGAAACGTGTAAGCTCCTCCTTCTTTAACCCAAGCCTGGCATTATCACCGCCATTTTGTATCAATTTATTATATAAGGTAACAAAAGTGGCAAGGTTTACATCATCGTTAGGAGTGTAAATGTGGCGTAAAGCGGCAATTATTAGTTGCACCGCTATGGATGCCGATAGCTTGTATGCCTCGTGCGACACAATCTTGCGGTCGGGGAATTCCTGCTTGAATGCATCCACAATCATGGGTATGACACTCTTGCCGCGTACCAGAATGGCAATATCGCCGGCCGGTATCCTCTTTTCCTCAATATAATCATGCAATATCTCCATGAGCGGTGCTATTGCCTCCTCGCCCATAGTGCCACGAGAGTTTTGCTTGGTTATTTCCCGAATCTCTACATAGCCCTCCTCTTTTCTCTTTTCAGGCACAGCCTGCTCCACATCGCCATAGGCTCTTTCAAGGCTTTCAAGTCCTGCACCCAAGTGGTCGTTGAATGTGGCGGAAATCTTGTTTACCGCGCTGCGGAAGAGCTTGTTGTTAAAGGCTACAATGCGTCGCGAGCTTCTGTAATTGGTCGATTTGTATGTGTATGGGCCCTCTTTGGCCTCTTGCGATACAATCTCGATTGTTTCGGGATGATACTCCTCGATATTGTTCATTATGTTCCAATCGCTGTTTCTCCATCGATAAATGGACTGCTTTACATCGCCCACTATAAGGTTGTAGTTACCGCGCGCAATAACCTCGTCGAGCAGAATCTTAAAGCACTCCCACTGTAATTTGGATGTGTCCTGGAATTCGTCTATGAAAATGTGGTTTATCTCGGTACCTATCTTCTCAAAGATAAACGATGTGTTGTTGGTTATCATTTTGCTCAGGAAGTAGGTGGTTTCGGCAAGCAGGAATCTGTTTTCGCGTTCATTCTCCTCCTTCAAGGTCTTTGCAATGGTGTTAAGCAGTCCAAGCCTGTGGAACATCTCCAGCGACAATATGCAACTGTTGAACACTCTGTATTCACCTTTCTCAATCTGCTTCAATTCATTGAGCAACGCCACTATAAGGTCGTTTACGGCAGGGAATTTGGTGAGTTTATCCTTGTCGGTAACACCATCGACAATTTTGTCTATGACCGCAGCCTTCAAGAACTTATTATCTTTGAACTCAAAGCCGTTCATCAAGTTGAAGTATTTCCATACACCTGTGGATTTCCCTGCAAAGTCCTTCTCGCACAGCCCTGTGGTTGCCGCTGCAAATCTCTCATAAATATCGTTTACCTTGTATTTAATGGTATCTGTGCAAGTTTTTTTTAGGCTCTCAATCTCGGCTCGGAATTTCTTCAGCAGTGCTCCGTTGTCGGCATCAATCTGCTCCCGCAGTTTGTCGCCGCGTTGTTGATACTCCTCCTGTAATAGTTGCTTGGCAAACGATTTAATGGCCGATGCAACCTTCCAGCTTTTGTTGCTGTCGAGCTTATCATCGATGTAGTTTATTATTTGCTCCATCTCGCCCGACTCCTTTTCAAGCCTTTTTATATATACATCCACTGCCTCTTCAAGCAGTTCCTCGCCGTTTAGCAGAAACTCTACATCGCCGTTAAGTTCAAGTTCCTTTGCAAGGCTGCGCAATACCGATTGGAAAAACGCATCTATCGTCTGTATTCTGAAGTGTCCGTAATCGTGCAGAATTAGGTTAAGGGCTGTACGTGCCCGCTTGCTTATCTCCTCGCACCTCATATCGGGGTATGCCTCCTGCATCTTCTCCATATATCTTTTGGATGCAGGCAAGTCGTAGGCAATGCCATACAGCTGGCTCAAAATGCGCTCCTTCATTTCGCCTGTGGCTTTGTTGGTGAATGTAACAGCTAGAATATGTTTGTATGCCTCGGGCGATTTTATGAGCAGTGTTATATATTTGACGGCGAGGGTAAATGTCTTTCCCGACCCTGCCGAAGCTCTGTAAACCTCTAAATTACGCCTATTCTCTCCGGCGTTGCTCTCTCTATTCATGTTAAAATGCGGGTTTCAAATATCTTTGCTAATTTACAAAAATGGCGGCAATACAACAAAAGAGAATTGCTGTTTTTTTCTTTTTGTCGGCTCGTTGCAAACTTGCATTGCACCATGCAGTGTGTAACAATCAGGTTATTCAAATATTATGGCCTGCAAATCCTCTGTTTTTGATAAAAAGAAGAACTCATTCACTGCTTTTCAATAAATTTAATCTACCTTTGCATGGATTTTCAAAAAGACAAATAAAAACTTGGCCTTTAACGGCTGTAAATAATATAATATGTCAAAATATATAGTAGAAGACCCCCGTAAGGTTACAACACATCGTTTCATTGAAATGAAACGCAAAGGAGAGAAGATTGCGATGCTCACAGCATATGACTACACCACAGCGATGCTTATTGATGGTGCAGGTGTTGATGCCATTCTTGTTGGCGACTCTGCCTCTAATGTGATGGCCGGAAATGTTACCACATTGCCCATTACGCTCGACCAGATGATATACCATGCAAAATCTGTGGTTCGTGGTGTGAAACGCGCCTTGGTGGTTGTGGATATGCCGTTCGGAACCTATCAGGTAAATGCAGACGAGGCAGTGAAAAATGCCATACGCATAATGAAGGAGAGCCATGCCGATGCTCTTAAATTGGAGGGTGGTGAGGAGATTCTCCCCTCGGTGCGCAAGATACTCGATGCCGGAATACCCATCATGGGGCATCTTGGACTCACACCGCAAAGTATAAATAAGTTTGGTACATACTCGGTGCGTGCAAAAGACAACGAAGAGGCCGAAAAACTACGTCGCGATGCACTTCTTCTGCAAGAAGCCGGTTGCTTTGCTCTTGTGCTCGAGAAAATACCCGCATCGCTTGGTACCGAGGTGGCTCGCAGCCTTGAAATCCCTGTTATAGGTATCGGTGCCGGTGGGGCAGTGGATGGTCAGGTACTTGTGTATGCCGATATGCTTGGAATGACTGCCGATTTCACTCCCCGTTTCCTCCGTCGTTATGCCGACCTCCACACTATTATTACCGATGCCGTTGGTAATTATGTGGGCGATGTAAAGGCTTGCGATTTCCCCAACGAAAAGGAACAATACTAATATAAGGTTATATATAATAAACGAAGGGTTGCACCGCGGTGCAACCCTTCGTTTATTATAATATTAAGATATTACTCTTCGATATCGCTCTCGTATTCCTCGTCGGCAGCAAAATCTTCGCTCTCCTCTTCTCCAATGGCATTGATTATCTCGTCGATGGTTCCGGGGCTGTTTCTCATTTCCTGTATCTGCAACAGAATGTCGTACAGGAGATTATTGTCGCGGTCGATAAGCCTTTCGGGAATTGAAGCAATGAGCGACGACAGCTCGTTGTTATCGAACAGGTCTGAATACTGAACAAGCATGAATATACCCACCATGTTGTCAATATTCTCGCGTATGCTATCCTGTATGTAGGTCATAGCCTCGCGTTGAATCGCGTAACAGTTGTTGCCAATCTCGGTTTTTCTCTCCTCTGTCAGTGTGGTATCGCGGTAAAGCGTGTCCTGAAATTGCAGAATGCTCTCCACATACTTCTCCAGGTCCTCCTCCAATTTGATATTGACATCATTGGTGGAGGTTCCTGTAATGCGGCTGCCGCTATATGTGATATCGGCATTTATATTGCCCGGTTCAAGAAAGAACATTGCATAAATAGGCTCTGCCTCATCCTCGAAACCGATGTAATAAATCTTGCAACCTTCAATATTACCCTCAAAAACAAATTTACCATCTTTAATGGTGGTTTTCGATGTGGTTTTGAATTCCTGCCCGTCGGTGGAGTATCCAAGAATAACCGTGTCGCCCTCTTGTGCACCCTCGATGCTACCCTCAATCTTGTACGATGTGGGATGGCAGGCACAAAGTGTCACGATGGCAATAACAAGTGCTAATATCTTTTTCATGCAGATAATAACGTATTAGCAGATGTATTGTTTGCTTATTGATTGGTTATTGAGCACGCACTCGATGGCTTCGGCAAAAATACGGGCAATAGACAACTGTTTTACTTTGGGGCAACCTCTGTCATAAGGTATGCTGTTAGTGAAAACAATCTCCTCCATAGACGATTCGCGTACACGCTCCGATGCGTTACCCGACATGATGCAGTGCGATGCAATGGCACGAACCGATTTTGCGCCATTCTCCATCATAAGGTTTGCAGCCTTTGAGATGGTACCGGCTGTATCTACAATATCATCAACAAGAACAACATTCTTGCCCTTAACATCACCGATAATCTGCATGCTCTCCACTACGTTTGCTTTTGCGCGTGTCTTGTGGCAGAGTACCAGGGGCACACCAAGGCATTTGGAATATGCGCTTGCACGTTTTGAACCACCTACGTCGGGTGTTGCAATTACAAGGTCGTCGAGTTTCAACGAGTTGATGTAGGGGATAAACACCATAGATGCATAAAGGTGGTCTACGGGGATATCAAAGAATCCCTGAATCTGGTCGGCATGCAGGTCCATGGTGATAATGCGGCTCACACCGGCAACGCTCAAAAGGTCGGCAACCAATTTGGCACCGATTGAAACGCGGGGCTTATCCTTGCGGTCCTGGCGAGCCCAGCCGAAGTAAGGCATAACGGCCACAATGCTCTTTGCCGATGCACGCTTTGCAGCATCAACCATCAAAAGGAGCTCCATGAGGTTGTCCGAATTTGGGAAAGTAGATTGTACCAAGAATACATTCTTTCCACGGATAGACTCCTCATAAGATACGGCAAATTCACCATCGGCAAAATAGGTGGTATTCATTTGGCCGAGTTCACAACCCAACTCTTTGCAAATCTCTTCAGCAAGGTAACGTGATTTTGTTCCTGCAAACACCATGTAGGGAGTATTGTTCATAATGCAGCTAATTAATTGTTTTGTTATTTATTTTGTTTTTTCTATTCTAAATTATAGTTTGTCCACAACTTTTTTCAGTCGTAGAAAACGGCTTATAAGCTCTGTGTAATCGGTTGAGCGACATGAGTCGAAGTTTGCCCACAGTTGCTCGTCTAATATCACACCGCCGAATCCATAGGCAGGGAGACGTTTTAGGTTGGCTTCGTCGATGTTTCCATAGGCCCAAGTCTTTTTGTTAATCATCTTCTTGCCAATTTCGTTCAGTTCGGAACTTTGGTGGAAAGTGCGCCCCAAAGGTCCAAAGCACACTATGTCATAGGTTTCGCGTAACTCCTTCAATTCTTTAAGGTTATGTGCATAGCCCACAAGCTTGCCCTTTTCGTCGCCCATGGGTGGGTTCGACGATAGAGAAAAAAGTGTACCGGCCAATTTATACTCCTGCATGAGACGTCCGTTACATGAGAATATACGCTTGTGATATTTCTTTGGAATAAGGCTCAACAACCTTTCAATGAACTGAGGGTGCGGATAGGCCTTGTAGAGAAAGAGATAATCGAGCCCCTCGTCAAACAGACGGGTGATAATCTTGTCCTCCTCAACAAAAAAAGTCGGTTTTGTGGCAACAGCCAATTTCATATTTTAAGTGGTATGGTTTGTGTTCAAAAATTATAATACTTTGCAAAATTAATACTTTTTATCATAAACACCGCCAATATAATTAATAATTATTCCCTAATTTATTTATTAATTGATAAAAACCATTGTTTTTCCCTCTTTTCGGCCGTTTCCTTCGTGCAACTCTTTGGCACATACAGAACAAAATCCTTGTTCCCGTGTTTTCTATCCATAATGAATTTTCAAAAACAGATAGATTATGGCAAAAGAGAGTGTTTTGATATTGCGAAAACGTATAGAACTACCGGAACTGCTCGACCGGCTGAACGCTGCGCTCAGCGAGGAGTGGCTTGCGTTTTACCAATATTGGGTGGCAAGTTTTGTGGTAGAGGGCGCAATGCGCGCCGATGTGCAACGAGAATTCGAGGAGCATGCAATGGAGGAGTTCAATCATGCCAAGATGTTGGCCGATAGAATAATACAGCTCGAGGGTGTTCCTGTGCTCGACCCCATGCAATGGGTGTCGCTTGCGCGTTGCAAATACTCGCCACCCATAAAGAACGATGTGATAACCCTGCTCAAGGAGAATATTGCAGCCGAGCGTTGCGCAGTTATCCGTTATGAGGAGATAGCCTCTTTTACAAATAACATAGATTATACCACATGCGATATTGCCAAGCGCATCATGGCTCAGGAAGAGGAGCATGAACAGGATTTGCAGGATTGCTTGCGCGATGTGGAGTGGATAGTGCAATCTGCCGCTGTCAAGGTATAAACAAAAATTGTCATAGGCGTGGCCTATGACAATTTTTGTTTGGTTTATCCTCCATGCAATGGTTGCAGGCGGTTACTCTTCGTCCAAGAATCTTTTTGTGATAGGGTGGTACTCCTCTATGCGGCGGTCGCGCAGGAAAGGCCACCATTGGCGCACCTCCTCGCTACGTTTGAGGCTTATCTCCACAACCTCAATCTGCTCCTCCTCGCCAAAATGGGCAATGAACTCACCCTGCGGGCCGGCAATAAAGCTGTGTCCCCAGAATTGGATGCCGCGTGTCTGCCCCGAAGGGTCGGGCTCATGCCCGCAGCGGTTTATGGCAACCACCGGCAGCCCATTGGCAACGGCGTGGCCGCGTTGCACTGTTTGCCATGCGCCAAGCTGTCTGCTTTTCTCTTCGTCGGTGTCGCTGCTCTCCCAGCCAATGGCGGTGGGGTATATCAGAATATCTGCACCGCGCAGTGCCATCAGGCGGGCACCCTCGGGGTACCATTGGTCCCAACACACCTGTACGCCTAATGTGCCAATACTCGTTTTTATGGGGCGGAACCCAATATCTCCGGGTGTGAAATAGAACTTTTCATAGTATGCAGGGTCATCGGGGATATGCATTTTGCGGTATTTGCCGGCAATGCTCCCGTCCTTGTCGAATACCACCGCGGTGTTGTGGTACAATCCCTTTGCACGTGCCTCAAAGAGCGATGTTACAAGCACCACGCCACACTCTGCCGCTACCTTTCCGTAAAAATCGGTCGATGGGCCGGGGATGGGCTCGGCATAAGAGAAATTTGCGGTTGATTCCACCTGGCAGAAATAGGGCGAGTTATGCAATTCCTGCAATACCACCAATTGTGCGCCCTGTTCCGCAGTCTTGCGTATGGCCGCGGCAAGTTTCTCCTTGTTATTCTCTATGTTCTCTCCTATTGAGAGCTGAATCATTCCTACTTTAATCTTCTCCATAATCAAATTTTATCGGGTGATGGATATTGCATGGTAACGCAGTGCAGCGAGCCATGCTGCTGAATCAGTGCCCTGCAATCTATTCCCACAATCTCCTTGTCGGGGAAGGCGGTTTGCAGCACCTCGGCTGCCTTTGCGTCGTTGTCGGGCTGTGCATAGGTGGGGTAGAGCACCGCATCGTTCATGATGAGGAAATTGGCATATGTTGCCGGCAGTCGCTGGCAATCATCGTCGTATATGGGTGCCGGCGATGGCAGTGCCAACAAGCGGTAGGGCTTTCCATCGGCAGTGCGGAAACTTTGCAGTTGTTCCTCCATCATTCGGAGGTCGTAATATTGCTCCTCGTCGTTCTTGTCGGCCTCCATATAAACAATGGTGTCGTTTGGCGCAAGGCGTGCAATGGTGTCAATGTGCCCGTCGGTGTCGTCTCCTATGAGGTTGCCATAGTCGAGCCATAGTACGCGGTCGCAATGCAGCAGGCTTTTGAGTGCCGACTCTAAATTATACTGCAACATATTGTTCCTGTCGGGGGCAAGCAGACATTGCGATGTGGTAAGCAGGGTTCCTTTTCCATCTGTTTCAATGGAACCTCCTTCCAATACCCATGCCAGCGCGTTCTGATAAACGCCCTTCAATATTCCCGAATTGTATAGCTGCTTGTTTATGGCGTTGTCAAGCTCGGCATTGAATTTCAAGCCCCAGCCGTTGAAACAGAAATCTACATAGTGGGGTGTGCCGTCGTTCTTGTCCAGCAGGGTGATGAATCCGTGGTCGCGTGCCCAGGTGTCGTTGGTGTCGCATGAGAAAACAATGATATTCTTCATTGTGGCACCGGCATCCTGCAAGGTCTTTTCCACCTCCTGTTTTTCGGGTGTTACCACCAATAACCGCTCTCTTTGGCTAATTGCTTTTGCAATCTCAATGAAACAGGCTTCCACCTCCTCAAGCATATAGTACCAATCGCTCTTGGCATGTGGCCATGTGAGTTGTACCATGCTTTGCTTGTGCCATTCGGCGGGGAAATATAAATCGGCGTGTTTGCTATTCATTTATACTTTTCTTTTACGGTCGAAGAAGGGGTTTTTTGACGATGCGCTTACCGGTATGGCAATTATGAAATTGCAACCATCGAGCCAGCCCAGCTGTTTTGCGGCATATCCGGCCGAGTACATAACTCTGGTGTCCAAACGCAAATCTGATGCTGTGGCACAGGCCGAACCCACTGCAATACCCACATCAATGGTGTTCATGGCGCAGGGTACTCCCGCGGGGCGGCTGTCGCAAGTGGGGCATCCGCAGTAGGCGCAATTAAGCCCCATGGGCTCCTCATGTGAGCCTATAAGGACTATAGCTTCTGCCAATTGAATGTTACCGGCATCGCGCAACAATCCGCCTCTGCCAAGGCGCTCGCCTATGGAGTATAGCTCCTCGCTCAACTTGGTTATATCCTCGTCGGTAACAAGTGCCACCTCAATTATATCCACTCCTTTTGCTTTGGGGGCTGTGCGTGCAGCAGTCATCATCTGCATTGCAGCATCAATCACGTGCTTATGACGTGTCTCGCGTTCGTTGTATATCATAATATGTGAAATTTGGTCTGTAATCTTTTGCGAAGATAGATAAAAAAAACGAATAATATATAATAGCGGCCTAATGTTTATGCACCTTTGGTAAATTAAAATCTGTCAATTTTTTTGCAATCAAGGAGCCTTGCTTGAATACTTGTGCGGAAAATGAAGGTTGTTCAGATGAATAAAAATCATAAAAAAGCGAAAATGTAAAATTCTGCATTGATAAAAAATTTTTTACTCCCTATGTTTTTTGTACCTTCGCACTCGTTTTCTCAAGGAATAGATAAATGAACAATATTATAAAGTATATTTTTGTTGCGGTTGCTCCATTGTTGCTTGCGGCTTGCGGCAGTTTCCGGGCCATAGAGCGTGGGCACATCATGCAGTCCGACGAGGCCTTCAAATCCTATTTGCAGGCCGAGCAAATTGAAATAACTCCCAATAACGACGTTGAATTGCTCAATGGTGCGCACGAGAAGTTCGAGGATATGTTCGGCGCTATAAAAAATGCTAAACACCATATCCATCTCGAATATTTCAATTTCCGTAACGACTCCATCAACAAGGAACTCATTGCCCTGTTGGCGCAGAAGTCCAAAGAGGGGGTTGAGGTGCGTGCTCTATTCGATGCCTTTGGTAATATGTCCAACAACAAACCGCTTAAAAAGGAGCATATCGAGGCTATTCGTGCGCAGGGCATAGAGCTTGTGAAGTTCGACCCCATAACCTTTCCATGGGTAAACCATTCGGTATCGCGCGACCACCGCAAAATAGTGGTGATAGATGGCGTGGTGGCATATACGGGTGGAATAAACGTAGCCGATTACTACCTCACAGGCCTCGAAGGCATAGGTAAATGGCGCGATATACATGCCAGGGTAGAGGGTGCTGCGGTGGCCAAATTGCAGGATATTTTCCTTGCGATGTGGAACCGCGAAACCGGCCAGCAGATAGGCGGGCATAAATATTACCCGTTGCCGCCCGAGCCCGGCAAGGCGCAGGTGGCTGTTGTTGACCGTTGGCCCGGGAAAAATCCCAAACAGATGCGCCAAGTGTATGCCAATGCGATAAACGCGGCAAAGGACAGCATTACAATAGTGAGCCCCTATTTTATACCTCTAAAAGTGGTGAGAAGAGCCATTGAAAAAGCCATAGACGATGGTGTGCAGGTAAACATTATGCTCACAGCCAAGGGAGATATACCATTGCTGCCCGACGGTGTGTGGCGCTTGGGTTACAAATATATGAAACGCGGTGCCAATGTGTATATGTATAATGGTGGTTTCAACCACTCCAAGGTTATGTGTGCCGATGGCAAATACATGACAGTGGGTTCTACCAACCTAAACAGCCGCAGTTTGCGTTACGACTACGAAACAAATATATTTGTTTTTGACGAGGAGGATACCCGCGACCTCTACGACATTATTGCCGAAGATAAGAAAGAGAGCTTTCTGCTGACGAAAGAGATTTACAAGGAACGCTCTTGGTGGCGCCGTTTCTGCGGTTTCTTTGTAGTGCTTTTAACCCCGATAATGTAAATATTGTTTTATAATAGCATAATTAATGGCTGCCCGCGGGCAGCCATTAATTATGCTATTTATGCTATTCAAATTCCAATGTTCCAAAGAATTCGGGGCGGTGGAAACTTGGCTCTTTCCACTCGATGGGAGCCCACGAAATAAAATGCGGTGTGGGCAGTTCGTCGCCACATTTGTAAAAGTTGGCGCTCATTTTTTTGCCCTCCCAGCTATCGACACCGCTGCGGAACAGGGCACTCGCAGGGACAATCTCAATCACACTCCAGCTGTTCTCGCCTTCTCTCAAAGGGAAACACTCCGTGCCAAGTGAGGGGTGGCGCACCACACTGTCGATAACGCTCATGGGTGCCGCCTCCTTGGGTTCGTTGGCAGGGTGCCATGCGAGCAGTAACTTGCCTGTGCAGGTACATTCGAAATTATAGTAGTCCATGTTCCCATGTGGCGATACAAAGAACTCCACGCAGGGGTCGGTCCATGTTTTTCCCTGGTCCTCGGCCACCTTTGCCAGAATATCCTTTTCGGTAACATCAAACTTTATGTAAAGTCTTTCGTTGTCGTGAAAAAGTTTTACATTTACCGCGGGGGTGTAAGGAAACTCCGCAGGCCAATTGCAACAGGCAACAGGCTCACCCTTCAATGTGGAAAAAACCTTCTCTATTTCCGCCATGCTGTTATCGGCGGGTGCTATTTTGGGTACAAAAATTTTTTTCATTGTTATATGCTTTTTTGTTTTACACTTTGGCGAAGATAAACCATTTATTTGAAAAACCGCGCCATGGGAAGGAAATATTATGGAATTTAAACTATTTTTGCATGGAGTAACATCTATATAATTATGCCCATAATAGAGATAACAACCCTTGCACAGCCCGGTTTGGAGCCATACTGCACCCTCACCGAGGCGCAAATGCGTGGCGACAAAAATATTGCAAACGGAATATTTATAGCAGAGAGTCCCAAGGTTATAGAGCGTGCCCTTGATGCGGGTTGCCGCCCTTTATCGCTGCTGTGTGAGCGTAAACACATCACCGGCGATGCTGCTCACATAATAGCCCGCTGTGGCGATATTCCGGTATATACAGGCGGGCGCGAACTGCTTGCCTCGCTCACAGGCTACACACTCACCCGCGGTGTGCTTTGCGCCATGCAACGCCCCGCGCTGCCCTCTGTGGCCGATGTTTGCAATGGGGCACGCAGAGTGGTGGTTATCGACGGGGTGGTAGATACCACCAATATAGGTGCCATATTCCGTTCGGCAGCGGCATTGGGTGTAGATGCCGTGTTGCTCACACCGCAGTCGTGCGACCCGCTTAACCGCCGCGTAGTGCGTGTATCCATGGGTTCGGTGTTTCTTGTTCCTTGGACATGGATTCGCATGCCCATAAGCTCATTAAAGGAACTCGGTTTCCGCACGGTGGCAATGGCACTCACCGACGACTCCGTATCCATAGACCATGAACCGCTTGTAAACGAAGAGAAACTTGCTATTATAATGGGTACCGAGGGCGACGGGCTTGCCCCTCATGTAATATCTTCGGCCGATTATGTCGCCCGCATCCCCATGTCCCACGATGTTGATTCCCTTAATGTGGCGGCGGCTGCCGCGGTTGCTTTCTGGCAATTAAGGGCAAGGTGATTCTGAATTTTCGGTATGTTGCAGTATTTGTTATTTGTATGTTTTTCTGTTTGAATGATAGATTTTGTTCAAAAAAGCCTCTTTAACAATAAACAACCATACAAACAGATAAACAACCAATAAAACTACCGAATTATGAAGACAAGAATTTTCAATCTCATTATCATAGATGAGAGCGGCTCCATGCAGAGTATCAAAAAACAGGCGATAGATAGTGTGAACGAAACCGTTCAGTCTATAAAAGCGGCCCAAGAGAAATATGCCGACCAAGAACATTTTGTGAGCCTTGTTACCTTTCACAACGATGTGAAAACCGTATATGAGTGCGTGGCTGCCGCAGATGTGGCAGAACTGACCACCGAAACATACCGCCCCACATGTTGCACAGCGTTGTACGATGCAATGGGTATGTCGCTTTGCGCACTCCGTCCCAAGGTGGCCGATGACGACAAGGTGCTTGTAACCGTTGTTACCGATGGTTATGAAAACGCATCGCGTGAGTACAGCGGCATGGCTATAAAAGCGCTTGTGGATGAACTTAAAAAGAGAGGTTGGGTGTTTGCATACATAGGTGCAAACCAAGATGTGGAGGCCGTGGCTTCGACTATCTCTATAACCAATGTCCTGAATTTTGCAGCCACACCCACGGGTACGGCCTGTATGAGTAGCAGGGTGGCAAAAGGGCGTTCGCGCTGGTTCGAAAAGATTTCCCAGGGTATATCGTCGGCTCCCCTTGATAATTGTGATTTTTTTGAAGAGGATGAGAATGCATGATAATACATCGATGGCAATTCCCGCGGGAATTGCCATCGATGTATTCAACACATTACCGTTTGAGTCTCTCCAATGGTTATCCTGTCGCCACTGAACACGTTCAGCCCCAGCCGTTTCATAATGTGTGCAATGGCTTTCTGCGCTCTCACTGAATTTCCTGCGGCATCTATTGGCGGCGAAAAAGCGGCAATACCAAAGGCTCCGGGGAGAACACCCATGATACCACCGCCCACGCCTGTTTTTGCCGGAATTCCCGTACTGAACAACCAATCGCCTGTGTTCTCGTAGAAACCCACCGAAGCTATCATGGATACAATCTTGGTTGTCAGTTGTCGCGGAAAAACCTCTCTCTTTGTTACAGGATTCACGCCGCCACCTGCAATGGTGCCCGCAAAAACCGCGAGTTCGCTTGTTGTAACTCCCAAAGAGCATTGGCGCGTGTATAGGTCGAGCGACATTTCGGGCTCATCATATATGCGGTTGTAGCTCTTCAAAAGCCAGGCTATTGCGCGGTTGTTGTGGTTGCTCACACTCTCCGATTTGTAAAGCTCGTCGATTAGCGGGAGTGAACTGCCACACAATTCGTTTAAGTTGTGTAGAATGTTCTCCCATTTGAGGTGCTCGTCGCCCACAGGGCGCACCATGCTGACGGCGGCAATGGCTCCTGCATTTACCAATGGAGTGGAAGGGTGGTCTTTTTCCAATAGTAGAGCCATTATTGAGTTGAAAGGCAGTCCGGTGGCGTCGGCACCTATCATATCCATAATGGTATTTGCACCATACTCTTTTAGCACCAATAATGCTGTTGCTACTTTGGAAACAGACTCAATACCAAAGCGGTAACTGCTGTCGCCGGCCTCAATTATTTCGCCATCGGGCAAGCACACCGCTATTGCAAACAGCTTGCTGTCTATGCGTGCAAGGTAGGGGATGTATTGTGCGTTGCGGCCGCTTTTTTCCTCCTTGCAACATTCGTAAGCCTCTTGCACAGCTGCTCGCAGTTCCTCTCTTGTAATCCTTCTCTCCATTGTTTTTTTATATTATTCAATTATTAATGTTAATTTTCTTTTTGGTGGTTATATAGAATATTACACTAAATGTAAGATTGTCATCTCGAACGTATGTGAGAGATCTAAATAGTTATTTATTGAGATTTTTCCTCCCTTTGGTCGTCAAAATGACAACCTTGTGTAAACTGCTATATAAATACCTTCTTTTTTATCCTTTTCCTGTATGGGTATATACGGTACCTTTAACCTTTACATTGCTCTCTATGGCAATGCGCGAGGGGGTGGGGTATTGCAATTTATCGAGCTCCTCAACGGCGGCGGAAATGTCCGACAGTAATTGGTCGGCCATGTCGCGGCTGAATCCGTTGCGCACCACCAAACGCATTACAATAGTCTTTTCGAGTTTCGCGGGCAGGGTATATGCCGGTACCATCCAACCATTCTGTTTAAGTTTGTCTTGCAGGTCGTAGAGAGTCCATTTGCCCTTTCTCATGTACTCTTCCTTCATCTCCCAGATGAACAAGGGGTTGGTTACATCCTCGCTGTAATTGCGGAAGGGTTTCATCTTGCCAATCTCGCTATGCAGATATTTTGTAATCTCCATAGAGTTCTGCTGTATGGCTTTGTAGCCCTCGAATCCAAGGCGTATGAATTGGTAATATTGTCCCAAAATCTGTGCCGCGGGGCGCGAAAAATTAAGCCCCACCTGTGTAACATCGGCACCAAGATAGTTTACGCTGAACGACATAGAGTCGGGCAAATACTTTTTATCCTTCCACACAACCCAGCCTACACCGGGATATACAAGCCCGTATTTGTGGCCGCTTGTACTTATGGAGAGTACCCATTTGAGGCGGAAATCCCACTCTTTCTCGGGCTCGAGGAACGGCAGGATGAAACCACCCGATGCTGCATCCACATGAATGGGGATATCGTAACCGGTCTTTTTGTTATATTCATCGAGTTCGTCGTTCAGGGCCTTTACATCGTCGTTCAAGCCTGTCCATGTTACTCCCTGAATGGGCACTACGCAGATTGTGTTCTCGTCGCACATGGCAACAGCCTCTTTGGGGCATAGAGTGAGTTTTTCGGCGGTCAATGGCACGGTGCGCATCTCAATCTGCCATAGCTGTGCGAATTTTTCCCATACCACCTGGTATCCCGATGATATTACAAAGTTGGGCTTGTCGCAGGGCTTTCCTTCGGCCTGGCGGCGTTTTTTCCAGCGTTGCCAGGCGGCTACACCGCCAAGCATACACGCTTCGCTCGAGCCTATGCCCAATGCGCCCGCTTTCCATTTGGCCTTTTCGGGGGTGTTCCACAGGTTGGCTATGATATTTATGCACTTGGCACACATTACGGCAACGCGCGGATATTCGGTCTCGTCGATGTAGTTGATGGCTATGGCATCATTCATCAGCTTTGTGGCATACGAGTCCATGTATGTGGTAACAAAGGTGGCGAGGTTAAGGCGAGGCTGTGTCTGCGCATATGTCTCGTCCTTTACCATCTGATAGGCAATTTCGGGGGTTGTGGGCTTTTGTGGCATTTTATCTACCGGTGCCGACTTCAACATCTCTTGTGAACCAAAGACCGATGTCGTAACATTGGTCTCTCTGCAATCTTCTTTCTGTTTCATTTTTATACAAGTTTAGGTGAATGAAAAGTTTTACAGCCAATAAACACCATACAGGGGGCTGCTGTTCGTGATTTTTGCTTTTTTTATGTTTTTAGTTTTTGATGAACATATATTTTGCCGTTGTCAATGAACAAATAGCATGAAAATATGTTGTAAAAAGAAAAAGTGAAAAAATGAAAATAGAAACAGGTAAAGGATACATTTCGTTATGGGCTCTGGTGGGTATATGGTCGGTGTCGGCATTAACCTCGCTCCCCGGCCTTGCTATATCGCCTATACTTGGCGATTTGTCAAAAATTTTCAAACATGCGACGGAGTTCGATATTCAGATGCTTACCTCTCTTCCGTCGCTGCTTATAATACCTTTTATATTATTGGCGGGCAGGCTGAGCAGTAGCATCGGTTATGTGCGGTTGCTTACCATTGGGCTTTCTGTGTTCCTCGTAAGTGGGGTGCTTTATCTCTTTTGCGGAACAATAAATGAACTGATAATCGTAAGTGTTCTTTTGGGTGTGGGAGCGGGTATTATAACCCCGCTTTCAACCTCGCTCATCACCCGCTTTTTCAACGGTGAGTATCGTACACGGCAGTTTGGTTACAGCTCGGCCATAAACAATCTGTCGTTGGTGGCTGCAACTGCGCTTACCGGTTACCTTGCCGAGATTCAGTGGCGCTTGCCCTTCTTGGTATATCTGCTTCCGCTTGTGTCGCTCTTCCTTGTGCGCAATATAAAAACAGCCGAGGAGGGTGTGGTGCCCACCATGGAACAGAACTCGGCTGTCGTTCATGGCTCGTCGGGTATTAATTACAGCGCTCTCATGCGCTTGATGCTTTACTATCTTCTTATTACATACCTTGTTATGGTGATAAGCGTGAATCTGCCGTTCCTCATGAGTGAACATGGTTACAGCACGGGTACATCGGGTGTTGTAATATCGCTTTTCTTCCTTTTCATAATGCTGCCGGGGTTTTTCTTAAATAAGATTCTGGTGTATATGCATGGCAGAGAATTTATAGTCTGTCTTTTGCTCATTTCGTGCGGTTTGCTGATTATATTTTTCAATCGGCATATAGCGGGGATTATCATAGGTTCGCTTCTTACAGGCGTTGGTTATGGTGTGGCGCAGCCTTGTATCTATGACCGCACGGCCACGGTTGCCACCCCCGACAGGGCTACCTATGCAATGGCGTTGGTTATGGTGATGAACTATGTGGCAATAGTGATATGCCCGCCGATAGTTGATTTTCTTCAAGAGCTTTCCGGTGTAAAGAGTGCCGGCTTTGCGTTTGCATTGAATTCCTGTATAGGAATAATAGCAACCTTGGTGCTTTTTGTGATAGGATTAAATAAAAAAGGCGGGGCAACGAAGTGAAGAAACAATATGTAATCTTGTAAATAAATGAATAATTTTGTAAAAGGCTCATTGGCTCTTGTGGTATCGCGTATAACGGCCGGATTAAATGTTAATTGTACGAAATTTTTACTGCCGTTGTGGATTGCGCCGATGAGCTTTGTTACATTGCGCCTGCTCTTTGGAACAGCCTTCTTTTGGTTGCTCGCAATATTTGACAAGCCCGATACGTCTGCCACTCGCGACAAGGTGAAATTGTTGCTTTTGGGAGCTGTCGCTGTGTTTGGTTATATGTCGCTCTATGCGGTGGGCATGAGTTACACAACCCCGGTGAATTTTGCAATATTCAATGCTACACAACCCATTTGGGTGTTCCTGTTTTCGATTTTTATTCGCAACGAGAAGGTTACTACGGGTAAAGTATGCGGTATAATGCTTGGTTTTGCCGGGGTGGTGGCGGCTTCACTTGCATCGCCGGTGCAACATCTTGCTCCGAATCGCTTTTTGGGCAATACCATAGCGCTTGTGAGCTCGCTGTTCTATTCTGTCTATCTCATAAATTCATCGGCATTGCTCAGGCGGGTGAGTAATCTTGTGATGCTGCGCTACACATTTACCGGTGCAACGATTTCAGCGCTTGTTTTTACACTGTTTACAGATTTTTCTGCGCCAATGTTCTCTACACATTCCAACCATGCGGCAATATTGGTGTTCATTTTCGTGCTTATCTTTCCCACGGCAATCAGTTATCTGCTTGCTCCCATAGGGATAAAGTATTTGAAAACCACCCTCGTTGCCATCTATGGCTATGTGTCGCTGGTTGTGGCAACGGTTGTTTCTCTTCTGCTGGGGCAGGATCGCTTCGATGTGATGTTGCTTGCTGCCATGTTGCTTATCTGTGCCGGTATCTATCTTGTGAGTATGGCCGAAAGAAAAACAACTGTTTAGAATATCGCCGACATGTAAAATATCGGCCTTTTACTTCTCTTTGGTGCTGATTGCCATTTTTTACATAATTTTTGTAAAAAATATCCCAAATGGTAGTGAATGCTCAAAATTTATGCCTAAAATATAAATTTTTATAGAAAATATTATCACGATGTTGATTTGTTTTTGTAATTTTGCAACCGAAATTCATACAAAGGTGCAAAAATGTTAAAAAACAATATCTTAAGAACAATATCGGTTGTATTCTGCCTTGTATTGGCCATACACTCTTTTGGTAAGGATTTTACCATTAAAATCCTGCGTAATGAGTGGGGGAGCGATGTGAAATTCTATATGAGCCCCATGAAACCCGGTGCAGAGTACAAATCGAAAGCATTGAAACCTGTTGCCGACAATCAATATTCGGCCGAAATACCTTTGTCTCCCAATGGGCTTTACCGTTTGGTGGCTGTGAGAAACGACGCTCAATTGTTCACAGTGGTATATTATCCTTGTGAGCAAAAGAACGAGATTGTGGAGGTGGATATTGTTAAGGGGGCTTTACGTGTAGAGGATTGCAACGAGAATATAATGCTTGCAGATTACACAGCTGTTTCTTCTGATAATGGCAGAGCTTTGTGGAATACCTCCTCTTTTGACAACGAAAAGTTCTACGGAATACTCAGGAACTATATTCAGGCCGCCGATTCTTTGTTGGCATCCGGCGAGGCTGCTCCGGTTGTTAAGGAGTATATAAAGTTGTGGGCCTATACATCGGCCTATAATGGCATGCATAGCGCTGTGCGTGTTGCCAAGGGTGAAAAAAAACAATTGTTGTTCAGCGGGAGCGATGTGTTGGGCGACTATGGTAATTTGTTCGATTGTAAAATGGCAACCCTTTTTCAGGAGACAAATATGATTATAGCCGAGGAATTACCCATAGATACAGTGCTGATTGCAAAATTCGATTGTCTCTATTCCAAATACACAAATAAAGATGTGCTTGAAAGCGTGTCGGCCTCGTTGATTTCAAAATTTATGGCCCGCCACGATTTCTCTAACGATTTCGAAGGCGGCCTTGCGCAGTTGCAAGCAGTTGTTGAGAAGTACAATCTGAACAATACATATATTACAGAGTATGAGAAACGCCGTGCAACCATTAAAGGCGCTCCCTTCCCCGCAGAGGTTGTGTTGCGTGATGCCGATGGTAATGTGGTCGATTTCTCAAAATTCCGTGGGAAATATGTATATATAGATATGTGGGCATCGTGGTGTGTCCCATGTGTGAAAGAGGCACCGATGTTGCAAAAACTTGAGAAAGAATTGAAAAATCCCGATGTGGTATTTGTCTCTATTTCCATAGACAAAAAAGAGGATGCATGGAAGGCTAAGATGAAAGAGCTTAACATGCACGGCCACCAATTAATTGATAAAGAAAATCGCTTGTATCAAGCACTAAACCCCAGAGGGGTACCTTTCTTTGCTATTTACGACAAGGAGGGGCGCCTGTATATGCACGATGCACCACGTCCCAGCATGGGAATAGGTGTCAAAGAGATGCTCGAAGGGTTGAAATAACCCTGCGAGCTTTTGTTGTAAAAATGAGATTTATATAAACCTTTTATTATTAATTAAAAAAAAAGCGTATGAAAAAATTTACTTTTTTAAGTTTTGCAATGCTGCTTTGCCTTTTTACATTAGCAACAAAAGCTAATGCACAGGTAAACAGTATAGCAGATTTGTTTGGTAAATATAGATTTACCGCAACATTTGATTTTACACCTGCCCCTGAGGGTGTAAACACTGATATTTTTAAGAACGACTGCGAGGTTGTTATCTCGGCCGGTTCTTCAATTCATTATCTCGCAGGGGTAAGCGGGCTCATGGGTGCCGATAACGAGCAATCAATCTCTATTTTCAGTGCCGCCGATAATACATTTACCAGTATTAATCCTAACCCTAATTTTGCATTATGGAATGGTTATATAGGTGTTACAGATACTTCTCTTGAAGATCTTAACAGCTATAATATGGTTTACAAGTATAATCCCGAAACAAAAGAGATTACGATTGATGATTTCCAGATTGCCGCTTTCTCATGGCCTGCACCTGATTACAATATGGTAGCAACCGTATATGCAAATGTAACAAATGCAAAGCTGACATTGATAGAGGCTGAGAATGAGACTGTTGAAATCCCCAGCATTGCCGGTGATTGGGATTACGAGCCCGTGGATGGTTATGTAAGAAACGATTCTACTTTTGCCTCTACATTCTCAATGTCGCTTGTAGCTACCGATGAAACCAACAAGGCATATGACGCTACAATTACCTATGGTGATTTTGAGCCTTTCACATTGTCTGCTACATTCGATGGCAGCATGCTTACCATTCCTTATGACAGCGTATTTCTTGTAGATGGTGAGAATGAATATTTCTTTGCATCAGCAACTCCTGCAACAAAGAAAGACGGTGCATTCACATTCAAGTATCAGAATGAGACAACCTTGATGCAGTGGGATTATATTTACATACGTCAGGATAGTGTTTGGATCGAGACTGAAGTTACCGATGAGGAGACCGGTAATGTAACCGTTGAGGGCAGATGGGGATTCCCCATTGTTCAAAGCCTAGCCACGGGCTACGCAACCCGTGAGAGCGAGGCTGTGAAAGGATTCTCTTGGGCCGGTACATTCAATGTGTCAGCAAAAGATGTGATATTTGCCGATGAGGACTTTGCTGCAACATTCGGTGAGTGGCCTTCGGAGTTCCAGATTGTTATTGAGGAGTTGACTCCCGGTTCATTCTACATGACAGAGTTTATGGGAAGAGATACATACACTACCAACTGGGGTTCATGCGTTATTACTCCTGCTGCCGACAATAAATCGGCAAGCCTTAGTTTGACACAATACTATGATATGTTCCTTCTTGAGAGCCTTGGTAATGGCGAGTATTTGCAAATGTTCGATGGCATGGGTGAAGCAACTTCGTTGAATTTTACATTGAACGATGATGGAACCCTTACAATTGATCCTTTCTTTATTCAAAAGACAGCCTTTGGTGCCGATCCTTCGACATTCCTGCCCGTAGTGATGTATCAAGATATCACAGCAGAGAGATATGTTGAGCCTTTTGACTGGGCAAGCGGTTACTTCCTCACTGCCGATGTAGAGGTGTTCGATACTACAAGAGAGTGGCCCGAGGAGTTTGTGGTAAAAATAGAGTATAACGAGGGTTGGGGGCTTTATCTGCTTACCGAATTCTTTAACTACGACAACGTAACATCGCTTTGCTATGGTGCAAACTCTTTAACTATAGCCGAGGATACACAATCTGCCACATATAATACAGGCAGCTATGTAGGAGGTAAATATCCTATGTACATCAATATTTTTGACAAGAACGATGGTACAACTGCTTTGAATTTCACAGTGAACGAGGATGGTACCGTTTCAATGGACGACTTTATCCTCTATTCTACCGACTATGAAGGTAGCGGTGCAGCCGTTAAGGGTGCTCTCTATACCAACGTGGTTCTTACAAAGGGTGATACAACAGGCATCGATTCTATTGTAGAGGAGATCGCTCCCGCTGTTGAAGGTATATTCGACCTTATGGGCCGCAAGTACGACGAGATTACCGCTCCCGGTATCTACATCGTAAACGGCAAGAAGGTTGTTGTTAAGTAAATATAATAAAAATTCCATAAAGAACCCTCGCAAGGGTTCTTTATGGATTCCCTTTACCTTATTATATTATAAGGGTAATACAAAGAGGTTGTGTACTTCTAATAATTTAATATAAATGCAATTTACATCAATGGACAAAAAACACAAGACAATGAAATCTGCCTGCAAGTTACTACTTTGCTTTGTACTGTCTGTATTTATGTTTACAGTGCAGATGGCATATGCTTCGGGAAATGAAACCGGAACAGCCGGGGATATGTCCGATGAAAAAGCTACCAGAGTATATGGTGTTGTTGTTGAGAAAAAAGGCGGAACACCGCTTATCGGTGCTTCTGTGGCTCTGTGGAAGGGTGGTAAAATACTCAACGGAACTGTAACCGACATCGATGGTGCTTTTAGTATTACAACAACGGAGAAAGACTTTGAGGTACAAATCTCATTTGTGGGTTATAACACAATTAAATTCCTCTCTTCATCGCGCAAGCTTGCCGGAATGAAGATAGAACTTGACGAAGATTCACACTCGTTGAACAATGTGGTGATTACCGGTTTTGTAACAAAGAACAAAGAGACATTTACCGGTTCGGCCACCGAGATTAGCGCTCTGGAACTCAAACAGGTTTCGGGTACAAATCTCATTGGTGCCATTGCAGCCCTCACACCGGGTATGTCTATGGTGCAGAATACAACCCAGGGTTCAAACCCCAACAATCTCCCCGAACTTGTTCTTCGTGGAATGAGTTCATTCTCGAACCAGGGCCAGCAGGTGAACCAGCCTACCATTATTCTCGATGGAACTGAAATAACCATGCAGGAACTATATGACCTTGATATTAATGAAATTGAAAAGGTTACAGTACTTAAAGACGCATCGGCAACTGCTCTCTATGGTTCAAAAGCTGCCAATGGCGTTATTGTAATCACACGTAAGCCAATCCTTGAAAGCAAGCTACGTGTGCAGTATAACTTTACGGGAAATGTTCAATTCCCCATGCTTGATGATTATGATGTGTTGAATGCTGCCGAGAAGCTCGAATATGAGCGTCTTGCCGGCCTTTATACAGCCACGGGAGTGAACCCCGAAACGGGCCTCCCCAACCAATATGATTTAGATCTTCTTTACAACGAGAGATACAAACAGGTGATGGCCGGTCAAAATTCCGATTGGTTGTCGCAACCCGCACGCACTGCATTCTCGCAAGACCATTCATTGCGCATATATGGTGGTGCAAGCAATATGCGTTACGAACTTACAGGTCGCATGGGCGACACCAAGGGTGTCATGAAGGGCGATTATCGTAAGCGTTACAGCATTGGTTTCAAACTCGACTATTTTATAAACAACTCTATAACAATCTCAAACAGAACGACATATCAAGAAGTTGATGTTAAAAATACCCCATATGGCTCATTCTCGCAGTATGTGAAAATGAACCCATACGACAAAATGTATAACGAGAACGGCACTGTGAATACCAATCTCTCATGGGATATTAATAACCCCTTGTACGAGGCTTCATTGGGTAGCTTCTCAACAAGTGGTTCGCGTTCTTTCAGCAATACAACCGATTTCCGTTGGGATATAAACAAGATGTTCTTGCTAACAGGTCATTTCAATATCTCTTCAAACGAGCAGAAGAGTGATATTTATACATCACCCAAATCGCTTGCTTACAAGAACGAAACCGATCTCACAAAGAAGGGACAATATACAAAAAGCATGTCCGATGGTACAAGCTATAATGGTAACCTTGTTGCAACCTTCAACAAGTTCTTCAAAGACGAGTCGCTTGTGAGCCTTTCTGCCGGTTGGGAAATCAATCACAGCGAGAGTACAAGTGAAACAGTTCAAGCTGTAGGTTTCTTTAACGATAAATTGTCGTCATTCGGCAGTGCCGCAGGCTATCCTACCGGCGGGGTTCCTGCCGGTTCTCCATCGGAGACCGCCGATGTGGGTGTTTTCACAACAGGTAACTTCTCGTTCCGCAACCGATATTTTGTGGATGCAACATGGCGTACAACAGGTTCGTCGCAGTTTGGTGCCAACAACCGCTATGGACACTTCTGGTCGGGCGGTCTTGGTTGGAATGTAATGAACGAGTCGTTCATGAAAAAGGCAAAGAAACATTTTGATATATTTAAGCTTCGCAGCAGTGTTGGTTACACGGGTAAAGTTAGTTTCAGCCCATTCCAGGCTATGACAATGTATAGTTATCTAAATACATACGAGTATAAGAATGGTATAGGTGCCGTGCCTTTGACTATCGGTAATATCGACCTCGCGTGGGAGCGTACAATGAATTACAACATCGGTCTTGATGTAAGTATGTTTGATCGTCGCTTGAATTTGGTTGTCGATGCATATATAAGAAATACTACCGACCTATTGCTCGATAAGGCAAAGGCTCCTTCTACCGGTGTAACAACCGCAAAAGGCAACCTCGGTGAGATGCAGAACCGTGGTATTGAGTTCCAGCTCGACGGTTATGTGTTCCGTACCAACGATTTTTATTGGAGATTGGGAACAACCGGTTATATGAACCGTAACAAAATTACCAAAATCAATAAGGCACTTGAGGAGATAAACAAAAACAACCAGGCTAATGCCGGTCTATATGATTATCCTCTGCCGCAATATGCCGAAGGCGAAAGCGTAACAGCACTAAAACTTGTTCGTTCGGGTGGAATAGACCCCGCAACAGGTAAAGAGGTTTATATCAAACGCAACGGTGAACGTACATTTGTTTACGACCCGGCCGACAAGGTGTTGATAGGCGATACTGAGCCCAAATATATCGGAACTTTCTCAACCAATCTCTATTGGAAGGGATTCAGCCTATATGCGCTCTTTAATTTCCGTTTAGGTGCATGGGTATATAATACAACACGTTCAACAAAGGTTGAAGGTGCCGACCCTCGCTACAATGCTGACCAACGCGTGTTTGACGACCGCTGGAAACAACCCGGCGATATTGCAATATATAAAGATATTGCCGATACTTCTACTCCCAAGCAAACCGATCGTTTTGCCGAAAAAGAAAACACCCTTACGCTTGGTTCGCTTAACCTGAGCTATGAGTTTGACGATAAGATTTGCAGCAAACTTCACTTGCGTAATATGCGTGCCGGTATAAACTTTACCGATATATTGCGTTTCTCTTCGGTGAAGATTGAGCGTGGTACCGACTACCTCTACAGTCAGGGATTTGAGTTCTTTTTGAATGTAACACTATAAGAATACGATGATTATGAAGAAGATGAAATATATTATACTATGTTTGTGTGCCGCTATGGGGCTCACATTTACATCGTGTAGCGATTTTCTCGATATAACACCCGAAGGGCAGGTTAACCGCGACCAACAGTTAAGTACCGAAGAAGGTATCGAGGACGCACTCTATGGCGCCTACTCGCAATTGCGCTCACTCTCGCTCTATGGTCAGGAACTTTCGTTTTCAAGCCTTGAGATTATGGCGCAAACCCTATGGTGTTATGGAGATTTGAGTTCTGCAAAAACTATAAATGCACTTGGTCGTTATGAATATACATATTCAGCCGTTGAGGATATTTTTGAATCGGTGTGGGTGAAAATGTACGAGAACATAAGCAACGTAAACAGTGTTATAAACTCGCCCCTCGTTGCAAATGCAAGCAGCTATCCCTATACAATATATCGTGGAGAGGCGCTTGCGCTACGCGCCTTTATGCACTTCGACCTCGTGCGCCTTTATGCCGAGCAGTATACAGTGAACCCCGCTGCCGATGGTATTCCATATGCGACACAGTTCTCACTGAATACTCCCGATTTTGAGTCGCTGGCAAAGAACTACGAACATATTATTGCAGATTTGCTTGAAGCCGAGCAATTGCTTGAGGATGAAGATTTGTATGAAGGTACAAGAAACTTTATGCTCGATCGCCAGATACACCTCAACAAGTATGCAGTAAAGGCACTCCTTGCGCGTGTATATCTCACAATGGGCAATAAAGAAGAGGCGTTAGCATACGCAGTAGAGGTTATAGATTCTCGCAAATATATTCTTAAAGAGAAAACCGAGGTGGTAAAAGACCTTGCCGGTGTTCTTTCGCGCAAAGAGACATTGTGGGGTGTGTATTACGCAAACTTCTTTACGCAAGTAAATGCAAAATTGCAACAGACTACATCGTATTACTCTCTTGATTTGCGTAATGACTTTATGGAGCTGTATGAGAGAGATGCCGCGGGTATTGATTTCCGCGTTGAAGCATATTTCTCAACCGTGGATATGGGTGGTGGAGATTCAAAGTATCGTTTGTGCAAGCTCACCGATATTTATGAGAAAAACAATAATGTAGGCCAGCGTCCTTCGGATCTTATATTGGGTATAAACATGATACGTATTCCCGAAATGTACTACATTGCAGCAGAGTGCTTGCTCGATACAGACCATGATGCTGCGATGAACTATTACAATGAGGTACGCGTACACCGTGGTCTAGACCCTCTTGGTGAGGAGGATGGCAAGCTCACAATTGAGCGCATAAACGATGAGCGTTATAAAGAGTATATTGGTGAGGGACAGACATTCTTTAATATGAAACGCCAGAACCTATCAATAAAATCTCATGATGCTACCATTGAAGAGCCATACAAACCAAGCAAGGATATTTATGTAGTTCCTATTCCCGATATCGAAAAGGAGAACCGTAATTAATAACCATATACATTACGACTATGAACATAAGAACAATATATAGAACCGTGGTAGCGGCATTCTTCCTGCCGGTAGCAATGTTGCTCTCTTCGTGCGATGAGGAGTATCTTGTATTCGATACCACCAATCCCGGTGTATATTTCACAAGGGATACATTGGAATACTCTTTTGGAGTAACCCCCGTAGATATAAAAAGATATACATTCAATGTGCCGGTAAGAATAATGGCTGCTTTAAGTGATGAAACCCGTCCCATCGGTTATGTAGTTAATGCCGATAAAACAACTGCAATAGAGGGTGTTCATTATGAATTTGGTGATGCAGTCATTCCTCCTAATTCAATAGATGGCTACATCCCTGTAACTTTCTTCCGCGAGAATCTCAAAGACGAGGAGGGGAATAAAATACGTTTCCAATTATCTTTGCAGCTTGTTGAAAATGGTTACTTTGAGCCCGCTCTCGACAATCTAAGTCAAGTGCGTCTATTGAAATTTGACGATATGATTGAACAACCAAAGTGGTACACTGCGCATGGTACAAAAAAATGGCCCGAGGCTTTTGGTTCATGGCATCCTTATACATTCATAAAGATTGTAGAATATTTCCATGCATTGGAGGATATATTGCCCGAAACCTATGCGAAAATGGTTAAATCATTCGGCGAAAACCTTGAGAATGTTCCTTATGGCGATTTCAATGCATATAGTGTTATTTTAAGGAAATATATAGTGTCGCCTCTATACAACTTTATAAATGACCCTGCAAACAGAGAGTCTATTTTAGAGGAATACCCTGATTATCCTTTTGATGTTCCCGACCCGTATGCAGCCGATAATGACCCTATTAACTAATTACTCAAAATAAGTGATTATGAAAATATATAAAATTATAGCAAGTTGCTTGCTTGCTTTGCTCATGGTATCTTGTTTTGAAGATGAGACATCTATAGCCAACCCTTCTGTCCTTTCAGAAATAACGATACAAGAAGGTAGTATAAAAAAGGAGTATAATATACAAAAGAATGAGACGCTCACAATATCTCCCATTACCTCTCAGAGTAATGTGGAAAAACCTTTGAAATATACTTGGGAGATAGATTTGAAAGTGTATTCAGATGAAAAGGACTTTGTTTACTATGGCGATAAACTTGGAACGTATAACTGCCGTTTTATTGTGGAAAACGAAGATGGTAAAACTTATTTCCCTTTCAAACTGAATGTAAATTCTCCATATGAAGAGGGTATAACCATTCTTAGTACAGACGATGAGGGTCGTCCTGCACTCTCTTTTATGCAGACTCCCGCCAATGTCGAGGAGGTGGGCACCTTTACAACAGAGGAGTTGCTCACACTTAATAATGGTGATATCTATTTTGCCAACAATCCAAGCGATATGCTACATTCGGATGCTACGCTTTTTATAAGTTGTAAGGGTGGTGGAGCAACAAACGATATTCCCGCTATATACTACTTGAATGAGAAAACCTTTGTAGTGGAGAATATGTTTACCATACCTGAGTATCCTACATTCAAGCCAACTAAGATTCTCATGCCGTCGAGTACATTGGGCTATATATTGCCGTTCTCAATACTTTCCGAAGATGGCAAAATGTATAACTTTTCAGTGACCAATGCTGCGGTAGAACCCTCTCAAAAGTTTGCTTACACATATTCTCAGGCAACCCATCTTGACGATGGTGGCGGGCGTTACGCAATGGTTGTGTGGGATAAGGACAAGCAGGCGTTGGCAAACTTGTATAATGGTGGCTATGGCCCATACTACTTTGGTCCCAAACGTCATTTATCTCGTTTAGATGATGATTTTGATGAGAACAACTTCTTTGGTAGCCAAGGTTTGGATTTCCTTACCATGGTATCTGTGAGGGCTACCAATGAACAGATAAAACTTGATGGCTACGAAGTTATTGTTATCAGCAAAAAAGGAAAAATGCACTATAAAAGCATTATAGAGAGTACTTTCTGGGGCACAGATGATTCAAATAACTATGTAATGCTTATTGATAAACCTAAGCCCACACTGATAAGTTTCTCTGCTCCTCCCATTGATGAAAATACACCATGTATTGCAAGTAAGACATATCTTTCTATGTTCTTTGCTCAGGGTAACAAGGTGCGCAAGTGGAACTACACTACATCGCAGCAGATAACTTCGGCTACAACACATTTAACCGTAGGTTCCGCTAGCGCTGTAATCACCGGTTTTGAGATGAGTGCCGACCAAAAAATCACATACGTAGCATTCTACGAACCCGGTCAGGCTGGCAAGAACGGCAGTGTGTGGTCATTTGATACCGATAAAGGTACAGTGCTTAACAAGTGGGAAAACGTCTGCTACAAACCTGTGAAGATGATTTATAAGAACAAATAATCTCTATACCTTTACATATCATTAGAGAGTGGCATCACTATGCCACTCTCTATTTTTTTTATATCATGTTGTTAAAAGTCAAAAGAATAGATAATAATTAAAATATAATTATTAATTTTGTAAGAATTATGATGCATAAGTGTGCAAACATTAAAATTACAAATTATATGAAAAAAATTACTTTATTATTAGTTCTGTTTTTCGTTATGGCAAGTGCGTTTGCTGTACCGGCCCGTCGTGTGCCCATAACATACAGACAATCGGATGGTACAGACATTTATGTTCTTGTTACCGGTGATGAAACTTTCCACTATTACATAACGATGGATGGTGTTCCGGTGATAAAAGATGCCAATGGCGATTACTGCTATGCAACACTTGACGATGAAAACAGGTTTGTCTCTACCGGCTGCTTGGCTCACAATGCCGGAGCTCGAAGCTTTAACGAATTGCAGATAATCGATGCCAACGATTTCTCGGGAATGGGAAACACTATCAATGCCATGGCGCGTGCGGCAAGAAGAGGAGCCCCTGCAAAGGCTGCTACTGTTTCTCCCATGGGCGAGGTAAATGTTCCTGTTCTGCTTGTGGAGTATAGCGACTACGAGTTTACTTTCTCAAAAGAGGAAATGAGCGATTTCCTTAATAAGAAAGATTACGAGGGTTATGACAACCCCATAGCCAAGAGCATTGGTAGTGCTAAAGATTACTTCATAGCTCAATCAGGTGGCATGTTTACTCCCAATTTTATCGTAAGTGATATTATTACCCTTCCCAATAATATGGCATATTATGGCGGCAATAATTCAAGTGGTAGCGATATTCGTCCCGGCCACATGATTGCCGATGCGCTTAAAATTGCCGATGCCGATATGGATTTCTCTATATTCGATAATAATGGCGATGGGAAAGTGGAGTTTGTATATTGCATCTATGCCGGCTATGGCGAGAACGTAACAGGAAATGATGAGAATGCTATTTGGCCCCACCAATGGGAACTCTCATCTACAACAGGAATCAAAACTTACGATGGTGTAAAGTTTGATGTCTATGCTTGCTCTAACGAACTTGCGGTGAGCGAAGAATTCTCTGAATTTTATGGCGGGAAATATCTTTCGGGTATTGGAACCATGTGTCATGAGTTCTCTCACTGTCTCGGTCTTCCCGATTTCTATGATACATCGTCAAGCGGTACAGGTCTTTCGACATTTGGATATTGGGATCTTATGGATAGCGGAAGCTACACTGCCGAGGGTTATATCCCCACTGGTTACAGCGCATACGAGCGCGATTTCATGGGGTGGCGTGCTCTTGAAGTACTTACCGAAAAAGGCAACTACACGATGAAGGCTCTCACAAGTGGCGGCTATGGATACAAGATAGTGAGCGATGCCAATAGTAATGAGTATTATATTATAGAGAATCGTCAGCAAGAGGGATGGGATAAGTATATCTTCAATGGAGGTATGCTCATTACTCATGTCGATTATAATGCTTCGGCATGGAATAACAATACTGTAAACAATACCAAGAGTCATTTGCGTTACTCACTTGTTCCTGCCGACAATGAGATTATTGAGTATGACGGAACCAATGGCTCGGAGGTTAATGCCAGCTATAAAGGCGATGTGTGGCCCGGAACAAGCGGTAATACAGCTTTCACAGATACATCGGTTCCCGCAGCTACTCTGTTTACCGGTGGGTACCTTGGCAAGCCTATTACAGATATAACTGTAAAGGGTGGTGTGGTTTCTTTCTCTTTTATGAAGGGTATATTGGATGCTCCGGTTGTTCTTTCCGCAACTGATATTACGGATAGCAGTTTCACTGCTAACTGGGAAGCTGTTGAAACCGCTACCGAATATACTGTTGAACTTGAAAAGTTTGTTCAGCTTGGCGAGGGCGAGGGTGATGCTGTTACATTGCTGAGTGAGGATTTTGTAGGTTGCACTAAATCTAATGAAGCAATAAACAACCTCGATGACTATACTGCAGCAACAGGTTGGACAGGCAGTAAAATCTATGGCGAGCAGGGTGTTATGCGTGTTGGTTCAAGCAGCTCGGTAGGTTCTCTTAAAACGCCTAAACTCAATAACAACGGCAAGGTTACTGTGGCTTTTGCCTTGACAAATTATAATACAAAAGATACAGGTTGCGTGCTCACCGTGTCATTGGTAAATGCAAATGGTGTTGCTGTTGCCACCGAGAACCTTGTTCCAACAACAAGTTGGGAAACGCATGAGATTACTTTCGATGTTTCCGGCGATTTCTATATTGAATTCTCTACCGTAAACAGTACAGAAAAGAAACGTGTAAATATAGACGATGTGGTTGTATCATATCGTTCATCATCGACATCTACACTTGTTGAAAGAGTAACTACCACCAATACTTTATATACATTCACAGGATTGGAAGGTGATGGCGTTTATCGTTACAGAGTGAGCGCCGGTGATGGTTTTGGCGTGTCGGAGTTCTCTGATTATGAAACCGTAACAATCTTCCCCACATCCATTGAAGGTGTGCTTGCCGATGCTTGTGGTCTATGCGAGGTTTATACCATTGGTGGAGTACTTGTATATTCGGGGAATAAAGAGAATATACCGGCATTGTCGCCCGGAACATATATCATAAAGTGTGGCGATGTGATTGAGAAGATTGCATTTTAATCGTGCGTTGTTATGCCGGGCTGTGGCATATTCATAAGCTCTGCATGTAGCGTAAAGATTACTGAATAACAGTTGTAGAATTTTAATTTTATATACAATGGAGTGGTACATAACGTGCCACTCCGTTTTTTTGTATATCGGTTCTTGTTGCATAGCCGAGGCTTAACCCGGTGTGTGTACTATATTCCCGAGTTGTAAATTGTAAAAGAGGGGAGCATGTAAATAATGCTTTATCAAGCATGGTGGTGATTTTGTAATCAAAGCGACAATGGGGATTATTCTCGCTGCAACGTGCTTGTTTGCTTTGCGGGATTTACGATAGGCAGGCGTGGCTTTTTACAACTTGGTTTTCCCGATAGGGTGTTCGTCTGTTTGTTTTCTGTTTCTTTGCTCTGTTTGGGTAGGAGATTTGTGGTTTTTCCCGCAAATATGCTTGACAATTGCTCTGTTTTCTATTTTATAGCATGCTACTGTTGCTAATTTTGCACCTAAATGCTTGTGTTTCATCTTATTATTCTATTATTAACCTCGTGAGAATCTCTTTTTTGTCTGCAACCTTGAATACTGCCCAATTTTTTAGATTTTTAGCTCTATTTTCCGTTAGGAAAGTAAATTACATGGTTGCTGAGTGGTGCTTTTCTATAATTATACATATTTTCTTAAATTGATTTATAAATTTATCTGCTTTGCTTGTGTTACAAATGTATATACACTTGTAAATAGGATAATGTTGGCGGGGTGGTGCTTTTGCTTGTTACAGATGTGCCAAGGTATACTGTTTACGTGAATCTCTGTTCTGTGGCATAATGGCAGGCGGTTTCAACAGGGGTGTTGCTGCTGCGGTTAATAACTTGAAATTGTAATATGCATAAAATATACAATGCGCACTTTCTTGTGGTAAGTAGCATAAAATCAGTATTTTAGCACTTGTTTTTTGCTGTTGTTCTTTATCGTTTTATGTTCTTTGGTGTCGATGTGCGGCTATTTTTGCATAAAAACGGCTGTTTCTCATATATAAAGCTTGTATTTTCAATGCGTTATCATGAAAATATAAAGTAAATTGCGCTGTGGGTGTCTTCCCTCCCTTCTCGTCACTCTGCTTCTATGCCGTTGCTCTTACACATGCCTGTTAATAACTTTGACATTTTGTAAATAGATTACTTTTGTAATTGGTTGCGTAATTTCGATTTTGCCTGCTTGTTTTCTATTCGTTTTCCTCTTGTTGTTTTATTGGAAAATTATTGTTACTTTTGTAATGGATATTTGTATTGCGTTTTGTAAATTGTAAAAATTGCATAAAATCATGAACGAGAAGGAGAGAGTAGAGTATATAATGAGGAGTTATAATTTAACACCATCGCAGTTTGCTGACAGGGCCGGAATACAGCGCGCATCTGTCTCTCATATTTTGAGCGGTCGTAATAAAGCGAGTTTGGAGGTCTTGCTCAAAATTTACGATTCCTTTCCCGGGCTTGATATGGCTTGGCTGATGACAGGCAAGGGTGCTGCACCTGTTATTAATGAGCAACAGCCGGCGGTGGCGGAAGGTGCTCTGCCTTTGTCTATACCCGAACTTTTCACCTTGCCGCAAACCGATGCTGCAAGCGTAAGACCCTTGGAGCAGGAGGCGCAGAAGGCTCCAAAGCAGGTTGCCGCTCGCTCGGCAGCTGCTGAGCGTGCACCTCGCCGTTCTTCCCGTACTGCTGTGCAACCCGATGTGCATAATCAGCCTCGCAAAATAAAAGAGATACGCATATTTTACACCGACGGTACCTATGAGACCATGGTTCCCGAGAGGTGATATGTTTGTTTTATCACTCTTTTCATATATAATATCAATGCGGAGATAAAATTAAAATTGTCTCTTGTTTGTTCAACGTGCTAATTTATGTTATCTTCGCTGCAAGATAGATTGTAAAATTAGAAACAATTCAAATATTATTATGAAAAAAGTTCTTGTCGATTTGACAGTAAAAGAGGTTGAACGGCTTAATGCAACCTGTGTGTTGCTTGTAATGACTGCCGACCAACCTCTTCCGCCTGCTCTTCCCGGCCAATTTGCCGAGTTGCGCGTCGATGATACGCCCACAGTGATGTTGCGTCGCCCTATTTCAATCCATAGCTTCTCGCCCGAGAAGAATGAGATAGGTTTTCTTGTGCAGTTGGTGGGCGATGGTACCCGTTGGCTTGGTGGGCTTAAAGTGGGTGATAAAGTAAATACACTCCTTCCCCTTGGTAATGGTTTTACTCTCCCCTGTGAGAGCAAGGGTGCCAACCTGCTTTTGGTGGGCGGTGGAGTGGGCTCGGCGCCTCTCTATTATCTTGCCGAGGAATTGAAACACCGTGGTTGTAATTTCACCATTCTCATCGGTGCCCGCTCGGCTAAGGATTTGTATCGTCGCGATGCGTATGAGGCGCTCGGTCGTGTGGAATATACCACCGAGGATGGCACTCTGGGGCAAAAGGGGTATGTAACCAACCACACCGTTCTTGGTGAAAAATTTACACAGATATATACCTGTGGTCCCAAACCCATGATGCTTTCCGTGGCAAAATATGCCCGCGAGAATGGTGTTCCCTGCGAGGTTTCGCTCGAAAACAAGATGGCTTGCGGCCTGGGGGCGTGCCTATGCTGTGTGGAAGATACAAAGGAGGGGCACAAGTGTGTGTGCACAGATGGTCCGGTATTCTCAATAGATGAACTCAAATGGTAAAGACAGATATTAAAATAGGCGGATTGAAATTGAAAAATCCGGTACTCACGGCGTCGGGTACATTCGGCTACGGCATAGAGTTTGCCGATTTTGTCGATCTCAACAAATTAGGCGGTTTTATAGTAAAGGGTACAACTCTCAATCACAGAGAGGGCAACCCCTATCCGCGTAGTGCAGAAACACCCATGGGCATGCTCAATGCTGTGGGTTTACAGAACAAGGGAGTGGATTATTTTGCAAGCAACATTTACCCTCAACTTAAAGACCTTGATACAAATGTTATCGTTAATGTATCGGGTGCTTGTATAGAGGATTATGTGGCTTGTGCCGAAAAGGTTGCCGCCCTCGATAAGATTCCGGCCATAGAGCTTAATATATCGTGCCCCAATGTAAAGCAGGGTGGTATGGCGTTTGGCGTTCAGCCGGCATCGGCTGCCGAGGTTGTTGCAGCAGTGCGTAAGGCATATCCCAAAACGCTCATCGTTAAATTGTCGCCCAATGTAACAGATATCACAGAGATTGCCCGTGCTGTAGAGGGTGCGGGAGCAGATAGTGTTTCGCTCATAAACACTCTTTTGGGTATGGCCATCGATAGCGAGAAACGCCGTCCCTTGCTCTCTACCATTACAGGTGGTATGAGTGGCCCGGCTGTAAAGCCTATAGCTCTGCGCATGGTGTGGCAGGTTGCCAAGGCGGTGAAGATTCCCGTGGTGGGCATTGGTGGCATTACCACAGGTAGCGATGCCATCGAGTTCTTGCTTGCAGGCGCATCGGCCATTGAGGTTGGTACTGCCAATTTCATGAATCCTGCGGTAACAGGTGAAATAGTGGATTATATCGAGGATTACCTTGTACGCCACAACATGAGCTCGATAGATGAGCTGATTGGTGCATTGGAAGTATAACAATGCATTGATGCGATACACAAGAACTCCTTTGCAATGCAAAGGAGTTCTTGTTTTTTGTATGCAATCAGGATGTTGTTAGTGGTATAAGTTTATGGGCAATGTTTTTTTCTGCTGATAAATTCCCTCGAGAATAAAAGGGCTATAGCAACAGATGTTACAGCCTCTGCTACCGGCATTGCCAGCCATATACCGGGGGTGCCAAAAATCTTTGGCAATACAATAAAACATGGGACAAGCAGTATGAAACCGCGAAGAAAAACAAATAATGTGGCACGCTTTATCTGTTCTATGCTCTGGTAATAGCCTATGATTGCCACATTGAGAATAAAGAATATTATTCCCATGGCAAGGTATGGGAATCCGTCGATGGCCAATCGGCCGGCATGGCTTGCTGTATCTACAAACAAGGCGACCAATAAATGGGGAATAAATATAAAAAGCAATGCTACCGTAAATCCTATTGCCACGGATGTTATGAGCAGCAGCTTGCGAGCCTCCTTTATCTTTTGCCAGCGAGATATTCCATAGTTATAGCTTATGATGGGCTGTGCCGACTGAACCACAGCGTTTCCGAACATAAAAAAGAATGGAGTGTAGTAGCTGGCGATGCCAAATGCTCCCACGCCTGCGTCGCCCAAATATCGCATGAAAGTGTGGTTGCCGGCAAAGAAGAGTATTGCAAGTGTAAGCTCTCCGAGTAGTGTGGAGGAGCCCACCTTGCATTGATATCCGATATTGCGCAGGGTAAGCATTGTGCTTTTGCGGCTGATTTTGATATGGGAGAGTTTTAACGTGTTGCCCGGCATGAGCAGATATGTCAATGCCATTATGCCGCCTATGATTATACTTATAGAGGTTGCTGCGGCAGCTCCTTCTACACCCATCCCAAGCGGGAAAATGAAAAGCCAATCGAGGATGGCATTGAGTGCGGTGGGTATTACGTTGCACCACATGGCATAGCGCGGCGAGCCATCCAGGCGAATGATAAACAATCCTATCATGCTCCACATTTGAAATATGAATGAGGGCATAATCCACTGCATGTATGACACCACATCGGGCAGTAGTGTGCGCGATGCACCGAGCAGCTTTGCTGTAATGCTGGGGTGGGCTAAAATTATAACACAGAATAAGAAGGCGAACAGTGATGATACTGCTATTGCCTGGGAAATATTGAGCCGTGCGGCCTTAATGTTTTTGCGAGCCAGGTGAATTGATGCCACAACAGAGCAGCCTGCACCAATCATCAACCCTATACCCGACATAATCTGGTATATAGGCACCACGATATTCACCGCAGCAACGCCATTGGCTCCTACGCCATGTCCTACAAAAATACCATCGATGGCGGTAACGGCACATATCGATATTGTTCCCCAAAGTGTGGGTAAAAGCAGTTTTCTGAAAAGAACTGATGTTTTTTCTTTGTCAAAATCTATGGCGTCTCTTTTCATTGCTATTTATGGTAGGGGGTGGTGATGCTTGCTTTGCATTACACGGCAGGGTATAATTGTTTTTCCCAATATAGCAGGGTGTTGTTGCTATTGGTTTGCTATGTTTTATCGTTGTGTAAACAGGGCTGTTTTCGCGTGTTTACTTTTGTATATACAAATGTAAATGTAAAATAATTTCTTATTTGTCCAAAAGATCGGGACGTAAACGCTTTGTACGTTCCAACGACTGCTCAAATTCCCATTGGCGTATCTTTGCCTCGTGCCCCGATAGGAGAACATCGGGAACTTTCCAGCCATTATATTCTGCCGGGCGGGTGTAAACGGGTGGGGCAAGCAGATTGTCCTGAAAAGAGTCCGAAAGTGCCGATGTTTCGTCGGAAATTACCCCCGGAATTAGGCGAATGACCGCATCGCAAATTACCTCAACAGCCAATTCGCCACCCGTGAGAACATAATCGCCTATGCTTATTTCCTTGGTAATCAAGTGTTCGCGTATTCTATGGTCTATTCCTTTGTAGTGGCCACACAAAAATATAAGATTGTGCTTCATAGAGAGGGAATTTGCCATAGGTTGGTCAAAAACCTGCCCATCGGGGGAGGTATAAATGACCTCGTCATACTCTCTTTGAGCCTTTAATTGTTTTATACAATTGTCAATGGGCTCTATTTTCATAACAAGCCCGGCACAGCCTCCAAATGGGTAATCATCTGTTCTGCGATGCTTGTCAAGTGTATAATCTCGTAAATTATGTAAACAAATTTCCGCGTAACCATTGCGCTGTGCGCGCCCCATTATTGAGGTGTTGAAAAAGCTTTCCATCATCTCGGGAAAGGTGGTAATTATATCTACTCGCATAGTCTGTATATAAATGTAAATTCAAAAAAATGTGTATTAAAGCAAGTCGGCCGGTGGCGAACTAAAAAGAATCACTGGCTATCTTCTTGTTGTCTGTTTGCAAAAATAAGATATTTATTTGGAATTACCATTATTTACACCTCGGCGGAAAAGAATGTGGTATAATTATAACTGCGATATTTATCACGGATTTTAATTTTGGAGTAAAAAATGAAAATCTCAAGAGGTTTACGAAACAACAATCCGCTTAACATCAGGCGCAACAAAACTGCGTGGCAAGGATTGGCTGCCGAACAAAAGGATTCGGCATTTTTCTCTTTTACAGCCCCATGCTGGGGATATAGGGCTGCGTTTATCACACTGATGAATTATAAAAAACTGCATGGCTTGGATAGCATAGCCGCTTGGGTGGCTCGTTGGGCACCACCGATAGAGAACGACACCACTGCCTATGTGCGTTTTGTATCGCGGCAGACGGGGCTCGCGCCCGATGAAAAAATTGATTGCCACGATAAGGAGGTTATGTGCCGTATCGTTTCGGCCATGTCGCAGATGGAAAACGGAGTTCCCGCAAAAGCAGCCGATGTGGAGAAGGGGTGGGAACTTGCATCGATGCACTCGTAAGCATCGCTTTATTGCCGCATAAAACCGCGTTTAAGAGCTTTTCGCCCTAAAACGCGGTTTTATGCGTTTTTATGGCTTAATAAAAATTAAAAATCTTGTCTGTTTCGGTAAAAATGAGTAATTTTACATGGTTTTACATATAATATATAATAAGGTATAAACGGATTTAATTTAATTTATAAAACATTTTATGATTGACGACAGAATTATTAAAGTGAATGTTGAAGATGTGATGCAAAAATCATACATCGACTATTCGATGTCGGTGATTGTTGCGCGCGCACTTCCCGATGTTCGCGATGGTTTGAAGCCTGTTCATCGCCGTATTCTCTATGGTATGATGGAGCTTGGCAATACATCGGACAAAGCATTCAAGAAATCGGCACGTACCGTGGGAGATGTGCTTGGTAAGTATCACCCCCACGGCGATACATCGGTTTACGATGCCCTTGTGCGTATGGCACGCCCTTGGATTATGCGTTATCCTCTTGTAGAGGGTCATGGTAACTTCGGTTCTATCGACGGAGACTCGGCGTCAGCTATGCGTTATACCGAGGCCCGCTTGCAAAAATTGGGCGAGGATATGGCCGAGGACCTCTACAAAGATACAGTGGATTTCGTGCCCAACTATGATAACGAAACGGTTGAGCCCACAGTGATGTCCACACGCATACCCAACCTTTTGGTTAATGGTGCCACCGGTATTGCGGTAGGTATGGCAACCAATATACCCACCCACAACCTTGGTGAGGTTATCGATGCATGTGTGGCATATATCGACAACCCCGATATAGACACCGATGGTTTGATGCAGCATGTAAAAGCTCCCGATTTTCCCACAGGATGCGATATCCTTGGAGTGAGCGGTGTGCGCGAAGCGTATGAAACAGGCCGCGGCCGTGTTATTATGCGTGCGGTTGCCGAGATTGAGCAAGGTACACACGAAAAAATCGTTGTTACAGCAATTCCCTACAACGTACTCAAAGAGGAACTTATCAAAGATATCGCTTCAATGGTGAGCGAGAAAAAGATTGAGGGTATCTCAAATATTAACGACGAGTCCGACCAATCGGGTATGCGCATTGTAATCGATGTAAAACGCGATGCCAATGCAAACGTAGTGCTTAACAAACTTTACAAGATGTCGGCACTGCAATCTTCGTTCAGCGTAAACTGCATTGCCATTGTAAATGACCGCCCGCAGTTGCTGTCGCTTAAAGATTGCATCAAACACTTTGTGAACCACCGTCATGAGGTTGTTATACGCCGCACCAAGTTCGATCTTCGCAAGGCGCAGGAGCGTGCCCACATCATCGAGGGATTGATTATAGCATCGGATAACATTGACGAGGTGGTACGCATCATCAAGGCCTCTTCTTCGCCTGCCGATGCCCGCACTTCGCTTATGCAACGATTCGGTTTCTCCGAAGCACAAGCCAATGCCATTGTGGAGATGCGTCTGGGCCAGCTCACCGGTATCAACCAGGATAAACTGCATGCCGAGATGGATGAGTTGCAGCGCAAGATTGAGTTCTACAACGCAATTCTCACCGACGACGAACTATGCAAGAAGGTGATAAAGGACGAACTTATCGAGGTTAAAGAGAAATATGGCGATGAGCGTCGCTGTCGCATAGACTACACAGCATCCAACGATTTCAATCCCGAGGATTTCTATGCCGATGACGAGATGGTTATCACAATCTCTCACATGGGCTACATAAAACGTACTCCGTTGAGTGAGTATCGCAGTCAGAACCGTGGCGGTGTAGGCTCAAAGGGTAGCGACACACGCGACTCCGATTTTATAGAGTACATATACACTGCCACCATGCACAACACCATGCTCTTCTTTACACAACGTGGTAAATGCTATTGGCTCAAAGTATATGAGATACCCGAGGGCAACAAGAACTCCAAGGGCCGTGCAATACAGAACATGCTCAACATCGAGAGCGACGATGCTGTAAATGCATTTGTACGAGTAAAGACACTTGCCGACAAGAACTTCATTGAGAGCCACAACATAATATTCTGTACCAAGCAGGGTATTATCAAGAAAACCTCTCTCGAGCAATATTCACGCCCTCGTACCAATGGTATTCTTGCAATCGGTATCCGCGAGGATGACCGCGTGATTTCGGTTGCACTCACCGATGGTAACAGCGACATTATACTTGCCAACAGAACAGGCCGTGCCGTTCGCTTCAACGAGAATACCGTTCGCACAATGGGCCGCACCGCCACCGGTGTCAAGGGTATGGCACTTGAAGAGGGCGATGAGGTTGTAGGCATGGTTATTCTGCCGCAGGATGCCGGCGACGAGCACAGCTTGCTTGTACTCTCGGAGCAGGGCTTTGGCAAGCGCTCGAAGTGCGACGATTATCCCACTGTAAGCCGTGGTTGCAAGGGTGTGAAAACTTTGAAGGTAACCGATAAGACAGGTCAGCTCGTTGCAATAATGGATGTGAACAACGAAAATGATTTGATGATAATCAACAAGTCGGGTATCACCATACGCACAGCGGTTGAGCAGATTCCTGTAATAGGCCGTGCTACACAAGGTGTTAAGGTCATCAACCTTGGAAAGAAGAACGACTGCATAGGTTCTGTATGCAAGGTTACACGCGAAGAGGTTGAGGAGATGCCCGAAACACCTGAAACCGATGTTGATACTGATAACACCGAACAAATTAATAACTAACTAACAAACTAATATTAAAATGAAAAAGCTAGTATTTACAATGACACTGCTTCTGTCCGCTGCTATAGCTTTTGGACAGGCGCTATCAAAAGAGGAACTCAAAGCGCAGAAAAAACAGATAAAGGCTTTGATGGTTGAGGCAAAGAGTGCCGAGAAACTTATTCTCGATAACCCCGATGCTGCTCTCGCTAAAATAAGCACATGTACTGAAAATCCGTTGGTAAATGGCGATGCTTATGTGTGGTATATAAAGACACAGGCTCTTAAAGCCATCATCGACCGCGACAACGCATCGCGTGCATCAGGCGGGCAGATTGATATGAACAAGCTCTATTCAAACTGCGTGCAGTTAATTTCGGAACTTGAGATATGCGACTCGCTCGACAATCTTCCCGACAAAAAAGGTAAAGTGGCTCCCAAGTACACCGAGTTCATCAAGACTGCTCTTTATGAGAATCGTAACCAGATGTATAACGGCGGTTCATATTTCTATAATCAGAAGAAGTATGCCGAGGCATTCAGCCAATTTGACAAATTTGTTGAATTGTCAGAGCATAAGTATCTTGCCGAGCTCATTCAGCCTGCCGAGAAGGTATATAACGTGGGTGCAGCCTACAACGCCATTCTTTGCGGTATGCAGCTCGAGGACTATTCAAAGGTGTTGAAATATGCCGATTATGCAGCGCAAGACGAGACAAAAGCATCTACCATCTATCGTTACAAAGCCACTGCTTACAGCGCAATGGGCGATACCGTAAAATGGGTGGATCTTTTGAAAGAGGGCGTTGTAAAGTATCCCAAAGATCCTTTCTTCTATCAAACCCTTATCTCGTATTACGACAATTCGGGCAAACGCGATGAATTGAATGCTCTTGCCGATGAACTTATGGCTTCCGACCCTTCAAACCCCCTGTTTGTATATCTGAAAGGATATATTGCACAGCAGCAGAACGATTATGAAACAGCCATCACATGGTATAAAAAGACATTGGAGATGGATCCTAACTATGTTGATGCGCACACCAACTTGGGCCGTGCATATATAGCACAGGCACAGGAGTACAGCGCCAGCCAATCATCTACAAAGATTGACCGTGCGAAGATGAAGAAGGATAAGGAGGTTCTTAACGGTCTGTTCAGCGCTGCGCTGCCTCACTTTGAGAAACTCCGCGAGCTCGTTCCCGAAGATAAGAGCTTGTGGTTAAACAGCCTCACAAACTGTTATTACAACCTTAACATGATTGATAAAATGAAGGAACTTGAGAAACTTGCAGAGTAAACAAGTGGCACGCTAAATAAACAAAAGGGTTTCATCCACGGATGAAACCCTTTTGTTTATTTAGTTATAACTGCCTGGTTGATTACAGCTGTGTGTCGTGAAATGGTTGTTACAGCTGCTGCAAAATCTCCTCAATCACATGCGGGAAATGCTCGTACTCCAAGGCATGTACCTTTGCCGCAACATCATCGGGGCTGTCGGTAGGGAGTACGGAACATTTGGCCTGGAAGAATGTTGTGCCTTTGTCATATTCTGCATCGATAAGATGAATGGTTATTCCGCTCTCTGTGTCGCCACTCTCTACAACGGCTTTATGAACGCGGTCGCCATACATGCCTTTACCTCCATGCTTGGGCAGCAGGGCAGGGTGGATGTTTACAATGCGGGCAGGGTAGGCCTCTATGAGTTTTTTGGGTACAAGCAACAAGAATCCTGCAAGTACGATAAAATCAATGCCGTAGCGGTGCATCATCTCCACAATGCCGTCGGCAGCCATAAATTCGGCCTTTGTAACAATCTCGCAAGGGATATTCAACTTGCGTGCACGCTCAATAACGTAGGCCTCGGGGTTGTTTGCTACAATAAGAGAAATCTCCACCTCGGGATTTCCTTTGAAATAGTTGGCAATGTTTTCGGCATTGGAGCCGCTGCCCGATGCAAAAATAGCAATCTTCTTCATCGTCTGTTTTATTCTGTTATGAAATAGGTACAAGGCGGCGCAATACATGCTCGCCATATGTTTTTGAAATAGGAATCTCTCTCACATTGGGAACACCCAACTCAAGGAACAGGTTCTCCTTCTCGCGGCGTATAACCTTCACAAGGTCAAGATTTACCATATATGAACGGTGGCAACGCACTATGTTGGTGTCGGCAAGCTGGTCGCTTATATCCTTCATGGTTATGCGCATGAGCTGTTTTTTTAACTGCTCGTTCTTCAAATACCAAATACATATATAATTATCGGCCGATTCTATGTATATGAGATTCTCTTTGGCTACGGATAGCTGCAATACTCCGCGTGAATCCCTGATGGATATCAACGAACTCGACTTGAACCCTATATTCTCGTTCATCAACTCCTTGAGCTTGGCAGAGCGTTCCTGATACGAGAAGAACAGGATACAGAGTATATAAGGAATGAAAAGTATGTATATTGTATTTTTGATGGCATTTATATAAATCTCCATCGGGTCATTGGTAGGGAGGTTCAGGTTACCTTTTACAATGAGTGCAAGAATGGTAAATGCCCCCGACAACAACAATAATTCAATAAAAACCCAGCCAATGTATTTTATAATTGTTATACCGTGGTTGGGCCTGCGCGAGAATTGATACATCACCACGCGGCATATGGCAACCACAATCATTCCTATACTAACAAGAACTATGGACCATAGGAAGTATGTGGTGGTGGTAATTTTGTTGTTGTCAATCCACATATCGGAACCAAACGGCTGATATACGTTGATAAATCCGATAGCGAAAATGGATACAAAAAGAACCATAATCAGCTGGTTCCTTTTTTCCAGCATATATTGAGGTACTTTCTTGAAAAGTACCGAAGAGTATTCTGCC
>JAFTNW010000040.1 GCA_017451695.1 Bacteroidaceae bacterium
GAGGTGTACTTGTGATAATATCTCTTTTTTTGTATATTTGGTAAATGTATATTGCATTTTCTGCGGGTTTGCAAGTGTAGTTGTATTATGCACGTATGTAGAGTGTATTATATAAAATGTGTAAGTAATTAGTAATTAAATAGTAAGATTATGAACCATAGAGAAATTACCAATCAGTTGTTCTTGCTGTTCGTGCCCCTGTTTGCACTATTTGTGCAACCGTTGTTTGCGCAGCAGGTATCAATTTCTCCCACGCCTCAGCAGGTGGCATGGGGCGAGAGTGTGGCTTTTGCAAATAGTGAGTCATATACTCTTGTTGGCGAGAGCAGTGCCGATGCCGATGCGGTGGCTCTTTTCAAAAAGAATTTTGCCACCGGTGGTGCAGTGCAAGTGATAATGGGCGAGCGTGGCGATGCTGCCATAGCCGATTACGAGAGCCTTATTCCCGAAAATGCCGAGGGTTATTACCTTGCAGTGAGCAAAAACAAGGTTGTGATTGCCGGTAACGATGGCGCCGGTACATACTACGGCGTGCAGAGCTTTATACAGATAGCTTCGCAGCCCAATGTCATGGAGGTCGCAATAACCGACTACCCCAGCGTAGTGCATCGTGGCCTTGTAGAGGGTTACTATGGCAACCCTTACAGCGAGGCAAATCGCATGAGTCTGTTTGAATTCTTCGGCCGCCAGAAGATGAATATGTATATCTATGGCCCCAAAGACGACGTTTATCACCGTGCTCAGTGGCGCGAGGAGTATCCCGCCGACCAAGCCGAAAAGATTAGACAGTATGTAGCTGCAGCAAAAGCCAATAAAGTGGATTTTGTGTGGGCCATCCACCCGGGAGAGAATATCCAATGGAACAATGCCGACAGTGTGAATATTGTAAACAAGCTAAAGGCTATGTATAACCTCGGCGTGCGCACATTTGCCGTGTTCTTTGACGACGTGTGGGGTGGCGAGGGTACTCGCGGCGACAAACAGGCGCAGCTGATGAACTACATAACCGACGAGTTGAACAAGGCTTATGACGATGTAAATCCCTGCATCATCTGCCCCACACAATACAACAGGGGGTGGAGCAATGGCGATTATCTGACAACGCTGGGCACAGTCATGTACCCCGAAATCCGCATCATGTGGACAGGTAACAGCGTGGTGGATATGATAAACAAGAGCGATATGCAGTGGATAAACGCACAGATAGGCCGTAAGGCGTTCATATGGCTCAACTACCCCGTAAACGACTACTGCATAAACCACATGCTCATGGGCCCCACCACAGGCAACGACCTCGATATCGCCGATATGGTTTCGGGCTTCACCTCCAACCCCATGGAGTATGCCGAGGCATCGAAAGTCTCTCTTTTCAGCATAGGCGATTATAATTGGAATATGCCTGCTTACGATGCCGATGCCTCTTGGGAGAACGCCATTAAATACATAATGCCCACGTTGGCCGAGGAGTTCCACTTCTTCTGCGAGAATAACGTGGACCTTGGTGCCACCGTTCATGGCCTGCGTCGCAACGACGAGTCGCCCGCCTTTGTGGATGCCAAGGCTGTATATAATGCCGAAATGGCTGCCGGTAACAGGGACCTTGCCTACGCTGCCGTGGGCGAGCAGTTCGAAAAATTTGTTACCACAGCCGACAGATTGCTTGCAAGCACCGAGGCTGCTGCGCTTATTGAGGAGATTACCCCATGGCTCAAGTGCATGAAGTATATGGGCCAGCGCGGTGTGGCACTTGTGAATATGAACAATGCGCTGCTTAATGAAGACCCCGAGGCGTTTATAGACAACTATCTGCTCTATAACAGCCATGTAACGGCGCAAGAGGCACTGCGTTCTCGCGATTTTGCCGGTACCATAAAGCAGGCAACGCCCGAGGTTGCCACTCTTCATGTGGAGCCTTTCATAGACGAGAATGTTGGCGAGTTGGTTGCCATTTACAAGGAGAATTACGATTATCGTACCGATGTATTCCCTGCACAGGTCGTGGAGAATGGCACGTATTATATAATGTATAATGGTGCATACCTCACAAACACAACTCCAAACACCGATGGCAGCGTTCCCCAATTTGTGGCAGCAATAGATGATGTACGCCCGCAGAAACAGGAGTGGAAAATAAGCATCGACCCCTCTACCGGTCGTTACAAGATTGTAAACCTCGAGGATAACCGCTATCTCAACGAAAAGGGTGAATTCTCGGTAAGCAACAGCACCAACCCCTACGATGCTGCATGGCACACCTACGATATCTATCGTCTTGCCAATGGCAAATATGGTGTGCAGAATGCCGGTAGCGCAGGAACTAAATTCTGGACAGCAGATGGTTCAAGAGTTAAGGTGAGCGGCACAAGCGAGCCTCTCCCTGCAAACTTTATATTTGATATTGTACCCATAAGCGGTGCCGAGGAGGAGAAAAACCTAATATCCTCAAATGGCATCTATTATATTGTTGATGGTGGCAAATATCTCACAAACAATAATATAAACGGTTCGGGTGGCACTCCCACCTTTGAAACGGTTGCAGCCCCCGGTCTTGCACAAGAGTGGATTATTACCCCCGATGCCTCGGGCAGTAACTACTATAAGATTTTGAGCAATGCCGATGGCCGCTACATAAATGAGTATGGCGTGTTTGGTACCAATCAATATTACAGCGATTGGAATACCTATCTCATAACAATGCAGAATGGGATGTTCTCTATTCGTTGGACACAGTCGGCCATAAAAAAGGGCGTTAAGTTCCTTGTGAGCAACGGTACCAATTTTGTGGAGCAGGCCATAGAGCATTCGGCCAGCTACTCGGTTGAGATAGTTAAAAAGGTTGTGGAGCAGGAGCCTTCGGATGAACCGTCGGCACTTGAATGCCAAAGCCTTAAAATCTATCGCTTGGAGAATATAGGTAACGGTAAGTTTATCTCAAACGGTAACAATCTTGCTAACGATGCTGTTATTACATATGCCACAGGCGACGATAGCAGCGTGGGCCAGCAGTGGGCGCTCTATCCCACAGGCGTTGCCGATGAGTATATACTCATAAACCCTGCATCCAAAAAATCTGTGGATATGGCTCCCGGCGTGGGGTATCCCGTACAGTGGAACTTTGAGCCCTACAATGTGAACCAGATATTTAAGATTGTGGAGATTGAGCCGGGTGTGCATCGCTTGTTGAACGCAGGCAACCTGTCGCAGTGCCTCGGTGTCTCATCGTCGGGCACTCCCCTTATTGTCGATGACCTCTCGAGCGAGACATCTCTCTTCCGTTTGCACGCAACAGGTGAGGAACTTTCCATGAACTTCCCCGTTGCAAATAAATCGTTTGTCATTATGAACGTGGCAACAGAGCAAGTGATAAGTTGTCCGCAATTCAGTACATTGGACAGCCAACTGTGCTCAGAATTCTATACCACCGGCAATAACCGACAGGTGTGGAAGATTACAAAAGGCAAGAGCAGCTATGTGCTCACCTCGCAATACTATGGCCTTTCATTGGATATGGGGCTGGATGGAGCATGTGTTCCTTTGCTATATACTACAAATAGTGCAAACAGCAACCAAAATATCTATTTCGAGGAGGTAGAGGGCGAGAGCGGTGTATATCGCTTATATGCATTGAAGAATGCAATCAAGTATTATTTACAATCTGTTGCCGATGAGGCTCTTGCAACCACAACCTCTCCCGCCGGCGATGATACGAAATTTGTTATGGCTATGATGAACGGCTCATTTGGCAATGAGTGGGAGAATCAGGAGTTCTTTGAGGAGAATAAAGAGGCTGCCCATGCTACATTCGTCCCATATACCTCTACATCGCAGATGAAACTCGACGCCAATTATAACTACCCATGGCTCACACCCGAAAAGGCCGACTATCTGTCGCTCAACGGCACATGGAAATTTAATTTCGTGCCCTCGCCTTCATCGCGTCCGGGCGAAGCTGATTTTTGGGGCGATGCAGCCGATGTTTCGGCATGGGACAATATTGATGTTCCATCTTGCTGGGAGATGAAGGGCTACGACCTCCCCCTTTATGTGAATGTAGAGTATGCATTCTTGGATAATCCTCCTTATATAGTAAATAAGGTGAGCGGAGTGGGCGATAATCCCGTGGGCTCATATCGTCGCACATTTACCCTGCCGCAAGGTTGGAACGATAAGAATGTGTTCCTGCATTTCGATGGCCTTTACAGTGCAGCCTATGTGTGGGTTAATGGTAAATATGTGGGTTACACACAGGGAGGCAACAATGACCATGAATTTGATATCAGCGCCCATGTGCGTACCGGTGAAAACAATATAAGCGTGCAGGTGTTGCGTTGGAGCGACGCCTCGTACCTCGAAGGCCAGGATATGTTCCACATGAGTGGCTTGCACCGCGATGTATATCTCTATGCCACACCCAAGACCTTTGTTCGCGACCACTATATTACATCGGAACTTAATGAGGATTACACAAGTGGTTCTATGAACATTGCCATTGAGGTGGATAACAGAACAGGAGTTGCTGCCACAAAGAGTATAGAAACGGAATTGATTTCTCCATCGGGGGCGCTTGTAGCATCGCAGTCTGTATCGGTGGATATTGCCGCCGGCACACAAAGTGCCACAACAAATATCACATACGATGCACTCGACAATCTGTTGCCGTGGACAGCCGAAACACCCAACCTATATACGCTTGTCGTGCGCCAAAAGGATGTGGCGGGCAACGAGGAGATGGTGTTCTCTACAAAATATGGTTTCCGCCACATTGAGATAAAGAACGGCGTTGTGCTCATAAACGGCCAACGTGTATTCTTCAAGGGTGTGAACAACCAGGATACCCACCCCTTGCATGGTCGTGCCATTGATGTGGAAACCATGTTGAAGGATGTGGAGATGATGAAACAGAGCAACATGAACACTGTGCGCACCAGCCATTATCCCCGTCAGGCAAAAATGTATGCCATGTTCGATTATTACGGCCTTTATGTGATGGACGAGGCCGATGTGGAGTGTCATAAGAATTGGGAGGATAGAAAGAAAAACAGTATTTCGAACGACCTTACATGGCGTGCGCAATATGTGGACCGCACTGTGCGCATGGTTTACAGAGACCGTAACCATCCATCGGTAGTGTTCTGGTCGCTCGGCAACGAATCAAGCGTGGGTGTGAATTTCGATTTTACTTACGCGGCTACGCGCGCATTGGATTCGCGCCCCATTCACTACGAGGGATATTCAAGAGAGAACTCTGCTGCAAATACCGATATGCACTCAAAAATGTACCCCGACCTTGAATATGTGCGCACATATTCCAATAGCAGTATAGGTGGTGAGCCATTCTTTATGTGCGAGTATGCTCATGCCATGGGTAACGCCGTCGGCAACTTGCAGGAGTATTGGGATATCATCGAGAGCAGCAGATATGGTATAGGTGGTTGTATATGGGATTGGGTAGACCAATCGATATATGACCCGCAGGCAATCAAGAGCGGTCAGCTCGATGTAAATGGCTTCCCCAAATATACATCGGGTTACGACTACCCCGGTCCCCATCAGGGTAACTTTGTGAACAACGGTCTTATCACAGCCGACCGTGCCTGGACACCCAAGCTCACCGAGGTTAAGAAGGTTTATCAGTATGCTACCTTTACATTCGATGCCAACAGCAATACTCTTTTGGTTAAGAATAAATATAATTTCTTGAACCTCGATCTGTTCTCTTTGCGTTACACCATATTGTGCAACGGCGAGATGGTTAAAAGTGCCACAATGGATATGCCTTCTACCGCACCGGCAGAAACGGCTTCAATAGTTCTTCCCATCATAGATGAATTTGAAGAGGGTAGCGAATATCTGCTCAATGTGGAATTATTGAAGAACAACGAGGAGATATGGTGTGAAAGTGGTTACCCGATGGCTGCCGAGCAGTTTACATTGCAGAGTCGCGGCGCCCTTGCCGCGGTGCCTGCAACAACTGAACAGTTGTCGCTCTCATCGGTTGGCGGTTACACTGTGAGCAACGATAATATAACCTTCTCTGTAAACAGTGACGGTTTTGTAACCGAGTGGGTAGCCAATGGTGTGCAGGTGCTGGAAAGCGGCGATAAGCATCCTGTATATAGCAATATCCGCTGGATTGAGAACGAGAGCCCTTATGGCAACCATGAGTTTGGCGATGATATTTCATACGTCTCTTCCGCTACCGTAAATGCAACCTTGTCGGGCGATGCAAATTGCTGTGTCGTAACAGTGAATGCCGTACACGATAGCTGCCCGTATGTAATAGAATATACCATTTATGCAAGTGGCGAGGTTGATATGAGGATAGATTATACGCCGTTTACCTCTTTGCGCCGTATCGGTATAGATGTTATTTTCCCGGCAGGCTATGAGAATGTGTCATACTATGCAAAAGGTCCTTGGGAGAACTATGTAGATAGGCAAAGAGGTTCGTTCATCGGTCGTTACACCACAACGGTGGACGATATGTTTGAGATGTATGCGCACCCGCAATCGCATGGTAACCGCATGGCACTGCGCTCAATGTCGCTTGTGAATCCCGAGAATGGCAATACCATAAATATTGAAACTGAGGGCGAGGTGTCGTTCTCGCTATCACACTACAACCAGGTGCAATATCTGACACCTGTTCTTCATCCTTGGGAGCTGGTAAAAGACGATGTGGTATATGCTACATTTGACTATATGCAACGTGGCTTGGGTAACGGCAGTTGCGGTCCTGGTACAGAAAGTATGTACTATTGTCCCAGCGGTTCTACATACAGCCACACACTGCGCATAAGCACTGTGAATGGTAAGGAGACCGGTATTGGCGATATGGGTGTTGAGGCTTGCACGGTGGATTACAATGCGGCATCACAGATGGTCTCTTGTGGAAATGTGCCCGAAGGCTCAACCATCGAGGTCGTTAATATGGGTGGCGTTGCTGTGGCCCGTGCCGTTGCCGAGGCCGGTGTTGCCACAGTTTCGCTTGCCGACTCGCCAAAGGGTTCCTACCTTCTTATAATAAAGAGTAATGGTGAGCAGCGTGTTCATAAATTTATTAAATGGTAGTATAATAAATATAAATAAAAAACTTATATAACTAATGAAGAGGCTAATATTTGGTATGGCGCTTTGTATGGCAACCGTGGTTGCTAGCGCTCAAAATCCCCCGTTGATGGGTTGGAGTTCGTGGAATACCTATGGTTTCCAGATTAACGATTCTGTAATTAAGGCGCAGGCCGATGCAATGGTAAGGCTTGGGTTTAAGGATTGTGGTTATAACCACATAAACATCGACGATGGCTTCTTTGGCGGGCGTGACGAGAATGGTAAATTGCTTATTCATCCCACACGTTTCCCAAATGGTCTTCGTCCCCTTGTGGATTATATCCATGGTCAAGGATTGAAGGCCGGTATCTACTCCGATGCTGGCGCAAACACCTGTGCTTCATATTGGGGCGAGCCAAAGGATACCATCGGTATCGGGGTAGGGCTTTATGGGCACGATGCCGAGGATATGGCATTGTATTTCAATGAACTAAATTTCGATTTTATAAAGGTTGATTATTGTGGTGCCGACCCCAATAACAATGCCGACGGTCTTGACCTTGATGTGGAGCAGCGCTACAAGGAGATTGCTACCGCAATCAAAGCTACAGGGCGCGACGATGTAACATGGAATATCTGTCGCTGGGCATTCCCCGGTACTTGGGCATGTGAAATTGCCGATTCATGGCGCACCACCGAGGATATCTATCTGGGTTGGGCTTCGGTTAAGAGCATTATAAATCAGAGTCTCTATCTGTCGGCTTATGCATCGCCCGGCCATTATAATGATATGGATATGCTTGAGGTTGGTCGCGGCCTCACCGACGAGGAGGATAAGACACATTTTGGTATGTGGTGTATGATGAGTTCTCCGCTGCTCATAGGGTGCGACCTTAACGATATCAAGGGCAACGCTCTTGAACTGATGCAGAACAAGGAACTCATTGCTGTAAATCAAGACCCTCTTGGCTTGCAAGCCTATGTGGTAAAGCACGAAAATGGGGCTTATGTGCTTGTGAAGGATGTTGAGGAACTTTATGGCAAGAAACGTGTTGTGGCCTTCTATAACCCCACCGATGCCGAAGTGGCGATGAACATAAACTTCTCGCAACTCGACCTTGCAGGTGAGGTAAGCGTGCGCGACCTTTTTGAAAAGAAGGATAGGGGTGTATTCAAGGATATGTTATCGGTGTCGGTGCCTGCGCATGGTACACGCATATATAAATTAGAGGCCGAGGAGCGTTGCGAGCGCACCCTCTATGAGGCCGAAACAGCGTGGCTTTCATGCTATCAGGAATTAGGCAATCACGAGGTATATGGCACAGCCGTTCCTGTTGAGAAGGCTGCCTGCTCGGGTGGCGTGGCAGTAGGTTGGCTCGGTGGTCGTGCCGAGAACGACTTGCAGTGGCGCAACGTATATAGCATGAATGGCGGCGAATACACGCTGCGTTTCTCCTTCATGTCGGGCGAGGCACGCAAGATGCTTGTCAGTGTCAACGACGGCACTCCCGTGGAGGTAACCACCAATGCAGGTAATTGGAGTTCGGTAGGTACTGTTGATGTGGATGTTACACTTAACAAGGGCAACAACGTGGTGCGCCTCTATAACGAGGAATGGATGGGCGATATTGATTGCATGCAGCTTATTTCAAAGAGTGCAGTAAATGTGGAATATTACCCTGTGGTATTTGACAAGGAGCGTGGTTACAGCCACGCGTCGCGCCGCTTGAACACAATCTCTTTGAATGGCTCGGCAGATGGCAATCAAACCATAAATCTGCCTACACCATTGAAGATATACAGCCGCATAGACAATGCTGTGCTCACTGCAAGAGCAGGGGAGACACTCACTCCGGTATTTGGTTTCACAGGTAATTGGATGAACGGTTTTGTCTATATCGACCGCGGGCAGGATGGCTTCTTTGAGGCCGAGCTGAACAGCAACGGCTCTATTCCATCTGGTAGCGATATTATGGCATTCTCGTATGCCGAGCCTGTTGTGAACTCCGGTGTGGGATACAACAGTACAGGTGCATCGGTATCAAATGCCAATGTGCTTAATCCTCCTTCGTTCACTCTGCCGGCAGACCTTGCCAACGGCTATTATATGATGCGATATAAGGTCGATTGGGCCTCTATTGACCCTGCGGGCAGGCCCGAGGATGGTAACGGAATAATTAAGAATGGTGGTGCAATATGCGATGTGTGCATAAATGTTCACTCGGCCGAGGGGGCCCTTTCGGCAATAGTTGAAAATGGTACGCTTCTTGCCGCCGATGGCTCGGCATTGCCGGCCACAGTGCCTTTTGGCGAGCCTCTCCATTTGAAGGCCGTGGCTGCCGATGGATATGTTCTCGATATAATAAATGTTCGCCATGGACATAATCTTGCAGGCGAGCCCGAGAAATTTGGCGTAAAACAGCACTATGAGTATACTATTCCTGCGTATATGTGCAAGGATGGCGTAGTTACTATTCCTGCCGAATGTGTGGATGGTGATGTGGAGATTGAGGCTATCTTTGTGCAAGCTCCTGCCGAGGTTGAGGGCGAGGGGTATGCACTATCCTTTGATGAAGAGACAACAACAGCCGATGGTTACAGCGGTGCGCTTGCTCTTGCTGTGGGGCTCGACGACTATACCATGGCAATAGAGGGTAATGAGGTATATAAGAACTTTACCGAAAGTCCTTTATCCTTCTTGTCGCCCCAATCGTTCTCTCTATCCATGAACGATAACCGCGATGGCCTGCATTACTATTTGTATATAGATTGGAACAACGACGGGCAGTTTACAGCTCTACTCAATAGCGATGGTCTGCCGGCAAATTCGAGCGAGTTGCTATCCTTTACATATTACAATGGAAAGGATAGCAGGGGCAATGCTGTTGCGGCTCCCGGCAAGGAGTTGCCTTTATATACACTGCCCGCCAATATCCCCGCAGGTGTATATCGTGCGCGTTTGAAGGCCGATGTGAATAACATATCGCCTGCCGGCTCGGCCGATATAGTTGCCAACGGTGGTGCGGTTATGGATTTCCTCATTAATATAATCAAAGGCACTTGCTCTTTGAATCTTAATACCCTGAATGGTGGTATCATTGGTGCTAACAACACCGCATTGCCTATGACGGTTGCACCATTCTCGCCGATAGAATTCCAGCTTATGCCCGGTGCTCCCGGTTATGAGGCGCAGGAGGTTATTGTGCGCCACGGATACAATATAAAAGGCGAGCAGTATGTGAATGGCAATAAACAGTGGAGTGAAGAGATTCTCCCTGCAAGTGATGCTGTTATCACCCTGCCTGCCGAATATGCAAATGGCGATATCGAGATTTTTGCCGAATTCATTAAGAATGATGATAGCGAGTGGCATTTGGTATTCAGCGACGAGTTCAATGCCGCCGATGGTACACAGCCATCCGATGAGTGGTGGAGCCGTTGCATACGTTACAGTGCAACCTGGAACAGATGGTTGAGTGATAGCGAGGATGTTATTTACATTGAGGATGGCAAGCTTGTGGCTCGTGCCATTCCCAACCCCGATACCTCGGTTGATAATGTACCTATGATTACGGGCGGTATTTGGAGCAGCGGTAAATTCGGTTTCACTTATGGTCGCATAGAAGGCCGTATAAAGACCAACCCATGGAGTGGAAACTTCCCTGCCTTCTGGATGATGCCCGAGGACCAGTCGGGTGGCTGGCCCAACGATGGCGAGATTGATATATGGGAGGCAATCGATTCACAGGAGCGTGCTTGGCACACCGTGCATAGCAATTGGACATATAATTTAGGAAATACAGGCAATCCTAAGTCGAGCTACAATGAATATACAGCCATAGACCGTTATCACATATACTCTTTGGAGTGGAACGAGAGTTCTCTCATTTGGTATGTCGATGGCAAGCAGGTGGCGCGGTATGATAAATCGTCGTCGCAGGATGCTTTGAGTAAAGGGCAGTGGCCGTTTGACGACAATTTCCACATTATTCTCAACCAAAGCGTGGGTAACGGCTCTTGGGCTGCCAATGCCGATGTTACACACACCTACGAAACTCTCTTCGATTGGGTGCGAGTATATCAGAAGGATGGCATGGATAACACACTTGGCACTGTTGGCATAGTGGATACATACGAGAGGGAGGCGGTTGATGTTGCCTATGTCGAAGGCGGTGTTCTTGTAAGGGTTGCTGCGCCTTCAATGGTGGCAGTACATGATATTGTAGGCCGCAAGATTGCCGAAGCCTTTGTCGAGGATTCGCACATCTTTGCCCTGCCCGCAGGTATTTATGTTATAGATAATATAAAGGTGGTGGTTAGATAATAGCCATCCACCCCACACAATAAAAGAGCTTGCCCCGCGGGGCAAGCTCTTTTATTGTGATTATACATGTGCGATTATTTTATCTCCCATGTTTCGTTAGTCTCCAACAGCTCGGTAAATGAGTGATACTTCTTCTGTCCTTTGACCTCCTCAACCTGAGCATGAACGGCATCGTTGTAGGTTACATCCTCAACATCGCGTATAACGCCGAGGGCGATGGGGAAATCGGGACCTTCCATCAGTGCTAGCTTAAGGTGCAGGGTGGTATCCTTGCAGTGTGCATCGTGAACAAGAATATCCTGTTCGGTAACACCGTTCTCACCAATCTTAACTACTTTAAGGCCGAATCCCTCTTGCATAAGGCCATATTCGCGGTTCTCGCCAAAAATCATGGGCTTGCCGTGCTCCAAGTAGATGGCGTTCTTTGCGCGGCCCTCTTTGGTGTAGATGCTGTCGTGTGTGCCGTTATTGAATATCACACAATTCTGCAATACCTCCACTACCGATGCGCCTTTGTGCTGTGCTGCGGCTTTCAAGCAACCTACGGCTGCGCTCATGTCGGTGGCTACACAGCGTGCGAAGAAACGACCGCGGGCACCGAAGCAGAGCTCGGCGGGGCGGAAGGGGTCTTCAACCGTGCCGTAGGGCGATGATTTGCTCACAAAGCCTCTTGCCGAGGTGGGCGAGTATTGTCCTTTTGTGAGGCCGTATATGCGGTTGTTCAACAGTATCATATTGAGGTCGATGTTACGGCGCACTGCGTGAATGAAGTGGTTTCCTCCGATGGCAAGGCCGTCACCGTCGCCCGAAATCTGCCAGATGGTGAGGTCGGGGTTGGCAACCTTGGCTCCTGTGGCAATTGCTGCCGCACGGCCATGAATGGTGTGGAAACCGTATGTGTTCATGTAGTAGGGCAGGCGCGAAGAGCAACCGATACCCGAAATTACCGCAATATTGTGTGGTGCAATACCAATTTCGCTCATGGCCTTGTGCAGTGCACCAAGGAATGAGTGGTCGCCACAACCCGGGCACCAGCGTGGCTGCCCGAACTTATAATCTTGTACTGTATATTCGCTCATTTTTTAGTCCTCCAAAATTTTAGTAAATGCCTCAACCAAGTTTGCAACGGCAAAAGGCTGTCCTTTAACTTCGTTGTATTGCATCAGTTCAATGCCCTCGAATTTTGTGCGCAAATAGGCTGCAAACTGTCCCATGTTCTGTTCGGCAACAACAATCTTCTTGTATTTGGCGAAAACCTCGGCCGTGTTGCTTGGCAGCGGGTTGATGTAGTTGAAGTGGGCGAGTGCCACGCGCTTGCCGCTCTTGTTCATGGCCTGCATAGCCTCGCACAAGTGGCCGTATGTACCGCCGAATCCCACAATCAGTAGGTCGGCATCAGCATCGCCCTCCACTTGCAGTTGCGGAATGTAGTTTGCAATCTTGGCAACCTTGTCGGCGCGCTTGGCCACCATGCTGTGGTGGTTTTCGGGGTCGTTTGATATTGCTCCCGTGGCAGCGCTCTTTTCAAGGCCGCCTATGCGGTGTGTAAACCCTTCTGTGCCCGGTACTGCCCAATAGCGTACATCGTTCTCGGGATTGCGTTTGTATGGGCTCCAGCCTTCGCGCATATCGGGGGTAACGTAGGGTGGTACAATAGCGGGATAGTCGGCAATGTTGGGCAGTTTCCATGCTGCCGAGCCGTTTGCTATGAATGCGTCGGTGAGCAGAATTACGGGTGTCATGTGCTCTACGGCTATCTTGCAGGCATTGTATGCCGCGTCGAAGCAGTTTGTGGGTGAGTTTGCTGCTATCACAGGGATAGGGCTCTCACCGTTACGGCCGTAGAGGGCTTGTAACAGGTCGGTCTGCTCCGATTTTGTGGGGAGGCCGGTTGATGGGCCGCCACGCTGCACGTCTATGATTACAAGGGGCAATTCGGTGATTACAGCAAGGTTTATGGCCTCGCTTTTAAGGCATATACCGGGGCCGCTGGTGCTGGTACAGGCAAGTGCTCCTGCGTATGCCGCACCCACAGCCGATGCACAGCCTGCAATCTCATCCTCGGCCTGCATGGTTACTACGCCAAGCGATTTGTGCTTTGCAAGTTCGTGCAAGATGTCTGTTGCGGGGGTGATGGGGTATGAGCCAAGGAACAGTCTCATGCCGGCTTTTTCGGCAGCAGCGATGAGGCCGTATGCGGTGGCTTTGTTACCGTTTATATCCATGTATTTGCCTTTCGCCTTCTCGCCATTGCTCTCAATGCTGTATGTGTGAGAGATTGATGCATGGGTGTTGTGTCCCATGTCGTAACCTGCGTGCAACACTTTTATATTAGCCTCGGCTATTTCGGGCTTCTTGGCAAATTTTGTGCGTAGCATATTCTCGGCAAGCGACAGGTCGCGGTCGAAGAGCCAGCATACAAGGCCCAGGGCAAGCATGTTCTTGCAACGAACGATGCTCTTGTTGTCGAGCCCGCTATCTTTCAGTGTCTCCTGGCACATGGATGTGATGGGGCAGGGAACAACCTCGCATGTGATTCCCAGCTCCTGAATGGGGTTGTCGGTCTTGAACTCGGCCTTTAACAAATCCTTCTCGGTGAACGAGTCGGAGTCTATTATTATGGCACCTGTGGGTTTGCAATATTTGTGCTGTGTCTTTAATGCAGCGGGGTTCATTGCAACCAAAATATCGCACTTATCTCCAGGGGTGAGAACCTTATCGGCTCCAATATGCACCTGAAAGCCCGATACACCGGTGAGAACGCCTTGCGGGGCGCGAATGTCGGCGGGGTAGTCGGGGAATGTGCAGATGTCATTTCCCACCGTGGCGGAGATTGTCGAAAAAATGTTACCGGCCAACTGCATGCCGTCTCCCGAGTCTCCCGAGAAACGTACAATCACTTGGTCTAAATTCTGTGTTTTTTTGTCGTTAGCCATTATGTGGTTTTTTAATTGTTTGTTTTTAGCTGTTTTGTTATAATTTCTACAAATGTCGCAAACATTTATTAAACGAAGAAATTTTTTTGTAATAACTTTTCGTAGTGGTATAAAATTTTTGCATATATATGCTGTTTTTCTTTGATTTTTATTCAAATCGGCATATATATGCAAAAACAATGCGATTTTATGCGTTTTGCGCTATTCCAAGAACTTTGAAATTCTTCCGCTTATCTGCAAAAGCGATATTTCGCATATTTTTGTGTTGTATTGGGCTGTGAGCAGGCGCTCCTCGGCATCGAGAAGGCTCTGTTGCGCTTCGCGCATTTCAAATCCCGAGAGGTCGCCAAGCATATAACGCTCGGTGGCAATTTCGTGATTTTCGCGTGCCGATATAAGGTTCTGCTCCTCCAAATTAAGCAGTTCAATGTTCTTTTGGTATGCTTGCCACAGGTTGCCAAGGTCGGCTTTTAGTGCAAGCTCCAACTGTTGCTGTTGCAGTTGTGCATTTGCAATCTCAATCTTGGCGTTGCGCTTTTCGCGGCGACGGTTGCCGTTCCACAAATTCATGCCTACGCTCACACCGCCGTTCCACCCCCAGCTGTTGCGGCTGCGATATGTGCTCTGTTCGTATTTATTATAGCCATAGTCGTACCCCGCATTGAGTTTCAGATAAGGGTAGTTGCGCGAGAGTACCTTCTTGTAGTCGAGCTTGGCAAGGTTGCTGTTTTGGTCGGCTTTCAATAGTTCGGCATTGTTAGCAAGGGTGTTGTTCCACAAGTCGGTAAAGTTGAGTGTCATGTCGGCTGTTATAGTGCTGTCCAATGTTATAAGGGGGGTATATACCTGCTCCTCGGCCATAAGTTCGTTAAGTGCAATGCGCGAGGTTATTACTACTTCCTGCTGTTTCAAGTATTGTGCGCTGTCGGCATTAAAGTCCACTTTTGCTTGTTGGTAGTCGAGGCGCGAAAAGCTGCCAATGTGGTAGCGCTCCTCCACTATGCGCAGGCGTTCTTTGGATAGCTTTACAGCGTAGAAATAGTTCTTCAAGCGTATGCGTTGCTGTATGAAATTGTAATATTCCGATGCAAGTGTGGCTATGAAATCCTCAATCGCTATGCGTGTGTTTGTCTGCCCCATGCGCTCAAGCTCCTTCAACTGCTTGTATGTGGTGCTTATGTTAAAGCCGTCGAATATGGTCCAATTGAGCCCAATCCCCGCATTTGCCGAGTGGTCGAGCAGGTTGCGTTGTTTCACGGTCTCTCCACCTGCAGGTTTGGAATCGCTGCTGCTGTTGCTGAGTTTGTAACCGCCGTTAAGGTCCACGGTGGGCAGATATCCTGCATTGGCAAGTGTGGCATTATTGCGGCTTATCTCCTCCTGCCCTTTTGTGATTCTTATGGAGTAGTTCTTTTCGAGTCCTCTCTCCAAACACTCTTTGAGCGATATAACTTGTGCTTGTGTTGTTGCAAGTGTGGCACAGGCGCAAAGTGTAAGTATTATCTTTTTCATTGTTCTTCCTCTTTTTCTCTTTCTGTTGAAATAAAGCTATATATAGCGGGTACTATATACATGGTGAGCAGTGTGGATACAAGCATGCCTCCCACGACGGCTGTTCCCATGGCGATGCGCTGGTTGGCACCTTCACCGCTGGCAAACATCAGTGGCAAAAGGCCCAGGATGGTAGATACGCTGGTCATGAGAATGGGGCGCAAGCGTTGCAACGATGCACTTTTTATTGCGCTCATCTTATCTTCGCCAGCCTCCTGTTTCTGGTTGGCGAACTCTACAATGAGAATACCGTTCTTGGCTACAAGGCCGATGAGCATGATTATTCCGATTTGGCTGAAGATGTTCATGGTAATATCGGAATAATACATGAATATGAGCGCACCGGCAATTGCAAGCGGCACGGTGAGCATTATAATCAGCGGGTCTTTGAAACTCTCGAACTGCGCAGCCAGGATAAGATAGATGAGCACAAGTGCGAGTATGAATGCAAACATGAGGCTCGATGAACTCTCGCGGTACTCTTTCGAGTCGCCCGACAGAGCAGTGCGGAAGGTGTCGTCGAGCAGTTCGTCGGCAATCTTGTCCATCTCGGCAAGTCCCTCGCCAATAGTCTTGCCGTCGGCAAGTCCGCATGATATTGTAGCCGAGATAAAGCGGTTGTAGTGGTATAGTTTGGGTGGTGCCACCGATTCCACAAACTCCACAAGGTTGTCAAATTGTATCATTTCGCCGTTGCTGCTGCGTATGTATAGTGATTTTATACCCGATGGTGTGTTTCGCTGTTGGCGGTTTATCTGTCCGATAATCTCGTACTGCTTGCCGTTCATGTAGAAATATCCCATGCGCTGTCCGCTGAGGCCATATTGCAAGGTTTGTGCCACATCGCGCACGCTGGTTCCCATGCTGCCGGCTTTGTCGCGGTTGATGTTCACGCGCACTTCGGGGCTGCTGAATTTCAAATCCACATCGGCCATCTGGAATGTGGGGTTTTCATGTACGCGGCTCAAGAACTCGGGCAATACCTCTTGCAGTTTCTCAATGCTCACAGCTTGCAGTACATACTGCACGGGCATGCTGCCTCGGCGGCCGCCAAACGAGGATTGTTGCTGTACGAAGGCACGCGCCTTGGTTTTTGTGCTCACAGCCTTTGACAATTTGGCAGCCACATCCATCTGCGAGTAGTCGCGCTCCCTGATATCCTTCAATGTGATGCGTATATTACCGCTACCGCTTGATACACGCGCTGTAATCGATTCGGCATCGGGAACTATGGAATCCACAAGCTGGTTTATATCCTCGGTGTAGTCGCGCATATATTCGTAACTCACACCCTCGGCACCGCGTGTGTTTATGGTTATTTGCGAACGGTCCTCCAACGGAGCCATCTCGGCAGGGATGTTGTTCCATAGTATGGCTATGATTATGAACATTGCCACAGTGGCGGGAATAGCCCATACACGCTTGTTCAAGAACCAATTGAGCGATTTCTCATATATGTTGTTCAGGCCCACAAAGAATGGCTCGGTTTTCTTGTAGAACCAATTCTGCTCCTTTCTTCTTTTAAGAATCTTTGTCGCGAGCATGGGGGTGAATGTGAGGGCTGCGAACGACGATATGATAACGGAACCAGCCACCACAAAACTGAACTCGCGGAAAAGGCGGCCGCTTGTACCCTCCATGAACACAATGGGCAGGAACACCGCTACAAGAGTTATGGTGGTAGATATTACAGCAAAGAAAATCTCCTTTGAACCCTCGATGCCCGCCTTGAACGGGCGCATGCCTTGCTCAATCCTTATGTATATGTTCTCTGTCATCACAATGGCATCATCCACCACAAGGCCCACGGAGAGCACCACGGCAAGCATGGTGAGCACGTTTATGGAGAATCCTGCCACATACATCACAAAGAAGGCTCCTATGAGCGAGACGGGGATTACAATGCAGGGGATGAGCGTTACGCGCCAATCGCGCAGGAACAGGAAAATGATAATGATTACAAGTACAAATGCCTCGTAAACAGTGCTTTTTACCTCGTCGATGGATGCACGTATGAACTTGGTGTTGTCGAAACCGTATGAATATTTTACATCATCGGGGAGGTCTTTCTTCATGGTCTCCATGCGCTCATATACGGCATTGGCTATCTCTATGTGGTTTGCTCCCGGCTGTGGAATAACCGCCACACCCACCATGGGCACACCGTTCATCTTCATGTAGCTTTTAATGTCGGCAGGGCCAAGCTCGGCATAGCCGATGTCGCTCACACGCACAATGTTGCCGTTCTGCTCTTTAAGAATTACGTTGTTGAACTCCTTTGCGGTGTGCATCTGTCCCATGGTGCGCAGGGTGAGCTCCATGGTGTTTCCCTCGATGCTGCCCGATGGCAGTTCCACGTTTTCGTTGGTAATGGCATTCTTTACATCTATCGGGGTGATACCGAATGCAGCCATCTTTACAGGGTCGAGCCATATACGCATTGAATAGCGCTTCTCGCCCCATATTCCCACGCTGCTCACATTGGCGATGGTTTGCAACTGCTCCTTTACGGTGAGGTCGGCTATCTCGCTCAATTCAAGCAATGAACGGTTTTCGCTCTGTATTGCCACCATGAGTATTGGCATAGCGTCGGCATCGGCCTTTGACACGGTCGGTGGGTCGCAGTCGCGTGGCAGGAATCGCTGGGCACGCGATACTTTGTCGCGCACGTCGTTTGCCGCAGTTTCCAAGTCCACCGATAGCTCAAATTCCACGGTTATGCGCGATGAGCCCTGCTGGCTCACACTTGAAAGGGAGCGTATGCCGGGGATTCCGTTTATGTTTTGCTCAAGAGGCTCGGTGATTTGGTTCTCTATAACATCGGCATTGGCACCTGCGTAGCTGCACGATACCGAAATAATAGGGTTATCCACCGAGGGGTATTCGCGTACACCAAGAGTGTAATATCCTATCAAACCGAACAATAGTATTATAATGGTGAGTACCGTTGCAAGTACCGGCCTGCGGATACTCAGTTCCGAAATATTCATAAGGCTGTGGTTTGTGCGTTAATCAATGTTGTCAATCTTCACAAGCGAGCCTTTGCGTAGCTGCAAGGTACCCGATGTCAGAATTGTATCGCCAATCTCCAATCCTGCCGTAATCTGCACTTCGGCATCGGTGCGTATTCCTATTGTAACGGTTACAGGCTCGGCCTTTCCATTGCGATAGACAAACACTTTGTTTATTCCCATTTCGGGCACTATGGCCTCGGAGGGAATGGCTATTGCATCGTGTATCTCTTTTTGTTTCAGGCGTATATCGGCATATCGGCCCGACATGAGCTCGCCATTCTCATTGGGGTATATTGCACGCACCTTCAAAGTGTGTGTGTCGCTGTCGAGGCTCGACTCTGTTGCATATACCTTTGCGGTGTATGGCTCCATCTTGCCATCCACTTTGAATTCTAGATTTGTCCCCTTTTTTATGTCTGTGGCATAACGCTCGGGAACGGAAAATTCAATTTTTATAGGGGTGAGGTTGGTTAGCTTCGCAACCACGGTGCTGGGCGATGTGTATGCACCCACGCTCACCTGACGCAATCCTATTGTGCCGTCAAATGGTGCGCGCAGTTCGGTCATTCTAATCTCGGCCTTTACTTTCTCAATATCGGCATTGAGGGTTGCGAGGTCGGTTTTTACCTGCTCGTATGCCTCCTTGCTCACAGCGTCGCGCTGCAACAAGGCGTTTTGGCGATATACTCGGTCCTCAGCAAGTGGTATCTGTGCCTCCAAGCGGTCGAGCTGCGCCTGCAAGTGGCTGTCATTTACCTTGGCAAGCAACTCGCCTTTTCTCACATAGCTGCCCTCGGTAAAGTATATGTCGGTGATTTTTCCCGATGTTTCGAACGATAGCTCCACCTCTTCGTCGGGTACAAGCTGTCCTATGATGGGAATCTCGTCGGTAAGCAGATGAGGCTTTATTATTTTGGCATTCACATTCAATACTTTGCGCGTGGCACGCTTTGGTGCTGCATCGGCTGCACTTAACTCTTCGTTCTCGTGAGGTGTCAGCTGGTAAAATCCAAAAATTCCAAGTGCTGTTGCAAGCACGGCTATCAATCCCCATTTCAAATACTTGTTCATATGTTTTACTGTTTTTCGTTTTTTGTCGCAGAATAAATATTCTCGCAAATATACCTATTTGCCCACTAATTATACCTCTTTCAATGCTAATTTTAACAAAAATTATCTGTATAAATTATAACTATATTGTTATTTACTAATTCTGCTGCGGTATAATTGCATAAATCCCCATTTTTTTACTACCTTTGCACAATCTGCGGTTGCTGCTTATGTGTTGGCAGTAACTTTTTAGTGAATTATTTAACAAAAAACAGAATATAGTTATGATTAATGCACAAGACATTAAAATCGGTACCGCTATCCGCATGGATGGCAAGTTGTATTTTTGCATCGACTTCTTGCATGTAAAGCCCGGTAAGGGTAACACCTTCATGCGTACAAAGTTGAAGGATGTTGTTGATGGTTACGTGTTGGAGCGTCGTTTCAATATCGGTGAGAAATTGGAGGATGTTCGCGTTGAGCGTCGTCAGTACCAGTATCTCTATCAGGAGGGTAACGACTACATCTTCATGAACAACGAGACATACGAGCAGGTACCCATCCCCGCAGACCAGATTACCGGTGTTGCATATATGAAAGAGGGTATGAACCTCGATGTTGTTACCGATGCATCAACCGATACAATCCTCTTTGCCGAGATGCCTGTGAAGGTTGTTCTTGCCGTTACATACACAGAGCCCGGTTTGAAGGGCGATACTGCCACCAACACCACAAAACCCGCTACATTGGAGACAGGTGCCGAGGTGCGCGTTCCTCTCTTCATCAACGAGGGTGAGCTTGTTGAGATTGATACTCGCGACGGTTCATACGTTGGTCGTGTAAAGGCTTAATAACTTAAAAAAAGAAAATTGTTATACTCTATAATTGTTCCGGTTTATAACAGACCCGGAGAGGTAAAAGAGCTTCTCGACAGTCTGGCTGCTCAGACGGTGAAACCATTTGAGTTACTTATTATAGAGGATGGTTCAAAAGAACGATGTGATCATTTGCTTGGTCACTATCGTTCTTTTTTTACTATTCATTACCACTATAAAGAGAATTCGGGGCGCAGCGACACGCGCAACTATGGCATGGCGCGTGCCAATGGCGACTATCTGCTCTTCTTTGATTCCGATGTAATTCTGCCTCCCTTCTATTTCGAGAGGCTTGAAACCGCCCTTGCTGCAAACAGCCTTGATTGCTTCGGTGGCCCCGATGCGGCCGATGCCTCATTTTCCGATATGCAGAAGGCGGTGAGCCATGCAATGACATCCTTTTGGACAACAGGCGGTATCAGGGGTGGCAAGGCGGTGATGGAGAAATTCTGTCCCCGTACCTTCAATATGGGATTCTCAAAGCGAGTGTATGAAACGGTTGGCGATTTTAAGGATATGATGGGCGAGGATATAGACCTCAGCATCAGAATACGCAACGCGGGGTTCAGCATAGGGCTTATACGCGAGGTGTTTGTGTATCATAAACGCCGTATCGACCTTGGCCGTTTTTTCAAGCAGGTGAATAACTTTGGGCAGGCGCGTATATGGTTGCAGATTCTGCATCCCAGCTCGTTGAAGTTGGTGCATGCCTTGCCTGCGCTCATGCTTGTTATGGGTGCCTTGCTGCTTGTGGCTGCAATATTTTGTCCATGGCTGTTGTTATTGCCATTGCTCTATGCGGTATTGATTTTTACCGATGCTCTTGTAAAGGGGAATACCATAAAGGTGGCAGCCCTCTCGGTGGTTGCATCGGCTGTGCAGATAACAGGTTACGGTATGGGCTTTTTGAAGGCTTTTTGGTACAAGATGGTGCTTAAACAGCCGTTGGAGACAAAGGATAAACTAACAAAAATTTATAATAGGGGCTGATGGACAAAAAGGCAAAGCAAAGTATCAAGGAGTGGCCCGAGGATGAACGCCCGCGCGAAAAGGTATTGCGTAACGGCGTGGGCACGCTCAGCAAATCGGAACTGTTGGCCATTCTCATAGGTTCGGGTAATGCCGAGGATTCGGCGGTGGAACTTATGAAAAAGGTGCTTGCGTCGTGTGGCGACAGCATTGCCGAACTTGCCAAGCTCTCAGTTGACGACCTTTGCCGTTTTAAGGGCATCGGCCCGGCCAAAGCGGTTACCATAGTGGCTGCATGCGAGCTATGGAAACGTCGCCGAGACGATGAACAGAACGAGCCTACACGCATAAAGTGTTCTGCCGACATATATAACTATTTCTATCCCATCATGTGCTCGTTGCACATAGAAGAGACCTATGTGCTCTTGCTCAATAACATGAATCGTGTGATAGACCATGTGCGCATAAGCAGCGGGGGGCTCACCGCATCGGCAGTGGATGTTCGTCTTATAATACGCGAGGCACTCTTGAAACGAGCCACGGGTATTGCTCTTTGTCATAATCACCCATCGGGCAACGCACGCCCCAGCCGTGCCGATGACGAGGTTACTATGAGTGTGGGCACAGCCTGCAAGCTCATGAACATTCGCTTTATAGACCATGTGATATTTGCCATAAAGGATTATTTCAGTTATAGCGACACGGGTCGCATGTAAATGTAAAATGATATGCAAAAAATTGAGTTGGAAGAGAAAATCGTTGAGATGATAAAGACGGTCTATGATCCCGAGATTCCTGTAAATATTTACGACCTTGGGCTCATATATCGTATAGAGGTAAATGAGGACAACTCGGTGGATATTGATATGACCTTGACTGCGCCCAATTGTCCTGCGGCCGATTTTATGCTTGAGGATGTGCGCCAGAAGGTGGAGTCGATAGAGGGGATAGGTGCGGTTAATCTGCAACTAGTCTTTGAACCCGAGTGGTCGCAAGACCTCATGACCGAGGAGGCTAAATTGGAACTCGGTCTTTTGTGATAATAGTATAAGCACTCGTCAGCCTATGAAAAAGATATATTTCCTCTCCGATGCCCATCTTGGTTCTTGGGCAATAGAGCATAGCCGCACCCATGAACGTCGCTTGGTGTCGTTCCTCGACAAGATAAAGAACGATGCTGCGGCGGTGTATATGCTTGGCGATATGTTCGATTTTTGGTACGAGTATAAATATGCCGTTCCCAAAGGATATACACGTTTCTTGGGTAAGGTGGCCGAACTTACCGACAAGGGAGTTGAGGTACACATGTTTACAGGAAACCACGACCTTTGGTGCCTCGATTACTTTGAAAAAGAGTGCGGTGTTACCCTGCACCACGAGCCATGCCTTGTGGAGCTGTATGGCAAGGAGTTCTTCCTTGCTCATGGAGATGAATTTTCAAAGGACCGCTGGTTCTTGTTGCTTCGCAAAATATTCCACAGCCGTTTCTTGCAGCGCTGTTTCTCAATGATTCATCCCCGCTGGGCACTATGGATGGGCCATGCCTGGGCACGCCACAGCATGATAAAGCACAAGGTAAAAGGCGATACACCGTTCCTTGGTGCCGAAAATGAGTTCTGCGTGCAGTTTGCCAACGATTATCTAAAAAAACACCCATCGGTGGATTGCTTTATATTCGGGCACAGGCATATCGACGAAGATTTGCCGCTTGCCGAGGAGTCGCGTTGCATATTCCTTGGCGATTGGATAGGCTGCTTTGCCTATGTGGTGTTCGACGGCAAGGAGATTGTGCGCAAGCACTATGTTGAGGGGGAGAGCAAGGATTTGTAAATAAGTTATATATTTATATACACACAAAGCGAGGCAGCGCACATGCGCTGCC
>JAFTNW010000041.1 GCA_017451695.1 Bacteroidaceae bacterium
GACAGTCAACGTGTGCATAGTGGCGGTTCTCTGTCTGATACTCTACGTGTGCAGTGTTGATAGTAATACCACGCTCTTTCTCCTCGGGAGCGTTATCGATCTGATCGAATGATTTCAACTCAGAAAGACCTTTCTTTGCCAATACAGTTGTAATAGCAGCGGTCAAAGTAGTCTTACCGTGGTCAACGTGACCGATTGTTCCGATGTTTACGTGTGGTTTGGAACGTTCAAATTTTTCTTTTGCCATAGTTTTAAGCTTTAATTATAACAATATATTTACCAATATCTGTATTTACTCTTGACTATTTAAGACAAGAAAGCTCTTCTCCAGAGCTGTCACCGAGACTTGAACTCGGGACCTCTTCCTTACCAAGGAAGTGCTCTACCACTGAGCTATAACAGCGTTGAAAAAGAGCGGAAGACGGGGCTCAAACCCGCGACCCTCAGCTTGGAAGGCTAATGCTCTATCAACTGAGCTACTTCCGCAATACGTTTACATAAAGAATTTGCAAACAAACGGAGACAGCTTTCTACACGATAACCGTCAAGGCTGGTTTGCATTCTCTTTTTCAACACATTGTGGGCAAAGATGGATTCGAACCACCGAAGTCGAAAGACAGCAGATTTACAGTCTGCCCCATTTGGCCACTCTGGAATTTGCCCTTGTTAACTATTTCAGAAAACGCATTTGCGACAGCTTTCAACCACAAACGCCTGCTTTCGTTTGAGCCTCTTGTCGGATTCGAACCAACGACCCCGAGATTACAAATCACGTGCTCTGGCCAACTGAGCTAAAGAGGCATTGTACATTTGCAGCGCTGTTACCGTTGTAAAGCGAGTGCAAATGTACGAGTTTTTTTTTAATCACAAAACTTTTTTCATGTTTTTTTCGCGCTTTACTTCATTTTTTCGCGTTTTTTCTCTATTTGCCCCTTCAAAGCATCTATTGCAGCCAGCAAAGCATCCTCAAAAGTATCGGAGGTTTTAGCAGCAAACATATCTCCCAAACCCGAAGAAAGACGCAGGGCAACCTCCTTGTTCATGGCTGTTTCGGGCTTAATCAACTTCATGGTAACCTCCAACGATGTTGCCTCGTCGCACAACTTACCTATCTTGGCAACCTTCTTCTCTACAAACTCCAACAACTGTGTTGATGCATCAAAATGAACTGATTGAATTCTTGTCTCCATAATAAATCCTCCTTATTATTTAATTATTACCGGCTCTTGGATGAGCCTTATCATAAAAACGCTTTAATTCTTCAAAGGTTAAGTGGGTATAAATCTCAGTTGTTGCCAGCCTTTGATGCCCAAGCAACTCCTTTACCGCCATAAGCTCGGCATCATTGTTAAGCATTGCCGTAGCAAAACTATGGCGCAACACATGGGGGCTCCTCTTTGCAATGCCGGTAACTGCCGACAACCGCTTATTAACAACCCTGTATATCTGTTGTTGATTAACACGCACACCCCTTGCCGTAACAAAAAGAGCTTTCTCGCCCTCTTCGGCCACGCGTGCCCGTTCTGTCATATAGTATTCCAATTCGCCACGCAACTCGGCCGCAAACGGTATGATGCGCTCCTTATTGCGCTTACCCACCACTCTCAACTGCCCTTGCTGCAAATCGACACTTTCGAGATTCAACCCCACGAGTTCCGACAGGCGAATACCGGTTTCGTAAAAGCATAGTATTATGGCACGGTCGCGGCAGGCAATAAAGTCATCCCCAAAAGAGACCTCGTCTATAAGGCGGTTTATCTCCTCCTCCTTAACAAACGACGGGAGCACCTTGCGCACCTTGGGACCATGAACCAGCAATGCCGGGTTACCGGCAGAGTCGCCCTCGGCACGCATATAGGCATAAAAAGAGCGCAACGAGCTCAGTTTTCTGCAAACCGAACTTGCCGCACTGCCATTATCCATGAGCGACGCCACCCATGCACGCAACAAATCCACATCCACATCGGCAACAGAGAGTGCATCCTCCACGCCATGCAAGAACTTTTCAAAGGCACGAAGGTCGCCGGCATACGCCCTTAACGTATGCAACGAGTAATTTCGCTCGTTCTTCAGGTGCCTTATAAAAGAGTCTATAAACATATTCGTTGCCGCAAGAACATCTTACGGCAACGAATATATATCAGAATAAATTAAAAAACAAGAAAAGGTGCAAGTTTTTTATTCCTCGTTTGCACGAAGCTTCTGAACGTAGATGGCATGCTCCATCTTCAATCTTTTGAGCACTGAGGGCTTGTCAAACTGCTGACGAGCACGCAACTCTTTAACTACACCGGTCTTCTCGAATTTTCTTTTGAATTTTTTGAGAGCTCTCTCAATATTCTCGCCCTCTTTAACAGGTACTACAATCATTTCCTATCTATATTTTTAGTTTATATTATTATCGATTGAACAAAATGTGGCGCAAAAGTAGATACAATTTCTTAATTGGCAAAACTTTTAAGGACTTTTTTGCTCAAAAAATAAGGAGACAAGGGGCAAAACACCCTTGTCTCCTTATATAATATATAAACAACTTATCAGATGTTAGGGTTGAGAGTACTCCACTCCTCCACTGCGGGAATAATGCCAAGAGCGATAATCTCGTCGCGCATCTTGCCCAAGTGTTCAACTGAAGACTGCAATGCCGCCATCTCCTCGGCTGTACCCTGGGGAGCAACATAATGAACGCCATCGGCATCGATGGTTGTGGGCATAGCCATCATTACGTTCTTGTAACCAAGCTCTGCGTTGTTAACATAGCAACCTGCGGGCAAGGTATAGGGCTCGCCACCCATAGCAGCCTCAATCATCTTGATAGCGCAGTACGAGGGGCTCTGGAATGAGCTGCGACCACGAAGTTTGATGATGTTTGAACCACCCTGAACGGTATTGTGCTTAATCTCGGCCCAACGCTCTGCAGAAAGACCCATCTCCGACAAAGGCTTGCCATCGATCTTAACCTGAGAAGCAAAAACTGCCATCTGCTCGCCGTGGCCACCATAAGTGTTGGCACCGGTTACCTTATCCTGCTGCACACCGAACTCCTTTGCAAGAGCCTGCTGCAAGCGGGTAGAATCGAGAGCAGCCAAAGAGGTCAACTGATTGGGTTTCAAGCCCGAGTGAATGAGAGCTGTGAGAGCTGTAACATCGGCAGGGTTGAAGATTACCACAACATGCTTAACATCGGGGCAATACTTCTTGATGAAATCGCCGAACTCGGCAGCAATCTGGCAGTTACCCTTCAACAAATCCTCGCGTGTCATGCCCTCTTTACGGGGAGCGCCACCTGAAGATACAATATATTTAGCACCTGTAAAAGCTTCCTCGGGGTTTGTTGTCCAAGTGATATTGGCACCGGGGAATCCGCAATGAGCCATCTCGTCGGCAACACCATGAACACCGGGCTCAAAGATATCATACAAGCAGATGTTGGGTGTCAAACCGAGCATCAATGCACACTGTACCATATTGGAGCCAATCATACCGCCGGCACCAACGATTGTTAGTTTCTCATTAGTCAAATACTGCATAGTTCTAAAAATTTAATATTTATAATTTGGTTTTATTTTATTCTCCTTTCATGCGAAGATAGCAATTTTCATTTAATCACTGCAACATTTCACAATGTTTAATAAAAAAATCACAACCCGAGCACGTTGAAAATTCTTGCCGACGCTCCCGCATTCTGCGACACATAGTTGCCCGCGGCCTCACCGGCCTCTTTAACCAAGGCGGCATCGGCATCGAACTGAGCCATTTTGTTCTCGAACTCCTCGCGCGATGTTATCTGCAAACCACCACCGCAGGCCTTCAATTGCTGCGCCTCCTGGAATTTTCTGTTATTGGGACCGAAGAACACCGGTATTCCATACACGGCAGCTTCAAGCACATTATGTATTCCCACACCGAAACCACCACCGACGTAAGCCACATTGCCATAGCGGTATATGGACGACAGCAATCCGAAACAATCGATAATCAAGCATTTTGCCGAGCGCACCTCATCCATGGTCGCCTGTGTATATCTTACACAATATCCACGCACCTGTTCCTCGATGCTCTTTATGCGCTCCTCGTTCACCTCGTGCGATGCTATTATAAGTTTCCAAGAAGGATGGGCATTAAAATAGGGTATATAAACCTCTTCATCGGGCCCCCATGAGCTACCGGCGATGAAAATCTTTTTACCATCCTCGGCAAAAGCCTCGACAAGAGGCAGCAGATGCGCCTGCTCCGATATCTTGGCAACACGGTCGAAACGAGTGTCGCCCACCACGGATACGTTTTTCACACCCACAGATAGTAACAACTCCTTGGACTCCTCGTTCTGCACAAACAGATGAGTGAAACAGCGCAGAGCTCTACGATAATACGCACCCCACCAGCGGAAGAACACCTGCTCTTTACGGAAAATAGAGGATACGCTGTATGTGGGTATGGCACGCTTTTTTAATGCAAAAAGGAAGTTCAACCAAAACTCGTATTTAACAAAAAACACCATCTTTGGCTGCACAATATTAAGAAAACGTTTCACATTGCAAGGGGTATCGAAAGGAAGGTAACACACCACATCGGCCTGCTGATAGTTACGAGCCGAACGATAGCCCGACGGCGAGAAGAATGTTAGAACAACACGATACTCCGGATGTTCGGCACGAAACTTTTCAATCATGGGACGGCCCTGCTCAAACTCGCCGAGCGACGATGCATGGAACCAAATATAGTCGGTACCATCCTTTATTTTCTCTTTAAGCGTGGAGAAAATCTCCTTATGCCCCTCGAGCATATATTTCGCCTTTCGGTGCCCGAAGAGTGCCACAAGCTTTATTATGGCAATATATATGTATATTCCTAATGTGTACATAGGCTGTTATGCTTATCCCAACACTTTTATTGCTCTGTGCAAGCGCGCCAGAGTCTCCTCCTTACCTATGAGCGCCGATATATCGAACATCTGAGGCCCTTTTCCCTCGCCCACAAGAGCCAAACGGAAGGCGTTCATAATCTCGCCCATGCCATAACCCTTGGCCTCTATCCATTCGTGAACAGCCTTATCCTGACTCTCTATCGAGAAATCATCAAGCCCTTCGAGCAGTGCGGCAAGCTCGCCCATTTTAACGGCAGAATCCTCTTTCCAGCGTTTTTTCACTGTTTTTTCGTCATACTCTGTGGGAGCTATGAAATAAAAACTGCAAGCATCCCACAACTCGTGCACAAAGTTTACACGGCCTTTCATCAAAGAGACAATCTTTGTGAGCAGTTCCATGCTTGCCTCAATGCCATGAGATTGCACCACGGGCATAAAGATTGCAGCAATCTCGGCATCATCCTTTTGCAGGATATACTCGTGATTGAACCAAATCATCTTCTTGTAGTCGAAACGCGCACCGGCCTTGCTGCATTTGGCAAGGTCGAATTTGGATATCAATTCATCCATTGACATCATCTCCACATCGTCGCCCGGATTCCAACCCAAAAGAGCCAGGAAGTTTATCACAGCCTCGGGCAGATAGTCGCTCTCGCGGAAACCCGACGAAACAGCGCCGCTCTTGGGGTCGTGCCACTCAAGCGGGAACACGGGGAAGCCCAATCTGTCACCATCACGCTTGCTCAACTTGCCATTACCCTCGGGCTTCAGCAACAACGACAAATGGGCAAACTGCGGCATTGTATCTTCCCAGCCGAAAGCACGATACAAAAGAACGTGCAACGGAGCCGAAGGCAACCATTCCTCGCCACGAATAACATGCGAGATATTCATCAAATGGTCGTCAACAATGTTTGCAAGGTGGTATGTAGGCAACTCGTCGGCCGATTTATAAAGCACCTTATCGTCGAGTATCGACGAATCTATTGTTACCACACCACGGATAAGGTCGTTCACAACAACCTTTTCGCCCGGCTCCACCTTAAAACGAACCACATATTGCTTGCCAGCATCAATCAACGCCTTAACCTCATCGGCAGGCATGGCAAGCGAGTTACGCATGGAGAGACGGGTGGATGCATCGTATTGGAAGTTATCTATTTCGGCACGCTTGGCCTCAAGCTCCTCGGGTGTGTCGAATGCAATATATGCCTTGCCATTATCGAGCAGAACCTGAACATACTTCTTGTATATGTCGCGGCGCTCCGATTGACGATAAGGGCCGCAATCGCCACCAAATGTAACACCCTCGTCAAACTTTATGCCCAACCAGCGGAAGGATTCAAGGATATACTCCTCGGCACCGGGCACAAAGCGATTCGAGTCGGTATCTTCAATGCGGAAAATAAGTTCACCGCCATGTTGTTTCGCAAAAAGATAATTATACAAAGCCGTTCTCACACCACCGATGTGAAGAGGCCCTGTGGGGCTGGGAGCAAAGCGCACCCTTACTTTTCTTTCATTCATATTTTTAACTTTTACTGCAATACCATTTACCCTGCAACGCCTTGCCAAGGCGCACGCAACATAAATGCACAATATTGCATATTATAACTCCACAAAAATACTACAAGTTGCTCGCTTGACAAAATAAATTTATTTATTTTTCAGAGCAAGCATCGCCACAACAAGAAGAATAAGCTTTTAATCTTTGTTATTTGTTATTTTTTAGTACTTTTGTGGTATAGCGTGAATAAGGCCAGCTTGCGAGCCGACAATCACACACGCAAGGCATGTAACAACATAAATTACAACGTATGAAAGAGAGTTTGAAGAGAATGCTAAAAAAGCGCATGAGAATATTGTTCCAGGTTACCATCTCGCTACTATGCATGGGGTTGGTAATCTATTTTATGCCCCGCAACAATGTATTCAACTACAACTACAGCGAGTCGGCCCCATGGAATTACAGCCAGATTATAGCACCGTTCGATTTTCCCATCTACAAGAGCGAGGCACAGCTTGCACACGAGAGAGACAGCATAACCGAACACTTTGAGCCATACCTTACAAAAGACTCGACAGTGGCTGTAAAATCGTTACGCCAACTGAAAAACCGCTTTTACAGCAACGCAAGCGAGGAGGTTCCACGCGATGCATACATCAAATATTACAACACCCTTATAGGGCTATACAACCAAGGCATAATCTCAAACAGCGACAAGGAGATTCTTGACAACAGCAGAGCCGACAAGGTTAACATCATAAACGAGCATATAGCCACCACAACGGGGAAGGAGCAATTCATAACACCCGACAAGGCATACAAAAGAATGTTGGCAGCAGACACAATACCGGCCGAACTGATTGCAGCATACAGGCTTGAAGATTTCATTAAGCCCAACATTGCATACGACTCCACAAGAACCTATCAACTGCTGCAAGAGGAACTTGCAACATTGCCCATAAGCGAAGGCATAGTGCAAAACGGCCAGAAGATTGTGAGCCGCGGAGATATTGTAGACGCAAAAACCTACCAGATACTTAAATCGTACCAATACGAAATAGACAAAAGACAGGACAACAACTACAAGACAACCACCATGTTCCTGGGGCAAATTCTGTTTGTAATCATCGCCTTCTCGTTGCTCCTTTCATATGTATATATATACAACCCCGACATAAAAAACAATAACAACAAATTCATTCTTGTGGTATTATCCACCACTATATTCCCCATAATAGTGGGAGCCATGATGGAGGCACGTTTCAGCAATGTATTCCTGTTGCCATTCGCATTGGTGCCCATGATGCTATGCCTTTTCACCAACCCCCGAACAGCATTCATCATCCACACAATAGACATTCTGATATGCTCCATAATGCTGAACTCGCCATACGAGTTCGTGCTGCTGCAAATATTGGCAGGCTACGCAACCATTCTGAGCCTGAAAGAACTGTCGGCGCGCTCGCAGATGTTCCGCACATCTTTTATAGTGCTTGTAACATACAGTGCCACATTCTTAGCTTATGAACTTATAGTAGAGAACGACATCACAAAGATGAATCTTGTGATGTATATATACTTTGCAATAAGTTCGGCACTTATACTCTTTGCCTACCCCCTTATGTTTGTTATAGAGAAACTGCTGGGATTCGTATCGAACATCACCCTCATAGAGCTATCGAATCTCAACAACCCGCTATTGCAAAAGCTATCGCAAGAGGCTCCCGGCACATTCCAACACTCTATGCAAGTGGCGAACCTTGCTGCTGAGGCTGCGCGTGCCATAGGTGCCAACAGCTTGGAGGTACGTACCGGTGCCCTGTACCACGACATAGGGAAAAGCAGCAACCCTATAATCTTCACCGAGAACCAGAGCGGTGGCAAAAGCCCGCACGACGAACTTGAACCACAGGAGAGCGCACAGATAATCATCAGGCACGTAACGGAGGGTGCCGCCATTGCCGAGCGCAACGGGCTGCCCAAGAAGATAAGAGATTTCATAACAACACACCACGGACTGTCGAAAACCGGCTATTTCTACATCACATACAAGAACGAACACCCCGGTGAAGAAATCAACGAGGCCCTCTTTACCTATCCCGGCCCCAAACCCACCACACGAGAGCAAGGAATACTCATGCTTGCCGACTGTGTGGAGGCTGCGTCCCACAGCATAAAGGAGTACACTGCTGCTAATATCGAGAAAAAGGTGGACGATATCATAAACCCCAAGCTGACCGATGGCGAGCTTGAAATGTGTCCGCTTACATTCCAGGATATATACACCATAAAGGAGATATTCAAGGAGCGTTTGAAAGCCATATACCACACACGCATCAGTTACCCCGAGGAGAAGAAATAACAAACACCTTAAATAAACACGCACGCGCGCGTGCGAGATGACAAGGCACCAAAATGCAGAAAGAGAATATTTCCCCACCATGCACCGAAAAAATTGCACAATGCAGCTGCAACGAGATAAGCGGTTGCCTGATGCAACTGCTTGCCGAGCGCATAGAAGAAAAGTGTAAAAGATTTACACAATTGTACGACAGCTGCGGGAAAAGATGGAACGACGCCCTCTTCAAATTGCTCGCACGCAGTTTTGGGTTCGGCATACAAAGCAACGCCTTTGAGGAGTGGGCATCACAACTCAACATGCAGGCGCTTGCCAAGCATGGCGACAACATAGAACAGATAGAGGCTATATTCTTCGGGCAAGCCGGATTGCTTAACAACGAGAGCATACCGCAATACTATCAAAATGATGCCCAAGCGAGCGACTATTACAACACACTGTTACGCGAATACAAATTCCTCAAAAGCAAATTCGGACTGCAAGAGATGGACCATACCAAGTGGAACGGAAGCGCAACACCGCACATACGCATAGCTCGCATGGCAACCCTCCTGCAACGCGGCAGTGTGAGTATAAACCGCATAGCAGAGCTAAGCACCGTTACCGAGCTGCGCAACTTGTTACAGGCGCAACCAAGCTACTATTGGCAACACCACACGCAATTCGGCAGCACCGCTACCATTGGCACAGGAGATATTAAAAACAGACAGCTCGACGTGCTTATCATAAACACGGTTGTACCCATGCTGTATTGCTATGGAAAGCATCGTTGCGACAGCGACCTCTGCAACAGAGCCGAAGATTATCTTCGCGAGATAAACTGCGAGGAGAACAACATTATACGCCGTTGGGCCGAACGGGGTATTCGCGCCACCTGCGCAGCCGAGTCGCAAGCACTTATCCAATTGAACAACGCCTACTGCACAAAGCACCGCTGCCACGAGTGCCCGCTTGCAAACATAGGCTGACAATCAATACCCTACCCCACAAAAAAATATCCGACCTTAAAAAAGTCGGATATTTTTTTTGTGGGGTATATAGCTTTTGCTTATTTCTTGCCTCTATTGATAATTCTGTAAGCAATAGGAGCAGCAACGAACAACGACGAAAGTGTTCCGAATATTACACCAAGAATCATTGCAAACGAGAAGCTGCGGATGCTATCGCCACCCAGGATGAAAATTGCAAGCAACACCACCAATGTACTGAACGATGTGTTGATAGTACGAGCGAGTGTTGTGTTCAAAGAGTCGTTGAACAATGCATATTTATCACGTTTGGGATAGAGGTATGCAAACTCACGCACACGGTCGAAGATAACCACCTTATCGTTGATTGAATAACCGATAGCGGTGAGGATAGCACCGATAAACACCTGGTCAATCTCCAATGACATGGGAATCCAACCATAGCAGAGCGAGTAGCAACCGATGATAAGGAACACGTCGCTTGCCAAAGCCACAATCGAGCCCACGCTGTATGCCACGTTGCGGAAACGCACAAGAATGTAGAGGAAGATAGCCACAAGAGCCAATACCACTGAAATTATGGCACTATCCTTAATATCCTCGGCGATGCTGGGACCCACCTTCTGCGAACTGATGATAGAGCCACCTGCACGGTTATCGTAATCAACAAAGGTTTCAAGAGTAAGATCCTTGCTCAACAGGCCCTTCTCCATAAATGCATCATAGAGGAACTTCTCAATCTCGGCATCTACATTTTCCGAAGGATCGGTTATACGATAGTTGGTTGTAATGCGGATGGTCTTCTTGTCTGTACCAAGCGCAATTGCCTGCACATTATCCTCTGTAATCTTCTCGCGGAGTACCTCGCGGACGGTTTCGGGCTCTACCTGCTGCTCGAACTGAACAACAAAGTTACGGCCACCGGTAAAGTCGATGCTTTGGCTCAAACCACGGATTGCCAATGAAGCAACCATAATCGCAATAACAGCTACAAGGCCGATGCCAAAACCCTTTGACTTCTTCATAAAATCAAATTTGGTACCAAGCATCAGGTTCTTTGAGAATCCTGTGGTGAAAGTAAGATCAAGCCATTTATCCTTATTCATGAAGTGCTCGTAAACAACGCGTGTGAGGAACACTGCTGTGAAGAATGAGCAGAGCAAACCAATGATAAGGGTTGTTGCAAAACCACGGATGGGACCTGTACCGAAATAGAACAGAATGATACCCGTGATAATTGATGTGAAGTTAGAGTCAAAGATTGCAGAGAATGCGTTCTTGTAACCATCGGCAAGAGCCGCACGAGTATTCTTGCCTGCAACAAGTTCCTCTTTTGTACGCTCATAGATAAGCACGTTGGCATCCACCGCCATACCCAATGTGAGCACGATACCGGCGACACCCGACATTGTGAGGGCAGCCTGGAACGATGCCAGCACACCGAGTGTGAAGAACAAGTTCATCAACAGCGCAGCGTTTGCAACCATACCGGGAATAATTCCATAGATTGCACACATATAAATCATGAGCAGGATGAATGCCACGATGAACGACATCATACCCTGGTTGATAGACTCCTGACCAAGTGAAGGACCTACTATATCCTCTTGAACAATACGCGCGGGCGCGGGCATTTTACCCGAACGGAGCACGTTGGCCAAGTCCTTGGTTGTCTCAATGGTGAAGTTTCCGGTAATCTCTGAACGACCACCTGTAATCTCGTTGCTTACCATGGGCGCGCTGTAAACATAGCCATCAAGAACAATTGCAATTGCCTTGTTGATGTTAGCCTTTGTGAGCTGGGCCCAACGGCGTGCGCCATCGGCATTCATCGACATGGTTACACAGGGACGGCCATATTGGTCGAATGTGTCGGCAGCATCTACAATAACATCGCCCTCAATGGGAGCACGGCCATTGCGCTGAACACATTTAATTGCATAGAGTGCATATATCTGGTTGGTTGTCTCACGGTCAACAGCCTCAACACCCCAATAGAGACGAAGCTCACGAGGCATAACACTCATAAACTCGGGTGTATTGACAAGCTTGTTTATGGCAGCTGTATCGTTGTAGTGAGCATAACCGATAACACTACCCATGCCATCGTTCTGCACAATCTGCAAACGAGACAACAAGGGGTGCTCTTTTTTCATAGCCTCTACATCTACCTCGGGCTCGGTTGCAGCCTCGCCTGTGATGGCAGCCTCTATATCGGCATCGGCGGCTTCGGCAACCTCCTCGGCAGGTGCAGCAACTTCAACGGCCTCCTCTGTGGCAACACTCTCTGTTGCGGGAGCAACAACCGCGAGCTTTGCATCAGCTGTGATTAACGAGGGAACAATCTCCGAAGCATTGTATGTATCCCAGAACTCCAAGTTGGCAGAACCCTGCAACAACTTACGCACACGCTCGGGCTCCTTAACACCGGGGAGCTCAATCATGATACGGCCCATAGAACCTTCAAGCGCCTGAATATTGGGCTGAACAACACCAAAACGGTCAATACGGGTACGCAATACATTAAATGAGTTGTCAATGGCAGCCTGCACCTCCTCGCGAAGAACGGCAACCACCTCGCTGTCGGTAGAGCGGGTGTTCACCTTGTCTTTCAACTGCTGTGTAGCAAAAATTGCAGCAAGGCTACCCTCGGGAGCCAATTTCTTGTACTCATCCACAAACAGTGTGATATAGTCGCTCTGGCTTGTGATAGATGCCACGCGGGCAGCCTCCACAGCCTGATTAAACGCTGCATCGCTCTTATGGTCGGCAAGAGCCTTTATGATGTCGGGAACCGACACCTCCATAATTACGTACATACCACCTTTAAGGTCCAATCCAAGACCAATCTCCATTTCGCGGCTCTGCTTCAATGTGTAAACACCAAGCCACACTTTTTCGTTCTGCATTGAATCGAGGTAGTGTTGCTCACCTTTGGGATCGTTGGCAGCCTGTTTCATGTGATAACCGGTTACAAACGAGAATGAAAGGTAGAACAAACATACCAATGTCAGCAGTAGCGCGAAAACTTTTACAAATCCTTTGTTCTGCATTTTGATTAAAATTTATTTATGATTTATTCGTTCCGTTCATTAAATGCGCGCAAATATAGCGTTTTTTTCTTAATTATTTATATAATTAGCACTTTTTCTTTGGTGCATTGGCTGTAATTGGCAAAAAGAATGGCATTTGCGTATGCGCGCAAATGCCAAATCTTTATTCACAACCATAATTATCTGTTCGATGCATCGAACAATCGTTTCTTCTCCTCGTCGGTGAGCGAGGCATAACCACCGGCCTTCACCTTCTCGAGAATCCGGTCTATCTCGGCATCATTCTCCTTTTTACGCGCATTGTACTCGTAGTCGGCAGTACGGTCGCTCCTTTGATATGTAAATTTAGCCCTGCCACCCGAACGACGACGCTTGAAAAAAGTAGCGAAGAAATCGATGATTTTGTTTATCGCAACGGTCAAGTCCCAGCCCTTGTTAAGCATGAAGGCGAAAAGCCATCCTGCAAAAGCACCGCCAAGATGAGCGAAGTTGCCACCCGCATTCTCCGAGGCCAGCAAAAGCAGCGAAATCACCACGGTTATAACAGCAATGGTAACAAGCCTCATAGAGCCCAGCAAGGCCATGTTTACCACATAGTTGGGGCTGCGCACTGCCGATGCCACAACGATTGCCAGCACCGATGCCGATGCGCCTATCAGGAACGAGCTATCGACTATCCCCTCAAAGTGTGGGAAAATATTGTATGCCAACATAAAGAAGAGGCCGCCCACAATGCCGCCAAAGAGATATACTCCTACAAAGTGGCGCAACGAGAAGAAGGAAAGGAATATGCGGCCAAAACAATACAACGCCAACATATTCCACAGGATGTGCATGATGCGCTCATGCAAAAACATATATGAGACAAGAGTCCACGGACGACATATGAATGTACCAAACGAGGCAGGCAGTTCAAACCATCGCACGAAAGCATCAACCTCGTTATTAAACCCGAAAAGTGTGGCAAAAACACCGATGAAAGCGACAATTATATACACCGCAACATTTATGAATATGAAGCGGCCTACAATATTTTCATCGCAAAATCTCTGATATAAATTCTTAAACATAAGGCCCACCTATTTTCCCGTTTTTACGCCAATACAAAATAATAATAAAACCAAACAGCATACCGCCCAAGTGGGCAAAATGCGCCACGTTATCGCCGGCATTATTGCTCAACCCCATCAACAACTCCAGCACACAAAATATAGCCACAAAGTATTTGGCTTTTATGGGGAATGGTATAGGGATTATAAACATGCGTTCATTGGGGAACATCATTGCAAAAGCCAACAAAATACCATAAACAGCACCCGAAGCACCCACTGTGTTCCACATATTGAGATATTGCGACATAGGTACAAGCGCATCGAGCGGCAACCTCACATATTCATAGGGCGATAGGTAAATGGAATAATAGCCATACTGCACAAGTTCCTGAATAATTGCGGCACCCACACCGGCCACAAAATAGTATATCAGGAAGCGCTTGGAACCCCATACACGCTCAAGCAGCCCTCCGAACATATAGAGAGCAAACATATTGAAAAACAGGTGTGTAAACCCACCATGCATAAACATATAAGTAACAAACTGATAGAGATGAAAATCCTCTGCCAAGAACAGATGCAACCCCAAATATCCGTTGAGATCGATTCCATGCTTTTCGGCAACGATGAGTGCAAGGAACATCAGCACATTTATCGCTATCAGATTTTTTGTAACAACCGGCAATTGATTCATCATATACTTTTTTGAAAACTGCGCGAAGATAATACAAACAAGCGACAGAAACAAACGGGAAGAGACAGACAAAGGCCGCTTTACCGCAATAAAGAGGCATTGCGCTTCTTATTTTTCGCTTTTTTAACCTTCATTACCATTCATATTTCCGTAAAATTCCCGGTACGCACACTTTTTGCGCAAACGTAAAGCCGAAAAGTCGCATATATTTTGTATCTTCGCGCTGAATTTACAAAGAACCCTTTGCTACGCAAAGGCCGATACCATTTCAACGAACCAAAAAATTAAACAATGAATATTGAAAACATCTTGAACGAAAGCGTAATTGCCGCCATAAAAGAGTTGTATGGGCAGGAAATTGCAGCAGAAAAGGTACAATTACAGAAAACCCGCAAAGAATTTGAAGGAGATTACACCCTTGTAGTGTTCCCCTTTCTACAAATGTCTAAAAAACGCCCCGAAGAGACCGCACAGGAGATTGGCGAGAAGATTGCCGCCATGCAACCCCTGGTTTCGGGATTCAATGTCATAAAAGGATTCTTGAACCTGAGCATTGCAACCTCATATTGGATTGAGCTGTTGCAGAAAATAGACGGTACCGAGGAGTGGGGCACTACAAAGAGCGACGAGAAATCGCCACTTGTTATGGTGGAATACTCATCACCCAACACCAACAAGCCCCTGCACCTGGGGCACATCCGCAACAATCTTTTGGGATACGCCCTCTCAAATATCATTGCCGCAAATGGCAACAAGGTTGTAAAAACCAACATTGTGAACGACCGCGGTATCCACATCTGCAAGTCGATGCTTGCATGGCAAAAGTGGGGCAACGGCGAGACACCCGCAAGCAGCGGCAAAAAAGGCGACCACCTCATTGGCGACTACTATGTAGCCTTCGACAAACACTACAAGGCCGAACTGCAAGAGCTGATGGAGAAGGGCATGAGCAAGGAGGAGGCCGAGGCTGCATCGCCCCTGATGGCCGAAGCACGTGAGATGCTTGTAAAATGGGAGGCCGGCGACAAGGAGGTGCGCTCACTATGGAGCACCATGAACGGCTGGGTATACGAAGGATTTGACGAAACATACAAACGGTTGGGAGTCGATTTCGACAAAATATACTACGAGTCGGACACCTATCTCGAAGGAAAAGAGACCGTGCTCGGTGGTTTGGAGAAAGGCATATTCTACCGCCGCGACGACAATTCGGTGTGGGCCGACCTCACAGCCGACGGGCTGGACGAGAAACTATTGCTACGCAGCGATGGCACATCGGTATATATGACACAGGATATTGGTACCGCGCAGTTGCGATTCCGCGACTACCCCATTGACAAAATGGTATATGTGGTGGGCAACGAGCAGAACTACCACTTCCAGGTACTCTCGCTCCTGCTCGACAAATTGGGATTTGCATGGGGTAAAGGACTCGTGCACTTCTCTTACGGCATGGTGGAGCTCCCCGAGGGCAAAATGAAAAGCCGCGAAGGCACGGTTGTGGATGCCGACGACCTCATGGATGAGATGATTAGAACAGCACGTGAAACATCGGAGGAACTTGGTGGCAAGCTCAACGAACTTACCGAAGAGGAGGCTGCGGAAACATATCGCATCATCGGCTTGGGAGCACTCAAATACTTCATGCTCAAGGTGGATGCCCGCAAAAACATGCTCTTCAACCCCAAAGAATCCATTGATTTCAACGGAAACACAGGCCCGTTCATCCAATACACCTACGCACGCACACGCTCAATCGAGCGCAAAGCGACCGAGGCAGGTGTGGAGTGCAACGATACTGCCGTTCCCGCAAGCATCAGCGAGAAGGAGTGTTCTATAATACGCCTGCTCAACGATTTCCCCGCGGTGGTGCGACAGGCCGGTACCGACTACTCGCCATCGGGCATTGCAAACTATGCTTATGAACTTGCGAAGGAATACAACCAATTCTACCACGATTTCAGTATCCTGCGCGAGGAGGATGCGGCAACCAAAGCTTTCCGCATACTGCTCACACGCAACGTGGGCAAGGTAATAAAAACCGCCATGAACCTATTGGGAATTGAGGTACCCGAGAGAATGTAATGACAAAGAAACGATACTATGTAGTGTGGAACGGGCTTGAACCGGGGGTCTATGACTCATGGGACAAGTGTCAGGCGCAAATAAAAGGGGTGAAACAGGCCCTATACAAATCCTTCGCCACCCAAGCCGAGGCCGACCGTGCATACAGCTCGTCGCCACAGCTATACATAGGCGGTAATGCACAAAAACCAAAAGCGGAGAAGAGCGAACTGCCTGCCAATGTGCAGCGCAATGCTCTTGCCGTGGATGCCGCATGCAGCGGCAACCCCGGGCAGATGGAGTATCGCGGTGTATATCTTGCCACAGGAGAGGAAATTTTCCACTTTGGGCCTGTATATGGCACAAACAATATCGGAGAGTTTCTGGCAATAGTACACGCTCTTGCACTGCTCAAACAGAAAGGCAGCAACATACCCATATACAGCGACAGCCGCAATGCCATACTATGGGTAAAACAGGGTTGCTGCAAAACAAAATTGCCACACACGGCAGAGAGCGAGGAACTTTTCGGGTTCATAGAAAGAGCCGAAAAATGGCTGAAAAGCAACAACTACACTAACCAAATAATAAAATGGGAAACAAGCAGTTGGGGCGAAATTCCTGCCGATTTCGGCAGAAAATAGCGAGCGGCATTGTTATACAATAACAATAAATAAAAAGAACATTATGCCTACCATTATCTATCCATCGCCAATATTTGGCCCCGTACACAGCCGCAGATTAGGAATATCATTGGGTATAAACCTGCTGCCTGCCGATGGCAAGGTGTGTACCTTCGACTGCATATATTGCGAATGCGGGCTTAATGCGGCACACCGCACCCGCAGCGCGTTACCCACACGCGAGCAGGTTGCCAACGCCCTTGAAACCAAATTGAAGGAGATGCAGAGTACAGGCACCACACCCGATGTACTGACATTTGCCGGCAATGGCGAGCCCACCATACACCCACATTTTGCAGAGATAATAGCAGATACCATAGCCCTGCGCAACCATTATTGCCCAAATGCCAAAGTGAGCGTACTCACTAATGCCACGCTCATTACACGCGACAATGTTTTTGAGGCACTTAAACTTGTCGATAACAACATACTCAAACTCGACACGGTAAGTCCTGAGTATATAAAAAGAATAGACCAACCAACGGGAAAATATGACCTCGCGGCCATTATTGAAAGGATGAAGGCATTTAACGGCAAAGCCGTTATACAAACCATGTTCATGAAAGGCCATGCAAACGGCACTGATGTAAACAATACAGGCAACGAATATGTGGAGCCATGGATTAAGGTGGTAAAGGAGATTGCCCCGCGCGAGGTTATGATATACACCATAGACAGAGAGACGCCCACAGCAGGGCTGGAAAAGGCCACGCACGAGGAACTCGATAGAATTGTGGAACTATTAAAGAAAGAGGATATAAAGGCAAGCGCCTCATATTAAGCCGCTACCCGCATCAGCCCATCGCCTGCATCACGCCCGTATATGATATTGTTATAAAGCCATAGCGTATGAGCTTGCCCAAGGCCATGACAATAGCAACCTTCCACCACGAAACACGCATTACACCGAGCAGCACCAGCAGAGTTTCACCCAGAATAGGTACAAAAGAGATCAGTGCAGCCCAATAGCCATATTTTTGAATTATCCTATCGGCGCGTTGCATGCGGCGCGGAGTCATTTTGAACATCTTCACCACTCTCTCCTTATTGGCGAGCATACCTACAAAATAGCACGTTACACCACCGAGCGTATTGCCCAATGTGGCAACAAGTGTCAGAGCCACAGCATTCAGGCCAAGGCTGAGAAACAAGACCAAAAGAACCTCGCTGGTAATGGGCACCACCGACCCCGACAAAAAGGCCAACACACCCATTCCCCAATAACCATATTCCGAGAAAAAAGCCACTATACTATCCATAGACACAACGAGGCTGTTAAAAGCCACAATATATTAAGAGTTATAAAATATATATTCGACAATCGCGTAACACGCATTGAAAACACATAGGCAGCCATCACCGCCGTGCAGGGCAAGCGCCATGCAAGCAACAAAGAGTAGTCTTGCGGCAGAATAAAATTGAGAACATAGAGATAAATATTCACCACAAGCAGAAACAGCATGCGACGGCGCAACAAAGGCTTGGCCGGAAACGACGAAACGAAAAACACCACCGCCGCGACAACCCACACCAACAGTTCTGTGCCCAATGTAATCCACTCTTGTAAAGAGAAAGCCATATCCACCGGGGCCAGCATATTAAGCAGCCCGAATTTCAAAGGCATCAGAAGGCTCGAAAGCGAAGGAAAAACAAATATCACCCCAAAGAGTAACCAAAATGGTGTAACCACTCCAAGCAATGCCGCAAAAAAGTTCCTCACCTTGAAAATTTTGGCTATCAACAAATAGACAAAAAAGAGAGGGAGAAGATACAGGAACTGTAATAAAAACAGCGATGAAAAGGACAAAATTGCAAAGGCGGCATATACCGATTTCTCCTGCCCGCTCTCCTGACAACACGACAGCAACTGCGCTACCGAAAGCATGAAAAGAAGAAGAGCCATGGCCGCCAAACAATCGGGTTGCAGAAAAAGCTGCACCGACACAAGCCATAGAAACAGATGAGGCAGATATGCCACACGCTGCTCAAACAGATAAAGGTGGTTAAGCACAAATGCCGTACCCACAAAAGAGAGCATGGACAAGAGGCGTGCAAAGGTGTCGCCAACAAAGTCGAACCCCAAGGTACTCATTATGGTGCTCCCGGCATCTACATGCAACAGGTAGCCGATAACCCACAGAAGCAACGACACAAAGAGCATTATTGCCGCGGGATAACCCGTGGCAACAAATCGCCCCTGTAATGTCTTACTATAAGTCAAAACCTATATCTCCTCTGAAATATTTTTTCTCAAAATCAATAGCCTTTGCAGCACGGAAAGATTTCTCCAATGCCTCGGCACGATTGTTTCCATAAGAGCAGGCAGCTATTACACGGCCACCGGCTGTAACCACCTTGCCATCTTTAACGGCAGTTCCGGCATGGAAAAGAATACTATCCTTCACATTCTCGAAACCGCTCATTTCAAAGCCCTTTTCATACGCCTCGGGATAACCACCCGAAACAAGCATCACGCAAACCGCAGTTCTATCGTCAAACTCCACAACAGCCTCGTTCAGCGTGCCGTTTGCAACCATTTGGAACAAATCAATGATATCTGTTTTAAGGCGCAACATCACCGACTCGGTTTCGGGATCGCCCATGCGCACATTATATTCAATAACCATGGGCTCGCCATCTACATTAATGAGACCGAAGAAGATGAAACCCTTGTAAAGCAGTTTATCGGCAACAAGCCCCTCCACGGTGGGACGTATTATTCTATCCTCGACCTTTTTCATCCACTCGGGTGTTGCAAAGGGAACGGGAGAGATAGAGCCCATACCGCCTGTGTTAAGACCGGTATTACCCTCGCCAATGCGTTTGTAATCCTTTGCCTCGGGCAGGATGACATAATTCCTGCCATCGGTGAGCACAAATACCGAGCACTCTATTCCATCGAGGAACTCCTCTATCACTACTGTTGCCGAGGATGAGCCGAACATTCCATCAAACATCTCGTCGAGACTCTTTTTTGCCTCATCGAGCGACGAAAGAATAAGCACACCTTTACCGGCACACAAGCCATCGGCTTTAAGCACATAAGGAGCCTTCAAGCCTTCAAGGAAACGATATGCATCCTCCTTTTCGGCTGCGGTAAATGCACGATAGGCAGCTGTGGGAATGGAGTGGCGCTGCATAAAGTCCTTTGCAAACGACTTGCTACCCTCAAGCTCGGCAGCAGCACGGGTGGGACCGATAACTGCTATATGCTTGAGCCTCTCATCGGCTGCAAAAAAGTCATACACACCCTTTACAAGCGGGTCCTCGGGGCCCACTACAACCATATTCACGTTGTTCTGCAACACAAAATCGGCAATGGCATTGAAATCGCAAACAGATATGTTTACATTCTCGCCCACCTGCGATGTTCCGGCATTGCCGGGTGCAATAAACAATTTCTCCAACTTGGGGCTTTGAGCAATTTTCCAAGCAAGGGCATGTTCACGGCCACCGCTACCCAATAGCAATATTCTCATATTATAATCTTTGAAAGGTTATTACTTTTTATCATTTCCTCTGTTACGGGGAGCAGCACCACGCCCTCCTTTATTACCCTTGTACGCAGAGGGACGCCCGTTGTTACCACCCTTGCGCGCTCCATAACCGCCACGGGCGGGTGCAGCACCGCGGGGTGCACGCTTCTCATCACGGGGAGCAGAGTCGTCGCTCTTTTTTCTTCTGATTTTTTGCGCAGTGCGTGTATTGAAATAGGATTCCAGCTCCCTGCGACGACGTACCGACTCGTCGCTCTCCAACGAGGAGTACTCATCGTTTCTGCGCTCCGAACGAGAGGGGCGCAACTCGCCGTCAAGGCCTGTGAGGCGCGATTTGCGTTTCAACGGAGCAAAATCCTTTTTAAGACTGTTACCCTCTTCGCGGAAACCCTTGAACTTGCCTTGGAAGAGCTCGAATTTACGGAACTCGCAATCGAGGTCGCCATTATACAAAGGAATGCGTGCCGATGCTTTGAGACCTATCTTATCGAAACAATCGTAGCTGCTGCTTATTACCCACGCCTCGTTACCTTGGAAGGCATGTTTCAAACGCGATCCGAGGTTCTCATATATCTGTAACAATTTATCCGACACAAGACGCTCGCCATAAGGAGGATTCACCACCATGATGGCACGTTTCTCGGGCTGAACAAAATCTTTTATATCGCGGCATTCCACCTCGATTATATCGCCCATCATGGCCGATTTTATATTCTTGCGTGCGCAGGCAACCATGCGGCCATCCACATCATAGCCATAAATCTTATGCTCAAATTTGCGCTCAAGTGAATCGTCCTCATATATTGAACGGAACAGGTCGCTGTCGAAATCCTTCCATTTTTCAAAGGCATAGCCCTGGCGATAGACACCGGGAGCGATATTGCGGGCAATGAGGGCTGCCTCAATGGGCAATGTACCCGAGCCGCACATGGGGTCAATGAAATCACATTCACCGTTCCAGCCGGTGAGCATAATAAGGCCGGCTGCAAGCACCTCGTTGATGGGAGCTGCACCTGTCTCCACGCGATAGCCACGGCGATGCAGACTCTCTCCCGAGCTATCGAAAGCAAGCGTACAATCCTCCTGCGCTATATGTATGTGGAATATCAAATCGGGGTTGTTCAAACGTACCGAGGGACGACGACCACATTTTTCATTAAAATAGTCGGCAATGGCATCCTTCACCCTGTATGCAACGAATTTTGAATGGCGGAACACATCGCTGTAAACCACAGAATCTACCGAGAATGTGGAATTGGCATCGAGGTAATTCTCCCAATCGATACTCTTTATCACATTATATACCTGGTCGGCATCGGATGCCTTAAAATGAAGAATGGGTTTGAGAATGCGGACAGCTGTTCTTAAATGGAAATTGGCCTTATACATAAGTGCCTTATCACCGGTGAACGACACCATACGTCGCCCTATCTGCACATTATTGGCACCAAGTGCCACCAACTCCTTGGCCAAGACCTCTTCAAGACCTTGAAAGGTCTTTGCAATTAATTCAAATTCCTCCATAGTATTCAAATGAAAAACAGGAAAACACTCCTTAAATCAACAAAAAGAGGAAAAACGCCATTTGCCCGATGCAACAGCACCATTCCCCCGCACCGCTATGCGTTGTTTTGCATATCTATGCAAAGATACCACAAACGAGCGAGATAAACAAAAGCTTGGTTTGAGATTTCGCCGCCGACACGCGAAATAGTTTATTCCCCACAGCCTGCACAAAGTTTTCCGCAAATAAAAAAAGAAAAACAGGCTTGATTTATGGAGTTAAAAAGATTACTTTTGCAATAAAATCAATTTAACATTTATTACTCAACATAAACTACTATACATGAGCACTTTTTATAAAAAAGCAGGCATAATATCCGTTTCGCTCATAGCAGTTGCAACAACAATAACACTATTGAGCAACAGCGCACGCGACAAATTCAACGTACCATATTCACAAATCCCCTACTGTGCAGTATCGCCGTTGATTCCTACGGAATTGACATTTGCCGGGGAGAAGATAACGCTGACACAGCAAGATCGTCGCGAGCGCATGGACCGCGAAATTCTTGCATTCACATACTCCCACATAAACACCTTGTTACAGATTAAACGCGCCAACCGCATATTCCCCATTGTAGAACCCTTATTAAAGGAGTGCGGCATACCCGATGACTTCAAATATCTCATGATTATAGAGAGCAATGGCGATATTTACGCCCGTTCCGCCGTGGGAGCCGGCGGTTTATGGCAGTTCATGGAAAAAACGGCACGCCAATACGGTTTGGAGGTAAACAACGGTATTGACGAAAGATATCACATAGAGAAAGCCACTCGCGCCGCCTGCGACTACCTGAAGGATTCGTACGAGGAGTTTGGCGACTGGCTCACCGTGGCAGCGAGCTACAACGCAGGGCGAGCCGGCATAAGCAAGCGCATAGACAAGCAACAAGAGAGCAAGGCCATAAACTTACAACTTGTACCCGAAACATCGCGCTATATATTCCGCCTGCTTGCAGCAAAAGCCATATTCAACGACCCCATAAAATTTGGGTTCATCATACAGCATCGCGACCTCTACCCGCCCCTACCCATAGCAAAGAGCATTACGGTAAAGTCAGCGGGCATCAACTGGGCATCAATAGCAAAAAAGCACGGACTCACCTACTTGCAACTGCGTGAGGCCAACCCCTGGATACGAGATACCGAATACTCAAACAAGGCGGGTAAAGAATACACAGTGTTGATACCCGACGCAAAGCGCCTTCATTACGACCCCGAAGAGACGCGGGCACACAAAAAGGAGTGGGTTATCAAATAAACAGCAAAAGGAGTTGCAAACTTTGCAACTCCTTTTGCTGTTTATTTATACAACGTATTAATTACAGATACTCCTCACCGAGCTTCATACGCACATCGTTCAGGAATTTACGTATATTCTGCTCGCTACCCTTGCGACACACCATAAGCACATTGCCGCTATCTACAACCAATAAATCATCGACATCCTGCAACACAAGCAACTTACCCTGCGGAACAGAAACCACATTGTTCTTGCTATTGTATTTCAAGCAACGCGATTGCATGATAACATTCCCCTCGCTATCCGCGGGCAAGGTTCCGTAAAGAGTATTCCATGTACCGATATCGGCCCAGCCAAACTCACCTACAAGCAGACAGACATTGTCGGCACGTTCCATCACACTCATATCCATTGAAGCATTAGGGAAAGAGGTGTAGATTTCATAACCCCGCTTGCGACGCTCGGCACGCACCGGAATCTCGCTAAACACACGTTCAAGCTCGCCCATCATATCGGGCAGAAATGTGCGCATGGTATCTATAATGGTATTTACGTTCCAGATATAGATTCCCGAGTTCCAATAGAACTCACCACTCTCCATAAACACCCGCGCAAATTCAAGCTCAGGTTTTTCGGTGAAGGTGCGCACGTTGTAAAGGCTGCTTTCGCCATCCACGAGCGAATCGGCCTGTATGTAACCATACCGGGTCTCGGGGCAAGTGGGTTTTATGCCCACAACCACCAATTTATTATTGTCCGAAACAAAATCAAGCCCCTTGCTTATGGTATCCACAAACAGTTCCTCGTTAAGCACCAATTGGTCGGCCTGTGCAACAACAATATTGGCATTGGGATTGAGCAGGCGTATATGGCAAGCCACATAAGCTATACTTGGTGCCGTACCACGGAAAGCAGGCTCATGAAGCACCTGTTCATCGGGTAATTCTGGCAGTTGCTCACGCACCAACTCGGTGTAATCTACATGGGTAGATACTATTATATTCTCTTTGGGAACAACTCGACTATACCTGTCATATGTCTGCTGCAACAATGTGCGGCCACACCCCAACAGGTCGTGAAACTGCTTGGGGTACTCCTTGCGGCTCAAGGGCCATAGGCGCGAACCTATACCCCCGGCCATTATCACACAATATCGGTTGTTCATAGTCATATATTAGAATTCTGCGTTGTTAGGAGTACGGGGGAAAGGTATCACATCGCGTATGTTTGCCATACCTGTTACAAAGAGCAACAGGCGCTCAAAGCCCAAGCCGAAGCCCGAGTGAGGGCAAGAGCCATAGCGACGGGTATCGAGATACCACCACATATCTTTCATGGGGATATTCATCTCCTCTATGCGAGCAAGCAGCTTATCGTAATCGGCTTCACGCTCTGAACCGCCGATAATCTCGCCAATCTTTGGGAAAAGCACATCCATGGCGCGCACGGTCTTTCCATCCTCGTTCTGTTTCATATAGAAGGCCTTAATCTCCTTGGGGTAATCGGTGAGGATTACAGGGCGTTTGAAGTGCGTCTCAACCAAATAGCGTTCATGCTCCGAAGCAAGGTCAACACCCCAATATACAGGGAACTCAAATTTATGGCCACCGGCAACTGCCTCTTCAAGAATCTTGATACCATCGGTGTAGCTCAGACGCACAAACTCTGTATTTACGATTGAACGCAAACGCTCTATGAGCTCTTTGTCTATCATATTATTGAGGAAAGTGATATCCTCCAAACAGTTGTCGAGAGCCCACTGCACACAGTATTTTATAAATTCCTCGGCAAGCTCCATATTGTCGTATATGTCGTTAAAGGCAACTTCGGGCTCAATCATCCAGAACTCTGCCAAGTGGCGGGGAGTATTGGAATTCTCGGCACGGAAGGTGGGACCGAATGTATAAATGGCACCAAGGGCGGTTGCTGCAAGCTCACCCTCGAGCTGCCCCGAAACGGTGAGGCTGGCCTGTTTGCCAAAGAAGTCATTATCGTAGATGATACTGCCGTTCTCGTCCTTTTTAAGGTCGTAAAGGTTCATTGTGGTAACCTGGAACATCTGGCCCGCGCCCTCGCAATCGGAGGCTGTGATAAGCGGTGTATGGAAGTAGTAGAAGCCCTTATCGTGGAAGAACTTGTGAATGGCGTATGCCATATTGTGGCGTATGCGGAACACTGCACCAAAGGTATTTGTACGGGGGCGCAAGTGGGCCACTGTGCGCATAAACTCCATTGTCTGGCCCTTCTTCTGCAAGGGGTATGTGCTGTCGCATGCACCCAAAAGTTCAATTTCGGTTGCTTGAATTTCCACTGCCTGACCGCCACCGATAGACTCAACCAAGGTACCGTTCACGCTGAGGCATGCTCCTGTGGTGAACTGCTTTACGAGTTCCTCGTCAAACTTGTCGGCATCGATAACCACCTGCACGTTCTTGATAGTGGAACCATCGTTCAGTGCTACAAATGCAACCTGTTTGCTACTGCGGCGGGTGCGTACCCAACCTTTTACGTTTACGGTTGTTCCGTAATCCTTGCTTTTGAGCAAGTCTGATATTTTTGTTCGTTTTATTGTTTCCATTTGGATTATGTTTGTGCAAATATATTATTCGTAGGCACCCATACGCAGCATGTTGACCTCTTTCTCGGTGAGGTAACGCCAATCGCCGCGTTTAAGGTTTTTCTTTGTGAGGCCGGCAAAGAGCACGCGGTCGAGCTTTTGTACGCGATAACCAAGGTGCTCCATCATACGGCGCACGATACGGTTCTTGCCCGAGTGAATCTCTATACCTATCTGCGAGCGGTCGGCATCGTTTACGTATGTAACCTCATCGGCATACACCGGGCCGTCTTCGAGCTCAATGCCATTTACCAGCAAATCCATGTCGCTCATTGCCACGTTCTTGTCGCAAGTAACATGATAAACCTTTTTCTTCATGAACTTGGGGTGAGTGAGCTTCGATGCCAAATCACCATCATTGGTAAGCAGCAACACGCCTGTGGTATTGCGGTCGAGGCGGCCAACGGGATAAATTCTCTCCTTGCCGATACCGCGCAAACAATCGAGCACTGTTTTACGCTCCTGCGGGTCGTCAACCGTTGTTACACAATCCTTGGGTTTGTTAAGCAATACATATACTTTACGTTCGGGATTGATGCGCTCGGCATTGAAACGTACATCGTCGGTGGGAACCACCTTTGTTCCAAGCTCGGTTACCACAACACCGTTCACTGTTACCAGGCCTGCCTCTATGTAGTTATCGGCCTCGCGGCGCGAGCATATTCCTGCATTGGCAAGAAACTTGTTCAGGCGCACAGGGGCATTGGGGTCAATCATAGCCTCCTTATAGGCCATACGCTTCTTGGCGCTGTATTTTGCATTGGGGTCATACGCTGTGCGGCCGCCACGCTTGCCATAAGAGCCATGCTGTTCACCGGAATATCTATTCTGCGATGCACCGCGATAGCCACCACCCTGCTGCGACTGGTAGCGATTGCCACGACTCTCGGCCCCATAGCGGGGGCGCGCAGGCCTGTCGGTTTCAAAACGATTACCATCAAAATCGCGACCTGCTCTGTTATAGGACTTGTAGCGACCGAAATCGCCACCTTGTTCATTCTCTCGACGCTCATTGCGCGCAAACTGCGGGCGGGTATCATACTTGTTGTAACGCGAACGATTCAATCTGTTATCGTTTCCAAAATTGGGATTGAACGATGCGCGTTCCCTCTTTCCTCCTCGGGTATTGTCCGAGCGTCTCTCCTTAAAATTATCCATTTATTATCTATTTTACGAACCTCACGGTCCAATTTCAAATTCTTAATGTCCTGTATATGTATGAGGGGTGATGCTACGCAACTCCTCTTTTACCTTTTCATCGACATTAAGGCCATTGATAAACTGCAATAATGTATTTTGGTTAATGCCCTCGTTGGTACGAGTAAGCGCCTTTAATGCCTCATAGGGGTTGGGATAGGCCTCGCGACGGAGGATTGTTTGGATACCCTCGGCACAAACACTCCAGCAGTTATCCAATTCGTTGTATATAGCCCCCTCGTTGAGCAACAATTTACGCAAGCCCACAAGAGAGCTCTTTATGGCAATCATCATGTGCCCCATGGGAACGCCTACATTGCGTAACACGGTGGAATCGGTGAGGTCGCGCTGCAAGCGAGAGATAGGCAGTTTCATTGACAGATGGTCGAGGATTGCATTTGCTATACCAAGGTTGCCCTCGCTGTTTTCAAAATCAATGGGATTCACTTTGTGGGGCATGGCGCTTGAACCAACCTCGCCGGCCTTTATCTTCTGCTTAAAGAACTCCATTGAGATATACTGCCAGAAATCCTTATCCATATCCATTATAATGATATTTATGCGACGCATTGCATCAAAAATTGCTGCCAGATTATCATAATTGGAAATCTGGGTAGTGAATTGTTCACGTTGCAAACCAAGCTTCTCTGCAACGAATTTATTGGCAAAAGCAACCCAATCTATCGAAGGATATGCCACACTATGTGCATTGAAATTACCAGTGGCACCACCGAACTTTGCAGATATCACACAGCGCTTAAGTTCGGCAAGCTGTGTTTCCAGGCGATATACAAACACCATAATCTCCTTGCCCAAACGTGTGGGAGAGGCAGGCTGACCGTGCGTACGCGCCAGCATGGGGATATCCTTCCATGCCTCGGCATACTCTTTAAGCTGTGCAATAAGTTCCTCTATTGCGGGGTAATAGACCTGCGCAAGCGCATCCTTTATGGAACAAGGTATAGATGTGTTGTTTATATCCTGCGATGTAAGACCGAAATGCACAAACTCCTTATAAGCATCGAGCCCGCCTATCGCATCAAATTTCTCTTTTATAAAGTACTCTACCGCCTTTACATCATGATTTGTTACCTTCTCAATCTCCTTAATGCGGGTGGCATCGGCCGCTGTAAAGTTAGAATATATCTCGCGCAGACGAGGAAACAACGCCTTATCAACGCCTTGCAATTGCGGGATAGGTTGCTCGCACAATGCTATATAATATTCTATTTCTACAAATACACGATATTTCATCAAAGCGTATTCCGAAAAATACTCGGCAAGTGCCTCTGTTTTCCCTCTGTAACGGCCATCGATGGGAGATACTGCGGTTAAGATGTTTAATTCCATATTATTGTGTTTCTTTTGTTTGTTTACTATTAATTATGTGCCAAAGGCACTGCTGCCGCAATACTTTTTATATCCAACACATAGAGGCGGGCGCATTAACGGCAATTACGTAAAGCATTTGCAAAAATAGCACTTTTTAAGCATAAACACTCACAGTTACAATAAAGTTTATTAAAATTATTGCTAAAAAGAGAAAGAAGGGGTAAAAAAATAAGAATTGTTATATAAAAAACAAACCTGAGCAACATTGCACAGGTTATTCATCCGTGGACGTTGACGGATTCGAACCGCCGACCCTCTGCTTGTAAGGCAGATGCTCTAAACCAGCTGAGCTAAACGTCCTATAAGTATTTTGGTTGTGGACGTTGACGGATTCGAACCGCCGACCCTCTGCTTGTAAGGCAGATGCTCTAAACCAGCTGAGCTAAACGTCCTATAAAGCGCAATCCTTAATTGCGATGCAAAAGTAGTTCTTTTTTTTATAGCCACCAAATATTTTGTCGGTTATTTTACAAAAAAGTTCATCAACGCCCTGCAAACATACGTAATCCAATAACTTTGCAACATAACAGACGAAACAAAAATCACCTAAACAACCATATACAAAAAAAAGAGCGAGCAGGCATGCCTGCTCGCTCATATACTCATTGTTCAATTATTATTCAACAATTGAAACGATTGCACGACGGTTCAAACGAGCGGGTTTCTCTACGTTTACACCACCCTTACCCTCGGCAACAATCTTAGCCTTGGGAACGCCCAACTCAACGAGTTTGTCGATAACGGCGTTAGCACGAGCCTCAGAAAGTCTCTGGTTGTAAGCAGCAGAACCTGTTGCGCTGTCAGCAAAACCTACTACAGAAATTTTAGCATCTGAGTTCTTAACTGCGTCTGCCAAAGCCTTCAAGTTGATAATCTCCTTCTTGCTGTCGATCTTTGAAGAGTTGAATGCAAAGAATACAGACTGAGAAACGCTCAATACTTTACCCTGCTCTGCCTTCAAAGCCTCCTGAGCCTTAACCAAGCTAGTTTTTGCAGCAACCATCTGGTTTTTCAAACCTGCGTTCTCTGCCTCTTTTGCCTGCAACTGTGTGTTGAGCTCAGCAAGAGCAGCAGTATTCATAGCCATGATAGCATCAACATCAGCAGCCTGCTCCCAACCTACCTTATTGAATTTGTAAGTTACACCGGCAAGAGCTGTGAACATCATGTCGTGACCACTGTGGCCGGCAGCACCACCGAAACCATTGCGGAGGAATGTTGTACCAAGCTCGAAGTTGATTGCCCAATGTTTAGAAACACGGAAAGTGTTCATAATACCTGCATGAACAGTGATAGAACCGGTCATATCAGACAATGAAGAAGAACCATATCGTGTTCTTGCAGCATAACCGGCACCTACATAAGGAATTGCATTCCAAATACGCTCCTCATTGTAACCCCAAATAAGGTTGCTGAGGTTAAACATAGCATCAAAGTGGAGGTTAAACAAAGCTTTCTTTGCAGCATCCTCATAAGCCTTGACGCAAAGACCGTTGTAAGCTACTCTCCAACCAAAACCGGGAGTATGCCATTTACCTGCATAAATCTGAACAGCAGGAGCAACATGGTCAAACACGCTCTCGCCATTCATAAACACACCATTGTAAAGGTTTACACCGCCGTTCACACCCATAAACCAGTTGCTGCCGAAAGTATTGGTAACATACTGATTCTTTTTAGTAGGAACTACGACCTCGCTAACAGTTTCCTGTGCATAAGAAACCATTGCAATACTAGCAATAGCTAGTGAAATCATAAACTTTTTCATACTTAAACTAATTAGATTCTATAATTAAATTAATTCTCTTTATCAAAACTTCGTTTAATGTAAAAACAGCCGTACCAATCAATTGTTTAATTGCAAGTACCCAAAACAAACTACACAAAACGGGGCAAATGCATATATGCACAGCATTTTACTTTGCAAATTTACATAAATTTCACAAAGAGATATTAAACGATTACATAAAAGAATAAAATATTAACATTATTTAACAACAGACGCTTTGTATAAATATCATTTACCAAAGAAACGGGATATATCGCCATCTTGCAGGGTGTATATAATAGTTGCACCATCGGGCGTATATTGAGGCATTTCCGTAGCAAACAGGTCATTTATTAAAGTCGCCATTTCTTCGGGCTGCAATACCTGCCCTGCCACCACAGCCATCTGTTTTGCCATAGACAGAGCCATTTTTTCATACAATTTGTCCTTTGCCTCACCCGTCTGCTCCATTACAGAATTGATTATTTCGATGAGCATATGGACAGGGTCAAGCCCATCGAGCCCCGAAGGCACACCCGACAACGTATATGTACCACCGCCCAACGATGAGACATCGAAGCCCAAATAAGAGAGTTCTTCGATTATACCTTCAAGTGTAACACTTTCTGTAACGGAAAGTTCAACCCTCTCGGGGAACAACAACCCCTGAATGGTCCCACGCTTGTCGTACAACTGCTTGCGGAATTTTTCAAAGAGGACTCTTATGTGCGCTCTGCGCTGATGCACAAACATAAGCCCTGCCTCCACCGGTATCAATATATATTGCCCTTTATACTGGGCTATCGGTTCCAAAATGAGTTCGTCGCAACAAGCAGGCTGTTCCGAAGAAAATGAGGCAAACAACCCGTCGGCAGAATAATCGGCAAGCTGCGGGCTTTGCACCTCGTTGTTCTTTTCCACACCCTCGTAGAGTTTCTCCCAATAGGAATTATCGGCAGCACGATACTCGGGTGCGTTTTTTTTGAAGGGATTGTATGTGGGGTCGTAATTTACTTTGGGGGCAGAAATAGGTGCACGCTCCTCACCACCAAGGCTCATGACCGGAATATCGGGTATATCCTCGGCGCTGAAATCCAGGCCCGGGAGCACATTAAACCTGCCCAACGATTCACGCACAGCCGCATGGATTATTTTCCACAGGCTCGACTCGTCTTCGAATTTTATCTCTGTTTTTGTAGGATGAATATTAACATCTATGCGCGACGGCTCCACATTGAGGCACAAGAAAAAAGGCACCTGCTCGCCCGCCGGAATAAGGTTCTGGAAAGCCTCTTGCACCGCCTTGGCAAAATATGCATGGCGCATATAACGGCCGTTCACAAAGAAATATTGAAGAACGCCCTTTTTGCGCGCGCTTTCAGGAACACCCACAAACCCTTTTATTTTTATAAGTGTGCTATCAACGGCCACCTCCACCAAATGAGAGTTTATCTTCTTGCCAAATATATTTACAATTCTTTGGCGGAAAGAAGAGACGGGCAATTGCGACAGTTCTATTCCGTTGTGAACGAGCGAAAATTCCACATCGCAGTTAATAAGCGCAACGCGCTCAAACTCCGATACAATATTGTTCAATTCCGTTTGGGTGGATTTAAGGAATTTTCTGCGGGCAGGAATGTTAAAAAACAGATTCTTTACCTTGAAATTGCTGCCAATGGGGGCGGCTACCGCCTCCTGCGATTGCAAATCGGAACCGGAGAATACAATTTGGGTACCAAGCTCGTCATCGGCGCGACGGGTGATAAGTTCCACCTGCGACACGGCAACTATGGATGCCAACGCCTCACCGCGAAAGCCCATGGTATTAAGAGCAAAAAGATCCTCGGCTTTCTTAATTTTTGATGTCGCATGACGCTCGAACGCCAAACGAGCATCGGTCTCGGACATACCAATGCCGTTATCTATCACCTGTATAAGAGTGCGGCCACCATCGCTCACAAGCACCTGCACCTTGGTGGCGCCTGCATCTATAGCATTCTCCATGAGCTCCTTGACCACAGAAGAGGGGCGTTGCACCACCTCTCCCGCAGCTATCTGATTAGCAACGGAATCGGGTAATAAATGTATAATATCCTGCATCTGTTTACTGAATTAAAATCAAAAGCTCCAAGAGCCGGTGAGTAGATAATGCAATATGAATATTGCCACCAAAAGCCACACAAGAAGTGTTTGAGTCTTTAGATAGCCACTGTTTTGCTTGCGGCGTTTAAGGTGAGTGGTAGATTCCACAAAGGCTCCTTGTATGCGTTCCCTATATGTACCCTCTTCGGGCGGGAGCAGGCCCAAGTCGCGTTTGGCCTTGTTCTCTATCTTTTCCAGCTTTTCGCGACGCTCATCAACATATATGTATTTGTGCTCAAACTTGCGAGGAGCACGCATCTTGAAGAATCCCATCGTTACTGCGCTTTATTATCCTTGTTAAACCTTTCAAGCGAGGGCAGAGGTATGCGGTCGTGACGAATAATCTTCAACAGCATATCCTTGTTCTTACCTCTTTTATTGAATATATCATCCTTGTTCTGCGGACGCACATAATCGAACCATCCGAAATTTTCGAGATACTTGGCATCGGCAGGCGCTTTGCTTAATGGGTAAAAAACACCTTTCGACTGATTGGGTACAACTATTCTGTCCATCTGCCCATCCTTCATATATGCCGATATTTTGCCTGCCAGAGTGGTATTCATGCCAACAAGCACGCTATCCTCGTCCATGGGGAAATATATCACATTGGCACCGCCTATCACATGCATCTCCTTCAACTTACCATCGGCAAAATAGAATTTCATCTCCCTGCCGTTTATCTGGTTGTAATTGACAGAGTCCATAGCCTCGGCATAAAGTGTCTGGTTTATCACATGCACCCAATCTATCGATGCTGTATCCATATACATTTTTATCTGCTCGCCAAGCAACTGAATGCCCTCGTTCCACAGAATAGGGTCTTTATACATTGTCATACAGGAGTCGCGTGAGTCGAATACGAGCGAATCGCAAGAAGCCTGCATGCTTTTACTGAACGCCCTTACTCCATGATAGGCCCTTATCTGACGATAGAGGGAATCGGTTTCAATATTACCCGACACTGCCCAGATTGTATCGGCATGCAGAAAGAGCGAATCCTTTTGCGAGAAATCCACCACCACAGCCTTGCGGGTTACGTATGCCGAATCGACAAACTCGTTCATGTAGCCATAATCACCCACAAGCATATTGTGGTTTTCGGGGTCGATATAACGGATATCACCAAAAACCTCACTCACCCCCGACGGAATGTCGTAAAAAATGGAATCGGCAGTTACGTTCTTTGCCCCGTTATAAAGTACCGACCGTTTAAGAAGGGTAGCCTGGCGGCTTGCTGTGTTATACCGGCCAAGTTCGGAGTAGATGTGGTTTTCTGCACCATTGTAAATATCGGTGGGGCCCACAATGGTTGCCACCTTGCTTGCCGTATTATACACAAGCGTATCGGAATGTAGGTTGAACTGCGGATTGGAGAGACTCACCTGGTCGTTGAACATAGCCTCTTTTGTGCCCACGCGATACTCTCCCCACATGGATTCAAGAGTACTCTCGCCATCGAAAAGAGAGCCACCGTTAAAGTAGTACCCCATGTTTATATTGCGGTCGAAATCGAGGCTGTCGGTTTCGAGCACGGTCTCTTTATCTATGAGGCGTACGTTGTTACGCACGCGGGCAAGATTGGTATTGCCATCATACTCCAAATAGTCGCCATAGAGAAAGAGTGTATCGCCCTGCTCCATTTTTACATTGCCGAATGCGCGCACCGAATTCTTTTTAGAGTAGAAATAGGCACTATCGCAAAACATATACATACTGTCGCGACGAAAAGATACATCGCCCACAAGTATAAAAGCATCGGGCACACGCACTTTATCGAATTTTGTAGAGTCGGCATGTAGCATATATACATACGTGGGACTCTTTGCCACAGTACTATCGGGCACCTGGTGCAAAAAAGCCCCCTGTGCATGCATGGCTGCCACAGACAGCAATAGGAATATGAATATCTTTATTTTGGTCATCGGTAACGCATCACTTGTTATCATCATAGAAAACCCACCCCTTGAACTTAAAATCTTCGGGCTTTGCATCGCCGTTCAGGCGCACGTATGTGGTTCTCTGTTTCTCGCGTATCCATTCGGCGGTACGCTCCTCGCTCAACTTGTTTTTGTAGAGTTCTTGCAAAATCTCATAATCGTCCTTCACATTGGCCTTATGAGCGTCGATTTTTGTTTTCAGTTTAACGATGGCACATACCGTTTTGCCATTATCGAGCATCAAGGTAAAAGGCGAAGAGACCTCGCCTACTGCCATTCTATCGACTACACGGGCAACATCCACAGGCAGTTCGTGCAATTGAAAGCGCGATGAGCCGGTCTCTTTATTATACATGATACCATAGTTATTATGAGTATCCTTGTCGTATGAACATGCAAGCACTGCATCTTCAAAGGTTACCGAGTCATTTTTTATGTCATTGGCAATGGAGTCGAGCGTTGACATCATACTCATGATATTTGCATCGGAAACCTGAGGCTTACGCAATATGTGGCGCACTTTGATGCGGTCGCCTCGCTTGTCTATGAGCTGTATGATGTGAAAGCCATATTCGGTCTCCACAATTTTAGACACCTTATTGGGATCGGTGAGATTGAAAGCCACCGTGGCAAATTCGGGCACAAACTGACCGCGACCTCTATAATCGAGTTCTCCGCCCAGGCGAGCCGAGCCGGGGTCCTCGGAATAGAGCAGAGCCATGGTGGAGAAGCTTGCTTCGCCACTCATTATACGGTCGGAGTAGCTGCGCAATTCCTCCTTCACACGGTCTATCTCCTCCATATCGACAGGAGGCTCCATGGTTATAATCTGCACCTCCACTTGCTGTTGCACAAAGGGAACGCTGTCATCGGGCAGAGCCTCGTAGAAACGACGAACAAGCGCGGGAGAGACTTTTATATCGCCCACAATCCTATTCTTCATCTCCATCATTGTAAAATGATTGTTCAAATTCTCATAGAGCATCTCGCGTATTTTGCTCATGGGCATTTTTTGGTACTCCTCGAGTTTCTCTTTTGAGCCGGCACGCTGTATATATATATCTATCTGCGAATCAACCTGACGCAGGAGCCTTGTCTCGGGAATATCCACACTATCTATTGCCGCCTGATGCAAAAAAAGTTGCTGAACGGCAAGGTCCTCGCCCACCACGCTGTATGGGTCGCCATCGAACTTGCGTCCTTCGAGAGTCCAATATTTTATAGCCTCTTCAATGTCGGAACGCAGTATGGATTTATCGCCAACCACCCACTCCACACGGTCAATAACATTGTCTTGTGCCACGGCATTGCCTTTTACAAACAGCAACGCAACAACACAGAATGCACATAGGATATGTTTATTCATAAATTTCATTGTTAGCAGATACAAGGCGGTATCGCTACCACCTATCATTATTTATTATAATACTTTATATTGCCGCTTTTGAGAGCCTCATCATAAAGCACACGTTTCTTACTCTTTATAAAATCAACTTTTTTTGTATTCACAAGCAGGCCGCGTATCTCGGCATCCACCAATTCCACCGGCTTAAGCTTGCCCTTGTCCAATACAGAATCGACCGATACGAAATAGAGATAATCAGCATCGTTAAACTCTATTGCCGCGCTACGCAACAGGCGTTGCAACATATCCTGTTCCGTTATCGGAGCCTTTGCAGCAATATCCGATACTTTGTTCCAGGTTTCGGCAAAATACTCATATACCACATCGTTGGCAATACTGTATTTTTCAAGTTTTTCAAGGTCGTCAATCGAACGACTCTTATACCACTTGCGCAACGACGCAAGCTGGGGCGCCTTCTTGGGCACACGCACAAACACGCCCCTCATTATGGGCTCCTCAACCTCGAACATGGGGCTGTTGGCTTTGTAAAACGCCTCCACCTCTTCGGGCGATATTTCGCTACGCAGATGCTGTTCCACCAAACCTTCCTGATAGATATTCAGCACAAGACTGCGCCTGTAACTATCTACCATCTTGTCTATCTCCTGCGACGAGGGCACATTGCGCAACGCCACGTTGTAAAAGAGGGCCTCCTCAACCCAACGATTTATATAGTCATTGACATATTGCGCGCTATCGGCAGCAGGGGGATTGGCAGCATAAAAACGCTGCACATCCTCAACATAAAGATACTCTTTGCCCACACTCACAAGCGGCGTTCTTCCTCTATGCATAATCTCCTCCTTGCACGACGACAATAGAATCGTACAAAACAGAACAATAAACAGGGAGAATAGATTAACTACTTGTTTCATTGGCACATACATATAACGAGCATTGATTTCGGAGGGCAAATATACGGAATATTGTGCGTTAATTGTGGTTATTAACGGTTTTTAGCACCTCTTTATTAATTGTAACTTTGTATTTTTTACGGAGTTTCTTAACCCACTTTTGCTCCTTATATTTATTATAATCGTCGGCCACGGCACCCTTTACATCGGTATATGATTCGGGGGATGCAATCTCCTTGCCCACGATACCGGTGAAAGGAAGGCTCTTCAACACATGACCACCCTCGCCCTGCCCGAAAGCAAGTTTATCGATCCACTTGTTATCTCCTATGGCATACACACCAAGTTCAAGACGTATAACGCGCACCGAATCGTTCATAAAATGCTTCTCCACAATGGCACGATACTCATCGGTACCCTTGCCGGCAAGGTGTGCCTTTGCACTGTCAAGCACAGCTTGTGTCGCTGCATGCACCACTGCGCCTTTGAATCGCGGTGTATCGAATTTATATCTCTTCTTGTTCTTTTTGAAGAACTTTGCATGCGCAGCATCAAGGTCCTCGCCTGTTTTCCACACCTCACGGTTGGAGATTTCAAAGAAGAGCAAACCCTCGTAATACTCGCGCATGAGGCGGCCGAATTCGGGGTATTTTGTTTCGAGCAGGCTATCCTCTCTTGCAAGCGCCTGTTCGGGTGTGAGATTGCCGCCCATCGATTGTGCGAGAGCAAACCCTTTTTTCATCTGCGCTGCCTTGCGAATATTCTGCTGTTCAAGCATTTTTATTATACTCTCTTTATACTGTTCAAATGTGCCAAACGGGCGTTTAGACAATCTCTTTACAATATGGTAGGCTGCGGGTGAACGGAACGGTGCAGAATACTCGCCATCGGCAAGAGCAAAGGCTGCCTCCTCAAACTCCTTATACGCCTGCCCTTTAACGATTTCCAAAGGACGCAATGAGCTGGCGGGTACTCCAATGGAAGCACCGGCCTCCTCGAACGATGCACCGGCCTGCAACAGAGCATATACGGAATCCATGCGTGCTTTTGCTGCCGCAACAGCTTCCTCGCCTGCCTTTTGCGACAATCTTATCGCAATCTGAGAAACTCTTAAAATGCCATCGAGGCCAACGGTTGCAGAATCCTTTGCATATATTCTATATGCCTCATCTTCAATAAAATCTTTATCGGTGAGATAGTCCTCGGCAAGAGCATCACGGTCCTTCTTGTACTCGGCCTTGAAGGATGGAAGTGTGTCGAGCCTTTGGGCAAGTGCCTCGGCCACCTTCAGTTTGAAATTGACAAACATGGGAAGATACTCTTCCACAGTCTGCCCATCGCTCACATTGTTCTTATTGAATGCATATTCGAACTCGGAACGAGTTACATCCCTGCCGGCTATGTTCATAAGCACAGGATCGCTCTCCTGTGCCACAAGAGCAACAGAAGAGAGACCTATGAGAATTGTTGAAAATATTCTGCTGATGTTCATATATATATCTTATTATTCGGGACGGCTGTAATTGGGCGCCTCACTTGTGATTGCCACATCGTGGGGATGGCTCTCCAACACACCGGCATTTGTTATGCGCACAAACTTGGCATTGTGCAATGTTTTTATATCGGGGGCACCGCAATAGCCCATACCGCTACGCAAGCCACCAACCAACTGATATATAACTTCGTTAAGAGTTCCTTTATAGGGAACGCGGGCAGCTATACCCTCGGGAACAAGCTTTTTCTTATCGGCTGTGTCGGCCTGGAAATAACGGTCTTTGGAACCACACTCCATAGCCTCCAAAGAACCCATGCCACGGTACGATTTGAACTTACGTCCATTAAATATGATGGTATCGCCGGGAGACTCCTCGGTACCTGCAACCAACGAGCCTATCATCACGCTGTATGCACCAGCGGCAAGAGCCTTAACCACATCGCCCGAGTAGCGCAAACCGCCGTCGGCAATGAGAGGAATACCTGTTCCTTCCAAAGCCTTGGCAACATCATACACTGCCGACAGCTGGGGAACACCCACACCGGCAACAACACGGGTGGTACATATAGAACCGGGGCCTATACCCACCTTGATTGCATCGGCACCTGCCTCGGCAAGCATCTTTGCAGCCTCGCCTGTGGCAACATTACCCACAACTATATCAATGCCGGGGAAAGCCGCCTTGGCCTCTTTCAGTTTATTCACCACACCTGCCGAATGGCCATGAGCGGTATCTATGACAATAGCATCTACACCGGCATCAACAAGAGCCTTTATACGTGCCATGGCATCAACGGTAACACCCACACCGGCTGCAACGCGCAAGCGACCTTTGGCATCCTTGCAAGCCATGGGTTTATCCTTTGCCTTTGTGATATCCTTGTATGTAATAAGACCTATGAGCTTGCCGTCGTTATCCACCACGGGAAGTTTCTCAATTTTGTGGTTGCGCAAAATAGCCGCAGCGGCCTCCATGTCGGTTTTCTGGTGTGTTACCACCAAATCCTCGCTTGTCATAACCTCGCTTATGGGGCGGTTCATATCTGCCTCGAAACGAAGGTCGCGATTGGTAACGATACCAACGAGTTTCTTATCCTCGCCCACCACGGGAATACCACCGATATGGTATTCGGCCATCAAATCGAGAGCATCTTTAACGGTTGCAGTAACCTTTATTGTTACCGGGTCGTATATCATACCATTCTCGGCACGCTTTACAATAGCCACCTGATGCGCCTGCTCGGCAATGGACATGTTTTTATGAATGACACCGATACCACCTTCGCGAGCTATGGCAATAGCCATTTTTGCCTCGGTAACGGTATCCATGGCTGCGGTTACAAACGGAACATTAAGGTCAATGTTTCTTGAAAACTTGGTTTTCATGCACACCTCTTTGGGCAAAACCGTAGAGTATGCGGGAATCAGCAACACGTCATCGTATGTGAGACCGTCGATTGCAATTTTGTCTTTAATAAAATCGTTCATTTATGTATGTTTTATATTTTATCAGTTACCCATTTCCGATATGAATTTCACGCGCACAAGACGAATTTCCTCTTCACTGTAATCGGCTCCGAGTTCATCGACAGCCGCATCTATATTATCGGTATCGGAATTCTTGAAATAATCGTATATCTCCTGAACATTCTCCTCGTCCATTATCTCTTCAAGGAAATAATCTATATTCAGTTTTGTACCCGAATATACTATCTTCTCTACATCCTCGAGCAGTTCCTCAAACTCCACACCAAGGCTTATGGCCAAATCATCAAGTGCCACCTTGCGGTCAATAGCGTTGATAACGCCCACCTTCAATTTGGACTTGTTGGCCACCGTGCGCACGCGGAAATCCTCGGGACGGTCAATCTCGTTCTCCTCGCAATGGCGCTTTATAAGAGCACAGAACTCCTCGCCATAGCGTTTTGCCTTGCCCTCGCCCACGCCGGGAATGTTTTTAAGTTCCTCGAATGTAATGGGATATGTAGTGGCCATGGCCTCCAACGAGGGATCTTGGAATATCACATAGGGAGGAAGTTCCAATTGCTTGGATAGTTTCTTACGCAGATTTTTGAGCATGGCATAAAGCTCGGGATCTACGGCAAATGTACTGCCACTCTGCACCACTGCCTCTTCCTCTGTAAAATCCCTGTCCTCAACAATCTTGAACGACTTTGGCTTGTCTAGGAACTTACGCCCCTCTTTCGTAACCTTCAAAAGACCGTAATTCTCCACATCCTTATCAAGATATCCTGCTATCAACGCCTGGCGTATAACGGCGTTCCAACGCTTTACATCCTCATCCACTCCGCAGCCAAAGCATTCGAGTTCATCGTGCATATGGAATTGAATGTCGGCAGTCTCCTTACCCATAAGCACATCTATAACATATTCTGCCTTAAAGTTCTCTTTTAACGCCAGAATTGCTTCTATAACCGTTTCGAGCAATTCTTGTGCCTCTACCTGCTTTTTAGGCGAGAGGCAGTTATCACAATTTCCACAATTTTCCACTTCGTAATTTTCACCAAAATAATGTAACAACAATTTTCTGCGGCAAACCGACGACTCGGCATAAGCGGTTGTCTCGTGCAACAGCTGACGACCGATATACTGCTCGGCAAGCGGCTTGCCCTCTAAGAATTTCTCAAGTTTCTGTAAATCTTTGCTATTGTAATAGGCTATGCAATGGCCCTCGCCACCATCGCGGCCTGCACGACCGGTCTCCTGATAGTAGCCTTCGAGGCTTTTGGGGATATCATAGTGTATCACATAGCGCACATCGGGCTTGTCTATACCCATGCCGAATGCGATAGTAGCCACTATCACATCTATCTTTTCCATGATGAAGTCGTCCTGTGTCTGCGACCTCACTGCCGAATCCATACCGGCATGGTACGCCTTTGCGGGAATATCGTTGGCCTGCAACACCTCGGCAAGTTCCTCAACCTTCTTACGGCTCAAACAATATATGATGCCCGACTTGCCGGGATTCGATTTTATATACTTTATTATATCCTTATCTACGTTCTTTGTTTTTGAGCGCACCTCGTAATAAAGGTTGGGACGGTTGAACGACGATTTGAAATCGGGAGCATCCTGTATCCCAAGATTCTTCTTTATATCGTCGCGCACCTTGGTGGTGGCTGTAGCTGTGAGCGCTATCACAGGCGCTTTGCCTATTTCGTTTATGATGGGGCGTATGCGGCGATACTCGGGACGGAAATCATGGCCCCACTCCGAGATACAATGCGCCTCGTCTATTGCATAGAATGATATTTTAATACTTTTGAGGAATTCCACGTTATCCTCTTTTGTCAGCGACTCGGGAGCAACATAGAGCAACTTGGTCTTTCCCGAAGCCACATCGGCCTTTACCTCCTCAATCGCCTGCTTGGTGAGGGAGGAGTTTAGAAAATGGGCTACACCATCCTCCTCGTTGAGGTTTCTGATGGCATCCACCTGATTTTTCATCAACGCGATAAGTGGGGAGATAACAATGGCCGTACCCTCCATTATGAGCGAGGGCAGCTGGTAACACAATGATTTTCCGCCACCGGTAGGCATCAGCACAAAGGCATCATTTCCTGCAAGGAGATTTTTGATGACCGCTTCCTGATCCCCCTTAAATGTGTCAAAACCGAAATTCTCTTTAAGAACCTCTGTCAATTTGTACTTCTTCGTCATTTTACAATATGCCTATTTGCAAACAAAGTTATAAATATCTCTACAAAACCGCCAAATTTTTCCAATATATTTTTTCAAATATATAAAATATATGATTGCACTAATATATGCGACGGAAGAATTTTGATATTTACCCCAAGCATCAAACCAAGATTCAACCATTAAGAACATTTACAAAACACCCTCCCGGCGCGCCAGGAGGGTGTTTTGTAAATTTATGCCATTGCTTTGAGAGCACCGCTTTTCGCCATTTGCGTTTCAGCGTAGGCCTTTGTTATTGTGCACGTTGTTTCTCCACTCGAAGGAATCTCGAACATCTTGTCCTGCATTATGGCCTCCACTATCGAGCGAAGGCCGCGAGCACCCAATTTGTACTCGATGGCCATATCCACGATGTAATCGAGTGCATCTGCATCAAATGTGAGTTCCACGCCATCCATCTCCATGAGCCGCACATACTGCTTGATTATCGAGTTCTTCGGCTCGGTGAGTATATTGCGCAACGCATCGCGGTCGAGCGGGCGCAAGGATGTGAGAATGGGCAAACGGCCCACAATCTCGGGAATCAGACCGAAAGAACGCAAATCCTGGGGCGTTACATACTGCATCATATCCCCTTTGTCTATCTTGAAGTTATTCTGCACCGAGTTATATCCCACAATGTGAGTATTCAACCTCTGTGCAATTTTCTTTTCAATACCGTCGAAAGCACCACCGCAAATAAACAATATATGCTTGGTATTCACGGGAATCATCTTCTGGTCGGGATGTTTGCGGCCACCCTGTGGAGGCACGTTCACCACCGAGCCTTCAAGCAGTTTCAACAGGCCCTGCTGCACACCCTCGCCACTTACATCGCGGGTAATCGAGGGATTATCGCTCTTGCGTGCTATTTTATCTATCTCGTCTATAAACACAATACCACGCTCGGCCTCTTCTACCTTGTAATCGGCAACCTGCAATAGGCGGGTAAGAATGCTTTCGATATCCTCGCCCACATAGCCTGCCTCGGTAAGCACCGTGGCATCCACTATGGTAAAGGGCACTTTGAGCAGGCGGGCAATGGTGCGGGCAAGGAGTGTCTTTCCTGTTCCTGTGCTACCCACCATCACTATGTTGCTCTTTTCAATCTCCACATCGTCGCCGCTATCGCGCTGCATAAGACGCTTGTAGTGGTTATAAACAGATACTGCCAAGGCGCATTTTGCCGCATCCTGCCCAATGACATATTCGTCAAGGAACGCCTTTATCTCCTTGGGCTTGGGCAGTTCCGTCATCTCAAAATCGCTTTTGGGCAGGAGAGACTCCTCGCGCAAAATATTATGCGCTTGCTCCACGCAGTCGTTGCATATATAACCGGTCATTCCGGTCATGAGCAACGCCACCTGGTCCTCTGTTCTGCCGCAAAAACTACAACGTTTCTTGTTCTTTTCAGCCATCTCTTACTTCTTGCGTGAAAGCACGTTATCTATCATGCCATAGGCTTTTGCTTCCTCGGCTGTCATCCAATAATCGCGGTCGCTGTCGGCCCACACCTTATCAAAAGGCTGGTGGCTGTGGTCGGCAATAATTGTATAAAGCTCGTTTTTCAGTTTCTGAATTTCGCGAGCGGTAATCTCAATATCGCTGGCCTGGCCCTGCACACCGCCAAGAGGCTGATGAATCATTACACGGCTATGGGTGAGAGCAGAGCGTTTACCCTCTGTTCCCGACACAAGCAGCACCGCGGCCATGCTTGCCGCCATGCCTGTGCAAATGGTTGCCACATCGCTGCCAATAAACTGCATTGTGTCATAAATGCCCAAGCCCGCATATACCGAGCCGCCGGGGGAGTTTATGTAGATAGATATATCCTTGCTGTTATCGACAGAATCAAGGTAAAGAAGCTGCGCCTGCAAGGTATTTGCCGTATAATCGTCTATCTGTGTTCCAAGAAAGATGATTCTATCCATCATCAAACGAGAGAACACATCCATCTGGGTAACGTTCAACTGACGCTCCTCCAAGATGTAGGGGTTAAGATACTGCGACTGCACTTTCAGCACATCGTCGAGCACCATACTGCTCATTCCCAAATGCTTGGTAGCATATTTTCTAAAATCATCCTTCATAATACACAGTTAAATTGATTCTTTAATTATTTATCGTTTTCGGCGAGCTTTTTGTTGAAATCCTCAACAGAAATCTGCTCCTCTTTCAATGTTACCACACCCTTGATTGCCTCAATGAGTTTGATATCGACAGCGCGGTTGATAAGAGCCTCGCGAGTTTTCTCCTGCTTGAGCATACCGCTTGCATAGTTCTCCAAGAGATCCTCGGGAACATTGCCCATGCCATACTGCATGAATTGGTCGCGTGTGGCGGCCTTTGCAACAGAAAGAACATCGTTATCATCGATTTTAACCTCGAACTTCTTGGCAAGCTGCTCTTTGATGAGGTGCCATGAGAGCTCTGTGATGCTCTTCTGGAAATCCTCCTCGCTGATGCTCTCGGCACCCTCGGCCTTGTTCATATCCATGATGCGACGCAAGAGAGCCTCGGGGAACTCCAACTTACCGATGCGCTCCATGAGGTAGCTGCGGGTATCGAGCAAGAGTTTGTAGTCGCTGTCAACTGCGAAACGCTCTGAAATCTGCTCACCGATTTTTGCACGGAACTCCTCCTCGCTCTTAACGGTATCCTTGCCAAATGCTGCATCGAACACATTCTGGTTCAACTCACTTGCCACAAAACGTGTAATCTCTGAAATAGTGAAAGTAAACTCACCTGCATGAGCAGCAACCTCGCTCTTCTCAATCTTCAAAAGAGAAGCAAGCTCGGCCTCGCTGCCATCAAACGCTGTGGTGGGGTTGAATGTGATTACATCACCCACTTTTGCACCGGCAAAGAGAGCCTTCTGCTCGTCGTTCTTCATATATGTGGGCATCATAACAGCATCTCTAACGCTTATACCCTCCTCGGCAGCCTCAACAAGAGAACCTTTGAGCATATCCTTATCCTCGTAGCTCTCTACCTGCTTGTACTCGCCGCAACGCTGTGCATAGGCCTGAACCTGAGACTCAATCATCTCGTCGGTGGGCTGAATCTTGTAATATGCGAGTTCGTCGCTTGATGTGAGGGTTGCATCGAATTTGGGAGCGAGAGCAATCTCGAACTCAAAGGTAAAATCCTTATCGTTTACCATGTCGATGCCTGCCTGCTGCTCCTCGATGGGAAGGGGCTCGCCAAGCATATCCACTTTGTTCTCTTTGATGTACTCAAAGATTTTTGTCTGCAAGAGTTTGTTTATCTCCTCGGCCTTAACAGCAGTACCATACTGCTTTTTCACAAGACCCATTGGAACCATACCGGGACGGAAACCGGGGATATTAGCCTTCTGGCGGATTGTTTTCAGCTGTTTCTCAACCAAAGAAGCGTAGTCGGCCTCCTGAATTTTCACTGACAAAATTGCGCTTGTAGCGTCTGTGTTCTTAAATGTAAATTCCATATATTTAATTTTATAATAATATACTAAACCCAATTTAGGCCTGCAAAATTACAACTTATTGGGGAGATTATCAAAAAAAATGCCCTTTTTGCTCATTTTTAGCTCAAAAAAAAAGAGTACATGCGACAAAACAGAGGGCGAAATTAGAGAACAAAACAGAAAGCGAGGTTGCAATTTCAACAATTTGCAACCTCGCTATTATATCACTATTTAGAATCAATCTATCTGGAATTCGCGCTTGCGCAACACAAAATCGCGGCCAAGATACTTTTCGCGCACCACAGGATTCTCGGCAAGCACCTCGGGAGTACCCTCAAAGAGAATTCTTCCCTCAAAAAGCAGATAAGCACGGTCGGTGATACTCAAAGTCTCCTGCACATTGTGGTCGGTAATGAGAATACCTATGTTTTTATCCTTCAATTTCCACACTATATACTGAATATCCTCCACGGCAATGGGATCGACACCCGCAAACGGCTCGTCGAGCATTATGAATTTAGGGTCGATGGCCAAGCAACGGGCAATCTCGGTACGGCGACGCTCGCCACCCGAAAGACGGTCGCCAAGATTCTTGCGCACTTTTTGAAGACGGAACTCCTCGATAAGACTCTCGAGTTTCTCCTTCTGATACTCCTTGGGCTTGTTTGTGAGTTCAAGCACCGAGGCGATGTTATCCTCAACTGTCATCTTGCGGAATACACTTGCCTCTTGTGCCAGGTAGCCCACACCGATGCGGGCACGTTTATATACCGGGAAATCGGTAATTTCGGTATCGTTCAAGAATATTTTGCCGTCATTGGGTACCACCAAGCCCGTAGTCATGTAGAACGACGTGGTTTTACCCGCACCATTAGGTCCCAGAAGACCCACAATCTCCCCCTGTTTCACATCAAAGGACACATTGTTTACCACAGTGCGCTTACCATAGCGTTTCACAAGATTCTCGGTACGCAACACCATACGCTCGGGTGCAGAGGTCATATTCTCATTTTCAGCAAATGCAACCATACTTTTTATGGATTTTTATTTATGTGGCGAAGATAATGCAATTTTAGTTTACACCCAACATTTGCGCACAAGTTTTGAATAATGCTCGCCGGTTTTACACCGCCCCACCCATTTTTTTGTACCATTTGCATGCTTAACAATACCATTTCAAAGCCAAAAAAGCATAAAACAGCAGGCGACAAGTGTTATTGACAGATAAAAGTAGTATCTTTGCCCTTGAAAACAGAAGAAGGATGTTTATTGCAAAGTCCATAAAGACATTCGGCAGCTATCTCTTGCTCATGCGCCGTGTATTTGCCCGCCCCGAAAGCGGCAGAATATTCATGCGCCAAACCATGCGCGAGATATTCCAGCTGGGTATAGATTCAATACCCATCGTGCTGCTTATCTCATTTTTCATCGGTGCGGTCATCTGCATTCAAATGAAACTGAACATTGAAAATGCATGGATGCCTAAATTTGTCGTGGGGTATGCCACGCGCGAAATTATGTTGCTCGAATTTTCATCATCCATCATGTGCCTTATCCTCGCCGGCAAGGTGGGCTCCAACATAACATCGGAAATTGGTACCATGCGCGTTACACAGCAGATTGATGCTTTGGAGATAATGGGTGTGAACTCTGCAAATTTCCTCATACTGCCCAAGGTAGCCGCACTTATAGCCATGATTCCCATCTTGGTTATATTCAGCATTGTGGCAGGCATTGTGGGAGCGTATGCCATTGGGTTCTTCACCGGCATAATGACACCCGACGACCTCACTTGCGGCCTGCAATACGAATTCCAGCAGTGGTACATCTGGTGCAGCATCATAAAAGCGATATTTTTTGCCTACATAATAACATCGGTGGCATCCTTCTATGGCTACACGGTAGAGGGCGGCTCCATCGAGGTGGGCAAGGCCAGCACCGATTCGGTGGTTAGTTGCAGCGCACTTATTCTGTTTGCCGACATTGTATTAACCCAACTACTGATGCAATGATAGAGATAAAAAACATAAGCAAGCAGTTTGGCAACCAGACGGTGCTCAACAATATAAGCGCCACCTTTGAGGAGGGGCGCGCAAGCCTCATCATAGGCCAGAGCGGAGCCGGAAAGACAGTACTCCTCAAATGCATTGTGGGACTATTGGACCCCGAGAAGGGCCAGGTGCTCTACGACGGGCGCAATACTCTCACCTTCAACAAGAAAGAGCGCCAGCTGCTACGCCGCGAGATGGGCATGCTGTTCCAGAATGCCGCGTTGTTCGACTCCATGAGCGTGCTCGAGAATGTGATGTTCCCCCTGGATATGTTCTCCACAAAAACATACAACGAGCGACTGAAACGCGCCCGTTTCTGCTTGGAGCGCGTAAATCTGCTTGATGCACAAGACAAAAGCCCCGAGGAGCTATCGGGAGGTATGCAGAAACGCGCCGCCATTGCCCGCGCAATAGCCTTGGAGCCACGCTACCTCTTCTGCGACGAACCCAACTCGGGCCTCGACCCCAAGACATCACTCATTATCGACGAACTTATACACGGTATCACCAAGGAGTACAACATAACCACCATTGTAAACACGCACGACATGAACTCGGTGATGAACATAGGCGACCACATATTGTTCCTTGCCGGTGGAGAAATATCATGGGAAGGCAACAAAGATGAGATTCTGCACACCGACAATAAGCAGCTCAACGATTTTCTCTTCTCGAGCGAGATTCTGCGTCGCGTGGCAAGCGAGAAATAGAAAAGGTTGCTGGATTTTCAGCAACCTTTTCTATTTCATATCTATTATTTCCCTTTCTCCCAATCCGAGAAATCACGCTTATCAAGCACATGTTTTGCCTTGCCCATGGAACGCTCAATGGTTCCGGGTGGCTGAATATGGATATTGGGCTTGATACCGGTAACAGAAACCAAGCGGTCGTACAGATACTTGATGAAAGGCATCTGCCGTGCCGGGTTGGGCGAGAAGAGGTCGGGGCGCAACTCAACATCAAGGTCAAAGGTATCCTCGTTGTGCTTTCTGTCCACGGTAATGAAATACTGAGGAGTGAAAGCGGGGAACTCGGTGAGAATTGCCTCTATCTGGCTGGGGAACACATTCACACCACGGATAATGAGCATATCGTCGCTGCGGCCGAGTATCTTGCCAATGCGCACGCTGGTGCGGCCGCAACGGCACTTTTCGTATATAAGGTTTGTGAGGTCGCGTGTGCGGTAACGCAAGATTGGCATAGCCTCCTTGCACAGCGAGGTAAAGACAAGCTCACCTCGTTCACCGGGTGCAACCGGCTCCAAAGTATCAGGATTTATAATCTCGGGGTAGAACATATCCTCCCACACGTGCGTACCATCTTGATATTGACACTCACCACCCACACCGGGGCCCGACATCTCGGTAAGGCCGTATATATCAATTGCCTTGATACCGAATTTGCTTTCCAATTCGCGACGGATACCCCAAGTCCACGGCTCGGCACCAAAGAAACCCACACGCAGTTTCAGGTCCTCTTTTTTGATGCCACATTTCTCCATCACCTCGGCCAGATGAAGAGCATACGAGGGGGTGCAGCAGAGTGCCGTGGTACCAAAATCCTGCATAAGCATCACCTGTTTCTCGGAATTACCCGACGAGGTGGGCAACTGCACCGCACCAAGCTTGGCTGCACCATCGTGCGCACCCAAACCACCTGTAAAGAGGCCGTAGCCGTATGATACCTGCACCACATCACCGGGGCCGATATCGCCCACAGCAAGCACACGCGCCACACACTCGGCCCAATTGTCAAGGTCGTTCTGCGTGTATGTACCTACCACGGGCTTTCCCGTTGTACCCGATGATGCATGAATACGCTTTATCTCGCTCATGGGCACTGCGTTCAGGCCAAAGGGATACTCGTCGCGCAAATCGTGCTTGGTGGTAAAGGGCAGTTTTGTAATATCATCAATGGATTTGATATCCTCGGGACGGATACCCTTTTGATCCATCTTTTTCTTGTAAAAAGGAACATTCTCGTAGCAACGCTTTACGGTGGCTATAAGACGCTCTGTCTGCAATGCCCGCATCTGCTCGCGGGACATACATTCCATTTCGGGATTAAAAATCATAGCAGTTAGTTATTAAAATCGTTTTCACTCAATAGATTCATATCTTTTTCGGCTATCACATGCATAGCCTTCTCGCTCTTGTCGGTACGCATCACAAGCACACCCTTGCCTTTCCACAGGAACGAATACATATAGAGGATGTTTACCTCCGATTCGGACAATGCATTAATGGCAATGGCAGCCTTTCCCGGCTCGTCTTCTATGGCAATGGCCAGCACATCGGTAAGCTGCACGTTTATACCGTTCTCTTTCAACATAGTGTATGCCTCACAGGGAGCAGAGCATAGCACTCTGTATATACCATAGTCCTGCGTATCGGCTATGGTGGATGCTATTATCTGTATTTTTGCCTTGCTGAAGAGGTCGAGCACCTTTATCAAAGTACCACTTTTATTCTCAATGAATATGGATAGTTGCTTTATTGTTGTCATTGGTATTACTGTTTAGCAGGGTTATTGATATACTGTACGCTTATCTACCACACGCACCGCCTTGCCGTCGGAAACAGGCAAAGTGCCCTTGGGGAGCAGTTTCACAACCGGTGTAAGCAGAATTTCGTCTTTCAAAGCACGTTGTATGCGCTTGGAAAGTTCCTGCAAGCGGTGATAGTCGTCGGTAAAGAGTTCTTCGAGCTCCACCTCCACCGTCATGTTGTCATTCTCTTTATCGGTAGTGAGGGTTATAAGGTAGTTGCTTGCCAGCTCGGTAAAGGTCATCAAAATCTTCTCTATCTGAATGGGGAAGATGTTCACACCGCGCAGAACCATCATATCGTCGCTACGGCCACGCATGCGGTCGATACGCACATGGTTGCGCCCGCATGGGCAGCTGCGGCCGAGCACACGGGTGAGGTCGCGTGTGCGATAGCGCAACAGAGGCATAGCCTCGCGACAGAGCGTTGTAAGCACCAATTCGCCTATCTCGCCATCGGGCACAGGCTCCAAGGTTTCGGGGTTCACAATCTCCACTATATAGTAATCTTCCCAAAAATGGAGGCCGTTCTGCTCCTGACACTCAAAGCCGACACCGGGACCGCACATCTCGCTCATACCAAATGAGTTGTATGCCTTAACGCCCATCATATCCTCAATGCGGCGACGTTGCTCCTCGGAGTGAGGCTCAGCACCTATGGCAAGCACCTTGAGCTTGGTGTCGCGGCGGGGGTCGATATCCATGCTGCGCATCACCTCATGAAGGCGGGTTACATACGAAGGCACGGCATGCAAAGCCGTAGTACCGAAATCGGTAATGAATTTTATCTGGCGCACCGAGTTACCGGCCGCAGCTGGCACGGTGAGCATACCCATGCGCTCGGCACCGTACTGAAAGCCAAGGCCGCCTGTGAACATACCATATCCGCTGGAATTCTGGAACACATCATCGGGACGCAAGCCCACCATCCACAAGTTACGTGCCACCTGCGCAGCCCACTCTTCCAAATCCTTGCGAGTGTGAAGAATCACGGTGGGAGTACCTGTTGTTCCGCTTGAAGAGTGGAGCCTTGTGCACTCTCTCAATGGCACGCTTGCCATGCCAAAGGGATATGTGTCGCGCAAATCCTGCTTCGTGGTAAAGGGAATACGCCTTAAATCGTCAAGGGTTTTTATATCCTCGGGCTTTATGCCGGCCTCCTGAAAACGCTTTTTGTAAAAGGGCGAATTCATGCAATGGCGCACCGTGGCTTGCAGACGTTCAAGCTGCAAAGCCTCAATCTCGGCACGCGTCATGGTCTCCATCTTCTCATTGAAGAAGGGGCTGTTATCGTTGGGGATGAAATTATTCATAGCATTATACCTGATTAAATTAATTATCTACCCCATCAAAGCCGGCTTGGAAAGCTTTGAGGTTGGCCTCCACCACAGCCTCTCCCTTGCGGGAGAATATGGTACGTATGGCATCTTTAAGCTCCTGCACCGATAGTATTTGAATGTGGCGCGCCGCCATGCCAAGCAACACCATGTTGGCACCACGGGGGTTACCCACACTCTTTGCCACGGCATCAATATCCATAATATCCACGGCGGGCAGGGCGGCAAGTTCTTGCTGCACCGAAGCCATCTCGGGATAGTTGGGAATATTCACAAAAGGCTCGCTGCCTGTTACAATCTTGCCATCCATTGCCAAATAAGGCAGATAACGCAGACTTTCCATCGGCTCCATGCTGATAATCATATCGGCACCGCCTTGCGCAATAAGGTCGCTGTATATAACCTCGTCGGAGAGGCGCAGATGGCTCTGCACATCTCCCCCGCGCTGGCTCATGCCATGCACCTCGGCTTGTTTAAGATTAAGCCCCGCTTTGGTGGCCGCTTCGCCTATGATAGTGGCGATGGAGAGGATTCCCTGCCCCCCTACACCGCATAATATAATATCTATTTTCATATTGCAATTTGCTTTTAGGGTATATTACTTGGCATTCTCCTTTGCCTTGCGTGCCTCACGCGCTTTACGCGCTGCGGTCTGGATACACTCACGACGAGGAATAACAACAGACACACCGGGGTAATCTATCTCCTCTTTCAATATCTGCTTTATCTCCTCCATATTCTTTGGCAGAGGGACAACCACGCGCACATGCTCGGGCTCCACACCCAAAGCTACGCAAATAGCCTCGAACTTGCTGGTACCGGCAGAATCTTGCCCACCGGTCATGCCGGTAGTGAGATTATCGGATATTACCACGGTGATATTACTCTTGTCGTTCACAGCATCAAGAAGACCTGTCATGCCGCTATGCGTAAAGGTAGAGTCGCCAATAATTGCCACAGAGGGGAAGAAACCTGCATCGGCAGCACCCTTTGCCATGGTGATGGATGCACCCATATCCACACAACTTGCTAATGCCTTGAATGGAGGCAATGCGCCAAGTGTATAGCAACCTATGTCGCCAAAGATTCTGTAATCGGGGTATGTTGCCAGCACCTGGTTAAGCGCGGTATATACATCCCTGTGGCCACAGCCCTGGCACAACTGCGGGGGGCGGGGGGCAACAATGGCCGATGGTGCGAGTGTGGGTTTCTGCTCCACGCCAAGGGCTTTTGCCACATTATCGGGGGTGAGCTCACCTGCACGCGGCAAGTCGCCTGTGAGGCGGCCCTTCAAGGGATATTCGGCACCAAGCATCGATTTTACCTGTTGTTCCACCACGGGCTGACCATCCTCAACCACTATTATGGCATCGCTCTTTGCTGCCAAAGAGTGTATTGCGGACTCCGGCAATGGGTAGTGGCTCACCTTCAATATATTTGCTTTATCGCCAATAGCCTCTTTGACATAATTATAACCTATACCGCAAGCAATTATGCCTAACGAGCCACCGCCACACTCCAATCGGTTATATATAGATTCCTGTGAGGCAGCCTGCATATCGGCCTGCTTATTTATCAGGGCCGCATAACGGGTACGCGCAATACCGGGCAACAAGACCCAACGCTCTTGGCATATTCCAAGGTTCTGCATTGCAGCCGGTTCGTGCACCTCCACTGCGGCACGGCTGTGTGCCAGGCGGGTAACCACACGCAACACCACAGGCTCGCGCAGGCTTTCCGATAGTTCAAATGCGCTCTGCATCATATCGTATGCCTCTTGCTGGTTCGATGGCTCCATTATGGGCACCATGGCAAATGCACCATAGAAACGGCTGTCCTGTTCGTTCTGGCTGGAATGCATCGAGGGGTCGTCGGCTGCCACCACCACCAAGCCCCCATTGACCCCTGTGATTGCGGAGTTTACAAAGGCATCGGCGGCAACATTCATTCCCACATGCTTCATGCACACCAAGGCGCGACGGCCGGCATAGGACATACCCAAAGCGGCCTCCATTGCAGTTTTCTCATTAGTACACCAACGGCTGTGAACACCACGTTCGCGGGCAGTGGCATCGGCCTGGATAAATTCTGTTATTTCGGTAGATGGAGTGCCGGGGTATGCATACACGCCACCCAATCCTGCGTGTATTGCGCCAAGCGCTATGGCCTCGTCTCCGAGTAGTAGTTTCTTCATGTTTTTATCTTTATACTTATATTTTGCTATTGAATTTCGTAAAGTTATACAAAAATATTTGTTTCGTAACTTATATATTAAAAAAATCACACAAATCATGCAAAAACCCTCAAAGTTTGTCAGAACTTTGAGGGTTTTTGCATATCATAAACAAATTTACTTCTGTCTGATAAATATATTCACCGGAACGCCCGTAAACTTCCAATGCTCGCGTATCTTGTTCTCCAAGAAGCGTTTGTATGGTTCGCGCACATACTGTGGCAAGTTGGCAAAGAAAAGGAACGACGGCACGCGTGTTTCGTGCAACTGCATGCAGTACTTAATTTTTATATACTTGCCCTTAATCGAAGGTGGCGGATAGGCCTCTATTATGGGCAACATTGTTTCGTTGAACTTGGCTGTGGAGATTTTTGTTTTTGAGTTCAAATATACCTCCTTTGCTGTTTCGAGTACCTTGAACACGCGCTGTTTAGTTACAGCCGATGTAAATATTATGGGGAAATCCACAAAGGGTGCCACACGCTGGCGTATTGCATTCTCAAAGAATTTCTGCACCTTCTCGCTCTTGTCCTCTACAAGGTCCCACTTATTAACCACCACCACAAGGCTCTTTTGGTTGCGCTGTATAATGGAAAATATGTTAAGGTCCTGCGATTCGATGCCACGGGTGGCATCAATCATCAGAATACAAACATCACTGTTCTCTATGGCACGGATGGAACGCAGTACCGAATAGTACTCTATATCCTCGTTCACCTTGCCTTTTTTGCGTATTCCGGCTGTATCTACCAAATAGAAATCGAAACCGAACTTGGTATAGCGGGTAAGGATGGAATCGCGTGTGGTACCGGCAATATTTGTAACAATATTACGCTCCTCGCCCAAGAATACATTTATTATAGAGCTCTTTCCGGCATTGGGGCGGCCCACTACTGCAAAGCGGGGAATATTCTCCTCGGGTGCTTCCTCTGCATCTTTGGTGAATTTCGAGATTATAAGGTCGAGCAGGTCGCCTGTGCCGCTGCCATTGGCTGCCGATATACAATGCATATCGCCCAAGCCCATGCTGTAAAACTCGGCTGCGGCATACTGCATTTCGTATGTATCCACCTTGTTTGCAACCACCAATACAGGCTTTTTTGTGCGGCGAAGCATGGATGCAAGCTCGCTGTCAAGGTCGGTAAGGCCGTTCATGGCATCCACCACAAACAGAATAACATCGGCCTCTTCCATGGCAAGTGTAACTTGCTCACATATAGCCTCTTCAAACACATCGTCGGAGTTTTTCACCCAACCACCTGTATCCACCAACGAGAACTCCTTGCCACACCACAGGCAACGGCCATATTGACGGTCGCGTGTGGTGCCTGCCTCGTCCGATATAATCGCCTGCTTTGTTTCGGTCAGGCGGTTAAAGAGAGTGGATTTACCCACATTGGGGCGGCCTACTATTGCTACTAAATTTCCCATAGTTTATCAGTCTTTTTGGTCGTAACCGAATCTGCGCAACTGTTTGTTGCTGTTACGCCAGTCCTTATCTACTTTTACATAAATCTCCAGGAATATCTTCTTCCCAAAGAACTTCTCGAGCTCGCGACGAGCCTCGGTGGCCACACGTTTCAAGGCTGCACCCTCGTGGCCTATGATGATACCTTTTTGCGAATCGCGCTCCACATATATTATGGATTTTATATATATGCTGCCCTCCTTCTCTTTGAAATACTCGCACTCGGCCTCGCACACATAAGGAATCTCCTTGTCGTAATGCATAAGTATCTTTTCGCGTATTATCTCATTTACAAAGAAACGCGCGGGCTTGTCGGTAAGCTGGTCTTTATCAAAGTAAGGGGGAGAGGGAGGCAACAGCTCCATTATGCGTTTCATCACCACATCGACCCCGAATTTTGCTTTTGCCGATATAGGTAAAATCTCGGCCTCGGGCATCAACTCGTGCCACTGCTCCACCTTCTTCACAAGCTCCTGCTGGTTGGCAAGATCAATTTTGTTTATAAGCACAATGATGGGCACATCAAGCTTGCGCACCTCGTCCATGAATTCGCTGTTTTTATCGGGTGTTTCCACCATGTCGGTAACATAGAGCAGCACATCGGCATCACGCAGTGCCGAACGAGAGAAACGCAACATTGCCTCTTGTAGCTTGTAGTTGGGTTTAAGCACGCCCGGAGTGTCGGAAAAAACAATCTGTGCATCATCGGTATTCAATATACCCATAATGCGATGGCGTGTTGTCTGCGCCTTGAAGGTAGCGATGGATATACGCTCCCCCACAAGAAGGTTCATGAGCGTGGATTTACCCACATTGGGGTTACCCACAATATTTACAAATCCTGCCTTATGCATAAAAACTCTTTTAATCCCCGGCAATACCGTGGTATCATTCAACTGTAACCGCCCTGCAAGAGCGTATGTATATTACAAGAAAAAACGCACCCATGCCATGCAAGGTGCGTTTTACTTAATCACAAAAACTACCCGCACCGACCATCGGAGGGCGCGGCTCCGCGGTTATTTTAGATTGCAGCCTCTTTCTCGATAGCCAACTTACCTCTGTAATAACCACACGCACCGCATACGGTGTGATAAACATGCCACTCACCACAGTTAGGGCAGATTGCCAATGTAGGAGCCACTGCCTTGTCATGAGTTCTTCTCTTGGCAGTTCTTGTCTTAGATTGTCTTCTTTTAGGATGTGCCATTTTTCTTACGTTTTAATTATCTTCTTCAATTTGTATATTCTTCAAACCTTCCCAGCGCGGGTCAATCATTGCGGGAGCATCATCATCGCCGCCCTCCTCGTCTGCACCCTCGCCATGCGAGTGTTGCTTCAACTTACCTGCCATGTCGCGGTTACATTTGCCGGGGGCATGCACACGTTTCATGGGCAGAGCCAAAGCTATAAACTCATACAGATACCATGCTATGTTAAGGTCGCCGTCCTGTTCGGGAACAATCACCACATCGCCATCGTCGGCATAGTCGGTACCTAATTTCACTCTCAATGTGTTCTCTGCGGCAACCTCAATCTCCAAATCGTCGAGGCATCTGTCGCAAGGAACAACAACCGTACCTGTTAAAGCAAAAGCAAAATCAAACACATCGCGGTTCTTTCTTGCTGTTACAACAGCTTTAACCGTACCCTTTTGAAACTCCTCTCCATCGATATCTGCAAAAAAAGCATTATCAAGAGTAAATTCCATTTCCAACGGTTCGGCCTTCAAACCTTTTAGGTCAATATTGTATTTATCAAATCTACCCATCGCTACTATTTATCATCAGTTCAACAACTTAACCAACTAAAAGCAATGCCTTTTATCCGTATTATCCGAATTTAGGACACAAAGATACAAATAAAATTCTTTATAGACATCCAAATTGTGGAAAAAATATCACTGAAAGCCGTTTTTTATTGGAAGTGCAGACAAAAAGACAGGGCCCGAACCCCGTCTTGTACCGGATAAAATCATTTCTTAAGCTCCAAGCGGAAAGTAGTCCCCTTCCCCGGTGCCGACTGTTTCACATAGATGCGCCCCTTGTGATACTGCTCCACAATGCGCTTCGCAAGGGAAAGCCCAAGCCCCCAACCACGTTTTTTAGTGGTATATCCCGGCTCGAAAACCCTCTTATGCTTGGATTTTGGGATACCCTTACCCGTGTCGGAAATCTCCACAAAGGCCCTGTCGCTGTTTTGCGAAACAGACACATAGATATCACCCTTGCCATCCATGGCATCTACGGCATTCTTGCACAGATTCTCCACCACCCACTCAATCAACGGCGCATTCATACGCACCAACAGAGGGCGTTTGGGGTAGTTCATGGTATATGTAACCTGCGCAGGACTGCGGCGTTTCACATACTCCACTGCGCGGTCTATAACCTCGACAATATCTTCCGATGTAGGTTCGGGTAGCGAGCCAATCTTTGAGAAACGCTCTGCCACTCGTTGCAGGCGTGCCACATCGCGCTCCATCTCGGGCAACAACTCGTCGGTGGGATATTTCTCTTTAAGCACAGTGGTCCATGCCATGAGCGAGGATATGGGTGTTCCCAGCTGATGCGCAGTCTCTTTTGAGAGGCCCACCCACACACGGTTCTGCTCGGCACGCTTGGAACTTAAAATTGCAACAAAGCAGATTGCGAAGAATAGGAGTACTACAATCAACTGCACATAAGGATAATAGGCAAGCTGTTTCAATATCAGCGACTCGGAATAACACACCTCCAAGTAGTCGCTATTTTCGCCTGTACCCAGGTCCACGCGTATAATCTGATTGCGCAGACGCATATCTGCAACCATCTGCATGAGCACCGCCAGCGAATCCGTACCGCTCTTGAGTTCTATATTACGATGCAGATTTATAGCTCCGTCGCTGTCGGTAACCACCACGGGAATTGTTGTATTGCCGTTCAACACTGTGAGCACAAGAGCAAGGTCGGTATTGGCATCGGCACGATTGAGCGAGTTCATAGCCTCGGCCCATATCTCCATTTTCTTTTCCTCCTCGGCACGCAGTTTCTTCACCAAAGAGTGGGACACAAGCAACGATGCAGCAGCTATAATTGCCGCCACAGCTATAAGTATATATTTTACACTCCTGAAATTACTGAACCACTGCATTATTCACGGTTTTACAAAGTAAAAACGCAAAAAAACCTTATTTATTATATTATTGCAAGCAAATGATTTAATATGGCACAGAGGAATGAAATATCATCAAGCATTGGGATACCACTATGTAGCCGCGCGGGGTGCGATAGGCGAGCATTACCGGGAGAGTAGGTCAATGGCATGTATAAAAAAAGGACATCCACTTGGATGTCCTTTTATAAAAACGGCGATGACCTACTCTCCCACAAATCTTTGCAGTACCATCGGCGCTGTTGGGCTTAACTTCTCTGTTCGGAATGGGAAGAGGTGGAACCCCAACGCTATCAATCGCCTGAATATCGGTGTTCGTCTTTGAACAAGTGTAC
>JAFTNW010000004.1 GCA_017451695.1 Bacteroidaceae bacterium
ACAAATAATAGCTGACCGAAGAATGTCGCTTGCGACTTGTGAGCAAAAGCTATTATGACTGATTTTGCTTCTGTGCCGGGCCTTTTTGCTCCTTTTTGTGCGACAAAAAGGAGGTAAAAAGAAATAAGATGAAACAAAGAATAGCTCATGGGCCACCGAGGATTTTATAAATAGATAAAGTTGCGAGTAAGCGAGTGCAGAGAAAAAGTTTACTTTTACTATGCCGAGCAAGAGCAACTTGGGCGAAGCCAACAGAGTACAGAGATGCCTCACATGCGCTCGGCATGGCAAGTACGCGATTATCTGTTATCCACAAAGCACAGACCCCCTCCCCTGCGGGACTCCCCCTGACTCAGGGGGAGAGTTTTTAGTTTGCACCTGTTATCTGTACTCTGTTATCTGTTATCTTTGCTCTATTTAACAGATGCCTCCACTTTGCGCTCGGCATGGCAAAGGCAAGAAAAAACATCATCGGCAGTGGATAACCACTGCCGATGATGTTATCGTTTATCCCCTTGCGGGGAGTACATACAAAACATTACTGCATATTCCAGATATTCTCCCAAGAACCACCGACAGTTCCCCCGACATTGCTACCCTCAGAATCACCCATTTCATCTTCGTCATCGCTATCTCCTGTAGTAGGAGCAGATGCTTCCACCATACAGGGGGGAAGCAGAAGATCCACAAACTCTGTTTCAGGGGCATTATATAATTTCTTCTTCATAATTCAAAATCGTTTAATAAGTTTTACTTTACAAGTACCTTCTCGCCATCAATTATATACACGCCGGGAGCTGTTATCTCGCTCAAGCGACGACCCTGGAGGTCGAAGATACCCTTCACTGCATTATCCTGCGGCATCTCATAATCATCCTCAATCTGGTCGATGTCGGTCGTCCAGCCACCATCGAAGCCCAAAGACAACGAAGAGTTGGCTGTAGCCGAGTTTGATGTGAATCGACTGCCACCTATAACCAGGAAGGCTCTATTGGCATTCACATTCACATGGCCACCATCGTGGTTATTGCCGGTCTTGGTTCCATCAGCGTTATAGTTCTTATATACCCTATATAGTTTGGGTTTGGTCTTATCACTGAGGTACATATACACATTAACCTCTTCACCAATCATTTCATCGTATGGAGCAATATCAACAATCTTCTTGTAAAGCGAGCCATCGATAGCAATACCATCACCGGCAACGGTAGCCTTGTCGGTAACCTCCTGAGGTTGCTGTGTGGTATAATAGAACTTAAAAGTACCCATTGTACCCACCGTCTCTTTGTGCAGGATTGCAGGCGTACATGCCGGCAGAACACCTTCATAAGACTTCAATGTTACATGCTTGTCGGTTACGTCGTTATTTTCTTTGGGATAGAAAGCATAAACCCCCGTGGGAATTTCTGCGTCAAAGCCAAGCATCAACGAGCCAAGGCCCACCGAGTTGGTTGTTGTCGCATGGAAGATTTTTGTATAATCGGGAACCTCCTCTATAATCCACTGTGTATCAACTGTTCCCGTATCATTTACACGGTTAAAGCCCTCTGTTGTGATTGTTATATTTCCGGCAGATCGGTTTACGTCATCACCATCTTTTCCATCATGTAGAACATAGCAACACAATTTATATGAACCTGTAGCTGCAACATCCTGGAGCTGATAAATATGGTTAGTAAACGAACCACCAACTGTACCCCAATGATAGTCGCCTTTAACAACCGTACCATCCTCCTTCTCGAGCACCACTGCAAGTATATTCAGTTTGTAGGCACCACCTGTATATTCAAATCTGGCAGTAATTTTCCCATTTTCGGTCAAATCTGCAATATCCACCTTTCTGCGATATACCTTCCAGCCGGTACCGGTAAGTTTATTGTTATCTATAACCTCCTGAACAGCTGCCGGTACGGTAGTTACCTCCTCATACCCATCGAAACTTTGTGTATAAGTAACAACAGGTAAATCTGTTTTAGCAGCAGCAGTACCCATATTCATGTACTCACCACCCGATTGGAAGCCGGCAGTACAGCTACCTTTGGGGGTTAGTGTTATTGAGTTCTTGTTCTCCTCTTCCTCTACCAATGTAGCATCGGCAAACGATGCAAGGTAGCACTGTGTGTGGAGATTCTTCACGTAAATAGGCTTGTCGAGATCGTAGAAACCATCACCATCGGCATCGGTACCCTCGAACACCCAAGCACCACGGCTGGTGTAGTCATTACCACGAGTAGTAACATCAGGTTGGCCACTTCTACCGGTATGTGTATCGCCATATGTGATATCGGCACTGTAAACCTCTCTTGTTGCACAACCGCCAGGGGTGGTTCCATCGACATGCACGGCAAGGCCCTTGTCATTATCCTCATCACTCACGTGGCGCACGGTGTAGATTTTACCTACCTTGGGAGCCTTCAAATCATCTGCAAGGATTGCGCTCATTTTCTTATACTCAATCAGCAATGCATATACTTCGTTAAATAAGCTCTCCTCCTCGGCTGTACCATTCAATTCATGTATTCTTTCAACATTTTCTACAATATCGAGATAAAGTTTTTTCAACTCCCTGTTATATATCACACACTCCCTAATATCGCACATTGCAAGAATCTGATCGGCATGGTCGTCGAACTCCTTAATTCTCACAAACTGCCAAGTAGAGTTGTCGGCGTTGCCCGCATCACTGAAAATCTCGTTGTTAGATGCTGTTACGTTTGTCCAGCCGAGGTTGCTATCGTTGGCACCCTTTGCTACTATTGAGAAACCGGGGTAGCTTGTATTTGATGAGGGGAGAACATACCAAGTATCCTCCTCGTCGGCAGTATCCACTGTTGTGGGGTCGCCGGCAGAGAGGTCTTGTACCTTCCAATTATGAGCCTTAACCTCCTCGATGGCAAGAATCTTTATCTTCACGCCATTGCCGGGGAGCATGGTCTTCAATTGTGTTACAGTGTTGAGCGATGCTTTGGTGAATGACACTGTCCATTTATCGCCTTTTGAGTTATATATATCGAATGTGGTTGCCGCGGGCGAGTGGGTAATTACAATTCTGATGTTTGTGTAGTAATCCACTGTTCCGTCCCACTTGTGGGTATCGTAGCCATTATTGAGCTTTACAACAATCTCGCGGTCGTCTTGCAAATAAACCTGGAACTCGCTGTTGTACCAAGTGAGACCGGGCTCTGTACTAGAAAGCAAGCAAGAACCGTATGTGTTGAACGACTCGAATTTATCGCCTGAGAAGTCGTACTCGCACTCAATTCTCCAAGTATCGTTATATTGCAAGTTAAGACCGCTTACAATGGTAGCCTCGCCCTTCCAACCATCGCCACCGGGGTGGAAATCAGAGGATGTGTGCACAATCTTGTTCTTGCTAACAAGTGTGGTGTCGGGCACCATAAAGTTGTGAACATCTACCTGCAAATATTCGTCTATTGTGAGAGCGTTATCGGCAACCTTGTTGTATGTACCCTCGCCGATGGTTTCTGTAACCTTTTTACCCTCGAAGTAGAACATATTGGCCAAGCCAAAGTCCTTTCGGCCATCGCTATTGGCATCGGTATTTTGTTCGAGAGCCATGTGCTCGTTATTGCCCACAAACTTGGCATAGTACTCGGCCTGCTCTGTTGTGCCATCGGCAGCATATTTGCTACGCACATTATATATATAGTACCAATGAGGAGCCACATAATTGTTTTCCTTGCCAATCTCCTCTCGCAGTGTAATGGTAGGCAATTCCTGTAGAGCATACACCAACTCATGCTCAAGCATATGAACCTTTTGTGAGAGGTCAACCAACTCTGCCACGGTGATGGCACCGCCCTGTGAGTTGGTTACAATACCTTGAACATAAGTTATATACTTACCGGCTTTGGCGTCGTCGATACCCGGCTCGCTCATCATGGCTGTGATGTCAGCCTCCACTTCGGCTCCTTTTGTTAATATGTAATTTTGGAGCATCGTCTTGGCATCAACCTCGTTGGTAATAGGAATAAACTCCCAAGCAGCACCGGCGTCTTCGACATTGAATGAAACGATGGAGTCTCCGTCGGTGTGGTTGGTACACCATGCATCGCCAGGATTATTTGTGGCATTGAGCACGTTAAGCCCCATTGCGTAACCCACCATACCCGAAGCCTCATTGGGCTGAACATACCATGTATCGCCCGACTCTGTCCATTTTTCGGTGGTGGCACACATATACGGTGTTATGGCACTTCTGATGCTCACGCTGTAATACTCGTCGGTGTCGGTATCCTCGGTGGGTTGGAAATAAAAGAGCGATGCGGCGTCAAATGTTGTTACGTCGGCTGTTTTGCTTGCCGGAACAAGAGACATCTTCTTGTCGCGCCCCTCGAATCTTGCATAATATACGTTTGCTCCGGCTGTCTGGATGGGGCCTTCTTCCCCATCGTCGCCTATTTCAATATCGGCCCTGCGCATGCCGGGTGCCTGCTGCGCAATGGATTGATTGCGCAAGCTGCGTATAAGGTATAGCTTGGAGCCGTCGTTGCAAGTTTCAAATGGCTTGAATGTGAGTTTTATATCAAGCACATCACCATCTGTAATGTTGTCATAATTGAATGTATAAACAATGTTGTCCGTGCTTCCCACTTTACCGGTATCATCGGCATCCTTGCTGTTATTTACATAAGTTCCGACGTAAGTATGCACCTCGGGGCAGAGCAAGGTGAAGGTAGCTTTGTCAAGCTCTTCCTTGCTTGAGAACATTCTTGAATAAGGGAGGGAGTATGTAACACCGTCGAATACAAACGAAGAGTTACGCTTTGCAATTTCGTTGGTTGTGAATGTAATCTTTTTCTCCTCAGCAGTTACATCCACAGGGATAAATACAAAATCGGTACAAACACCTTTTTCAACGGTTACATATACATCGTCGGTGGTGTTGTCGGGGGTATCGGCACCCGCAGTCTGATATGCGTAGTTGGCCGAATTTACTTGGTCTTGTGCTGCGTTCACATCGGGAACCCAGCCACTGTTACCATCGGTACCATCGTTGGCAACGGCAAGGTATTTACCCTGCCCGTCCCACATGGGCACACCAAAGCGGTGTGTCTGCACGGTGCTGAAGCTCCACTTATAGGCTGTGTCCGACACTTTTCCGTCATTGGCAAGGTAGAGCCCTGTATTGGCTACGTTGCGGAACACAAGATAGCCATCGTTGGTCTCCTCGCAATACCACTCGTAGGCTTTGCGGGCATCGCTGCCTGCCGTTGTATCAAAATATGAACCTTGGTTGGCCACAGACATAGTGAGAATATTGTTACCCTCACCGTCCTTACCTGTCCAATAAATTTCCTTGTTCACATATACTTGATTGTCAATATCATAGGCATCGGCATAGATGCGGTACTTATTACCGGGGAGAGGCACACCCGAGAGGGTTTTTGCCTCGGGGTACAAAGTATTGTACTCCTCTACAAGCGATGCATATTGCTGTGCCGATGCACGGGTATATACAAGATTATCGGCCTTTGCAAGCTCGTTGAAATAGCCAACAGCATCCTGCATTTTTTTATCGGTGGGCAGTATATAAGCCTCGGAGAGTGCCAGCTGTGTATCGGCAGCAGCATTCACCAAACGGATATGTTGGTAATCCCCGCCAAGTTGTATAATACTGGATGTATATGAGATCTTTGAGCCGAGGTTTGTGGCAAGGGTGGTAACATCCTGCCAACCGTCGGTGCCGTTGGCACTTGCCTGTACCTTAACATTCGCAGGGATAACCGCACCATTGGCAGAGTTGCGTTGCAAAAACAGATAAATGCTGCTCACTTCCTTGCCAAGATCGAATTGCAGGTAGTCAGCGGCTACACCTGTTGCAAGGTCGCCATCGATGAGCAACGATGTTTCTGCAGCACCGGTAATATCATCGGCAGTTTTCACATAACCCCAAATTACCTGTGCCGAGTAGATGTCGCTGCGGCTAAAGATGTGGAGGTCTTGGAGATAAGCACCACTCTGCACCTCGCGCACCTTGTAGAACGCAAAGGGGTGGCCTGCTGACCAAAGAGCGAAATTATTGTAATTACCATTCCAGTAATTTTTCGCATCTGCCACGTGGGTTGCGCTGCTTGAAAGAAGGAACACCTTGCAACCCGCATTGGTTATATTTGCATTATTGACCCCTTCAAAATCCTCGTTCTCGCAACGCACGCCCTCACGAGCCCAGCCGCTTGTGCCGGCTGTTTCCCAATCTTTTATATAAATGGGCTGCGGTGTGGCGTATCCTGTGCTACCATTGGCAGCAATATATGTACCACTGCCAACCGACCTAATGGCATAAGCACCATCGTCGGCAGTGCCATACTCCTCGAGGATGTAAACGAATTTTTCGTTATACACAAAGCGGTCGCGCTCCTTTGTTTTGTCGAGAGTTACGTTTGTTCCGTTGTCGTACAAGAAACCGGTACGGTCCTCGGCACCGTTGAACGAGGTATTGTAAATCATAAACTTTTCACCGACCATATCGGCCAAGGTGCTGAAACGCGGGTCCTCATATCTGTAGTCCCATGGCTGATAATATTTATCAGCCCATACTTTTGCTGTGCCCAACACCAGCAACAGCAAGCACAAATAGAAATTTTTTGTTCTCATTTGTTTTTAATGGTTTTTATATTATTTCGTTTTTTTCCAATTGTTTATGGTTACGCATGTAGCCAATAAGGGCCATACACCCTTATAGAAATGCAAAATTAATTATTTTTACAATAACAAACACAAAAAAGGATAAAAATTTTACAAAATCTATAAAAACAATATGGTAACTATGAGTATTTTACAGAATAAACGTGCCTGTTTATTTACATTTTTGGCACAGAGGGTTATATACCGCTTTTCGGGGCGCAAATGCAGCATGCCGCATTATTTAATTATTTTTAAGTGATTTTTTCCAACAGAGAACAGAGAACAGAGAACAGAGAACAGAGAACAGAGAACAGATAACAGATAACAGAGAAAGTTGCGAGTAAGCGAGTGCAGAGAAAAAGTTTACTTTTACTATGCCGAGCAAGAGCAACTTGGGCGAAGCCAACAGAGTTCAGAGATACTTCACATTCGTTCAGTATGACAAAGCAGTAATGTTTTAGACAGAAGAACATAACCGGTGTTTATTCCATCTCCTCCACCGCAAGCGGTCCCCCTCCTCTTTTGAAGAGGAGAACTTATAGATGTATTCTCACCGGCAAGCATGTGCTCCTCTTTCCAAGAGGAGCTCCCCGCAAGGGGTGAGGAGATTGTAATGGCATTGTCAAAGCGGCAACAGATGCCTCCCTTCGGTTATTCGCGTAGCTCATCAAAACATCTTTTGATTTTTTTATTAAGGTATAGTCAGCATGGCAAGTACACGATTATCTGCTATCCACAAAGCACAGACTCCCTCCCCTGCGGGACTCCCCCTGACTCAGGGGGAGAGTTTTTAGTTTGCAGCTGCACTATGTGCGACCTTCTACTGCTCGTATTGTCTAAGTTGCTCGCTTTCGCTCTCAACTTTAACTTCGTTGAAGTTCGGCTGCGCTCACTGCAATAGTTCAAGTAAACTTGACTCTTGTTCGCTTGCACGAACTTTCATCTTTTATCTTTCCACTTTGACAATGCTCGCTAATCGTGACCCGCACGGCACGACTACACCGTGCTACGTGCGACCTTCCACTGCTCGCATTGTCGAAGTTAATCTCTTTCATCTTTCAACTTTCATCTTTCAACTTTGACAGCATTCGCTTCTCGCAACCCACGCGGTGCAACCTACAGCTGCACTACGCGCGACAAGATGCTACTCATGCTGTCTAAGTTGCTCACACTTGCTCGCAACTTTGCTCTATTAACAAAGACATCGGGCTGTGTTCCACGAACACAGCCCGATGCTATTTACATATAATCAACCGATTACTTATTCTCGGGACGAAGCTGGCGAACAACCTCGGCAGTACGCCACATCTCGCTATCGTGCAAAGCCTTAAGTTCGGCATTGAGTTTCTCGCGATAGTCGGGCTGTGAGTTAGAATCGATAGAGCGCTGAGCCTCTTTACCTGTCTTAACAGAATCGTACAACTGATACATTACAGGCTTGATGGCATCGTGGAAAGGAGTCATCCAATCGAGAGCACCGCGCTGTGCAGTTGTAGAGCAGTTTGCATACATCCAATCCATACCATTCTTTGCAAAGAGAGGCATGAGCGACTGTGTAAGCTCCTCAACAGTCTCGTTGAAAGCCTCAGAGGGTGTATGACCATTCTCGCGCAATACCTCGTACTGTGCCAAGAGAAGGCCCTGAATTGCACCCATCAATGAGCCACGCTCACCGGTGAGGTCGGAAACAGCCTCGCGCTGGAAAGTAGTCTCGAACATATAGCCCGAACCGATACCGATACCGAATGCAAGAACGCGGTTAAGAGCCTTGCCTGTAACATCCTGATAAACAGCGTATGATGAGTTCAAGCCACGGCCCTCGAGGAACATGGTACGCAACGATGTACCCGAGCCCTTGGGAGCAACCATGATAACATCAATGTCTGCGGGAGGAACAATACCTGTTCTGTCGCTCCAGTTGATACCAAAGCCGTGTGAGAAGTAGAGAGCCTTGCCTGCTGTGAGATAAGGTTTAACCTTGGGCCATACAGCAATCTGAGCAGCGTCAGAGAGCAACATACATACGATGGTACCCTTCTCGGCAGCCTCCTCGATAGAGAAAAGTGTCTCACCGGGAACCCAACCGTCTTTAACAGCCTTGTCGTATGTGCTACCCTCGCGCTGGCCAACGATTACGTTGAAACCATTGTCGCGCAGGTTACAAGCCTGTCCGGGGCCCTGCACGCCATAGCCGAGCACTGCAATTGTTTCGTCTTTCAAAATCTCACGAGCCTTCTCAAGAGAAAACTCTTTGGGAGTAATCACATTCTCAATTACTCCGCCAAAATTCATTTCTGCCATAATTGTAATTTAATTTGGTTTATTGTTTGTTTATTAGTTTTCTGTATAATATACTGCTTGTTGCCATACCGAGCGTATGTGAGGCATCTCATGTGTGCCTGTCGAGATTTCTCCACTTCGTGTTCGAAATGACAAAACAATGTTTTGTTATTGTCATGCCGAACGCACGTGAGGCATCTCAAAATATTATCGAGATTCTTCCTCCCTACGGTCGTCAGAATGACAAAACCCAAACACCCTTGTTACCTCCTTACCTTGCTACGTACCACATCCTCGTCGAAAAGATTCTCGCTGAGGTTTACGTTTGCATCGCGCACTATGGCCACGCGGCCCGACTTAACGAACTGCAATACGCACTGTTCCGCAGCAAACTCCTTATAGAGGCTGAGCACGGCATCGGTCTTTCCGGTTTTCTCCACCACGGTATATGCCGAATTTATCTCTATAACGCGAGCATTGTTGTGGCGTATGATTTTAGACACCTGCTTGTTTTCGAGCAAGCGGGGGGTCGATAGCTTGTAGAGCGCAACCTCCTGCATAAAAATCTCATTATCGGTAAAATAGTATGCCCTGAGCACATCAATTTTCTTTTCGAGACGCTTGGTCACGCGCTGTATGAGCCACTCGGTGGTCCACAACGAGATTGTATAGCGGTGAACACCCTCCACATTAGAAGAGGAAACATTCAATGTCTCTATATTCATCTGGCGACGGGTAAATTCGGCCGTAACCTGATTCAACATTCCGGCGATATTCTCGGAATATACAATAACGGTATATAGTTTCTTCTCCATAAGCATTACTCTAAAATCATCTCACAAACAGATGCGCCAAGAGGCATCATGGGCATTACATTGTCCTCGGCACGCACCACCACGCTCAACAGGAATGCACCCGGTGTCTCAACCATCTCCTTTATTGCGGCATCGAGCTCACTGCGGTCGGTTACAAAGCGCGAGGGTATTCCGTAGGCCTCGGCAATCTTGCAAAAGTCGGGGTTGCACATAGGAGTCCATGAGCAACGGTTGTCGTAGAACAGTTGCTGCCATTGGCGCACCATGCCCAGGTAGCTGTTGTCCATAACAATCATCTTCACGGGGCATTTCTGCTCCATTATGGTACCAAGTTCCTGTATATTCATCTGGAAACCGCCGTCGCCTGCAAAGTAACATACCGTGCGGTGGGGTGCGCCCATTGTGGCACCCATGGCTGCGGGAAGACCGAAGCCCATTGTGCCAAGGCCGCCCGATGTGATAATGCTGTGGGGCAGTTTATATTTGAAATAGCGTGCAGCAAACATTTGGTTCTGGCCCACATCGGTTACCAAAATAGCATTGTTGCCTGTGGCCTCGCTCACCTTGCGGGCTACCTCGCCCATCAGTATGGGGCCATCGGTGGGATTCACAGCCTTCTCTATTACCTTTTCGTTCTCTATCTTGTCGAGGTCGCCAAATGTGGCAATCCACTCCTTGTGGCAGTTCTCGTTGAGCAACTCGGTGATGAGAGGAAGCGTCTCCTTGCAATCGCCAAGCACGGGAATATCCACGGGAACGCTCTTGTCAATCTCCACATTATCTATATCCAGGTGTATTATCTTTGCCTGCTTTGCATAGGTTTCGAGCTTGCCTGTTACGCGGTCGCTGAAACGCATACCTATGGCTATGAGTACATCGCACTCATTGGTGTTCACATTGGGGCCCAAATTGCCATGCATGCCCAGCATACCCATGCACAAGGGATGCTCCGACGGCAGCGACGACAACCCCAATAGGGTGCGTGCCGCGGGTATTCCACCCTTTTCGAGGAAGGCAATGAGTTCTTTATGAGCCTCGCCAAGCTCCACGCCCTGCCCCACTACCGCAAACGGGCGTTTGGCACGGTTTATGAGGTCGGCAGCCTCCTTTATGCAATCCATATTGGGTTTGGGATAGGGCACATAGCTGCGCACACTATCAACCTTCATCGGTTCGTAAAGCACCTGTGATACCTGTGCATTCTTTGTAAAGTCGAGCACCACGGGGCCGGGACGGCCTGTGCTTGCTATGTAAAACGCGCGAGATACAGCCCATGCCACATCCTCGGCACTGCGTATCTGATAGCTCCACTTTGATATGGGCTGTGTTACGCCCACGAGGTCGATTTCCTGGAAAGCATCTGTACCAAGTACAGCCGAACTCACCTGCCCTGCTATAACCACCACGGGGGTACTGTCGAGCATGGCATCGCTTATACCTGTTAGGGTATTTGTAGCACCGGGGCCGCTGGTAACAAGGCACACGCCCACCTTACCCGAACTGCGCGCATAGCCCTGCGCTGCATGAACGGCAGCCTGTTCGTGGCGCACAAGCACCTGATGAAAATCCTTCTGATGGTCATACAACGCATCAAACACCGGAATTATCGAGCCGCCGGGATAGCCGAATATGGTATCAACCTGCTCGTTTATCAATGAACGCAGCAGCGCCTCGCCACCTGTAATTAATTCTTTCTTCATCGGTTATCAGTTTTTGAAAGTTTTGCCAAGCAATCTCTTAGTTCTTAATCTTCTATAATCCTCACGCCACCCTTATCGGCCGAGCTCACCATGTTGGCATACGCTTTAAGGCTCTTCGATATCACTCTATTGCGAGTGAGGGGGAACATTTCGCGTGCAGCCAACTCCTCGTCGCTCAACTTCACATTTATAGAGCGTGCGGGAATATCTATTTCTATAATGTCGCCATCGCGCAACTTGCCGATGTTACCACCGGCGGCTGCCTCGGGCGATATGTGACCAATGCTCAAGCCCGATGTACCACCGCTGAAACGGCCGTCGGTTATGAGTGCGCACTCCTTGCCCAAGTGGCGCGATTTGATGTAGGATGTGGGATAAAGCATCTCCTGCATACCGGGACCACCCTTGGGACCCTCATATACAATAACAACCACATCACCGGCCTTAACGTCGCCACCGAGGATACCCTCAACGGCTGCATCCTGCGAGTCGAACACCTTGGCTGTTCCTGTGAATTTCCAAATGCTCTCATCAACACCGGCTGTTTTAACCACACAGCCATCCTGTGCAATATTTCCAAAGAGGATGGCAAGACCACCATCCTTGGTATAGGCATGTTCAAGCGAACGTATGCAACCATTCTCGCGGTCGGTATCGAGTGTCTCATATACCGAGCTGTGTGCGCCCATGGTGTTGCAGAACACGTTGGCAGGGCCTGTGCTGTATATGCGCTGCGCCTCGGCATCCACCGTAGCACCTGTTATGCTGTATTTTGCAATATCCTCGGCGAGTGTGGCACCGTTTACACGTTTAAGCGAGGTATTCAAAAGACCGCCCTTTGCAAGCTCGCCCATGATACCTATGATACCGCCCGCGCGGCCACAATCCTGAACACTGAATTTGGGGCCGTTGGGGGCCAGCTTGCACAAGCAAGGAACACCACGGCTCAAGCGGTCGATGTCGGCCATTTTGAAATCCACGCCCGCCTCCTGTGCCACTGCAAGCAGGTGCAGAATGGTGTTTGTGGAGCCACCCATTGCAATATCCAATGTCATGGCGTTGAGGAAGGCATCGCGCACAGCTATGCTGCGGGGCAGCACGCTATCGTCGCCCTCCTCGTAATATTTAAGTGCGTTGGTTACAATCTGTTTGGCGGCATCCTTGAGCAACTGCACACGGTTGGTGTGGGTTGCAAGGATAGTACCGTTGCCGGGCAACGAAAGGCCTATTGCCTCGGTGAGCGAGTTCATGGAGTTGGCAGTGAACATACCCGAGCAGCAACCGCAACCGGGGCATGAGCGTTTCTCCACCTCGGCAAGTTCCTCGTCGCTCACTGTTGTATCGGCAGCCTTCACCATTGCCGAGATAAGGTCGAGATTCTCGCCCTTCCACACACCCTTCTCCATGGGGCCACCCGAAACAAACACGGTGGGGATATTAAGGCGCATGGATGCCATGAGCATTCCCGGGGTAATCTTGTCGCAGTTAGATATGCACACAAGAGCATCCACCTTGTGGGCGTTACACATATACTCCACACTGTCGGCGATGATGTCGCGCGATGGGAGCGAATAGAGCATACCGTCGTGCCCCATTGCAATGCCATCGTCTATGGCTATGGTGTTGAACTCGGCAGCATAACAACCAAGTTTTTCAATTTCGCGTTTCACAATCTGGCCCGCCTCGTGCAAGTGAGTGTGGCCGGGAACAAGCTGGGTAAACGAGTTGGCAATACCTATGATGGGCTTGCCGAACATTTCGCGTTTCATTCCGTTTGCAATCCACAAAGCTCTGGCACCCGCCATGCGACGGCCCTCGGTACATTGTGCGCTTCTTAATTTAATCTTCATATCATTAATTCTATTTTAGCAAGGGTGTAACATACTGTTCGCGTTCACCCGTGCATAGTAATAAAAAAGCCCTCCTCAGTTAATAGAGAAAGGCACGTTTTTACATACACACAGCCTATCTCATCCCATTTTCTGCAATAGGACGACCACACCAATAAGGTTAATAGATATTGACTGCAACTGCATATTCTTTAATTGTTTGTAATGCCCCATGCCATAGCACTGCACAACACAGGGTAATAGACCGCAAAAATAAACTCTTTTTTTCAGCATAACAAAAAAAATAAGAGAAAAATGGCATCTTTTATTATAAATTCACTGTTTTTGTGCCAAATTATTAACATGGTTACTATTGGTGGCATTATCCCATACCCCCGTTTAGACAGAGCACAGAGTACAGATAAAGTTGCGAGTAAGCGAGTGCAGAGAAAAAGTTTACTTTTACTATGCCGAGCAAGAGCAACTTGGGCGAAGCCAACAGAGTACAAGGATGCCTCACATGCGCTCGGCATGACAAGTACACGATTATCTGCTATCCACAAAGCACAGACCCCCTCCCCTGCGGGACTCCCCCTAACTTAGGGGGAGAGTTTTTAGTTTGCAGCTGCACTACGTTTAGATGTCTCCAATTTGTGTTCATCATGACAAAGCGGTAGTGTTTTAGACAAAAGAACACAGAAAAGCAGCGCAGAAATTAACAAAAAAAATCGGTGCCGACCACATGGCCGGCACCGATTCGTTTATGGTTAGGAAAAAGTTTACTCAACAACAACCTTTTGACCATTGATAATGTAAACACCCTTCTCGGTAATCTCGACAATCTTGCGGCCCTGCAAGTCGTAGATTGACTCTGCGTTGCCACCCTCGGCATCAACACCATCGATACCTGTGGTACCGGTGAATTGGAAGCTGAATGAAGAAGATGCCTGCAACTCGCTCATCTCAAGGAATGCCTTGTTGCCCAAGCACTTGATGTAAGCTTGCTCATTTTGAGTTGTTACACCTGTGTGGAGGGTTCCGTTCTCGTCATACTCTTTGAGTATCCAATAGAACTTCTCGTAGGTATTGTACTTCATCAACATATAGTATCTGAAATCGTCTCTACCCTCAACCAATGTCTCAATGAAATAACCTGTGAGAACGTTGTTCACATCTGTCAAATCCACTTTGGTTTCATCGGTTGTGTATTCAAATACATAATCGCCGGTTACATCTGTTGCATCGCGTTTGAGAACCACGGGAGTTTTTGCAGGAATAACACCTTGCAAATCGGTCAATTGGATTACTTTACCCTCAACATCAACAGTGTGTGCGATGTATGCTGTAACACCATCGGGAACGGTTACTGCATAGGGCAGATAGAGGGTTGCATAAGCGAATCCCTTACCGATTCTCGCTGTGTAGCTCACTGTTACATCCTCAACAAGCTCGAATACAAAGTCGGTTGTTACGTTCTCGTTCACATAAGCACTTGCGGGATCACCTTCGACATCGCTGTAGTAGTTCAAAGTGCCCTTATCATCGGCACAGAAACGACGCTCGTTCTCGCCAAGAATCATAGTAGTGCTGCTAACAGAACCATTAACGAATGTAAGTTCAACACCGTTCTCCTCAATCTTGGCATCTTGATTCCAATAACCGTTGGCAAGCGCGCTCGCAAGTGTGAACTTACCATCCGAGCCTGCTTGTGCTACAAAGAGGGTTGAAGCATCGCTCTTGGCTTCACTTGTCCACTTAATCTGATTCTTGGCACCATTGTTATAGAGTGTGCGGAGTGCACCGCTTGACAAACGGCCATGTATGCGATATACCTTGCCATCCTCAATTTCTACAGACTGGAATTCAACATTCGATCCAATCTTATCTGTTGTGATACCATCGGCAACAAGCCAGCAGTTATAGGGCTCTACAGCAGTGTCGGCTGTTATTGCAACAAATATAGGCTCGTTATTCTCAACAGCCATGCTGTAGCCTGTGGAAACGGTTTGTTTGTAGTATGTACCTACCAAAGCCGAAGCCGCAGCGGTTTTTGCATCGGTGTTGTCAAAGGTTGCCGCGAATGTATATTCACCGGCAGCTGCCTTGATGATAACCGCAGTACCCTTTGCGAGTTTCTCGCCGGCAGCTGCTACCTGAGTAAGCTCATCGTAGTAGTAGGAGCCATCGCCCTTTTGGAGGATGTGGGTGGGATCAACGGTGTATGCAGTAACGCCCTCGGGCAATGTTACATTGAAGGGCAAGTACAATGTTGCAATGCCGCTTGAAGGCACGGTGAGTGTGTAGTTGAATGCTGTTGCATCGGCAACCTCGTTGATTATCCAAGTTGATGCGTTACCTACTTCGGCTGCCCACTGAACGATTACACTGCCGGCATCTTGCGCGTGCATAGGAGCGTTATTTCCAATCTTCAATATCAATTGACCATTGGCAAGCGCAGAAATTTTAACTACGGCAGCATTCTCGAATGTGCCCAAATGTTCTTGATTTTTTGCAAAAGATTTTACATAAAGGCCACTGTTCAGGCTCTTCATCTTATACTCGCCCACAACGCCTGTCTCCTCGAACTGGAAGGCTGCAAGCTGCTTGTGTGTGATATCGGCAAATGAGTCGAATACCAAATGTCTGTGGTCATAGCTATTGCCGCCTCGAGTAGCCGATGTGTTTAATGTATAAACATACTTGCCTGCGCAATATGTACAATTGTTATTTGTTGCAGCAGATACAATGTAATACACTTTGGCAGGGTCGGGAGTAATATACTCTACTGCGGCATCGGCTGCGCGCAAAGCCTTGTATGCATTGTAGCAATCGGCAGCACTGCTGCTTGCGCTAGTTGCATTTTCAAGGGTTGTTGCTGCGGCCTTACTATCGGTGTATGCAGCAACGCTTGCCTCGGTGTAGAAACCTACGCTTGTGCCGGCAATATATTTATCGGCGGGCAACAGAGCGTTAAGGTCTTTCATCTGATAGAAACGGGAATTGTCGTTCTCAAAGGTCGCTGGGATAAACTTGAACTGTGAACCTCCATCGCCTTTATCATTATAGAATCCCATTGTACCGGAGTTCTTTCCTCCATGGTTGCTGAAGCACTTGCCATCACCAAGAATGTTATACCACTCGCCGTTCTTTTCAATGGTCCACTCACAAATGTTTTTGGTTCCATTCTCAACAGCCCACACCTTTGTTCCACCATCACCGTTGTCATCTGCGCCAAGCACTTTACCCTCACCGTTATAAGGCTTGATGAGGACAGCACCATCGGTGCCTTTCATAAAGTACCAAGCCTGATAAGAGGCGTTGTCAGTAGCAGCAGCAATGTTCACAACTCCTGTCTGCTCGTTATACTGCAAGTATGTTGTTGCAGGGGTATAGAAATCGGGACGGTTCACCTGAATGTTATAGAGCACGGGGTTCTCCTCGTCGGTGGTGAGTAGCACAATAGGTGTCTCGCCATAGATGATATCGCCCTTAGACTCGCCAAGCTCCATCCAGCATTGGTTGGCTGCAATTTCGGTAGCCGCAGTAACACGGTTGAAGTTCTCACCATCGTATGTATACTTGCTGCCTGCCTCGATGGTTGTCTTCACAAGACCACTGCGCAACAGAGTGCCGGCGGTAGATGCCTTTGCACCCTCGTCGTTCATAGTGATTGTGAGAACATAATCACCGGCTGTTGCTTTAACAATAACAGGTGTGTTCTTTGCAAGAGTTTCGCCCTCGCTTGCAACGGTTACGAGCTCATAGGTGTAGTACGAACCACCATCGGCTAAGTTGGCCTCGGCAAGGTCGTATGCTGTAACACCTGCGGGCAGAACTACGTTGAATGGCAAGCAGAGTGTGGTGAAGCCGCTTGCGGGAACATTGAGGGTGTACTCTGTTACCTGTGTGAGGGTGAAGGTAGCATATGCTTCATCACTACCGTTGTTACCAAACACATATCCCCAGTCATTTATATATGGCAACCAAGTGTTATTCTGTTCTACACATTTGAGTTTATAAACATCTTCCACATTGGTATCCTCGAAAAGATATACACCTGCTTGCTCTTTATCATTATTAAAAGCTGATGCAACCCACCAATCTGTACTTGTATTTTCCAAATAGTATCCCTGAACCGACAAATTGTATGCTGTGTAATTGGCATTTGGGACAATCATGAAGAGGGCATCAGCAGGAGCTTGGGCATCGATAATACCTTGATGGAATTCTTTACGATTATCATTGGTTTGACCATCACTCGCACCTTGGTGTTCAACAAGACCATCGAACAGTCTATAACCTGCAACGTTAGCACCTGCAACATCATTTACTGCCTCAAGATATGCCATAAACACAGGCACACCACCAAAGTTGATGTTGTAAACACCATCAAAGATGTTATCCACCTTATCATTAAGGGCATCGTACAAGGGTTTCAACGCATCGTATGCTGCCTGCATCTCATCGGCCGTGCCACCATTGTTATATACATACAGCGCCTCTACCAAGCAGTCATATACGGTAGCAGTCTCCTCGTTGGTTACACCTGCAAGGTTCTTGTATTTGGGAGCAACCTCGGCTGATGATGTTACCTTGTAGAGATCGAACTCTGCCATATGCCAATATATGTGTCCATCTTTGTTTTTATTGGTTGTGGTTGCTGTAACCATAAAACGCAGATAGGTGTACTTATTGCCATCGCCAATAACATCGGATGTCCATTCTGCAGCATTCTCAATGGTTCCGCCATTTGCGTTGCGTGGCTCAACCGTTATAATATCGGTGTAGTCTGTTCCATTGTTGCTGCCTTGTACCTTTATGGTTTTGGGATAATCGCCATAACCGCTACCGCTACGTGCTTGATAGTGGAAACTAAAGTCTGAAATTGCATTTCCTTCGCCCAATTCAATGGTCAAATGGTGGTCGAGTCCATCGGCAGGAGCAGTAGTACTTCCCCAGTTACTATGGAAGAATGTGCTGGCAGTATTATCGAGCAGGTTTGAGACGTTGCCTTCATCACCACTTTGGGGAGCGTTACACCATATATAGCCATTGTCACCCTGTGTGGCAGAGAGTGCAATCTCTGTTGCCTTGCCTGTGGGGTTGATTGTTGCAATCTGCTCAATCAAAGCATCGGTGTTATCAATCAACTCACCAAGAGCGCGCAACTCCTCCTCTTTCTCCTCATCGGCAAGCTCGTGCAGGTCGGTACCACCGGTGGTGTAGAGGGTGCGGTTGGCCACATAGTAATTTTCATTACCGCCATCTACTGTCATTTCCATAAGGTTGGTACAGCCCTCGAAAGGATCGGGCACGGCACCCTTAGTTACCTCGAGGTTTGTAATGTTCACACCCTCGGGGATAGCGTGCGATACAGTGCTGAAGCCCGACATATCCTGTGTAAGTGTCAATGAATTTGTTGTACGGGTAGCATTGGCACGGCGTGCAGCAAGCGAAGCCTGCGACTCAAGCGAGGTTGCTGTAACCACAAGCTGTGTATTGCTGTGGGTATAAACAATATCAATTCTGTACGTTGTGCCTTTGCTGATGCTTGCCAAAGCATTGTTATTGTTATCGTTATCGAGCTTAACAATAAGCTGTCCACCATTTGAAGTAGATTGCATATAGAGCTGGAAGCCGTTGGCATAGGTACTGTTCATAGGAGCATTGCCTGTTGCAATAAGTGCCGAACCCCACTGGTTGAAGTTGTTACCGTTGTCCTCTATAGTCATTGATATTGCCCAATCCTCGCCGGGAGCGCAAGTTGTGCCAAGATCGGTAACAATGTAGTTAGAAGCATCTGCCGATTGGTTGGCGCCCTTACCGGGGATAGCAGCATTGAATACTCTGTTGTTGCTCATTGTCTCGATGGTAGCAGGCAGGCTTATTGACCACAAATCCTTGTTGTTGGCAAAGAGGCCGTTGTCGAAGCCTATGATTGTGCACTGCTCGCCAAGAATCTCCACGGTAGCGGGGATTTCAAGGTCGTGATCACCACTCTGGCGAACATTGGTGAGGATTACGTTGTCGGGGTAAGAAACCTCTGTGAACACATAGTCGGTGGTATAATCCTCGGTTGATTGGTTGTGTGCTCTGTTTGATTGATCGAAACCGGTTCCATCGTCTTTTGTAACAAGGAACCTATCCGCACTAACCGAATAGATTGTTATACCCTCGTATTGTGTTGCACCTGTTCCCAATTTGAAATTGTAAGGCGATGCTGCTGTAGCCTTGTGAGCAAGGTATTTTGCGGGGTCGCCTACATTCCGGAATGTGTAGTTTTCGCCATCTACGCTGCAAGTCCACAAATAATTATCGCCGCTCGCTGTGGTGTTCAACGAGAGTGTACCGTTGTTGTTGTAGAGGTAACGATTAACATAATCGCCATCGTTTGTGGGGCGTGTGGGTGCGTATATGTAATATGTCTTGCCGTTCTCGGGTTTAACACCGCTGGCAAGTTTGTTGGTTTTCATTGCGCCCGGCTCGGTGCGATACTCTATCTGCCAACCGTCAATCTCCAAGAATTTGCGGAAACGGGCGGTGTAGGTAGCATCCTCGCGTGCGTACATTGTATATTCGAGCTCTGTGGTGAGCAATCGGCCATAGTGGTCGTACCAACCGAGGAACTCGGTGTCGGGGGTAGATTTTGTTGCACGCAAGTAGAGAGGAATGTTTGAACTTACATCCCACTCGGTACCTGTGGAGCCGTCGGGTGTCTCGTCGGTCCACACCTCAACAGTACCCCACTCCTCGCTGTTTGTCTTTACGGTAACGTGGGCAGCTTTGTCGGTTTTATCGGTGATGTTGAGGATGATCTCATACACGGGGCGTATTGAGGGATCCTTTGCACCACGCCCCGATGGGTTGCTGCTGTTGTCCCATGCACCATCGAAACGCAAACGCATATGGGTGATACCCAAAGGTGCATCGTAGGGAAGGAGCACGTTCATTGTATTAGAGCATACTGCGGTGTTTGTGGCACCATTGGTACCTACCTCCTTCAAGAGCTCGCCCTCGTCGTCGAAGTCGCCGTCGGCATTGAGGTCGATGTATGCACGGAAGTAGCAGTATTGGAGACCGCTGCTGCTGCCATTATCGTACTTAACGGTGAAACTTGCACCCTGTGGTACGTCTATAATCTGTGGTATGGTGTTGAAGATTTGAGTGGGTGCCGTTGTAGCCTCAAGAATAGTTTCGGCCTCGCGGTTGTAGTATGCAAATGTGAGATTGTGGATAAACTGCGCATAACTGGCAATGTCGCCACTGAAAGAGCCGTTGCACTCTACCACTCCCCACTTATCCTGTATGAAGTTGGCGGTGAAGCTTGCATCACCCTCGCCATAATAGATATAGGGGTTGTCGTTGCTCACTACGTTGCCACCTGCATCGGTCCAATTCTTGAAGTTGTAACCGGTGTTGGCTGTAGCGATGATTTTAACAGCCTCTTGGTTTGTTATTGTGAGCTCGTTTGTGCCCTCAATGGCCACTGTACCCATATTGGCATCGGCTGTTGCGGCAGTAACGGTGCGGTCTGCTGTAATATCTACAATGATTGCAAGGTTGAATGTGATAACCGTGCCGTCGCTGAACTCAACGATTGCCTTTGTCTTGCCAATGGCTGCATCGTCGGGGATTGTTACGTTCATTCCGTCTGCGGTGAGTACCTCAGTGTTGCTTATTGCGCCGTCGCCGTTAAGGTCTATTTGAACAGATGAAACGGTTACCGCTTTGCCAATTTCAAGAGGAAGCTCCACTGTCTGCCCGCGATAAACCTCGGGGATAGCATCGCTCTTGGTGGCATTGGTCTCTACACCCATAGGGAAGATGTAGTTGCTTGTTTTGCCTTTAACGCGACCAAAGTATTTGCCAAAGGTTTCGGCAGCCTTCTCGGTTGCGCTCATATCTGTAGGGATAACTATCTGCGAGTAGTCGCTCGCATAGCTATATACGTCGTTGAAATCCACTGTCCACGGATACTCGAAGCCGCTGAACCAGCCACCGCTGGGGGCTCCGCCGTCGTTCTCGAAGAAGTATTTCCAACGCCAATAGTGGAAGTCTTTTATAAGGCCGGCCCAGCAACGGTTAGAATAGTCGTGAAGGTCGGTGTTGCCCTTTGACCACACTGTTACCTGTGTGCGGGCGTTCCATTCGAGCCAGTTGCGGTCGTTCTCGGTTGTGCCGGTTACCTCGTCGGCAATGTTGCGTGCAAGGCTTGTCCAACGCTCGAGCTTGAAGTTCTCGTCGTATGAGAGCATTGTGTCAAGGTCGAGCATCAACTGCAAATATAGTTGATAAAGGCGTGTATATTCGGTGTCATTGCCGCGAGCAGCATTGATAAGGGGGAGCAGCTCGGCTGCAAAATCCACCATTGCCTGACGGATAACGTCGATGACATCGTAGTTGTAGTTGGCAATGCCCGACTTTCCGCCGTTTGCGGTTACAAGGCCGGCAACAGAGATGAGCTGGTCGGCTGCAAGGCGCACATCATGTGTGTCCCAATAGATGGCAGAGGTACTCCAAGAAGATACGTTATTAATAGTCCAGTTCGGACGGGCAAGAATAACTGCCTCCGATGTTCCCTGCTGGTTCACCTCGCAATTCCAAACAGATTCTTTAAGGTTCTGCAATGCGGCAAGGGCATTTGGAGCTGTTTCTGCGCTTACTCCGTAGCGTGAGTAGGCATATTCCTCGAGCCACTCATCGGCTGTGGGGCGATCATTTGGGTCCATCCACGGGAGCTCAAAGAGCATATCGTAGAGGATGGGGTTGGTTTCGGTACCCTCGGGGGTGGCACCTATACCCTGGCAGTTGTTATTGTTTGCGAGCGCTTGGAAGTAGCCGTCCATTGTGGTCTCCAAGCGACCATGCAAGCCGCTGCGGCCACCAAAGTTGTGGAGCATACAGTAGATGTAGGGGCGGCCCTTATAGTAGCAATTGTTACCGGTATCGCGCCATTTTGCAGCGTTGCCGGCATAGATGTTATCGGAGAAGAGGTCGAGGCCGATGAAACGGTCGCCATAGCTTTCCATTGAGCTGAAAGCACCGCTCTGCGGGATATTCTGCCAATACTGGATAATCCATTTTGCCTGATTATCCTCTGTACTTACATTATATAATGTTTTTGTTGCATCTTCAACAGCATTGTGGTAGGTATCGAGTGCAGCCATTATCGGGGGGTAACAGGTTGCGTTTGTTACGGCATCGGGAAGGCCACCCTCGTGGAAGGGGTCCATACTATAAAATTCCGACACACCCATTATAGCTTCAAGGTGCTTATAGTAGATGGGTGCAAGGGTTGCGTAACTGCTGCTATTGGGGTGGAGAATATCGGGGCGAGTGTATCCGCCTGCCCATGTTCCGCCATTGATTACATCGCCACTGCTGAAACCCGTGATTGAGTAGCTTGAGAGGCTGTTGGGTATCTGGCCGCTGAAGCCGGGGATTACCGGCTGCATACCAAGCTCACGCATACGCTGGAGCATATTTTTACAGAGCTGCTCTTGGCGTGTGTACCACCAATCGGGGTTACCACTCATATCAACGCCTGTTGTTGATGAGTTGATGGTACCACCCCAGCCTTCGAGGTTATTCATTGCGAACCAAGCGATGAAGCCGGGGCCGGCAACATATGCGGCAATGTCGCTGTCGCTCACACCAAGTTCTTTGAGGAAGTTGCGGGTAACAACATCCAAGCCCACAAGGTTAAGCGGGGCGTTGATACCGTGGAGGGCCATCCAGTCAATCTCCTTCTGCCAACGATCCCATGTCCAGAAGGCCATTGAGTAGGAGAATGTACAGGTGTTGAAGTCGTAACGGTAAGTGGCGTTACACTCGTGCACCTCCTCGCCGTCAGGAACAGGGAGAGTCACCAGCGAAAGGTCGGTGGTGAGGTTGTTCCAGGTGAGGTTGATGTGTGCATAGTGGTTTAGGTACCAGTTGATACCTGTTGCCACCGACAGCTGGTTGTTACCCTTGATGCAGGGCTTGCCATTCTGCGCTGTAATTACGAACACATCTTTACCATTAGCGTCATCGAGCGTTCCGTCGATGACAATCTCAAACCTATCGGCTGTGCCGGAGCCGCCGATACGGTTCAGCAACGCCGTGATTGCCTCTGCGGGCGTTGCCTGCGGTGCCTGTGCCATTGCCACTTGCGTGGTAAACAATGCTACAAGCATCATGATTAGATAAAAGCTTTTTTTCATAATTGATTTTAATTTATAATTATATTTTTCTCATTTTCAAAGCCATGTTGCCGCCCATTTAACGGCAAGATACATTATTTTCAATTTGCAAATTTATTATTTATTATTAATAAATTACAAATTTTTGACACTTTTTTACCGATACTTTTTTGGTTTTCATTGTTTTTCAATAGTTTTTTTATGGTTTTGCAGTGTATTTTATACCTTATTAATATATAATAGACAGAGGGGAACAAGCACGGCATAGTGGTGTTTTAGGCAGAAGAACAGAACCGGTGTTTATCCCATCTCCTCCACCGCAAGCGGTCCCCCTCCTCTTTTGAAGAGGAGAACTTATAGGCGTATTGCCATCGGTAAACATGTGCTCCTCTTGGAAAGAGGGCAACGCGGAGCCACAGCACAGCCCTCTCCTCATGAGGAGCAATTCAAGTAGTGTCGTCTGGGTTGCGACTAAATTTGCATTTTATGGATTAAGAGTGTATATTTGTAATCAGTGGATTGCTGAATATTTCAATCAACTCCAGAGATTATGTCAACAAACAAAACACAAAATATTTATGAAAAGATTTACTTTTTTTCTGGCATTTGTGATGTCGATGCTGTCATTCACAAATGCAAAGGCTGACAAGCTGCAGATAAGACTTGCTGAGTCAACCATATACGCCTATCAAACTTATTCAACAGGAAATGTCTTTGATGGTAAATACGACACGAAATTCTGGTCAAATGGTAATCCGCAGGCTGGTTATACATTTACTGTCTATTTGAGCAGTTCTGCGAATGTGGGTGATATAAAGCTCTATTTTGACAATGGTGACCTGCCGGCTGATGGCGCAGTTATTGAGGTTGACGAGAATAATAGCGGTAACTGGATTCAAGCAGGCGAACCATTGAATGGGGTTCAGGCGAATGATGTCGTTACACGCAATGCCGGTGGTGTATATACAAAAAAGATTAGGCTAAGGTTTACACAGGCTTCAGCGTACAGGTTCCGGTTGCTGGAGTTTGAGGTATATGAGTATGAGGTTGCTATTCAGGAGCGTACAATTTCTGCTGTTGCAGGAGAGGGTGGCTCTGTAACAATCAACGGCGGCAGCGAGGCTGTCACAAGTACGGAGGAGATACAGCTTGTTGCGGCTCCCGATTACGGCTATAAGTTTGTTTGTTGGACAGTAGGTGGTGAAGAGGTCTCAACTTCTGCCGAATATACCGATAATACCGATGGAGACAAGGAGTATGTTGCCGTGTTCAAGAAATTTGAAGATACCGATGAATGGTATGCAGCTATTGACAAGCCAACATTCGGCAAGACCGGTAATACAACATTCATCAAATCGGCGACAGTTGGCGATGTGGCTGTTGAAAATATACCGGAGTATATAGCAGGTAACGATGTTATGGGTGTTGGTAAACAGAGTGGCGTTACAACTGCAATAGAAGTTACTCCTGGTGCTGAGTTCAACCTAAACCTTACATATCATCTCAACTGGGGTGACCTTGCAATATATCAGATTGACAATGACGGTGCAACAAAGGAATATGGTTACTATTTCGGTTCTTGGACAAGCGATGGCAGTACAGCAACTGTTATTGAGAATATCGCTAATGAGAATATCTCTGTTTCGGATATTGTTGACGGCGTTTGTACTGTAACATATCCTATCAGCATCAATGAAAACCACAACTCCGGTGATGTAATTGTTGTACGTGCAATTACCGGTGTAACGAATGATGCAACAAACTCTGCTTTTGAAAAGAATATCGCTAAAGGCGGTTATGTCGATTTCCTCTTTGTTGTTGCTGAAAAGGAGCCCGTTGAGGATACAAGTGAATGGGCAACAATCTATTTTTCTTATCCTGTGGCGCTTCCTGAAGGTGTGAATGCTTATATTGTAACAACTGTAGGAGATGGTTATGCGACTTTGACACGATTTGAAGGAGTCATTCCTGCTGAAACAGCTGTGATTCTGAATAACGGAGAGCCTAAGGGTGAAGCTGTTGATGTTGATTTCAGCACCAACTTGCTCAAGGGTACGACTGTAGATACTTATATTGATGAAGAGGCTTATGTCCTTTCAAAGGTTGACGGTGTTGTCGGTTTCTACAAGGCAGAAATGACCGATGGAATCTGGTTGAACAACGCTAGCAAGGCATACTTGCCTGCAAGTGCAGTGCTTAACAAGTCTGCTGCTTTCTACGGTTTCGATTGGGATGGCACCACAGGCATAGAGCAGATAACAGAGAACAGAGAACAGAGTACAGCTATCTATGACCTTACAGGTCGCCGTGTCGAGGCTATTACAGTTCCTGGCATCTACATTGTAGGTGGTAAGAAGGTTTTGGTCAAGTGATTGGCCAAAAGCTCGACAACATAGAAAATGGGGAAACCTGTGTTGTTGCAGCAATATGTCAAGCGAATCATCGCTGTAAGTGATGCCGCTTGAGTTGCGAAAAGGCGGTGTTGTCAAAGTTGTTAAGTAAATAACAAGTTCGATAACGCCGACAGCAAATAGTCACGCGATGGGCAGGCGTAGTTTGCCCCGCGTGGGTTGCGAAAAGGCGGCGTTGTCAAAGTTGTTAAGTAAATAACAAGTTCGATAACGCCGACAGCAAATAGTCACGCGATGGGCAGGCGTAGTTTGCCCCGCGTGGGTTGCGAAAAGGCGGCGTTGTCAAGGGGGAAATATAATCGCGTACTTGTCATTTCGAACAGATGTGAGAAATCTCAACAGGCACACATGAGATACTTCACATTCGTTATTCGCGTAGCTCATCAAAACATCTTTTTGATTTTTTCATTAAGGTATAGCCGGCATGGCAAATATACAATTATCTGTTATCCACAAAGCACAGACCCCCTCCCCTACGGGACTCCCCCTGACTCAGGGGGAGAGTTTTTAGTTAGCAGCTGCACTACGCGCGACCTTCCACTGCTCGTATTGCCGAAGTTGCTCGCTTTCGCCTTTCCACTTTGACAGCATTCGCTTCTCGCAACCCACGCGGTGCAACTTGCAGCTGCACTACGCGTGACAAGATGCTGCTCATGCTGTCGAAGTTGCTCGCTTTCGCTCTCAACTTTCATCTTTCATCTTTTATCTTTCATCTTTTATCTTTCCACTTTGACAATGCTCTTCTATTGATAAAACCTATTAAACCTATTGAAAATACCACATCATTTAAGAAATTTTATACAACAAATGGCAGTACCTTTGCAGCCGAAGGCTGCGAAAGCCAAAAAACAAGACAAAAACACATAATTATATGGAATTTATATCAACACTTTTAGAGGGTGCGCAGGGGCAATGGAGCGGCGGCATAGCCCACTCCATGATTATCCTTGCACTGACAGTGGGGTTCGGCATCATGCTTGGCCGAATTAAGGTTGCAGGCATATCGTTCGGGGTTACATGGATTCTGTTTGTGGGAATCCTGTTTTCACACTTCGGCTACACGCTGAACGGCGACTTACTGCATTTTGTTAAGGAATTCGGCCTCATTTTATTTGTTTTCTCGATAGGCTTGCAGGTGGGGCCGGGATTCTTCTCGAGCTTCAAGGCGGGAGGGCTCACTCTGTGTGCCGTAACCTGTATAATAGTGCTGTTGGACGTGCTCACAGCCATAGGCGTGCATTTTGTTACCGACACACCCATTACAACCGTTACGGGTATATTGTCGGGAGCCGTTACCAACACACCGGGATTGGGTGCGGCACAGCAGACATACAGGGAGATAACAGGCACATCGGCAACGGATATTGCGCTTGGATATAGCGTGGCCTACCCTCTTGGTGTCATTGGCTGTATTCTGTCGATGCTGGCAATAAAGAGCATTTTCTATCGCAAGGATATATCCACCGCCACAGCCGACAACGGCAAGGAGCTGAACGTGGAGCCGCTTACGATAGAGGTGAAAAATCCCGGGGTGGCGGGCAAAACACTCGAAGAGATACGCAGCGCAAAGAATTACGATTTTGTGGTATCGAGAATATTGCACAGCCACACAAACGAGATTGAGATTGCACATTCAAAGAGTACATTACAGGTGGGCGATAAGTTCTTGGTTATTGTAAAGCCCACGTTCCGCGAGGAGGTATTGGAGCTGTTCGGGCGCGAGTGCATAGTGAATTGGGACAAGGCGGGAGCGCAGTTCCTGTCGAGCAAGATTGTTGTTACCAACCCCAAACTGAATGGTGTGCATCTTGCCAGATTGAGCTTGCGACAGAACTTCAAAGTAAACCTCACAAGAGTGAACCGTGCGGGAATAGACCTTGTGGCATCGCCCGACTTACGCCTGCAAATGGGTGATATTGTTACCGTTGTGGGCATGGAGAGCTCGGTGAACAGTGTAAAGAGGGTTTTGGGCGATTCGCGCAAGCACCTGGACCATCCCAACCTCATTCCCATATTTATTGGCATTGCGCTTGGTTGCACGCTTGGCAGCCTGCCTATCTTCATCCCGGGCATGTCCCAGCCTGTGAAATTGGGCCTTGCGGGCGGCCCGCTTGTGGTGGCTATTCTCACAAGCTACTTCGGCCCCAAGCTGAAACTTGTTACATACACCACCATGAGTGCCAACCTGATGATAAGAGAGATTGGAATATCGCTGTTCCTTGCCTGTGTGGGCTTGGAGGCCGGTAAGGGCTTTGTGGATACCATTGTGAACAACGGTGGAATGTGGTGGGTGCTCTACGGTGCCATAATAACCATGCTGCCACTGCTCATTGCGGGTGTTGCCGGGCGTTATTGCTTTAAGATTCCTTATATTAAGCTTATTGGTGTGATGTCGGGCTCATGCACTAACCCACCTGCGCTTGCCTTTGCCAACGAGCAGGACAAGAACAGCGACAAGGCTTCGGTGGGTTATGCCACAGTTTATCCGCTTGCCATGTTCTTGCGCATTCTCACTGCACAGCTGATGATTCTGCTGTTCTGTTAAATGCTTTACCAATATCGGGCAAGGGGTTTAGGCAGAAGAACAGAACCGGTGTTTATCCCATCTCCTCCACCGCAAGCGGTCCCCCTCCTCTTTTGAAGAGGAGAACTTATAGATATATTTTCACACGCCTTCGGCAAAACAAAAAAATTGGCGCAACCATGCAGTTGCGCCAATTTTTGTTTATAAGGCAAGTATTTATTACTTAACAACCTTCTTGTTGTTCATAATATAAATACCCTTTGCAGGAGCCGCCTTGAGCTTGCGACCGCTGAGGTCGTATATCTCTACATCGCCATTCTCGGCCTCAATAATCTCAATGCCCGTTGCGGGTGAAACCACGCGCAGTGTGGCATCAACGATAGAACCACCGTTGGCAAGGAAACCGTTGGTACCCGAGCAAGTTCCGTCGGCAGCAATCTGACCACCGGCATCGATACTGTTCCAGTCCATCTTGAAACGGATGCGATAATCACCGGGCTCTGCGGGAGCTGTGAAGGGAGGCAGATATGCTGTGTTACGGCCATTGCCTGTCAATGAAGTACCGGCCGAGTTTACACCACCGTTCTGGTCGTCGTTAAAGTTTCCTGTGTAGAAACTGAACGATACAACATCGGTACCTGCTTGGTCGGTAGAGCCATCGTTGAATGAGAATTGCTGGTCGTTGTCAAAATCTATATAAACGTAAGCGTTCATCCAATTGGCATTCTTGTTAAACTCAACTGTGATTGTTGAACCGGCAGTACAGGTGAGAAGGCAAGCCTCGTCGGTTGTTTTGTCGAAATAGGGTTTTGCCTGGCCCACTGTAATGGTCTGTGCATCGCCATCCTCCTCGGTAAACGAGATGCTGTTGATGTAGCGGTCGCTACGTGAAGCATTGGCATTCTTATCGAAGTTGGTTGCATAGGGCTCCACTATTTTGGGTGTAACCTTTAATGTAACCGATGCCGAAACGCCTGAGCCATCAGCTGCGGTTGCGGTGATGGTAACCTCGCCCTCGGCAACAGGCTGAACAAGACCGTTATTTACTGTGGCAATGCTTGCATCGCTTGTTGTCCACTCCAATACAGGATGTGTAGCCTCGGCGGGATTGATGGTTGCTGTGATAACCATTGTGCGGTTGAGCGCAACCTCCTCGGCACTGTTCTCTGTTGCAAGCGTGATGCTCTCGATGGGAGTAGCTGTTGCTGCCGCATCGATACCATCAAAGCAGAAGAGTGAGCTTGCGGGGAGTGTTACTGTGAGCTCGTCATCGATATTGACAGCCTCACCCACGGTCATGCCGGCAAGAGCAGCCTGGCTGCTGAATGACGGACGAAGCACGATGCTGCCGCTTACATTTGCAGGGATGTTGAGTGCCTGACGCAATGTAAAGGTGTAGCTCTTCTCGTCGTTGCTACCGTTGCGCAATGCAAGTGTAGATTTTGTTCCGTTCCAAGAGGCCCAGCCGTAAATCTGAGCTGCGCTGCCTGTCCAGGGGCTGCCACCTACCCAATGTGCATCGGGCAATACATCGGCGTTGCGTTTCTGCCATGCGATGCACTCTGCAATGTCGGCCCAAAGCTGTCCGTTGTTGATGCTGTTGAGCAATGCATAATCTACATAAAGCTCTACCACGCCCGAACCGCATACGAATGCGCAACGCATCTCGCGAAGAACGGCATCGTAATCGCGCTCATCACCTGCGGGAGGACCAAACTGTGTGAGTATGAAACCGTGAGTCATCAATGTGTTGATGGGGCAGATGGGTGAGTTGGTTACATAGTTATTATATACCAAACGGTCACGATAAGTAATCCATTTCTCACGGTTCATGGTATTGTCGCCAATGCGGTCGTGGTCGTTCTCCTGACGCCATGTAGCATCGCTTATCTGATACCAGAAGGGGCTTGCCCATGTACCCACCGTGGTATTGAAGAAGATATCCTCGCGGAGCTCCTCGCGCACATAACGCTCGAGGCGGATGATACCCTCGGCATTTTCGTTACCTGTATCGCCGGCATCGGGGCCCACTGATGTAAACTGAGCCGAAATACCGTCGAATTTAAAGAACTTAAAGTCGCCCTGATTCTTTACAAGGTTATATGCAGCATCCTTGAATGCCTGATAGTATGCGGGGTTAGACAACTGCATACCGCCACGATTCTCGGCATTCCAATATGCACGACGATAGTTACCGCTCTGACCATAACCACCGACAGGGCCTAACCAGGCACCTACACCGGCACCCATCTCCTCGGCTAGCTGTGCCATGGGACGCATCTCATCGGGGAATCCGCTGTGGAATGTCCAAGGACCATAGTTATCCCAACCATCGTCGATAACGAAGGCTACGGGACCATGACCGTAACGATCATAGAACTGAGTTTTCCAGTTCTGGAGAACATCCTCTATATCCTCTGAGGTGAAGTTGGTGTGCTCGCTACCGGGGGCAGCATTGTTGCGGTTGATGTTAAGTTCGTACCAGCTGTTATAGTGGGGGAATGCACGCCAGGGTACTGCACGCTCGCGCTCGCTGTATGCAAGGAATGAGCGACGTTTCTGCGTGTTGTGGATATTATCCTCGGCCTCTGTGCCATCCTGTGCTACAAGACCGACAACGGCACCCACTTTCCATGTTTCGCCTGCCTGCAATGTGGTATTGCGGCTCCAACGGCCCTGAATACCCACTACATCGGTATTAATTACAACGCCCTCTTTGGGAGTGTATATTTTCACAGTTACTTTGCTCGATGCTGTGATAGCCTCACTCTTGTTCTCAATCATCACACGAAGAGTGAATGTGCCGTCGTTGGGAGCTATGAAAGTAAATGTGTTGTTGCTCTTTGCTGAGCCTGTGTAACCGCTGTGATAATCGTTGGCAGCAATAGAGTTGTTGCCATCAAGAATATCAACACCACCAAGGTTCAAGCGATTGTTACCGCTTACATACTCAACAAGAACCTCAACCTTTTGATTTGCTTTGAGTTCAAGGCCCTCTTTGGTGTATGCATAGATATTGGGATAATCAACGCCAATAGCCTCAACTATGCGATTGGGAACATCGGCATCGGCCACCTGTGTCCAAGAATCAGCGGTAAGAGAGATGGGGTCCATCTCTGTGGTGAGGTCGTAGTTATCCTCCTCGCCCGAAGCATCGCCCACTGTGTTATAGGCTGTAGGAGTTTCAAGACCGGCAAAAATTTTGTTGCTCATCAACACGGCACCGCGGGTGTTACCTACAACGGCGGGTGTTGAGCCGGCTGCCTTGGTATCTACATTATACATCATGGGGATAACGTTGAACATATCCACATCATCTACACCGTAGAGCTCCATTTCGGTGCGCAGATAGTGGCTGCCGTCGCGCAATACTGCACGCCATACAATCTCCACCTTTTTCTCTTTATAGGTATATTCGTAGTTTGCCACAAGCTGTTTGCCTGCAAAATGCTCGGCACCGCCAACAGCATTGGGATTGGCCTCAAGATCCTGCAATTCCACGCTATTGAGTTTCATGCCCGACGCATATACGTTATCGCCATTGCCAAATGCCACACTGAATATTTCTGTACCTGCCACAAGGTCCATTGCTGTGGAGCCGGCAAAATAGATTGCCTCACCCACCTTCATGAAACCGGCTGCAAGCACGTTGTTGCTGAGAACGTATGTGCCATTGCTCTCGTTTGCCACTGCTGCACCCACTGCCTCTTGCTGTGCGGGATATACAATTGCATTGGTATATGTCTGGCAAAGAGGAAGCACGGGAAGGGTAACAAAGTTTACGGTGATTGTTTCGGCCTCGTTGTCGATGGCTACAGCAGCGAACTGCCCCTCGGGAGCAACCACTGTGATATCGCTCTTTGAAACAGAACCCTCTGTGGTGTATGTATCGCCGTCGGCATAGGTATCATCACCTATCTTAATGGTTTTGCCGTCGGGGATGCTTATTGTATATGCACGCTCGATGATAACCACTTCGCTAAACAAGTAGCGGCTACCGGCATCGGCATTGGCATCCTGTTGCCACAAACCAAGGGTGTTTGTGCCATCATAGGGGTTACCACCTACACCCTGGTACCAGTTAACATATTTGTCATTGCCACCCGATGTAGTGTAGGGGCGGATTTGATAATTGTCGCCCGAATAGTTCTCCACAAGGAAATAGGTTTCGGGTTTTGTGGTGCTTAACTTCACAAAATCCTTGCCATTGTTGTAGCTTGCGGCAGGGGTGTAAGAAAGCCATTTTGCGCCATTGTGGCTGTAAATGTAGTAAGCGTTTTCAACGCCATCCACTGCATAGAATGCGAACAGACCGTAATTCTCGGCTGTCTGCGTGGGAGCTGTAAGAGAGTTTGAATAGACTCCGTTACCATTCACCATAGTATAGACGTGTTCGGGCTTGCCCGCTGTGGGCAAGGTTGTGGACACCTCTATCTTGTCGGCCATAATCTGCGACACCGCGCAGAAAACGCCCAAAACGAGAGTAAAGATTTTTTTCATATCGTTAATAATTAGGTTAGTATTCCAAGCCTCATAAAACAAAATAGCCCTTGAGTATGTCGTGCCACAAAAGTGGCTCGATTGGGAACAAACACCTCGGCACGCATAGCATGCAAAAAGGCATTGTATTCACAATCATTTGCAAATATAAGCAAATTACATTAACAAGCAAAAAAAATAGCCTGCTCATATTAATATATAAGCAGGCAAATAAGCTATAACATTTTTACTTTTTTATAAAGACAATCATCCCATGTTAGAGCGCTCTTTAAGCACCACGTAGATGATAACAGGTGCGCCAATGAGTGGAGTGATTGCACCCAAGGGGAGCAGGCCACTCTCCCCGGGCAACTGACAAACGAGATTGCACAGCAGGGTTACCGTACCGCCAAGCAACATGGTAACAGGCAGCAGTCTTCGATGATTGCTTGTACCCACCGCCAAGCGCGACAGATGCGGCACGGCCAGCCCGATAAACGCCACGGGGCCGCAGAAGGCCGTAACTGTGGCTGTGAGCAAACCTACAATGAGCAATAGCACACCACGCACGCGCTTAATGTTTATTCCAAGATTTAAGGCATAGTAATCGCCAAGCAGCAGAGCGTTGAGCGGCTTCACAAGCAGCAGCGCCGCAACAAGAACAACAGCCAACAGCACGGAGTAAAACGGCAGCTGCGCCACAGACACAGCCCCAAAGCTGCCCATGCCCCAAATGAGATAGGAGTGTACGCCCTCGGCTGTGGAAAAATAGTTTAGGATGGATATAACCGAGGAGGTAAGGTAGCTGATGGCCAAGCCGGCAATGAGCAGATATATTTTATTTGAGAGCAGGCGGGCAAGCAGCAGCACCACGGCTATTATGAACAGAGCGCCCATAAACGCACCGGCAAGCACGGCAAGATAGCCGCCCCACCCTGCCACAAGTGTACCTTGCAGCAACAGCATAACCACCGCCACACCAAGCCCTGCACCGCTGTTTATGCCAAGCACCTCGGGGCCCGCCAAGGGGTTATTGAAAAGGGTTTGCAGCAGAAGGCCTGCCACGGACAATGCCATACCCGCCAATAGTGCAGTTACAGCCTGCGGCAAACGTGTATGAAGCAGAATGAGCCGCCACCCCTCGTTACCGGCATCGCCACCTGTGAGAATATCGGCAACAGCATGAAAGGGGATGCTCACCGAGCCCCAAAAGAGGTTCGCCAGGAAGAGGATTGCAAGCAGAGTGCCCCACCCTGCAAACAACAGCATGGCACTATTCCGACATTTTCTCATAATATCTTAATTCATAAGAAGGTAACAACTGTGGATGAAAGATTGCGACAAGCTCGCACAACAGGACATCGGGGCGAAAGGGAGTCTCTTCGTAGAACGGTTTGCGCCCTGTATTACATATATATATATTACGCGTTTTGAATGGCTTGAAGTGGGCATACCCGCCAAAGTCGGCAAGCAGCGAGGTGTAATTCTTCTCCTCGGCCGAATTGTACTTTATGAGCCAAAAATCGGCATCGGCCGCACGGCTCAACACCGTTTCAAAAGAAAGGGGCACAGAGCCGCTGCCCGCACAATGGGCAAAGAGATAGCGCGCCCCTGCCATTTGGTACATCTGCCCCATGGTGCTCTCGCCGGCAGGCATATACCATGCCGAACTGCTTTTAAGTTCGCACATAAGCGAGGGGCCCTCCCCTGCACTTGCCGCAAGTGTTCTGAGTTCTTCGAAATTGCTGCACACAAGAGAAAACAACGAGTCAGCAACAGCGGCACGCCCCACCAAGCGACCGTAAAAGCGCATCCACTCGGCCGATGCAAGGGGCGATGATTCCATATATTCGGCACACTCCACAACAGGGAACGGAAGATTCTCTATCTTGCCATAGCCGCCATTCTCAAACGGCAATACAAATATTGCCGAAGGGGCAAGCTGCACCACCCTCTCAACATCCACATTGAGTGTGCTGCCGCAATCGATAACCTCGCCCGCGGCTATTCTTTGATGAATAACGGGGGAGAGCATGTAACGCGAATCGCACACACCGCCAATGGCATGGGGCACGCCCAAAGAGCCCATGAGATTTGTGTGAACGGTGGAGAAAAGCAGCAGATTGTCGAGCGGAGTGCGCAACACCGTTCCTTGCGGCATATTATGTGGCAGAGGAGCATTGCGTGGCACAAGCAGATAACGATGCAGAAGGCCCGTGCCCCAGGGGTTCTTTACATCGGCAACAGTGAAGCTGTCGCAATCGACCATGCACAATAGACGGGCATGGCGCATGGGTATAGTATCACCCGCTATATCACTTTGTTGCGGAGCACCTGCACCGCACCCCCATGTAGCAAGCATGGCGAAAAGGGGCAGCAGGCTGCAAATGCATTTTACTATATAGGAAATACCGGGCATGAGATTCAGATATTATCGTTCACAATGCACAGCTGCTGGCGTATGCTCTCGGAGTGTATAGCCTCAAAGACATCCTTCACAGCCTCCACATCCAGCTTATGGTTCACACAGAGCGCGGCACAGCGTTCCATGGTCTCTTTATAACGGAACGGCTGAAAAACGGTAATACCCTTCTCCTTTTTCACCTTGCCTATCTCGCGCACTATCTCCATGCGGCGGGCAAGCAGGCGGATAAGTTCGTCGTCAATCTCATCGAGACGGGTACGATGGGCGGCAAAGTGCGATGTATCGCCCTCGGACGTGCGATGCACAAGCCCATCGAGCATGGCAACAAGCTCGGCAGGGGTAAGTTGCTGGCGGGCATCGCTCAATGCACATGAGGGATTGCAATGCACCTCAACCATAATGCCGTTGAAATTAAGGTCCATGGCCTGCTGCGAAAGCGACATCACAAGCTCGCGCTTGCCTGCTATGTGGCTGGGGTCGCAAATTATGGGTAGCTGCGGCAAGCGGTTTTTAAGCTCCAAAGGAATTTGCCACTGCGGGGAGTTACGGAAGATTTTCTCGCCATACGAGGAGAATCCGCGATGTATGGCACCCAAGCGCGTTACCCCGCTGTTGTTAAGGCGTTCAAAAGCACCTATCCAAAGTTCAAGATCGGGGTTTACGGGGTTTTTCACAAGCACGGGGATATCCACGCCACGCAGAGCATCGGCAAGTTCCTGCACCGCAAAGGGGTTGGTGGTTGTGCGTGCCCCCACCCATAGCAAATCGACACCGGCCGAGAGTGCCGCCTCTACATGAGCAGCCGTTGCCACCTCGGTGGCAACAGGCAAGCCAAGCTCTTTTTTAACACGAGTGAGCCATTGCAAGCCCTCGGGGCCGACACCCTCGAAACAACCGGGGCGGGTACGCGGTTTCCATATTCCCGCGCGAAAAAGGGTAACCCCCGCCGCTGCCAACTGCGTGGCAGCGGCCATCACCTGCTCTTCGCTCTCGGCACTGCATGGGCCTGCTATAACAACAGGAGCCTTGGCTCCCGAAAATATATCTATCTCGTTAATATTCATTTTACTGATTATTGTTTTATTGAGGGGAATAAGGCCTCGGCATTCTGCGTTGTAACGCGGGCAATCTCCTCGGCGGTACAACCATATATCTGCGCAAGTGCCGTGGCTATCAATGGTATATATGCACTCTCGTTGCGCTTGCCACGATGAGGTACGGGAGCAAGGTATGGCGAGTCGGTTTCAAGGACTATGCGTTCAAGCGGCACAGCAGCAAGTGCGGAGGCAAGCCCCGAATTTTTGAAAGTGAGCACACCGCCTATACCCAAATAGAAACCATCGTGCGAAAGCAGCTCTTTGGCCTCATCGGCACTGCCCGAGAAGCAGTGAAACACCCCTGTGAGCCCTGCCGCGCGATGTTTCTCCATTACATCGGCAAGCTCGGCAAAGGCGTTGCGCGAGTGTATGGCAAGCGGCATGCCTGTGGTGCGCGCCCACTGCAAATGAGCATCGAACACCTCGAACTGCTCATTGCGGCGCTCCTCGCTCCAATAGAAATCGAGCCCCACCTCGCCTATCGCCACATGGTTGTGAGGGCCATGCAACACCTGCTCTATGGCCGACAGCTGTTCCCTGTAATCGTCGCCTATCTCCGTGGGATGCAAACCAATCATGGAGTAACAGACGCCTGGATATTCGGCACACAGCTTTTGAATAGAGGGCATTGAGTGATAATCTATTGCAGGCAACAACAGGCGGGTAACACCGCTTGCAATGGCACGCTCCACAACGGCGGCATAGTCGCTGTGGAACTCCTCGCAAAAAATATGGGTGTGGGTATCTACAAACTTATTCATCGGCCGATGTTTCGCTTTTTCTGTTGGTGCGATAGTAGTATATAACGCCATATTCGGCACATTTTTTTATACGCGCTTCGCCTGTGAAACCGGCAAACGCCTTCTCTATCTCGCCCCAAGCCTCGAAAATGATTTCGTCGCCCTCGAAACGCATATCGGATATATTACGCAGAGCCTCGGCTGTGCGCTGTTGCAGGGATTGCTGCTTGTCGTACATCTCCTTGAAGAGGTCGAACGCCACCGACACACGCCCCATGGTGGGGTTGTAGATGGGGACACCACCCTCGCCTGTACGACGTCTCTCACCCTCCATTATCTTTGCACCCCATTCGAGCACGGCAGCCTCGGAAAAGAGATTGGGCGTGGTATCCTCCTCTTGCGGCAAGCCATAATAGGGGCGCTTACTACGGGCTATCTCGCCACGCATTATCGACATGCTGAGCACCTGAATGAAATGCGACACATACATGCGGGCGCGTTTGAGAGCCGCCTCATACTTTTCGTTGCCTCGCTTGGTGGATTGCTCTGCCACGCAGCGTTTATATGTGTTTACCTCGCGCGAGAAACGTTCGAGGAATGTTTTTGCCTTGTAATATGTGTTGTGCGAGAGCACATTGGTAAACACGCCGTTCTGCACACTGCTCTCAACGGCGGTGCGCAACGCCCTTATGCGGGCTTGGTCGGTCTTTGGAAGGCGGCGGTAAGGCATGGGGTTAGAGATTACGATTCAGGAGCGAATCGGCAAATTGTTTAAGATTGACCTTGCGGGCGGCATCCACCGACAAGTTCTCGATATAGGTATCGCACTTGGCAAAGAGCTCGCCTATACGATTCTCGCAAATCTCCTTTATACCCAATTTATTATACATATCGGTGAAGAAGGCAACCTTTTCATCGGGGTCGCACGCGGGATTTTCCATCCATGCATTCATCTGCACGCGTTGTTCGGGAGTAGCCGTCTCCATTGCCTTTATTAGTAGGAAGGTCTTTTTGTTGCAACGTATATCGCCACCTATCTTCTTGCCAAAGAGGGCCGCATCGCCATAGACATCGAGCATATCGTCTTGCAGCTGGAAGGCAAGGCCCATGGTCTCGCCATAGGCATAGAGGTTGTGCAAATCCTCGGCCGATGCACCGGCAACAATACCACCCATCTTGAGCGATGCTGCAATGAGCACCGATGTTTTAAGGCGAATCATCTCCATATATTCGGCCTCGGTTACATCGCCACGATTCTCAAATTCCAGGTCATACTGCTGACCATCGCTCACCTCCTTGGCTGTTTCGGTAAAAAGGCCAAGCATGGAGTGGAGTTTCTCGGCGGGTGCATGCGCAATGAATTCGTATGCAAGCAAAAGCATTGTGTCGCCCGAAAGTATTGCGGCTGTATCGCCCCACTTTGCACATACGGTGGGCTTTCCACGGCGCACATCGGCACGGTCCATAACATCGTCGTGTATGAGCGTGTAGTTGTGGTATGTCTCCATTGCCACTGCGGGATAGAGAGCATCGGTAATATCGTCGCGATACAGGTTATATGCCATGAGGCAGAGCACAGGGCGCACTCGCTTGCCACTCTGCGCCAACGTATAGCGTATAGGCTTATATAGTTCAAGCGGTTCGCGTTCAAATTTTATACTCTCGATGAAACGGTTTACTTCGTCTCTTATCTGTTCCCAACTATACATAATTTATAAAGGAATGGATTGGTTATTATTAAAAAAAGAGGCTACACTCACAGGGGCAGCCTCTCTCTTATTATCTTTATTTATTATTTCAAGCGGAAGGTTACCGGCAATGTAAAGCGCACACGCACTGCCTTACCGGCCTGCTTACCGGGGTTCCATTTGGGCATTGCGCTTACCACGCGAACAGCCTCCTTGTCGAGATAAACATCGCTTGAGCTCTTGAGCACCTCGACATCCTGAATTGAACCGTCGGAATTTACCACAAAGTTGATAAACGATTTACCCTGCGAGTTGTTCTCGCGAGAAATACGGGGATAATTGATGTTATCCTTCAAATATTTCATAAGCGCCTGCATACCACCGGGAAACTCGGGCATCTTCTCTACCACGTTGAGGATGGGCTCCTCCTCGGGGATATCCTCTACAACCACGTTACCTATATCGGCAATCTCCACTACCTCACCGGTCTCCTCGACAGAAGCGAGCTCACTCTCTTCGATTTCGGCCTCGTCATCTACGATTTCAAGAATCTCGGTAATCTGCTTTGCCTGGGGAGGAGGAGGAACAACCTTCTTCTCGGGCATTGTGATAGGAATCATAATCTCCTCTTCGAGAAGGATACCCGCACTCACAATTTCACCTGTGTGTTTTTTCTCTGTAGCTGTCCATTCAAAAGCTACAAACAGAATGGCAAATACCATAACGTAGCCAATCAAGAGCCAGGTGGTCTTGTGCTGCTCAAGGTTCGCCTTCGCGCTTTTCTTCACTTCAAGAAGCTCGCGCTCATTTGATTGCTGATTGTTTGTTGTATTCATATGATTATTTTATATATTTGTAGAAACCAAATTTCGCTATTTCTTCCAAAGGGCAAAAATAAACAATATTTTTCAATACACACAATTTAAGCCATCTTTTTTTAATTTATAAAGATTTTCTTTGCTGCGTGTATCATAAATAACTCGTTTTTCAGTTATTTATTATGGGAAACAGCGCATTTTATGCTTTAATTTTACCTTCTTCTATACATTAAGATGAAAAAAAGCATTATCTTCGCAGAGGTTCCGCAACACAAATATTAACCACGAAACAGAACAACAAAGTGAAACTTAAAGGTTACATACTTTTAATAATGATGGCAGCACCGTTATGCCTGCTGAAAGCGCAGACCGGTGATATCGCCTTCAATTTCCTGCGCCTGCCATACTCGTCGCACGTTGCGGCATTAGGTGGCACAAACATCTCCATTATCGACGACGATATAACCCTTGCCGCGCACAATCCCGCGCTGCTCATAAACGTAACACACAATACACTGAACCTGGGCTACATGACCTACATGGCCGACAGCAAGGTGGCAGGCGCGGCATACAGCCGCGTGTTTGGCGAGCGCTCGGCGGGAGCCATCACTGCACGCTATGTGGACTACGGCGAGTTCGAGGGATATACCGAGGATAATATCCACACAGGTACATTCAATGCCAAGGATATGGAGTTTGCCGCCACATACAGCTACCTGTTGAGCGACTATTGGAGCGGTGGTGTTGCCGGTAAATTCATCTATTCCAAATACGATGCCATGAGCTCCATAGCACTTGGGGTTGACCTTGGATTGAACTACTACAATGAGGAGAGCGACTTTTCGGCATCGTTGGTGTTCAAGAATCTGGGTGCCCAAGTAAAGGCCTTTGAGGAAGAGACCGAAAAGATGCCTTTCGATATACAATTAGGTTTCACAAAGAGGCTGGCACACGCTCCCATACGCTTGTCGGTTACAATGAACAACCTGCACAAATGGAGCGACGACGACTTTTACAATGCCGATGGCAGCAAAGACGGATTCGGACAAAAGTTATTAAAACACTTTACCTTTGGTGCCGATATATTACTTGGCAAGAAATTCTATGCCGCCGTGGGATACAACTACCGCATGACCAAGGAGCTCTCCACCGACAACAGCAGTTGGGACGGTGTGAGCATAGGTGCCGGTTTCCATACTAAAAGAATAAGACTCGGAGCATCGTACAGCAAGCTGCACGTTTCATCGTCGTCGTTGCTGTTCAATGTTTCATACACATTATAAACAGAAGATTATGAAGAAGATAGTTATAGCAATAGATGGTTTCTCCTCGTGCGGTAAAAGCACGATGGCAAAGGCCCTTGCACGCAGTGTGGGCTACCTCTATTTCGACAGCGGTGCCATGTACCGCGCCGTTGCCCTTTACTGCCTGCGCAACGGGCTGATAAAGGGGGAAGAAATAGACACAGAGGAGTTGCGCAAACAGCTCGACAATATAAACATAACATTCGAGGCCGACCCCGAGACAAAGAACTCCATCACCCTGCTGAATGGCACAAACGTGGAGCACGAGATACGTTCATTGGAGGTATCGCGCCTTGTGAGCCGTGTTGCCGCACTCGATTTCGTGCGCACCGAAATGGTGGAACAGCAACGCCGCATGGGCAAGCAGAAGGGGATTGTCATGGATGGGCGCGACATAGGCACCACCGTGTTCCCCGATGCAGAGCTGAAGATTTTTGTAACCGCATCGGCCGAGGTACGCGCACAGCGCCGCTACGACGAGCTGAAAGCCCGTGGCGACAACCCCGATTACAACGAAATACTTGAAAACGTGCTGGAACGCGACCACATAGACCAAACACGCGAGGTGAGCCCGTTGAAAAAGGCCGACGATGCCCTTTTGCTCGATAACAGCAACATGACTCATGCAGAGCAAGAGGCTTGGTTGAAAGAACAATTTATTGCACATACACAATGCTAAGAATAGAGATTGACGAGCACTCGGGATTCTGTTTCGGTGTAACCACCGCCATAAAAAAAGCCGAGGAGGAACTGCAAAACGGCAGCACCCTCTACTGCTTGGGCGACATTGTGCACAACGGCATTGAGTGCGACAGGCTTAAAAAGCTGGGGCTCATAACAATAGACCACGATACCTTTGCACAATTACACGATGCCAAGGTTCTGTTGCGCGCACATGGTGAGCCGCCTGCCACATACGAAACAGCCCGCAAGAACAATCTGGAACTTATCGATGCCACATGCCCCGTGGTGCTTAAACTGCAACAACGCATAAAGCAGAAGTGGCAGGATACCGTTGACGAGGAGAGGCAGATAATAATCCACGGACAGGCGGGACACGCCGAGGTGCTGGGGCTTGTGGGGCAGACACGCGGTGAAGCCATTGTGATAGAAAACACCGCACAGCTCGACAAGATTGCCACCGACAAGAACACATATATCTACTCGCAAACAACAAAATCATTGGAAGGCTACAAGCAGATAGCCGAGGCCATTGAACAGCGCATAGATGCCGACAAGAAAACAGAGTCGTTCGACACCGTGTGCCGCCAGGTGGCCAACCGCATGCGGGGAATAAGCGAATTTGCAAAGAGCCACCAGCTGATATTCTTTGTTTGCGGGCGCAAAAGCTCAAACGGCAAGATTCTATTCAATGAATGCAAGCGTGTAAACCCCAATTCGTACCAGATAGAGAGCCCGCAGGAGATAGACCTCTCGCTTACAGACAACGTGGATAGCATAGGTATCTGCGGTGCCACATCCACACCCAAATGGCTCATGGAAAACTGCAAACAGGAGATTCTAAACTATAACAACCATAAAAACATAGAGCAATGAAAAACAAAATCAACTGCGTGGGAGTACTCACATCGGGCGGCGATGCCCCCGGAATGAACGCAGCCATTCGTGCCGTTACCCGCGCCTGCATCTACCATGGAATGAAGGTAAAAGGTATTTACCGCGGTTACAAAGGACTCATAACTGGCGAGATAAAGGAGTTCAAGACCGAGAATGTGAGCAACATCATCCAGCGTGGCGGAACAATATTAAAGACAAGCCGTTGCGACGAGTTCAAGACCGAGGAGGGCCGCGCGATAGGATACGCCACACTGCAAAAAGAGGGTATCGACGCGCTTGTGGTTATCGGCGGCGACGGCTCCATAACCGGTGCTTACAACCTTGCACGCGAATATGACATTCCCTGTATTGCCCTGCCCGGAACAATAGACAACGACCTCTATGGCACCGACACAACCATAGGCTACGACACCGCGCTGAACACCATCATGGAGTGCGTGGATAAGATACGCGACACCGCATCGTCGCACGAACGCCTCTTCATCGTTGAGGTTATGGGCCGCGACGCCGGCTTCCTTGCCCTCAACGGAACACTTGCAACAGGTGCCGAGGCCTGCGTGCTGCCCGAAATAGACCCCGAATTCGAGCGTATAAACCAATTCATTGCCAACGGATTGCGCCGCACCAAGAGCAGCAGTATCGTACTCTTTGCCGAGGGCCGCGAGAAAGATTACAATATCATGGATGTTGCCGAAGGCATGCGCCAGAAGTTCCCCGAGCTCGATGTGCGTGTATCCATCCTTGGTTACCTGCAACGTGGCGGCAGCCCCACTGCCAACGACCGCATCCTTGCCAGCCGCTTGGGCGTGGCAGCCATCGATGCGCTGTTGGAGGGACAGCGCAATGTGATGATAGGCTTGCGCAACAACGAGATTGTCTATATACCCTTTACCAAGGCTATCAAAGACGACAAACCCATTGACCGCGAAACGGTGCGCGCACAGGAGATTCTCGCATCGTAATATAAAAGAGGATATAAAACAACACAATAAACCCCGAAGCATGCGCTTCGGGGTTTATTGTGTGTGTATGTGCAACTATGCTATGAGCAAATTACTCGGCAGCAGGTGTCTCCACTGTAACCTCGGCGGGAACCTCCTCGGTAAAATCGGGAGCAACCTCGGGATTAACAACACTTGTCTCTATTGCACTCTGCTGAATAGCGCTCTCGTCGGTAGTTGTGGCATGAGGGATAGACCAAGCGGCAAGGACACTTACCACAACCATAAATGCAGCAAGGCTCCATGTTGCCTTCTCCAAGAAATCGGTAGTCTTTCTCACACCCATAATCTGGTTAGATGATGCAAAGCCCGATGCAAGGCCACCACCCTTTGAATTCTGAACCAATACTATAAGACACATTAGCACCGATGCTATTACAATAAGTAAAACGCAAACCAAATACATGTTATTTTCTTTTTGTATGTTTAACTATTTTTTCTAAAAATCTAATTTGGTCTGCAAAGTAACGATTTTTATTCGGATATTCCAAACATAACCGTTTAATAATTTCCAGAGCCTTGTCATATTTTCCCTGCTTAATATAAATATTTGCAAGAGTTTCCGTAAAAAACGAGGTTTCGGGCAGGGAATCTTCGGCCTCTTCGGTAGCAGCCAAAGGAGTAACAGATTCAGCCTCGCCTTTAAGGTCAAGAGTAATTTTTTCGTTATCGCCCGAGAGGAAATCATCTATCAGGCTTTGCCCGCGCAACTGCGGCACAGCCGCTTGCGGTGCCTCCTTGGCAAGATATGCCGAAACATAGTCCACGGCAGCCGCACCCTCGGCCTCGAGCGAAAAATTCTCTGCCGGCAAAGTTTCAAGAAAGGCATCTATGAGTGCCATCGTTCTATCGACAGACACATCGGTGGCAGGAGCCGACTCAACAACGGCAGCCCCATACCCCTCCATGAGTTCAAACAACGCCCATCGATTTTTAAGGAAAAGAGCAGCCTTGCGCATCTCTTTACCCAAATCCACATCGTGCAGAAGATAAAGGTTCTTCAACATCAACAGGCGCGCGACATCGAAGGTGGGATGCTTTGCCACCAAAAGACGCAACTCATAAAGCGTGTCGCGATTGAGTTTTTCGGGGTGCGATATATATGCCGAGAGGGATTCCATCTGTTACCAATTAGCAACGGCGGCATTGAAGATAGCCTCCACAATCTCGTTTATCATTTGTGTTACGAGCTCCTCCTGTACGCTCTCGAGCTGCTGCGATGAGTCAAAATCCCTTGTTGCCGAGAATGTACGTTCAAAATCCTCTTTGTGGTTCTTGTTATTTACAAAGCGCACATTTACACTCATCTTCAACTGCACCATTGCCGAGTATCCGTCGGATGATATGGATTTGTTTACCTGGTCATAGGCTGTAATCTCACCCGACAACTGCAAATCACCGCCACGATTAACCTGTGTGAGCTTGGTCTGCTGTATAAACACATCGCTCAACCTCTCGTTAAGCATTGCAGCCATGGGGCCCCACTGATAGGCGGCACGGTTTTGGAATGTCTCCATGGAGATTGTCTTGATGACAGAATAATCTATGGAAGCACCGGTAAATTTGTAGCTCACCTTGCAACCCGCAAAGAGCAGCAATACCACTGCGGGCAACACAAAAAACAGTTTCTTTATCTTATTCAATTCCATACTCTTTTATCTTTCTGTAAAGTGTTCGTTCCGAAATGTTCAACTCCTTGGCGGCATCGCGACGACGACCACGGTGGCGTTCGAGTGCCTGCTTGATGGTCTTTTTCTCAACATCGTCGAGCGAGAGCGTTTCATCGACATACTCCTCCACCACCTGATGCGTGGGCACCGTAGGCGCAAGATGGATTGTAGGCTGCACGGGATGATGCACCACAGGAACCACCTCCTGTGCATCGGCATACAAATGCATATCATCGACACGAGGCGATGACTGCTGCGCGGCGCGCAACCCCTCAAGCTGTTTTTTCAGCTCTGTTATGTCGCGGCGCATATCAAAAAGCACACTATAAAGAATCTCCCTCTCGCTCTCGAAGGTTTTGCCATTGCCACCCCCTGCCGAGCCCAAGAAGGCGGGCAGATTGCTCTTTGGCTGTTCGGGGAGATAATGCATTATTACATCGGCCGTAACCGTGCGATTGAGTTCCAGGATGGATATCTGCTCGGCAACATTCTTCAATTGGCGTATATTGCCGGGCCATGAGTATGCAAGCAGGGCACGCTTGGCCTGTTCGTCGAGTTCTATGCGGGGAACATTGTACTTTGCGGCAAAGTCCATTGTAAACTTCTTGAAGAGCAACAGCACATCCTCACCGCGCTTGCGCAGAGCCGGAACCTTGATGGGCACCGTGCTCAAACGATAATACAAATCCTCGCGGAAACGCCCGTTGCCGATGGCCTCGGGCAGATTTACATTCGTGGCACACACTATGCGCACATTGGTTTTTTCCACTTTTGAAGAACCTACACGCAGAAACTCGCCATTCTCAAGCACTCGCAACAGGCGTGCCTGGGTAGAGAGGGGCAGCTCGCCCACCTCGTCAAGGAATATGGTACCGCCGTCGGCCTCGCTGAAGTATCCCTTACGCTCGCTTATGGCATCGGTAAAGGCACCCTTCACATGACCGAAGAGCTCCGAATCTATTGTACCCTCGGGGATAGCTCCGCAGTTCACGGCAAAATATTTGCCATGCTTGCGCACGCTGTTGGTGTGAATGATTTGAGGAAAATACTCCTTACCCACACCACTCTCGCCTGTTATGAGCACCGACAAATCGGTGTGGGCCACCTGAATGGCGGTATCTATGGCACGCATAAGCTCCGGGTCGTTGCCTATGATACCGAACTGTTGCTTCACCCTCAATATCTCTGTTGTCTCCATAGATTATACATTAAATCCTCTTCGCTGACAAAATTACTTATTTTCAACCAAAAACAGGCAATTTTGGCACATTTTTTTATTTAGAACGGGAAGAGGAAAGGCAAAACAAGAATCATCACAATTCCCAAAATTATCTGCAACGGAAGGCCCACCTTTACATAATCCATGAAATTATATTGGCCGGCAGGCATCACAAGAGCATTGGGGGGAGTAGAAAACGGCGATGCAAAGCAGAGGCTTGCACCCAAGGTTACCGCAAAGAGGAAAGGCACAGGGCTCACACCTATTTGCAGGGCACTCGTCATGGCTATGGGTGCCAACAGCACCGCTGTGGCGGTGTTGCTTATGAACATAGTCATGAAGGAGGTGGTGAAGTAAATACCCGCCATCAGAGCAAGCGGGCCGTAATTGCCAAGGCCGCTGACCAATGAGTTTGATATCCATGCCGAAACGCCGGTCTTTTGCAAGGCAACGGACATGGGCATCATGGCGGCTATAAGAACAATACTTTCCCAATTTATGGTTTTGTATGCAGCCTCCACATTGCGGAAACAGCCTGTGAGCACCATGAGCAAGCCCGCAACCATCACAGCCGTTACCGGAGCAATGGGTATGAAATCGCAAGCCATCACCACAATCATCGCAAGCATTATGAGCGCAGCCACGGGAGCCTTGTAGTCGAGGGTTACTTTTGCAGCCTCCTCCAAAGGACGGCCAAGTACAATCCACTCGGTACTCTCGTTTTCAAGCGCGGCTATATTGTCCCACGCACCCTGCACAAGCAATACATCGCCACTGTGAATGGTTTCGTCGGCAATACCCTGCAATATATATTTCTTTTTGCGGCATATACCGAGCACGCTCAAATTATATTTTTTTCTAAAACCAACCTCCTTGATGGTTTTGTTTACAACCGTGGCCGACGACATTATCACAATCTCGGCAACACCTATGTTATAGAAATCGAGCGACTTTCCCTTGGCCTCGTCGCTATCATTCAATTTCAGCAATTTATACTTCTGTGCAAAAACCTTTACAATTTCCTCGTTACCCGACACATAAATAACATCATCCACACGCAGCTTTGTATCGGATGCCACCGCCTGCTGCACAACATTTTTCAATATCCTGTGCTGGCCGCGCTCTATGTGGCGCAACTCTATGATGTTGATACCATACTTTTTACGTATATCAATCTCGCCAATCATCTTGCCCACAACGAGCGACGATGCCGTAACTTGCAGACGATGAAGATTATTGGATATTCCATACTCGGCAACCAATGTTTTCAGCGACTTTCCACTGCTGGCGCTTGTTGCACTCAACGCACCGGGCTTTGAGAGAAACTTTTTGCTTAACGGGAGCAGCACAATGGTACCCACCACGGCACATATAAGGCCGACAGGCAGGAAGGTAAAGAAACCAAGCCCCTCGAAGCCGTTTTTAATCAATTCGTCGTTTATCACAAGGTTGGGAGGGGTACCGATGAGAGTCATCATACCGCTCATGCTGCTGGCAAAAGCCAATGGCATGAGCAGGCGGCTGGGGTTCATCTTCACACTCATTGCCATACTCACCACAATGGGAATCATTATGGCAACGGTACCGGTGTTGCTCACAAAAGCACCCATCACCGAGGTTACACCCATAACAAGAAGAAACAGCTTCATTTCGCTGTTGCCGGCAAACTTCATCAGCTTGGAGCTTATCATTTTCGCAAGCCCCGTCTGGAATATCGCACCACCCACGACAAAGAGGCCCACCATCATAATTATCACATTGCTCGAGAAGCCCGACAATGCCTCCTCGGGGGTGAGGATACCGGCAGCAAGCAACGTGACCAACGAACAGAGAGCCACAATGTCGGAACGCAGTTTACCGCTTATGAAGAAAATAACCGACAGAAACAGTACAAGTATTGTAAGTATCATGATATTAATATTATTTACGCTCGAAAAGGAGTTGCGAAATTAATAAAATTTAGCTGCAAAAGCAAGCCGTTTCAACAGCTAAACATCACAGCCCGCCATTTTTTCATTTTTTTAATAGATTACGAAAAGCCAAAAGAGAGCAGTGTGGAAAGCGCATTAACGCCACGACAGAAATCTTTTTAACAAAAATGCTCCTTTTTATCGACAAAATCTCCATTTTTACAGGTATAAAACAGCAAATAACAAGAAATTCTATATATTTTTGCACTCCACAAAACACTAATACTATAAAATTACTTAAATACATAGTAATAACGCTTGCCGTTGCAGCCGTTACCATATACGGTGTTTCGCTGTTGCTGCGCCTCGATGCCGTTCAGCATCGGGCAGCCCATTATGTAACATCGGCAATACAGCAATTGAGCGACCTGCCGTTGAGCGTGGGCTCGGTACAGGTACAGCACTTGAACAAGGTGGTACTAAAAGAGGTTCACCTTGCCGACGAGAGGGGCGACACCGCGGTGAACATCCCCAAGATAACCGCACACCTGTCGCCATGGCACATGCTCAAAGGCGACATACGCATAAACACCCTGATGATTGGAGCCCCTGCCATCAAACTCTATCGTGCAGACGAAAATGCACCGCTCAACATACAATTCATTCTTGACAAGCTTGCAAGCAACCCTGAAAAAGAGAAGAGCAAACTGCCCGACATAAGAATAAACCACATTCAAATATACGACGGCAGCGTGTGCTACGATGTGGAATCGGCCGCAATAGAGAGAGAAAAATTCTCGCCACACCACATAGCAGTGAGGGATATTGCGTGTAACCTGTCACTGAAAAAGCTGAACAGCGACACGCTAAGCCTCTACATACGCTCTATTCGCGGCAAGGAGCAGACAAGCATTGAAATAGACGAGCTCGAAGCCAAGATAAATGCCAACCCGCAACAGATAAAAGTTGAGGATTTTCATTTGGTAATGCCTGCAAGCGATTTGCGTGCAGACAAATTTGTGCTAAAAAGCAACAAGGAGGGAACATTTGACATTGACGGAGAGCTATACAGCAACAGAATATCGGCCGGGGATTTCAAAGCCCTGCACCCCGCATTGGGCACCAATCTTCCAACGCTGAATATGCGCGTAAAGAGCAAAGGCAACGAAAGGAGAACCACGGCAAACATAACACTCAATGCTGCCGACAACAGCCTGCAACTAAAAGCCAACGCCATAATAACAAACAGCCTGAAAAGCGAAAAACGAACAATAGGCATAAGCATACCCGAGGGAAAAATCAAAGAGACAGCCATTGCCCATATACAGAAAATAATTGGCGACAGCACAGGCAAGCTCAACACCTTAAAGCGGATAGGCGACATGCAGTTAAAGGGCACGGCAAGCATATCAAAAGGAGACATCGCGGGCGACATCGACCTTGCCACCGGGCATGGAGATATAGCTGCGGAAATAGAGATAAACAACAAGGAGGGTTACAACACCGCCTTGCAGGCAAGCGCCATAGATTTGGGCACCATTCTGCAACACGAACAGCTTGGCACATGTAATGTGGAGTTTACAGCCACAGGCACCTTTGCCGATGGCAGCCCCACAGGCGAGTTCCACTCCACCATAAGCGAGTTTGGGTACAACGGCTACAAATATGCACCCATACTCATAAACGGCAACCACAGCAAAACAGACTTTACCACAACCGCCACATTCATTGACGAGAATGCTTGTGGCGAAATATTCGTGCTCACTACCGACAAGGAGAACCACCGCGAATTCAGAGTGAAAGCGAGAATAGACTCTTTAAGGCCACATAAACTGATGTTGAGCAAGGAGGGAAATGGCACACTGTCGGCAATATTGGAGGGTAATTGCGAGATTCATGGCAACGGCAAGTCGCAACTCGATGCACGCCTATACAACATCACCCTTGCCACAGCCGAGGAACGAAAATCCCTGCGCACACTGCATATAACCGACAACAACCTCACCGACACACGCCTGCTGCTCCTCTCATCGGACTTCATGGACATGAACATCGCGGGACACTTCAGCTACCAAGGTATTGCCAACACATTTGGCAACATACTGCGCCACCATCTGCCTGCCACCACATACAGCAAACAGATGATACCGGCAAACAACGAATACAGTTTCAAAATAGATATAAAAGATACACGCCTGCTGAGCGACCTCCTGGGATTGCCCGTAACGGTTCACGAGCAGTCGAGCATCGTTGGCAGCTGCGACGACAACCGCCGACTCTTCTATCTTAATTCCCAATTCAACAACTGCGACATCGATGGCCGCAAATACCGCAAGCTCAATGTTACCGCTGTGGCAAGCGACGAAAGAATAACATTGGATGCCAATTTCGCATGCCCGCAAGTTGCAGGCAAAAAAGTATTGTACGACAACCCGGAGAACGACATTGCAGCAACAATAAACTGCATTGCAAGCCAAAACCGCATAGACGGAAATATAAAATGGGAACGACAAGCGCAACAAACCGACAAAGGCACATTTGAATTCGACATAGAACTTGACAACAACGATAGAAAACAGATTATCTTCGATGCCCACATAAAACCAAGCAGCATCACATACAACGGCACGGCCTGGGAGCTGCTCCCCTGCCACATACAAGGCAACGGAGAGCAATACACAATAGACAAGTTCCGCTTGCAAAGCGACAAGCAGTGGATGAAAATCGATGGAGTTGTTGGGAAAAGCGAGGATGATATACTCTCCATCAGCCTTAAAGATATCAGCGTGGAGGAGATTCAAAACCTTGTAAACTTCCATTCCGTGGATTTCGGCGGCAAAGCAACAGGCGACATCACCCTCTCTCGCATATTGCAAAGCCCGCAATTCAGCAGCAAGCTCAATGTAAAGAATTTCTCTTTTGAGGAGGGTTACATGGGCGAGCTGGATGTGAATGGCGTGTGGAAAGAGGAGGATAAAGCCATTCATCTGCATGGCGATATATACGACAACACCGCCCACACCGTTATAAACGGCTTTGTATCACCCGCCAACGACACAATCAACCTAAAAGTGGATGCCGACAAGACAAGAGTGGAATTCCTGAACAGCATGTTGGACGGAATAATATCAGAGGTCGATGGCTATGTTACGGGCGAGGTTTCTGTCGTGGGCCCTCTCGGAGGACCAAACCTTGTGGGCAATATACGCGCCAACGGCTCATTGAGGCTGAATGTTACAAACACCAAGTACAAGATGATTGACGGCGAGGTAAACCTCACCCACAACAAAATGACATTCAACAACTTCCCGATAGCCGACATATATGGCAACCGCGGAAGGATAAACGGAGCCGTAAACCACAACAGCCTGAGCGACTTCACCTGCACGCTGAACGTAGATGCCGAGAACCTTTTGGCATATCACACCGAAGGGTTCGGCGAATACCCCTTCTACGGCACAGCCTTTGTAACAGGCCTTGCAAGCCTCACTGCCGACGACCGCGGAATATTCCTGCATGCCGATATACGCAGCAACGAAGGTTCGTCGTTCGTATATGACGCCGGCAGCATGGGCAATGTAACAAGCAACAATTTCATCACATTCACCGACAACAGCAAGAGGCACGTTATTTTGGCCGAAAAGGAGAAGAGAGAGAGATACCGGAACACCCTTTTGAGCCGTTTGAACCTTGAATTCATCCTCGACATAACTCCCGAAATGCAGCTGAAGGTGTTCACAAACGTAAAAACAGGCGACTATATAGACTTCTACGGCGAAGGCCCCATCACAGCCATCTACGACGAGAAGGACGGATTCAGCATGAAGGGACACCTCGACCTTGAACGCGGAACATACAAGTTCACAATGCAGGATATCTTCCCCAAGGAGTTCGATATCATAGACGGCAGCACGCTCACATTTGAAGGCGACCCGTTCGATGCCGAACTTAATCTGAAAACAAAATACTTGGTATCGAGCGCATCGCTCAGCGACCTCGACCCAAGCGGCAAACGCCACAAGAGCGTAAAGGTAAACTGCCTCATGAACATTACAGGCAAGCTGGAAGCACCGCAACTGAGTTTCGATATAGAGTTGCCCGATGCAAACGAAGAGCAACGAGAACTGCTTGCCACCGCCATTAATACACCCGAGCAGAAGAACATGCAATTTATCTACCTTATGGGAATAGGTAAATTCTACACATACGACTATAACCGCAACAACAGTGCCACCGAAAGCTCCACAGCCATGGAGTCGCTCATATCGAACACCATATCGGGGCAGTTGAACAATATGCTATCGCAAATAATCGATAACAGGAATTGGAACATATCGGGCAACTTCAGCAGCAGCGAGCGAGGGTGGAACAGCATGGAGGTAGAGGGCATTCTCGAAGGCCGCCTGCTCGATAACCGCCTGCTCATAAACGGCAATTTCGGTTACCGCGAGAACCCCTTGGCCAACACAAACTTTGTGGGCGACTTCGAGGTGCAATGGCTGCTCGACAAGAATGGCAACGTAAGCCTCAAAGCATACAACAAGACAAATGACCGATATTTCTCCGAATCGAGCCTCACCACACAAGGTGCGGGCATTATTCTGCGCCACGACTTCAACGAGTGGCTCTGGTGGCTCAAAAACAGAAATAAAAAGAGCGAAGGAGAAGATACGGAAAAATAATACTATCTTCGCACGGAATAACCATATAAAAATGATAAACAGATGAGAAATTTCATTACCGTAAACGACATAGGCGACCTTAAAGGCGCTGTAAAAGAGGCGTTGGAGATTAAAGCCGACCGCTACAAATATTGCGAGTTGGGCAAGAACAAAACCCTGATGATGGTATTCTTCAATTCAAGCCTGCGTACCCGCCTGAGCACACAAAAGGCTGCGCTTAACCTTGGTATGAATGTGATTGTGCTCGACATAAACCAAGGCGCATGGAAATTGGAGACCGAGCGCGGTGTGATAATGGACGGCGACAAGCCCGAACACATCTTGGAAGCCATCCCCGTAATGGGCAGCTACTGCGATGTAATTGGCGTGCGCTCGTTTGCCCGTTTCGAGAACAAGGCCGATGACTACAACGAGGTAATCCTCAACCAATTCATCAAATACTCGGGCCGCCCGGTATTCTCAATGGAGGCCGCAACACGCCACCCCCTGCAGAGCTTTGCCGACCTCATAACCATTGAGGAACACAAGACCAAAGAACGCCCCAAGGTGGTACTTACATGGGCACCCCACCCCAAGGCACTGCCGCAGGCCGTTCCCAACTCGTTTGCCGAGTGGATGAACGCTGCCGACTACGATTTTGTAATCACCCACCCCAAAGGGTATGAGCTCGACCCCGCCTTCGTGGGTAACGCCCGCGTGGAGTACGACCAGATGAAAGCCTTTGAGGGAGCCGATTTCATATATGCCAAGAATTGGGCGGCATACACCGGCGACAACTACGGCAAGGTTATCTGCACCGACCGCAGCTGGACTGTGAGCGAGCGACAGATGGCAGTAACCAACAATGCCCACTTCATGCACTGCCTGCCCGTGCGCCGCAACATGATAGTAACCGACGAGGTGATAGAGAGCCCACGTTCGCTTGTGATACCCGAGGCCGCCAACCGCGAAATTTCGGCTACCGTGGTACTTAAAAGAATTGTAGAGAGCCTCTAAAAAAGATGTTCGCAGCACACGCACTCATATTCCTTTTATCCATAGCCGCCAGCTTCATACAAAGAGCCAGCGGCTTTGGGTTCGGAATATTTGTGATGATGTTCTTCCCCTTCATCCTGCCGTCTTACGGCGAAGCCACCACCCTGTCGGGGCTGCTTGCCGGCACAACCGCACTATTCATAACAGTGCGCCACTACAAGCAGATATGCTGGCGCAGCGTGGCGATAATCATCCTTTTTAATATTATAGCATCCTACTTTGCCATAGAATTCATATCCTCCATTGGCAATGAAACAATGAAACGCTGCCTGGGTGTGGCCTTGGTGGCAGTGTCGCTCTATTTCCTCTTTTGGGAAAACAAGATATCGCTACTGCTGCAATCTAAAGCGGCACGCGCCGTCATAGGCACAATCAGTGGCATAATGGGTGGAATGTTCGCCATGCCCGGGCCACCTGTTGTACTCTATTGCATTGGAGCCATAAAGGACAAAATGCAGTACATGGCCACACTGCAAGCCCTTTCGGTGGTATTTAATCTGTTCTACACCACATTCCGCATAAAGGCAGGCTTTTTAACAGACAGCACCCTCGCCTATTGGGCCATAGGCTGCGGAGGCATACTCATCGGCTCGCTCATTGGTGCATGGTGTTTCAAAAGAATAAGCCGCCACACGCTTAAAAAAGCAGTCTGCATTCTCATGATTATAAGCGGTATAATCGCTATTTTATAACCGCTACGGCAACTTTTTTCACACAAAACAGAGCTTTTAACCTTTATTAACTATAAAAATTAGTTTACCAACTAAAAATTATAGTTATTTGCACTCAACTAAAAAATATAGTTGAGCAAAACACCTGTATTATGAATAAAGGATTAACGAAAAGAGAAGAGGAGATAATGAATATCTTCTGGGCAAAAGGTCCCCTGTTTGTGAAAGAGCTTATACCGTTTTTCGACGAGCCCAAGCCACACATAAACACCCTATCGACCATAGTACGCGGGCTGGAAGAAAAAGGATACATAGCCCACAAGGCATACGGCAACACATACCAATACTATGCAGCCGTGAGCAAGAATGAATATGGAAGAAAGAGTTTGAAGAATATAGTGAGCCAATACTTCAAGAACTCCTATCTCGGTGCGGTGTCATCGCTTGTTGAGGAGGAGAAGATTTCTCTCGAAGAGCTCACCGAACTGATTGAAAAGGTAAAAAAACAGAAATAGATTACTTATTTGATTAAGTTTATCTCTTTATACGCAAACTAAAAGTTTTCTCATTCGATAACACCTTCTATGGAAGCACTCCTTATATATCTATTGAAATCGGCCACACTGCTCACCGTGTTTGTGGCACTATTTGTGGCACTTATGCAGCAAGAGACATACCACAGGCTCAACCGCTTCACCCTGCTTGCAATTATTGCCCTTTCGCTTGCGCTGCCGTTTGTAAATTTAGGCATAGAGACACCCTTCTCACGCCTTTTTGCCCAAGAGCCCGCACCCGTTGCAGAAAAAACAAGCAATGAGATTGCAAGCACGGAAATACTCCCTATCGCACAAGCTGTGCCCACAGAAGCAACCACCCCAATCAATTGGGGCAACGTGGCTGCAGCTATATATATAGCGGGAGTCATTGCGTTGCTTGTGCGCCTTGTTTTTATGTATGCAGGGCTTGCAAGAACCATTAAGCGAGGCACACCCACCCCCGCAGAGCCATACACAAACGAGAAGATAAAACTGCGTGTAAGAGAGGAAGAGGAGATAAAGCCGTTCAGCTGGTTCCGCCATGTGGTTATAAACAGAACCGACCTGCAAGAGAGCGGGCGTGAGATTCTCACCCACGAGGCAGCACACGCACGCTCGCTCCACTCAATGGACATAATCATTATAGACCTTCTTATACTGCTGCAATGGTTTAACCCCATGGCATGGTTCACCAAATACTGCATGAAGAACATCCACGAATACGAAGCCGACGAGGCAGTGATAAACAGCGGAACCAATGTAGAACGATACCAGCAAATGATAATAAAAAAAGCCGTTGGCGCAAGGCTCTACTCTATTGCCAACAGCTTTAATCACAGTTCAACTTATAAACGTATAACTATGATGTGTAAGAAAAAATCGAACAAGTGGAGGTGTACAAAAGCACTGTACATACTCCCTGCGGCAGCAATTGCCGCGCTGCTCTTTTCGCAGCCCGAGAGTGTAAACGCCATCGAGCAACCGAGCGATGGCAAAGTTACGGAATTTGTTGCAAACAACCAAACGGAACTGCCTGCAACCGCACCAAGCGAGAGCACCGCAAACAGGCGCAAGGTGGCAGCAGTGGGCGAGGTTAAGCACACACAACCGAGCGACACAACATTGGTATATCAGGTGGTGGAGCAGATGCCGGAATTCCCCGGCGGCACAAATGGGATGATGACATTCCTACGCAACAGCATCATCTACCCACAGGAGGCGCGCGATGCCAATATACAAGGTAAATGCTTTGTAACCTTTGTTGTAGATAGCAACGGCAAGATAAAGGATGCCCGCGTACAAAAAAGCAGCGGCAACGAGGCACTCGACAAAGAGAGCGTGCGCGTGGTCGAGAGCATGCCATGCTGGACACCCGGCAAGCAGAATGGCAAGAACGTGGCGGTGCAATACACCCTGCCCATTATGTTCCGCTTGCAAGGCACTCCACAGCCCAAAGCAAACAACGATATGCTGTTGCTGGACAGAGTGTTGCTGAACAGAGAGTCGCCCCTGCTTATCATAAACGGTGCGATATATGAGGGCAATGCGGGCATCATCAGCAACATAAAGGAAGAGGATATTGAGAGTGTAAACGTTCTTGAGGAGGGAGCGGCTACAAAACTATATGGCGAAAAGGGCAAATACGGCGCCATCGTGCTTGAACTTAAAAAGCACACACTGTTCGACCCAAAGAGCTTTACCTACGACGATGCAAGCAGCAGCAAAGAGCCGCAAATGTACCAATTTAATATAGGTATAAAACAAGGCGATGCGACACCGGTAAAATTCGACACCCCGGGAGCAGAGTTCATTGGAGATACAAGCGACCTGCAACTTGGCAACAGAAAGGCGGTGCTTGAGAGCGGGCTCAGCGAAGGGAGTGTTACAATAGAATTCAATGTGGAGACCGACGGCAGCATCACATTTGCCAAGGTAACAAAGAGCTCGGGCAACAACGCTGTGGATAGCGAGGCATTAGCACTCATCTACAACACCCAGAAGAAATGGAAACCCGCCACAAAGGATGGCAAGCCCGTGCGTTCAAGGCCCTCATTGACACTCACCTTCTCAAAAAAGAGATAAAGGAGGTACAAACAAAAAATCATAACGTAAAAAACAATTATGGCGGTCAAAATTCCCTTTGACCGCCATAATTATATTACTATTTGGAAAACTTCCTATCATCGCCCCAGCAGAAATTCATCCAAGCTTTGGTCTTTTGCTCGGCGGGATTGTCCTGTGGCTGCCAAAAAGAGAAATTGCGGCCATCATCGGGCAGGAATTGTTGCTTGACAAAATGGTTGGGATAGTCGTGGCTGTATTTATAACCATCGGAATAGCCGAGTTCCTTCATTAGTTTTGTGGGGGCATTGCGCAGGTGCAAGGGCACAGGCAGATTACCCGTTTCGCGCACCTTTTCAAGCGCGCTGTTTATGCCCATGTATGCCGAATTGCTCTTGGGCGAGGTGGCAAGATAGACTGTGGCCTCGGCAAGGGGGATGCGCCCCTCGGGCCAGCCAATCTTCATAACAGCATCGAACGCAGCATTGGCAAGCAACAGAGCGTTGGGGTTGGCAAGGCCTATATCCTCGGATGCCGATATTATGAGGCGGCGGGCAATAAATTCGGGTGCCTCGCCACCCTCTATCATGCGGGCAAGCCAATAGAGGGCCGCATCGGGGTCGCTGCCACGAATGGATTTTATGAAGGCCGAGATAATATCGTAGTGCATCTCGCCATCCTTGTCGTATGCAAGCGGGCTCTGTTGCAGGCACTGCACCACCTTGTCGTCGGTAACAACCACGGGCGAGGAGGAATCGGCCTCAACCACAAGTTCCAGGATATTAAGCAGCTTGCGCGCATCGCCACCGCTGTAACGCAGCATGGCATCGGTCTCTTGCAGGCGCACGCCACGGCTTTTGAGAGCCTCATCGGTGGTTATTGCATAGTTGAGCAACTGCATGAGGTCCTCTTTTTCAAGGGATTTGAGCACGTATAGCTGGCAACGCGACAGCAAGGGGCGAATGACCTCGAACGAGGGGTTCTCGGTTGTTGCACCAATGAGGGTAACAACACCTGTCTCCACCGCACTCAACAAAGAATCCTGTTGCGACTTATTGAAACGATGAATCTCGTCGATAAAGAGTATTGCACCGCCACCCGAAAAGAGGGGCGAGTTTTTTGCTTTGTCAATAACCTCGCGCACCTCCTTTACACCCGACGATACAGCGTTGAGGGTGTAGAAGGGGCGGTTGAGTTTATGGGCTATTATCTTGGCTATGGTGGTTTTTCCCGTACCGGGAGGGCCCCACATGATGAACGAGAGGATGCGCCCCGAGTCTATCATGCGACGCAGCACGGCACCCTCGCCAACGAGGTGCTGCTGCCCCACATAATTCTCGAACGAGGTTGGGCGCAAGCGTTCTGCAAGTGGTTTTGCCATAGCCTTCTATTATAATTTAGCTGAGACCGACAATCTCGCCGTTTACATAATCGATGTGGTTGGCTTGCGGGTCTTTGGGCAGGCCGGGCATGCGGATGATGTCGCCGGCAATAGCTACTATCATTTCGGCACCGGCATTGAGCACCACGTCGCGTATCTGCAAGTTGAAGCCTTTGACGGCACCATACTGCTTGGCATCGGCACTGAACGAGAATTGTGTCTTTGCAATGCACACGGGGAAGGCCGACATACCGAGTTTCTCGGCAAGTTTTATGCGGTCCATGGCGGGCTTTGCAAATGTAACAGATGCCGCACCGTAGATATTCTTGGCAACCTTCTCTATTTTTGTGGCAATGGCATCCTCGTCGCTGTATGTAAATTGCAGTTTCTTAGAGGGATTGTTGGCTATTGTATCAACCACAATCTGCGCCATCTCAACAGCACCCTCGCCACCCTGTGCAAAGGCGTTGTTTATAACGAAAGGCAAGCCGAGCTCCTGCTCCACGTGAGCACGCAGGAGAGCCATCTCCTCGTCGGTGTCGGTAGCAAAGCGGTTGAACACTACGATAACCGACTGACCAAATGATTGAAGATTGGCAACGTGGCGGTCGAGATTGGCAAGACCGTTGCGCAAGCCATCCATATCGGGCTCTTTAATCTTATCGAGCTCCACTCCACCATGCATCTTCAAGCCCTGCGCGGTGGCAACAATCACTGTTGCATCGGGCTGCAAACCACTCTTGCGGCAGAGTATATTATAGAACTTCTCTGCACCCAAGTCGGCGCCGAAGCCCGCCTCGGTAATTGTATATTCGCTGTGGGCAAGGGCCATTTTGGTTGCAAGCTGCGAGTTACAGCCATGAGCAATATTGGCAAAGGGACCACCGTGAACTACAGCGGGAGTATTCTCGGTTGTCTGCACCAGGTTAGGCTGGATGGCATCCTTCAAGAGCACCATGATGGAGCCGGCAACGCCAAGGTCCTTAACAGTGAAGGGGGCACCGTCGTAGGTGTATCCCAAGAGGATATTTTCGATGCGGCGGCGCAAATCGTTCTCGTCGGAAGCAAGGCACAGAATAGCCATAAGCTCCGATGCCGGGGTGATATCGAAACCAGCCTGCTCCACAAGGCCGTTGGTGGCGGGGCCCACGCCTGTGATTATGGAGCGCAGCGAGCGGTCATTAACATCGAGCACACGACGCCACAGAATCTCTTTGAGGCCGAAGCCCTCTTTTGCATGCTGATAGAGATAGTTATCGAGCAAAGCAGAAATCATATTGTGGGCCGATGTAATTGCGTGGAAGTCGCCTGTAAAGTGCAGATTTATTTTCTCCATGGGGAGTACCTGTGCATAACCACCACCGGCAGCACCACCCTTCATGCCGAAGCAGGGGCCGAGCGAGGGCTCGCGAAGAGCAACAACAGCCTTCTTGCCAATCTTATTAAGACCAAGCGCAAGGCCTATGGATACTGTGGTTTTGCCAATACCGGCACGGGTAGCAGTGATGGCAGTAACAAGAATAAGCTTGCCCTTCTGCTCGCCAATGAGGCTCAAAGGCAATTTTGCGATGTACTTACCATAGTGTTCGAGGTCGTCGGCGGCAATACCCATCTTGGCTGCCACATTCTCAATACGCTGGAGCTCAGTTTCGTGAGCAATTTGAATGTCACTCTTCATAGTCTTTTATTTTGTGTGATTATAATTTTCCTTGTTTACAAGCGCGAAGATAACACTTTAAGTCCGAAAAATAAAGAGATTTCGAAATGTTATAAAAAATACCCGCTATTTCCATTTTTTATGCTAATTTTGTAAATTGTTCGGCAAAGACCGATATAAACAAAGAAAACAAATTAAAACGATATAATATGAGCGAAATTAACGAAACTGAAAAGACCGAGAAAAAGAGTGTCAGTTTTATTGAGCAAGCGATTATAAACGACCTTGCCGAGGGAAAGAACGGAGGAAAAGTGCAAACACGTTTCCCGCCCGAGCCCAACGGCTACCTGCACATAGGCCACGCAAAGGCCATCTGCATGGACTTCGGCATGGCACAGAAATACAACGGAGTGTGCAACCTGCGCTTCGACGATACCAACCCCACAAAAGAGGATGTAGAGTATGTAGATGCCATAATGGAGGATATAAAATGGCTGGGCTTTGAGTGGGCCAACGTATATTATGCATCGGATTATTTCCAGCAGTTGTGGGATTTTGCAGTGCGCCTCATAAAAGAGGGCAAGGCATACATAGACGAGCAGACAGCCGAGCAGATTGCCGAGCAGAAAGGCACCCCCACACAGCCCGGAACAAACAGCCCCTACCGCGACCGCCCCATCGAGGAGAGCCTCGCGCTCTTCGAGAAGATGAACACCGGCGAGATTGAGGAGGGCAAGATGGTGTTGCGCGCCAAAATTGACATGGCGAGCAGTAACATGCACTTCCGCGACCCCATTATCTACCGCGTGGTAAAGAGCGCACACCACCGCACCGGCACCAAGTGGAAAGCATACCCCATGTACGACTTTGCACACGGCCAGAGCGACTATTTGGAGGGTGTAACACACTCGCTATGCACACTTGAGTTTGTGCCCCACCGCCCACTGTACGACCTTTTTGTGGATTGGATTAAAGAGGAGAAAGACCTCGACGACAACCGCCCGCGCCAATATGAATTTAACAAGCTCAACCTCAACTATACCCTCATGAGCAAGCGCAACCTGCTCATCTTGGTGAAAGAGGGGCTTGTAAACGGCTGGGACGACCCCCGCATGCCCACAATATGCGGATTCCGTCGCCGCGGCTACTCACCCGAATCAATCCGTAACTTTGTAGATAAGATAGGCTATACCACATACGATGCACTCAACGACTTTGCCTTGCTTGAGAGCGCTGTGCGCGAGGACCTCAACGCCCGTGCCACACGCGTGTCGGCAGTGATAAACCCTGTGAAACTTACCATCACCAACTACCCCGAGGGCAAGGTTGAGCAGCTCACCGCCATAAACAACCCCGAGAACCCCGAGGCCGGCACACACGCCATCGAGTTCAGCCGCGAGCTGTGGATTGAGCGCGACGACTTCATGGAGGATGCACCCAAGAACTACTTCCGCCTGACACAAGGCCGCGAGGTACGCTTGAAGAATGCATACATAGTACTCTGCACAGGCTGTGTGAAAGACGAGGAGGGCAACGTAACAGAGGTGCTATGCGAATACATACCCGAGACAAAGACAGGCGAGAAGGATTCCAACCGCAAGGTAAAGAGCACAATCCATTGGGTGAGCCGCGGCCACTGCGTAAAAGCCGAGGTGCGCCTGTACGACCGCTTGTGGAAAGCCGAGAACCCCCGCGATGAGATGGCGGCAATACGCGAGGAGAAGGGGTGCGACGCATTGACCGCAATGAAGGAGATGATAAATCCCGCATCGCTGGAGGTGCGCACCGAGTGTTACGTGGAAAAATTCCTCACCACACAGGCACCGCTTTCTTACTTACAGTTCCAGCGAATAGGCTATTTCAATATAGACCCAAGCTCCACCCCCGAGCACATGATATTCAACCGCACCGTGTCGCTCAAAGATACATGGAGCAAGATTAAAGGGAAATAACAACGAACAATGGACAACAAAGGATACTTTGATTCACCGGAATTCCGCGAACTTTTACAAAGATATGAGCAGGCAGCAGAATCGGGCGCCTGCTCATATTTCGCTATGGAGGAACTGCGCGACTTGGAGGCATACTACATATTCCAGGACAGCCCCCTCATGGCCGAGGATGTGTTTGAGCTTGCAAAACGGTTGCACCCCGACTCACCCGACCTCATAAAAATGGAAGTAAAGCTATCGTTGAGCAAAGACGAGCCCGAGGTGGCCCTCGTACTGCTTGAGGGAATTGCGACACCACACGACGACGAGACCAACCTGCTCTTTGCCGAGACCTTCATTGCCTTGAAAGATTACAGAGAGGCACACGACATTATAATAGACCTGCTAAACCAACCCAAAATAACAAAAGATACCGCATGCGATGCGCTGGAACTGCTGCTCGACGGCGGATTTGCACAAGAAGCCTTGCGGATTACCGAATATGCCCTGCAAGAAAACCCGCACGAAAAATGTTTTTGGGAGATAAAGGCAGAGTGCCTCATAGAACTGCAAAACACAAATGCGGCAATAAACATATACAACAAGCTGATAGACAGCGACCCCTACTCCACATTCTATTGGGAGCAACTTGCCCACATATACTACATGGTAAACAAATACGGCAGGGCAATAGAGTGCTTTGAATACGAACTTGCAATAGGCGAGGAGATTGAATATGCCAACATGATGCAGGGCTACTGCTACTACTTTCTGCACAACTACGGCAAGGCGCAAGGGATATTCGCGCAGCTTGCACAGAAATACCCATCGTCGGCAATGCCACGATTTTACATAGCTCTGTGCCAATATGCCACAGGCGAAAGAGAAAAAGCACTTAAAGGATTTGAGGATGTGGCCCACACTTGCGACAACGACAGCATAGAAGCGATGCTGGCACGCATAAACCGCGCAATAATAATGAGCAAGATGGGGAACAGCGAAGGTGCCGCCGGCGCCATTTCGCTTGCGCTTGTAATGCACCCCGAGCAGATGAAGCAGCTGCTTATAGACGGCGGGGAGCTGTATGAACTGCGCGACAAAGAGAATCTCACCTTCAAGGAGATGAATATCATCGACATAAAGGAGTGGAGCCAAGAGGAGGAGTTGCTTGCCCTTGCAAGGCACCTCATAAAATACAAGCATTGGAGAATAGCCAAGAGCGTACTGCTCTATGCACGCCCCGACGATGGCGACACCGCCGACTTCGATGCCTGCATAGCATACACCATGCACAACGAAGGAGAAGAGAGCGACATGCGCCCATACATAGAGAGCGCACTGAATGGGAAATCGGATTTGCTCTTTGAACTATTCGGGCTCATTTATGATGCAGACATAAGCTGCGATGAATTTATTGCAAGCATAAAAAAATAGAGCCGCGGCTCTATTTTTTTATGCTCAATATATCTGTTACTTATCGGAGAACTCCTTTATACGATTCTCTTCGCTCATTTTACAGACAAGCAGATTGCCCTCATTTTCCGATATAATACAATTATCCATGCCTATAACCACCACACTCTTCATTCCGCGCGTGTTCACAATACAGCCATGTGTATCGCAGAAAGCCGTCTCGGATGCGCCGAGCGATGCATTGCCGTTAAGATCTTTCTGCACCTGATTGTGCAACGACACCCATGTGCCAAGGTCGCTCCAACCAAAATTAGAGGGGAATACAAAAATCTCCTCGGCACGCTCCATTATGGCATAATCGACAGAGATATTGCGGCACTCGGGGAAACGCTCGTTTACCATAGCCTGCTCCTCGTTTGTGAAATAATAAGGGTTGAGCGATTCAAAAACTTCGGCAATGGGGCCCTGATACACACGAAAAGCGTTTACAATGGTAGATACATTCCAGATGAAGATACCGGCATTCCAATAAAAATTATTCTTTGCTATATATGCCTTTGCAGTGTCAAGATCGGGTTTCTCCTTGAACGAATCCACGCGGAACACCTCCTTATTGGCAAGAGAAGCCGTTCCAAGCGCAGCCTCAATGTAGCCATAACCGGTGTCGGGGCGGGTGGGTTTAATGCCGAGAGTAAGAATAGCATCGGTATCGGCAACAAACTTCAACGAGGAGGTTATTATGCGACGGAATTCCACCACATCGGTAACAAAATGGTCGCTTGGAGTAACCACCATATTGGCATGCGGGTCTTTCTTCTTTATTTTCCACGCGGCATAAGCAATACAGGGTGCCGTGTTCCTGCGGCATGGCTCTTTCAGTATGTTCTCGGCAGGAATATCGGGCAACTGTTCCTGCACTAGCGGAGCATATTTCTCCGAGGTGAGAACCCACACGTTTTCCATGGGGCATATATCGCCAAAACGCTCCACGGTAAGTTGCAAGAGCGATTTTCCACAGCCAAGCACATCTATAAACTGCTTGGGACAATCTATTGTACTCATAGGCCAGAAACGGCTTCCTATGCCACCGGCCATAATCACCACATGATTGGAACTACTCATATATATACAATATAAAAGTTACACCCTTGCATAGCAGATGTAACCGATTAATACTACTATAACAATGCGAAGATAGAAAAAAAGAGAAGAAAGACGAAAAAAGATAATAAAATTTTCAAAAACATTGCTTAACGGCACATAAGCACAAGCAATAAGCGGCATTATTTTATATTTTTTCACAAAAAAGGCCATGCCTATCTTAAAAAAGGCTATCTTTGTGTTATAAATAGCATATTGAACATTGGCAACCCACACGGACAACGCTAACGACAAGCAATGGTTTGTTTTAAGAGTAACATACCAACGCGAACTTATTGCAAGAGACAAATTACAAGCAATAGGTATTGACAGTTTTGTCCCGATGCAGAGAGTGAGAAGCATTGACAAAAAGGGAAAAGCCACATGGAAAAGCATTGCCGCACTGCACAATTACATCTTCGTACATAGTACAAGAGATAAAATAGACTGCATAAAACAGGAATATATTCCATGGCTGCGATATGTAATATCGCCCAACCGCGACAGCGGCTCGCGCATAATGACCGTTCCCGAGAGGCAGATGGAAAGCTTTATAGCCATTGCCGGCAACGAGGAAGAGAGGATTTTATACCTCAACCCCGACGAGTTGAATCTCACAAACGGCGACAGAGTGAGGATAGTGGATGGACCATTCAAAGGGGCCGAAGGAATATTGATAAAGATAGAGCACAAGCGTGAAAAACGGGTTGTTGTAAAGATTGATGGCATTACAGCCGTTGCCACCACGTCGATACCGCAAACTTTAATTGAGAAAATTAACAAACATACACAATAGCAGAACAATTACTGCGTTAATAGAATATATTCATATATGGAAACAATGAGCAAGATTTATCATTTGTTAGTACCTTTTATCGTTGCATTTTGTGCCACTCTTTGGGTACACCCCAAGATCCTTAAAATAGCAATATTGAAAAACCTTGTCGATAACCCCGACGAGCGCAAGTTGCAACGCCGCCCCGTTCCCGTTATGGGTGGCTTGGCTGTATTCTTCGGAATCACCGTGGGCATATGTTCCTCGCAAATAACATTCTTCAGCCCCGGTGTGTTTGTGCTCATGGCTGCAATGATTATAATGCTATACACAGGTACCATAGACGACATTCTCGACCTTACACCCCGCACACGCTTTATCATTGAAATTGCCGTGGTGGCCTTTATTATTCTGGTCAACAACAGTGGAATAAACCATTTTTGGGGCCTGTGGGGCATTGATTTCATACCCGCATGGATTGCAGGGCCGCTCACCATATTTGCAGCCGTAGGTATCATAAACGCCATAAACCTTATCGATGGTGTAAACGGCTTGTCATCGGGATTCTGTTTTATGGCATCTGTTATGTTTGCCATCATGCTATACATGTCGGGCAACACGGTAATGACCATTCTTGCCGTTTCGGCAGCCGGTGCAATTATCCCGTTCTTCTTGCATAACGTATTTGGCAATACCACCAAAATGTTTATCGGCGACGGAGGTACACTTGTTATAGGTACAATGATGTCCATGTTTGTTGTGAGCATACTCAAAGGAACATCGTTGAGCGCAGATTTTGCAAAGGAAGGTGTGGGACTTATCCCCTTCACATTGGCGGTACTTGCAGTTCCTGTTTTTGACACACTGCGCGTGATGTCAATGCGCATAATAAGGAAAAAATCGCCCTTCCACCCCGACAAGACACACCTTCACCACCTGTTCCTGGAGCTCGGTTTCTCGCACATAGGGACCACGGTTTCCATTCTCACACTTAATTTCCTTATTATAGTGGCGTGGTTTGTGTCATACAAATTGGGTGCTTCAATAGATACACAATTGTATGTGGTGCTTTCATTAAGCATTCTCATAACATTTGTATTCTATAAATTCGCACAGGTGCAGATAAGGCATAACACTAAGATTCTACGACTGCTGCAAGGCATTGGATCATTGCTGCAAATAGAAAAGAGAGGTATTTGGGCATGGGCTCAACGCCTTATAGACAAATTGTAATTGACAGTTCGCACAAATAGTTAAAACGACAGATGGTCGCCTGCGGGCGACCATCTGTCGTTTTAATTATTATCCAATTTATAATTCAAGCACCCTACCCCCACCAATTTGTCGTAGCGGGATGCAAACTCCCTATGATAAATGAGAATAAGGTATTCATTATCGGTATCGTAGAAATCTCCCTCTACTGCCGCAAGAGAGACTTTGTCGGCCCCATCGGGCAACCACACATAAGAATAGTTATAGAGCCCGAGTTTCAGGAGAACAGATGTTCTATACACCCCATTCTCGGCATCATACATGAGTTTATTATCACTACTAAATACATTGCCACAGAAATCGCCCAATAGGTAGTAACTGCCACCGCTGCGATAAGGAGCATCGAGCGTAAAGTGCATAAATACATAATCGGCCTCGATGGAGGTGCCATACCCCTCCAATGTATTTATGAAATAGCGGCCATTCTCGTCGCGCACGGTAGAGTGAAACTTCTGCGGGGCATCGGTATAAAGCTCGGCATGATAATAGGGGGCCGAATAGCCGAGAGCAGCAATATTCATCCCCGCCACATCGGGGTCGGTGAGTTCAAAACGGCGGTATTCATTGCCCCCCTTGAAAATAAGCTTTTCATTATACACATATTGCAAGCTGTTGCCTGTAATATGGGTGGGCTTAATACCATGCACCATATTATCAAAACGCCTGTTCTGATATACCACGGCGTAGACCTCGCCCGCAGGGTTCGATATATTATATTTGGGGTGATGAACGGTGAAGCTAACCTGCTGATGTTCCCTGTTAAGGTCAATATCGGTATTGCCGCTCACGGCTGCACTGAGCGCAACGCGCGAATCTACCACCGAAAAGCGAAATTCGGCAACCACCTCGCCATCGGCCTCATCATCAATGATTTCAACTTTGTAGTTACCCGATAATTTAAGCGACACATTCTCATTTGGAATGGAAAATCTATAATTTGTATAGAGAACGGTGGTATTCTCAGAGTTCTCCCAATCCTCTATGGGCATCTCGTTGAATCCTTCGAGATAATCTATCTCAAAGAGGTCCGAAGGCTCCCATAAATAGTTACAGTGGGTTACCTTGCAGGTAAACCGACGATAATCGTGCGACATCTCGTCGAACGAAAAGTCCAATATATCATCACCACCCAAACGCAATACAGGTGGTGCCGATAGATTATCATTCATTACCATTTGCAACGAACGTATGCGCGAGGAAAAGGAACGCATAAATTGCGCCTGAACCACCGACACGGCAAAAAGTGTGAACACTATATACAATATGGTGCTTTTCATGAATATACTGTTTATTTTAAGCGAAGATAGCCATTAAAACAGAATATTTGCCTATATTTACGTTAATATTTGTGTAACACATGAGAAAGTATATATTATTCGGCCTGCTGTTCTTTGCCGCATATATGGCACAGGCGCAAGATATCATTTACAGCCGCACCGACAGCCTCTTCATAACACGGCTGCTGCAAAGGCACAAGCCCGGCTCCATGCCTGCGGGCGAATTGGTTCTTGCCATTGCCCAAGAATTTATAGGCAACAAATACGTGGCAGGCACGCTTGAAAAAGGGAGAGAGGAGCCGCTTGTAATAAACACGCAGGAGGTAGATTGCACCACCCTTGTGGAACAAGTACTGGCCATATATGCAACCACAAGGGATGGCAGCAACAGTTTCCAAGCAGTATGCAGCAACCTGCAAACAATACGCTATCGCAATGGCGTGCGCAATGGCTATGCAAGCCGCCTGCACTACATAAGCCAATGGATTACCGACAGCGCCAAACAACATATAATAGAGGAGATTGATTATGGCAGCAAGGGGTGCAGCAGGCAGATAGACCTCGGTTTTATGAGCAGCCACCCGGCAAGCTACAAGCCATTAAAAGAGGACAGCACATTGGTAAAAGAGATAGAAAAATGGGAAAAGCCCCTGCGCGGGAGTACCATATTTTACCTTCCCAAAGAGTTGCTGAACAACTCATTCGGCGAACTGCCCATTAAAAACGGCGACATCGTTGCGCTCACTACAAACATAAAAGGGCTCGATGTTACTCACATGGGATTTGCTTTTTGGGAAAACGGCAAACTGCATTTACTGCATGCTTCGAGCGTGGCCGGGAAGGTGATAAAAGACAATAGCACGCTCTACGATTATCAGAAGAACAAAAAGAGCCAAACAGGAATAAGAGTGTTCAGAGTAAAATAACAAATAAGGTTGCATGCCACGGGCATGCAACCTTATTTGTTATTGTTTTACAACAACGTCTTACTTCAATGTGCCGTTGTTCGCAGCCTCAATCATTGCCTGGCTGGCATAGAGATAAATCTCCACACGGCGATTCTGCTGCCTTCCTTCGGCTGTTGTGTTGCTTGCCACAGGCTGTTTGGAGCCATAACCCTCAACGCTTTTAATCTGCGATGTGGCAACACCCTCGCTCATAAGATAATTGGCAACAGCTTTTGCTCTATTAACCGAGAGGGGGTTATTGATTGCATCGGTACCTGTGATATCTGTATGTCCAAATATCGCAACATCAGCATCGTTGTATGTTTTCAATACTTTTGCAAATTGTGTAAGGTCTTCCTGAACAGCTTTGTTAAGTTCCGCCTTATTGGTCTCGAAGAGCACACCCGAGTTGAATGTAACCTTAACGGCAGTGAGGTTATTGGCATCGGTAATAGTCTCTACGGTTGCATTCTCAATCTCGGCAGCAGCCGCAGCAGCCTTATCCATTCTGTTACCGATTATAGCACCGGCACCGGCACCAACCGCTGTACCCACAGCAGTACCAATAGCCTTGTTACCGGCAAGATGACCTACCAAAAGACCAAGGGCAGCACCACCGGCAGCACCTATCATGCTACCTTTTGCGGTGTTGTTCATTGAAGAACAACCACTCATTACCACAGCTGCACACAGTACAATCACAAACGATTTAATTGAATTTAATTTCATAACTTATAAATGTTTAATTATTCATACAACAAATATCGTGCGCATTACAGCCTATATCCATAGCTTAATGCTGTGCAAAGGTAAATATTTCCTTGATATATCCACCAAGGAATCCCTGTTTTTCACCCTTTACACACAAAAAAAGGAGAAATTATGGGCGAAACAAAGAAAGTTAGAATAATATATAAATATATTTTTGTAAATTTGCAGTTCGTACAACAGAAGGAATAATAAACATTTTAATATATGGCAGAATTAAAAGAACTTACCAAGCGCAGTGAAAGCTACTCGCAATGGTACAACGATTTAGTACTGAAAGCAGACCTTGCCGAGCAATCTCCCGTGAGAGGTTGCATGGTTATAAAACCCTACGGATATGCTATTTGGGAGAAGATGCAACGCATACTCGATGACATGTTCAAGGCCACAGGCCACCAGAATGCATATTTCCCCTTGCTCATCCCCAAATCGTTCCTCAGCCGCGAGGCCGACCACGTTGAAGGCTTTGCCAAGGAGTGTGCCGTGGTTACCCACTACCGTCTGAAAAACGCCCCCGATGGCAGCGGTGTGATTGTGGACCCCGCCGCAAAATTGGAGGAGGAGATGATTATACGCCCCACATCGGAAACCATCATCTGGAGCACATACAAGAATTGGATACAATCGTACCGCGACCTGCCTATCAAGGTGAACCAGTGGGCAAACGTAATGCGTTGGGAGATGCGCACACGCCTTTTCCTGCGCACTGCCGAATTCCTGTGGCAAGAGGGCCACACAGCGCATGCCACACGCGAAGAGGCCGAGGAGGAGACAAAGACAATGCTCCACGTGTATAACGACTTTGCCAACAATTACATGGCCCTGCCTGTGATAATGGGAGTGAAATCGGCCAACGAAAGATTTGCCGGCGCACTCGATACATATACCATTGAGGGTATGATGCAGGATGGAAAAGCTTTGCAGTGCGGTACATCGCATTTCCTGGGACAGAACTTTGCAAAGGCTTTCAACGTGCAGTTTGTGGATAAAAACAACAACCTCGACTATGTATGGGCATCATCGTGGGGAGTTTCAACACGTTTGATGGGCGCGCTCATCATGACTCACTCCGACGACAACGGCCTTGTGCTGCCTCCCGCACTCGCACCTATTCAGGTGGTGATTGTACCCATCTACAAGAATGCCGAGCAGTTGCAGAAGGTTGCAGAGACTGTTGCACCCATAATAAACGAATTGAAAGCCATGGGCATAAGCGTAAAATTCGACGATGCCGACAACCGCCGCCCCGGTTTCAAGTTTGCAGAGTACGAGCTCAAAGGCGTGCCTGTGCGTTTGGTACTTGGTGCACGCGACATTGAGAACGGCACAGTGGAGGTTATGCGCCGCGATACATTGGAGAAGGAGACACGTTCAATAGAGGGTATCACAGAGCATGTAAAGAACCTGCTCGACGAGATTCAGAAGAACCTCCACCGCAAGGCACTTGCGATGCGCGAGGCTTGCACACGTACCGTAGATACATACGAGGAGTTCAAGAGCGAGATAGAGAAAGGCGGTTTCATTCTTGCACATTGGGACGGCACACCCGAAACCGAGGAGCTTATCAAGAACGAGACAAAAGCCACAATACGCTGTATTCCGCTCGAGGGCGACACCACCCCCGGCACCTGTATGGTAACAGGCAAACCTTCGGCAAGAAGAGTTCTCTTTGCAAGAGCATACTAAAAGCTCAAGCACAAGATATTGTAAACAAAAAATCGAAAGCAATTAGCTTTCGATTTTTTGTTTATCATCATATCACTCACCAAGTTTACGTTTTCTGTCGGCGATATGCTTTTCAAAAGCCTCGCGGCTGGCACGACCTCGTTTCCAACGGTTATGAGTCCACAGCCACATTGCCGGATATTTACGGATATACTCCTCGCCCATTGCAAAATATTTATCGGTAATCTCATTCTCTTTGCACAACGAGGCATCCTCATATAGTAGTTCAAATGTTGCCACATATTTTCCACGCGCCACCTTTATCAATTCGAGATTAAATACCGATGCACGTGTACGGCGAGCAATCTTTTCGGCTCCGGTAAACACCGCAGTATCCTGATTAAGAAAAGTTACCCAATGGTTCATCGCCTCTACCTTGGGCAGTTGGTCGGCCATAAATCCATAGACAAATAGTTTGTTGTTTTTGGTAATCTCTATTATGTGGCGCAGAGTGTTTTTCATTGACACATTGTCGGCGCCATACTGCGCACGCATATCCTTAAACACTTTGTCGAAATGCGGATTACTCAACTTATGATACACTGCACCCACCGACAGATTTTCGCCATTAAAGAATAGAGGCAACGATGTTATATACTCCCAATTAAATACATGCAACATATAACAGACACAGGAGCGACCATTGTCGATTGCCTTTTGCAACGAGTCGAGCCCGCGAAATTCAATATGCTTTGCAACAGCCGCGTGGCTCATACCATAGTATTTTATGGTCTCAACAAAATAGTCGCACAGATTGGAATAGAACTCCTTTTCTATCTTTTTGCGCTCTTTATCACTCTTCTCGGGAAAAGAATTCCGAAGGCTGCGACGCACCAATTTGCGACGATAACCTACAATATAATATACTATGAGATAGATAAAATCAGAGAACAGATAAAGCACCCTTAAAGGCAATTTGTTCAGCAGATAAAGCACAGCCAATGCCATGTTGCTAAAAATACCCGACATATAGAATTGTTTATGTGTTTTTTCAAGTGATCCCGCTGGGATTCAAACCCAGGACCTTCAGAACCGGAATCTGACGCTCTATTCAGCTAAGCTACGGGACCATTCCTTACTTTTACCATGCGAAGATACAACAAAAAAATAGCATTACTTGATATTTATTCATTTTTTGAACTATTATTACCAAAAATTTACTATATTACAGATATTATTGCTATCTTTGCAACAAGGGTAAACAAAAACCACCGCAAAACTAAAAAAATAACAACCATTAATCACAAAACGACAGCAATTTGTCAAAGCTATGAAGCTATATGAATTAACATCGGCATACAAGCCACTGCTCACACTCAAGCAAACCGAGTTGGCAATTAAACAGATAAAGGAAATTTTCCAGATGAACCTATCGGCCGCATTACGCCTGCGCCGTGTAACCGCACCATTGTTTGTATTGCAGGGCACCGGACTTAACGATGACCTCAACGGCTACGAGCATGCGGTAAGTTTCCCTATACAGGACATGAACGGCGCGGTGGCCGAGGTGGTACACTCACTTGCCAAATGGAAGAGAGTAACGCTTGCCGACTACAACATAGCGCAAGGGCATGGTATTTATACCGACATGAATGCCATACGCGCACATGAGGAACTTGACAACCTGCATTCGCTCTATGTGGACCAATGGGATTGGGAGCGTGTGATATGTGCCGAGGAGCGCACGGTGGCCTTCCTCAAACAGATTGTTGAGGATATTTACAGCGCTTTGCTGCACACCGAGTTCACAATTTGCGAATACTACCCACAGATAAAGCCCTCACTCCCCGAGAAGATATTCTTCATCCATTCCGAGGAGCTGCGTCGCCTCTACCCCACACTCACAGCCAAGGAGCGCGAAGAGGAAATAACACGCAAGCATGGCGCAGTATTCATCATAGGTATTGGCGGCAAATTGGGCGACGGCGAGCCGCACGACAACCGCGCCCCCGACTACGACGACTACTCCACTCCCAACGAAGATGGTTTTGAGGGACTTAACGGCGACATGCTCATTTGGTCGAACATTTTGGGAAAGGCCATTGAGCTGTCATCAATGGGAATACGTGTAGATAAGGAGGCCCTGCTCCACCAGCTTAAAATATCGGGCAAGGAGGAGCGCAAAGAGCTCTATTTCCACCGCCGTATGTTACAGGACACCCTTCCATTGAGCATTGGAGGAGGTATAGGACAATCGCGCCTCTGCATGTTGCTGTTGCAAAAGGCACACATAGGCGAGATACAGGCCAGCATTTGGCCACAGGAGATGCGTGAGCAATGCGCAGCCATGAATATACCTATTATATAAAATAGCAATGAGTGTAAAAATAGAGAACAGCTGGAAGGAGGTACTTGCGGCAGAATTTGATAAAGAGTACTTTTCAAGGCTCACCGCCTTCGTGCGCGAGGAGTATTCGGGCGCAACCCCCATATACCCACCGGCCAAGCTCATATTCAACGCCTTTGACCACTGCCCGTTCAACGATGTAAAGGTGGTGATATTAGGGCAAGACCCTTATCATGGAGCCGGGCAGGCCAACGGGCTCTGTTTCTCGGTAAACAAAGGAATTCCGTTCCCGCCATCGTTGCTAAACATATTCAAAGAGATTGAGGCCGACTGCGGAACACCCATCCCACAGGATGGCGACCTCACAAGATGGAGCGACCAGGGAGTTCTTCTATTGAATGCCACACTTACCGTGCGCGCGGCCACAGCCGGCTCACACCAAAAACGCGGGTGGGAAGAATTCACCGATGCCGCCATACGCGAACTTGCCAACAGGCGCGAAAATATAGTTTTTATACTATGGGGCAGCTATGCACAGAAGAAAGGAGCGTTTATCGACCGCAGCAAGCACCTTGTACTCACATCGCCACACCCATCGCCATTATCGGCATACCAAGGATTCTTCGGTAACCACCATTTTTCAAAGGCCAACGAATACCTTGAAAAGCACGGAAAAAGCAAGATTATTTGGTAATCAAAAAATAAGCCCTTATTTTCATGTTAAAGAAAAGGTTGAAACCGCGGTTTCAACCTTTTCTTTTAATACCAATCGATATTGCTGCCATTATCTCGCTTATCCCATTTGAGCGCATCGGCAAGCATCTGCGATGTTGCGCGGAAACTGAAATTGAACGAGGTATAGGGGCTCAACACAACACCACAGGACATCTCAAAGCAGTGCAAATCGCGAGATATATTCATGGTGGTGGTAGTAAGTTTCTTATTCTCGAAATTATATCCCGAGGTAAAATTAATTCGCCAATTATCGGAAATGGCTATATTACCCGAGAAGTTTACATTTTGGGTATATCTGTATGGATAGCGCATATCCTTTACATCTATCGGGCGCGACCTGTCCTCGGCCATAATTATACCATAGGAAACCGAAAAACTCCAAGGTATTTTGAAGGGCATATATCCATCGGGGTCCACATCGGCATTCTTCGATTCGCCTTTTGACGATGCCGCCAATGATTTTTTCGGTTTCTTTTCATCGGTTTCTGTTTCATCGGTATCAGCATCCTCGTCTATCGCCTCATCATCGGCACCAAAAAGTTTCTTTATCTTTTTCCAGGTGGTATTGTTGAATGTATATGAGATATTCTGACTCATACCTTGGAAACGACCGAAACGGCCGTATGACCACTCTGTTCTGTCGCCCACCACAACCTGACCATTCTCATTAAACTCATAGGCATAGGTGGCAAACACTGCATTCATGCTGAATGTATAGTTCTTTGAAAGCTTCAAACGCAAGCGTGTAGAGAGGTTACTCCATGGCTTTGTTTTTGCCGCAAGGTTATACGAGAGGGTGGCGCCCAATTCGTCGATGATGCTTACCTTTTTAAGAGAATCACTCTTGGTGCGCCATTTCATCTCTACATTATTGCTTATGTTAAGCGATATATTACCGGTTTTACCCTTACCCGGCACACCATACATTCCGTTTGAATAGGGTGAATACTCAACGGTTCTTACCTCGCCATTGTCATCGGTGTATGTATATGAATCGTAATAGCCATAGCGGTCTGTACCGAAATCGGGAGAATAGCTAAACGACAATGTGGGCTTGAACACGTGGCGCACGGTGTGAACACGACTGTTCTTCATGAAACCTGCCGGCTCATAAAAACCATAAAGGGTGGTATTCATAGAGAGCGCCATGTTATAATCGTACACACGATTGAAGCCGCTCACAGTATCGCGCACCACACTCCTTGTAGCCTCATCCCACGACTGTTTCACTTTATTCAAATACCAACGCTCGGTATAATTTATGCTGGGGGTGATATTTATGAAGTCGAAAAGTTGGAATGTGGCACTTATGGGAATACTATGCTTGAAACCATTGCGCCACTCGGTAGAAAAGTTCTTCTCAAAGAGTTCATCCTCTTTTGAGGTTACACTGTTGCTCATTTGGCCGGTGTACGAAAGAGCAATCTTCTCGTACCATTTTTCATCGCCTGCACGCTTCTTGCGCTTGAAGGGGTACTTCTTTGACAACGACACGCTGAGGCTGGGCAATGTGAGCGAAACAATAGAATCCTGCACGTTCTGCGACACGTTCATTGTTGTAGATATCGTAAGACCGATATCGGGGAAGGTCTTTGAATAGCTCACACTCGATGTACGCACCGTTTGCGAATTATACACCGGGTTGTATATACTGTTGAGGTTTGACCTCTCGTAGTTGGAGCTGGCATAGTTCACGCTTGCCGAGAAGTTGCTGTTGGGGTGAGCCTTCGGGTCTTGACGATGATTCCACTGCAAACGGAAGTTCTTGCCCACACCATAATCGGGCAGGCCCTTCTCGCCCTCTTTGGTTACGATATAGTTGAAATTGACATTACCCGAGTAACGATATCTTTTGGCATAGGTTGATGCAGCACCAACACCCCACGAACCTTTTGTAAAGATTTCACCTGTGAGTTTAAGGTCCATTTTGTCGCTTATGGCAAAATAGTAACCGCCATCGCTCAAATAGAAACCACGCTCGGTATCATCACCGTATGTTGGCATAATGAAACCCGAAGAGTAACTGCTGGTAAAGGGGAAAAAGCCGAAAGGAATGGCCAACGGCAGTGGCACATCCTCGATAACAAGATACGCAGGGCCAAACACCGCATCCTTCTTGGGGCGTACTTTTGCCCTTGTGAGGGCTATATAAAAGTGGGGATGCTCGGCATCGCAGGTGGTGTATTTAGCATTGTGCGCATAGAATGCTCCGGTGGAATCCTTTTTGGCAGCCTCGCCCATCATAAAACCATCGCCTTGCGCCGTAAACACATTGTTAATGTACCCTCGCTTGCTCTTGAAGTTATAGCTTATCTTGTCGGACTCATAGGGGGTATCGCCATCCCTGAACACAGGAATACCGGTTGCCACGCCGGTGGAATCCGTTACCCCATGAGCACGTACCACACTGCTATCCATATTCATGGAGATAACTGCGGCATCGAGTTGTATTTTCTGATATTTCACACTGCAATCGCCATACAGATAGGCGTTGCCTGTGCGGGACCACACCATAGAATCGGACGACTCGTAATAGACCGGGTCCTCAACGGCATCGGCATCGTTTTTCTTTTTTTGAGGAATGGTATCGGCAGATGATACCGCAACAGAATCGGCAGGATTCACCACCGCGAGAGAATCGAATAACAAGGTGTGCAACGAAACAATACTGCGCACAACACCACCCTGTGCAGGAACAGTTACAAGAACCGCCAACAGCAGCATCAGCAATATTATTCTATTTTCAATCCTACTCAAATTCATTGATATTAGCGCAACATCGGGTGGGAAAGAGAACTTACCGCACACCAAAACCTGTTGTCATTTGCAAAAATACAAAAATAAAAGGGAGTAAATATAAATTTTATATTAAAAAATACATTAAGTATGGAAAATCTTTCCCTTTTTAACCATTTACATAAATATTCCGGCCCAATACTCCACTTTTTTCACCGATTCATCGGATATTTTTTGCATACTCTCCACCACCTGTTGCAATGTGCGGGCCTGCTCCAAAAACTTGGTTTTAGAGTAAAACTTATCGGCAAAACATATCAACTGCTCCTCCATTGTTACGGGAACAAAATCGCGTGCCGGCAGAGGCCAGCCCTCGCGAAGAATCTGTTCTTTTGTGAGCCCCGTACCGGTGTGCCGTTCGCACACAGCGGCATGATGGGGAAACCCCTCCGAGCGCAAGAGCTCGGCACCCAAATAGCCATGGCAGATATAAGGCTTGTCGCCAAAGCAGTGTATGCGGGGGGCATCGGTAAGAAATATGCCGATGTCGTGCAGCATAGCAGCCTCTTCTATAAAATCGGCATCGAGGTGTAGCTCGGGATGACGCGCGGCAAGCTCCAGCGCAAGCTCCGTAACATTCTGTGCATGAACAAGATATATACGTTTCAACTCATTATCGCAAGGATAATATTTATCTATTATTTCATTTACATTCATAACAATTGCATCTATGAAATTCGCACTGCTCGCAAGAGCAGCACGAAACAATTTTAACAAAAGCAAATATAATAATTTACACAAAACAGAGCAACTGTAATCTGCATTTATTAATATAATAGTATTAATATTATAAAAACGCTTGTTAAAATCTTTTTTTCATGTATATTTGCAAAAATAGAGTCATTACGCCCTAACAGCAGAAACATGATTAATTCAATATTAGAAAATGCGCACAAATTGCCGCCCATCACCTTGGAAGAGATGTCGGGCATAAAGCTTATGAACCGCACCGACACAAAGTTCGTTGCCACACTTGCGCAATTAAATGAATTCCTCGCTGCCGTACAGGGCAAATATTACATACAAGTAAAAGACAACGAACCGCTTGCCTGCTACCATACCACATACTTTGATACCGATGACTACAAGATGTATCGTATGCACCACTGCGGCAAGAAGGTGAGGGAGAAGATACGCGTGCGCACCTACCTTGACACCAACGACACGTTTCTCGAGGTAAAGAACAAGAACAATCATGGGCGCACGAAAAAGAAACGCATTCTCATAGGTGGCTTGGAAACATTGGAGGCAGAGAGCGCAAAGATTATCCCCTTCCTTGCACAGCACGCATGGTACACCATTGACGAAATATCGCCGGTCATAGAGAATTGGTTTAACCGAATAACATTGGTAAACATGGCCAAGACCGAACGATTGACCATAGATTTCAATCTGCGTTTCCACCATTTGAAGAGCGACGGACACGACAAATTGTCGCGCGTGGCAATTATCGAACTAAAACGCGACGGTAACGTACCATCACCGGCATTGGAGATTATACGCAATATAAGAATAAAGCAGTCGGGGTTCAGCAAATACTGCATAGGCAGCGCACTTACCAACCTGCAACTGAAAAGAAACAACTTCAAAGAGAGGTTGAGAATGATTCACAAGATGGAACATAAACACAAATAGAATATGGATACACTTATGACAATTCTTGCAGATGGCACGCAAGCAATGAGCGCCATAGCTGCATTGGGAGAGGATTTTATCACAGGGGGTAATGCCGTGGCAACCGAAAGTGCCATTTGGGATTTTGCCGGCATGACAAACCTGTTAATTGGTTTTTTCATCAACCTGTTTTTTGTGGGTATTGTGGTACGCGGTTTCTACTACCCCAAATGCAAAAAGGGAGAGTACTTCTTCACCTTTATACTCATAGCAATAAGCATCTTCTTGCTTATATATCTGCTTGGTGGTGTAAAACTGAAAACCGGTTTCGCGCTTGGTTTGTTTGCCATATTCAGCATCATACGTTACCGCACCGAGCAGGTATCCATACGCGAAATGACCTACTTGTTCATAATTATTGCAATGAGTGCCATCAACGGCCTTGTGATTGAAGAACTTACCTATTCAGAAATGATACTTGCCAACCTGCTCTTCATCGCATCCGTTTGGGTGTGCGAGAGCAATTTGGTTATTCGCCATCTATCGTACAAAATCATTAAGTACGACAACATGGACCTTATCACCCCCGATAAGGAGGAGGAGCTTATTGCTGACCTGAAAAAACGTACAGGACTCGATATAGTAAAAATAGAAGTGGGCGGAATTGATTTCTTAAAAGACGCTGCCATTGTAAAAATGTACTACCGCCCCGCAAATGGCAACGCAACAAATTCAGTAGATACAACAATTAAAGCACCAAGCGATGAATTCAAAATCAAGAACTAACAGAATTGCAACGCTGTTGTTTGCGTTTGCAATGGTATTCCCGGCATTCAACACCGCAAAAGCCGGCGACGACAACTACGGAGTGTGGACCACATTCGAAGCTTCGAAGAAGATAAACAAGAAATTTAAGGTAGGCGCAGAACTTGAATTCCGCAGCAACGACTATCTTAAAGATATTGAGCGCTTTGCCATAGGCCTTAGCGGACAATACAAGGTTACCGATTGGTTAAAGGCCAACGCGGGATACATATTCATAGCCGGCTACAACCCCAAAAGCATAAGCGTTAAAGAAGATACCCGATGGATAGATATGAACGGCGAAGAAGTACTATTTCCCAATTACAACGTCGATCACTCATATTGGGAAAAGAGAAATCGTGTATATCTATCGGCAACAGCCGATTACAAAATAGGGCGCATATCACTATCGCTACGCGAGCGTCTGCAATACACACGCACCAATTCGGCACTTATCGACGAGGACAAGCATCGCCACGACAGCTATTTAGGCGGGCCAAGACCTACAGAGACAATAGAGCACAACAAAGAACTCAAAGAGCACAAGAACAACACCGTTCTGCGCTCACGCCTCACTGCTAAATGGGATATACCCAAGTGCAAAGTAAACCCCTTTGTATCAACAGAGCTTTACAGCCGCTTGGACAAATGGAGAGGATTTGAGAAACTGCGTTCACGCATAGGCGCAAGCTACAAGATAAACAAGGACAACGCTTTTGAGATATATTACCTTTTTGAAAAAGCCGGCGAGAAAGGAAAAGCCAACACACACGCAATAGGCTTGGGATATTCAATAGACCTATAAAAACTTACTATAATTATGAGAAAATTTTTACCATTTATAGCTGCCGCACTGCTGGCAGCGCCCTCTTTTGCACAACAGATGATGGTAGAGACAAGCAACGAGAACAGCGTTATCGAGCTTGATGCTCTACGCCGCATAACATTCAACGGCAGCGATGTAAACATATTGCAGACCGACGGCACAACCTTTACAGCCCCCATGGGGGATATCAGCCGCATATACTTTGGCGATTTTACAGCCATTGACGATGTGGAAATCACAGGCAACGACTTGGTAACTTATGTATCGGCCGATGAGATTGCCGTAAATTGCCCTGCGGGAGAGATTATCAACATATACAACATTAACGGTTCGCAAATATTCCAGGTGCGCCAGCAGGAAGATTGTGGCAGAATATCCATAGCACAACTGCCCAAAGGAATCTATCTGTTGCAAGCAGCCGGAAAGACCGCAAAATTCATTAAGCGATGAAAAAGACACTTTCAGCACTTATGGTGCTTGCATCTATTGGCGCGCAAGCACAGGTCCTATATGTGAACAACAGCAATAACACATACGAGGCTATAAACACCGCAACCACAAAGCAGATAACCTTTGACGAGGTACAGCAGCTGGTGGCAGTGGAGGGCACCGATGGCACAACAAGCCAATATGCGACAGCTCATGTAGATAGCATATCGCCATGCGACAATGGTGGTACCGCACTCACATACAGTAACGACAGAACCATCGTACTAAACCCCGATGATGCAACAAATTTCACAGAAGTTGTTGAAACGATAGAGACTGATGAGCTCGTCGAAGAATGGGGCGATTTCGTGGAGAATTTCAGCACCACAAAAATCATAACCATAAATTTCAAAGAAACAGGCGTTACCTGCAACAGCAATGTGAGCGATGTTACATACACCATCACCAACAACACCCACATCGAGATAAACTCCAGCCGCAGCAAGGTGGGATATATTGTGCGTGGCTCTTGCAGCAATGGTTCCTTGAAGATATACAGCACCAAGAAGTTCCAGATTATGGCAAATAACCTCACACTCACAAACCCCACAGGCCCTGCCATAAACATACAAAGCGGCAAAACTGTATATTTTACATTGTCGGGTACCAGCACTTTGTGCGACGGACAAACATACGCAACCGCGCCCAACGCTCCCGATGGCACCCCCGAGGACCAGAAAGGAACCTTGTTCAGCGAAGGACAGCTCATTTTTAACGGAACAGGAACACTTGATGTAACCAGCCTTGGCGGCCATGGAATATGCAGCGACGACTACATACGCATTCGCAGCGGAAACATCACCGTAACAGCCCTTAAAGACGGGTTTAACACAAACGACAAGTTCCAAATGGGCCGCACCGCAAACGCGTCGCCCGTGGTAAAAGTGAAAGCCGAAGGCAATGGTATTGATTGTGGCAAGGGCAACATAATCATAGAGGCCGGCAAGCTTGGTATTAATGCAAATGGCGAAGCCTTAAAAGCCGAATACGAAGGAACTGACACCCAGATTACAGCCAATACCTTCATATATGGTGGCTACATAACCGCACGCACCAACGATGACAAGAGCTCCATCTTCAAGACAAGCGGAGACTTTGCAATAAGCGGTGGAAACGTGCACGGTGAGGCCAAGGGCAATGGCTCCAAGATTATAAACAGCAAGGGCGGCATCACAATAGATGGAGGCAAAATCACAGGTATTGTCGATGGCACACTGAGCAGCGACACTACCACTGCCGGCGGGTTCAAATGCGATGGCGACCTATTGATAAACAATGGTACAATTGCCATAAATTGCAAGGGCGAAGGCTCAAAAGGTATCAACTGCAACGGCAGTATGACGATTAACGACGGCAGCATCACACTGCTTGCCACTGCCGCAAACTTTGTTGCAGCCGAATATGACCGCAAAACACGCGCCATCACAGGCAACGACATCACCATTAACGGTGGTACCGTTTTTGCAAAATCATACGACCACGCAATCAACGGCACCGCTATAACAGTGAACGACGGTACCGTACACGCATTCAGTACAGGCGCAACAGCCCTATCGACAACAGCCACACAGAAGGCGGGCTGGCTGCTCACACAGGACGCACAATAAACATATAATGACATACAACAAAAAAGGCATTCACTCGGTGAATGCCTTTTTTGTTTATTATAAAATTGTTTACGGATGAACAAAGGTGCCAATTTCCTCGCCGTTCATCACCCTTTTAAGGTTGCCTACAATATCCATGTTAAATACATAAATGGGCAGATTGTTCTGCTTGCACATGGCGGTGGCGGTCATATCCATTACCTTTAATCCACGGCTGAGCACCTCATCGTAGCTGATGTCATCGAATTTAGTGGCAGTGGGGTCCTTCTCGGGGTCGGCAGTGTAGATACCATCAACACGGGTACCTTTGAGCATAACATCGGCCTCAATCTCAATACCACGCAAAGAAGAACCTGTATCTGTGGTAAAATAGGGGCTGCCTGTTCCTGCTGCCATTATAACCACCATACCGGCCTCCATAGCCTCAATGGCTTTCCATTTGGTATAGAACTCGCCAACAGGCTCCATGCGTATTGCTGTGAGCACCTTGTTGGGAACACCGGCGGCACCAAGTGCCGAGCTCAAAGCAAGGCTGTTGATAACGGTAGCCATCATTCCCATTTGGTCGCCTTTCACACGGTCAAAGCCCTTACCGGCTCCTGTGAGGCCACGGAAAATATTACCACCACCAATCACAATACCTATTTGAACGCCCATTTCGGCTACCTCCTTAATCTGTGCAGCATACTCGTTCAAACGCTTGTCATCGATACCATAACCCTGCTCGCCCATAAGGCTCTCACCGCTGAGCTTCAAAAGTATTCTCTTAAACTTTGCCATATATTTATCTGTTAATGATTAATACAATATTACTTCGTAAAAGTATATTTTTTTTCTCAATCGTGCAATAAAGGTCCAAGAATAGTGTCTTTTATTCCAAAATATAGGTTTAATGAAAATGTATCGAAAAAAAACAATACCTTTGCAGAAACATATACCACATATTATGAGACTATTCAGAAACCCCAATACAACAGTGGCAATACTTGCCATATATACAGCCATCGTATATGCTTACCTGTTCCCCCGCAACAACGAAATGAGCGACACCGAAAAGTGGATAACCGTGGGAGCATCTGTTGTTGTATTGACTATCCTGTGGATACTCCTGCGCAAGCGTGAGAAACTACGCAAGGAGAGGGAAGAGGACTCTAAAAAATAAATTCCACCTCCTTAAAAGAGTATAGACGTTCTGTACCATCGGCACAGCGCAAACAGAGACGACCATCGCTCTCCACATCAATTATAGATGCATCGAAACAGGATTCAGCATCCCGATAGTGCCCTGTTTTCCCAAAGCCAAGCAGATTTCTTTTATACTCGGCCGCAAGCAAGCGATAATCACCCTTCTCCAACAGGGAGTAATAATAGAGAAAACTATCGAGCAGCACGCCAAGCACCTCACTAACATCATGAGCCTCCCCGGTGAGCATCTTCATTGAGACAGGCACCTTGTCCATGAGATCGAACTGCTCTTGATTGACATTCAGCCCCACCCCTATTACAGCCTGTTCAACAAGCGCGCCACAACAGTCGAGCTCAACAAGAATACCCGCCAACTTACGCTCGCCCACATAAATATCGTTGGGCCATTTGAGCAACGTATCTATCCCTATATAACTCATTGCCGCACGCACTGCCAAGGCTATTGCTTGCGACAGAGCAAACTGCGACACTATGGGCAATGCCTTGGGACGCACCATTATGCTTACCAACAGATTCTCTCCTGCACACGACTGCCATTTGTTGCCACGTTGCCCGCGCCCCGCTGTCTGATTGTCGGCAAGCACAACCACAGCCTGCACATCACCTGCAAGCGACCACAGGCGCACGGTATTATTGCGCGCATAGCTGTTAGTGGAGTCGATAACATCGAGATGCTCCAAATAATATTCGTCGCCGTTACAAGCCATATTTCTCTCGTATTTTTTTTGGCAGTTTCTTTATAACCTCGCAATATGACTGATCCACAAGCTCATAAAACATCGCATCGCTCAAATGCTCTATATCCAATTGGTTCCAATACCTCTTGTTCATGTGCCATGCAGGTGTAATCTGCGGGTAGCGGTCGCGCAACACCAATGCTCTGTCGGCATCGCATTTAACACAGAACCATGCGGTATTCTCCAAATCCACTATTGCAAATATCTTGTTTTCCACCCTGAAGGCAAGCGTTGTTTCGTCAAACGGGAAATCCTCGGTTGCACCGGGCTTACTCAAACAATATATGCGTGCATCCTCTATATTCATACGGCTACCAACTTGGGCAAAAAGCCTCTTCTATATGTTCTATGGCATGACACTCTCCATCGCCCACAACAGTTATTATATCAAAACGGAAATCCAAATCAACCTTTTTATTGCGCACATAAGCCTCGGCTGCGGAGATAAGGCGGGAAATTTTGGCGGGGGTAACGGCATCGGCAGCATCGCCAAAAGCATCATTGGCACGGCTCTTAACCTCCACAAAGACAAGTGTATCGCGTTCCTTTGCAATAATATCAATCTCCTTATGCCCACTGCGCCAATTATATTCAAGGATGGCATACCCCTTATCGAGCAGATAACGGGCGGCCAACATCTCACCCTTCTTACCTAACAGATTATGCTGTGCCATTGCTATATTCAATTATAGCGGCGAAGATACCACTACTTACAGCGAAAAACAAATTAAAATTTGCTTTTCGGACCTATTTACACTAAATTTGCACCATTAACACACAAAAAAGCACTCCCGCATCCATGGCAACCAAAAAGACTAAAGCACTAAAAGCAACAGGTACACGAGTACAGCCCGTGCGCCATTCGCGCGTTGTATGTCTTGTCAGCGACGAGGAGATGAGAATCATTGACGAGTATCTAAAGAAATATAAGATATCGAACAAGAGCAATTGGATGCGCAAGACGCTGCTCACAGCCATCTACAAGAACCTGGATGCCGACTACCCCACCCTTTTCAGCGAACACGAAATGAGCCGATAGAACATATATGATGAACGACATCCATTATATGAAACAGGCACTTGCCGAGGCTCGCAAGGCTTATGCCGAGGACGAGGTTCCCATAGGCGCAGTGATAGTGTGCAACGACCGCATCATAGCCCGCGCACACAACCTCACCGAGACGCTTAACGATGTAACAGCCCATGCCGAGATGCAAGCCATAACGGCAGCAGCAGCCAACGTGGGCGGCAAATATCTGAACGACTGCACATTGTATGTAACCGTGGAACCCTGCCCCATGTGCGCCGGAGCAATATGCTGGGCACAGGTTGGGCGCGTTGTTTATGGTGCCACCGACGAGAAACGCGGATACAAAAGATATGCCCCCGATGTACTTCACCCCAAGACAACGGTAACGGCGGGCATCTGCGCCGACGAGGCAACAGCCCTGATGAAAGAGTTTTTCAGCAAAAAGAGATAAAGACTATTTATCCTCCTTTATCTCCTCAAAATCGACATACTCTCCCTCGTTCTTATCGAACATCTTTTTATGCGGTGCCGACGAGGAGGCCCTGCTCTTTGTTTCACCCATGGTATTCCTGTAATAGGAATCGGAATCGTTGCGATAGGAGGTTGTGCGACGCCTTTTACCGGTAAACAAAAAACCAAGCATGGAAATAATAGTACGAATCACCGAAAGGAGAAACGTAGGAATCAGTATTATAATGAAGATTGCCAAAAACAGCAATATAAAAATTAAGCTCATATCCGAAATAAAATCAATTTACTAAAAAACAACCTCTACGATAAAACGGATTATAGCGAAAGCCTTTTTAATATTATGCGCTCCTCTTGCGAGCATAAACAGCCACAGAGAGAATGAGATACCATGCTATTATTGCCACTGCGGCTGCTATGCCAAGCATAAGCATGGGGATTGAACAGATAAGGAATATATAACGCACCTTGTTGCTCCTCCACCTGAGACTTTTGAATTTAAGAGAAAACATAGGTATCTCGGCCACAAGCAGATAGGCAAATATCGTGATAAGCCCCATCATCAAGAGCCAGCCTGCGTTCAGTTCCGTAATCCAATCGCCAAAGCCCGCAACCAATGAAACCCAGAAAAGAGCGTTTGCAGGTGTGGGCAAGCCGATAAAGGTACTCTTCTGGCGGGTGTCAATATTGAATTTGGCAAGGCGCACCGCCGAGAACACAGCTATCAAGAATGCGTAATAGGGGAAGATATCAGCCACCGGCAACATGAAAGCCGGCAAAGGAAGATTCTTCATAAAAGAGAAAACAACCGCCGCAGGGGCAAGGCCGAATGTTACATCGTCGGCAAGAGAATCCATCTGCACACCAAGAGGAGAGGATACTTTAAGCAGACGGGCCACCATACCATCGAAAAAGTCGAAGATAGCACCCAGCACTATGAAAAACAACGCGGCAAGGAAATCACCTTCGAGAGCCATCACGCAAGCCACGCAACCCGAGAACAGATTGCAACAGGTTATAGTATTGGGTATATGCTTTTTAATTGCCATATTATTTCTCCTTTAGCTTGGCAATGATGGTTTCATTACCAACGGTTTTTTGTTCAAGGCTTACACAAATCTCGGCATCAAGCGGCAGATAAACATCTACACGAGAACCGAATTTTATAAATCCCATATGCTGGTCGATGAGGCACTCATCGCCCACCGACGAATACGTTACAATACGACGTGCCATGGCACCTGCCACCTGGCGCATGAGCAGTTCCTCGCCATTAGGCATCTTTATAACAACCAACGAACGCTCATTCTCGGTACTTGCCTTGGGCAACCATGCCTTGTGGAATTTACCTTTCTGATGCTCCACACGGGTAACCACACCGTCCACGGGATACCAATTGGCATGAACATTCATGGGGCTCATGAATATTGAAACCATCTTGCGATTGGCCTTGAAATGGTCGGGCTCGTAAACATCCTCTATAACAACCACCTTTCCATCGGCAGGCGCAACAACTATATTCTCGGAATCGCCCTGAAAATGCCTTATAGGGCTGCGGAAGAAGTTCACCATCAATAAATATATAGTGATTGTTACCACGCTTACAATTGAGTTGAGCACCACAAACGAAGGCAAAAAATACCATAGCGGCACATTAATCAGAAGCAACAAAAGCAAAGAGACAAGAAGAATTTCGGTACCTTCGCGGTGTATTCTGATATTTTTCAGTCGTTTAATTCTTTCGAGTTTTTTCATCGCAGAGAATTTATTACAAATACTTAAACAGCTACAAACGTACAGAATAGTAAGAACTACCTTTAACATTCCGTAACGAATGCAGTACATATTATGGTTATCCGCAAAAATAGTAACAATTTGTTAAACCGCAAACAAAAAGAGATAAAATAACCACCCGGCAGAGGTTATTTGACCATTTGCACTCTTACCACGCGCTCAAAGATGCCTTATGGCTGTTTGTATTAAAAACGCATTGCAAATTGTTGATAACTTTTTAAGCAAAGAGCTATGCCGAATGAACAAAAGCTATTAACTTTATCAACGCTAAAAAAAGAAATTCATCATGCACGATTTTGTTCACCTGCACGTACATACCCAATACTCCATTCTCGACGGCCAGGCCTCCGTTAAAAGGCTTGTCGATAAAGCCATAGCCGACGGGATGCGCGGAATAGCCGTAACCGACCATGGCAACATGATGGGAATAAAAGAGTTCTTCAATTATGTAAACAAGGTGAACAAGGGCAAGAGCAACGAAGAGAAGTTCAAGCCCATAATCGGTTGCGAGGTATATGTAGCCGAACGCCGCCTGTTCAATCGCGACCAAAAGGAGGATATGCGCGGGCATCACCTCATACTGCTGGCAAAGAACGAACAAGGCTATCACAACCTTGTAAAGATAGTATCCAAAGCTTGGTCCGAGGGATATTACTACACACCGCGCACGGACAAGGTTGAGATTGAGAAATACCACGAAGGTCTCATCTGCTGTTCGGCCTGCCTTGGAGGCGAGATTCCACAACTGATTTTGAGTGGCGATTTAGCCAAGGCCGAGGATGCGGTAATGTGGTACAAGAACCTCTTCGGCGACGATTACTATCTGGAATTGCAGATACACAAAGCAACCGTAGAGCGCGCCAATCACGAGGTTTACACCATGCAAGTGGAGGTAAACAAGCATATTGAAGAGCTCAGCCGCAAGTGCGGAGTAAAGCTTATATGCTCCAATGATGTTCACTTTGTAGATGAAGAAAATGCCGAGGCGCACGACCGTCTGATATGCCTTAACACAGGCAAGGACCTCGATGACCCCAAGCGTATGCTCTACTCAAAACAAGAGTGGTTAAAGACAAAAGAGGAGATGAACGAAATGTTCTCGTATATCCCCGAGGCCCTTACCAACACCGTGGAGATTTGCGACAAGGTAGAGTTCTACTCGATAGACAGCGCGCCCATCATGCCCACCTTCGCCATACCCGAGGAGTTCGGCACCGAGGAGCTATACAGGCAGAAATTCACTCACGAGGACCTTTTTAACGAATTTACCCGCGACGAAAAGGGCAACGTGGTACTCTCGCAGGAGGATGCCGAGAAGAAGATAAAGAAACTTGGCGGCTATGAGAAACTATACAGAATAAAACTCGAAGGAGACTACCTGCGCAAGCTCACATACGACGGCGCAAAGAAATGCTACCCCGAGCCCTTTGACCAAGAACTCACAGACCGCATCGATTTTGAGTTGCACATAATGAAGACCATGGGTTTCCCCGGCTACTTCCTCATCGTGCAGGACTTTATTCGTGCAGCACGCGAGGAACTTGGTGTGGCAGTGGGCCCGGGACGTGGCTCGGCAGCCGGCAGCGTGGTTGCATACGCACTTGGTATCACACGCGTTGACCCCATAAAATACGACCTGCTGTTTGAGCGTTTCCTCAACCCCGACCGTATATCACTCCCCGATATTGATGTGGATTTCGATGACGACGGCCGTGGCCGAGTACTCAATTGGGTAACAGAGAAATACGGGCAGGAGAAAGTGGCACACATTATCACATACGGCACAATGGCAACGAAACTTGCCATCAAAGATGTTGCGCGCGTGCAGAAACTGCCACTCGACCAATCGAACAAGCTATGCAAGGCAATCCCCGACCGCCTGCCCGATGGACTTAAAATGAACCTCAAAAACGCCATAGCATCGGTACCCGAGTTGCGCGAAGCCGAGGCATCGCCCAACCCCATCCTGCGCGACACTATAAAATATGCCAAGATGCTCGAGGGTAATGTGCGCAATACAGGCGTGCATGCCTGCGGCACAATCATATGCCGCGACGATATAACAGACCATGTACCCATAAGCATTGCCGAGGACAAGGAGACAGGCGAGAAAATGCTTGTTACACAATACGAAGGAAGCGTTATCGAGGAGACAGGCCTCATTAAGATGGACTTCCTGGGCCTTAAAACCCTCTCTGTAATAAACGAGGCGATAGAAAACATACGCCTCAGTTTGAAAATCGATGTAGATATAGACAACATACCGATAGACGACCCGCTCACATACGAACTTTACTGCAAAGGTAGCACCATTGGTACATTCCAATTCGAGTCGCCAGGCATGCAAAAATACCTCAGAGAGCTGCAACCAAGCACCTTTGAGGACCTCATTGCCATGAACGCCCTTTATCGCCCCGGCCCAATGGACTATATCCCCGACTTTATCGAGCGCAAGCACAACCCCTCGCTGGTAAAGTACGACATCCCCTGCATGGAGAAATACCTGAAAGACACCTACGGGATTACCGTATATCAGGAGCAGGTGATGCTTCTCTCGCGCTTGTTGGCCAATTTCACCCGCGGCGAGAGCGACACCCTGCGCAAGGCCATGGGTAAAAAACTCAAAGAGAAGCTCGACGAACTTAAGCCCAAATTCATTAACGGCGGAACATCAAACGGACACCCGGCAAACATCCTGGAGAAGATTTGGGCCGATTGGGAAAAATTCGCATCCTATGCCTTCAACAAATCGCACGCCACATGCTATTCATGGGTAGCATACCAAACGGCATACCTCAAAGCACACTACCCATCGCAATATATGGCGGGCGCACTGAGCCGCAACCTTGACAAGATAACCGAAATCACCAAACTGATGCAGGAGTGCAAGAGCATGGGTATAAACGTATTGGGCCCCGACGTAAACGAGTCGCGCCGCAAGTTCAGTGTAAACAAGAAGGGCGATATCCGTTTTGGTTTGAGCGCCGTAAAGGGTGTGGGAGATATTGCAGTACAGAGTATCATAGAGGAGCGCGAAGCCAACGGCCCATTCACCGACATATTCAATTTTGTTCAGAGAGTAAACCTCACTGCCTGCAACCGCAAGAACCTTGAATGCCTTGCGTTGTCGGGAGCATTCGACGAGCTGCCCGGCGGAATAAGCCGCGAACAATACATGAACACCAACAGCAAGGGAGAGCAGTTCCTTGAAAGCCTCATACGCTACGGCAACGTATTCCAAGCCGATAAAGCATCGGCCGAGAATACCCTGTTCGGTGCCGAGGAGATGCCCGAGATTCCTACTCCCGAGGTTCCCGAAGGTGGCAATTGGAGTACACTTGAAAGGCTTAACAGAGAACGTGAACTTGTTGGTATATACCTATCGGCACACCCACTCGACGACTACCGCCTTATATTGAGCGAATTCTGCAACACTGCTGCAGCGGAGCTAAACGACCTTGAATCATTAATAAACCGCAAAGTTACATTCGGCGGTGTGGTGGCAGAGGCCCCACGTACAGGGTTTACCAAAAAGGGCAGCCCGTTCGGAGTGGCCAAGGTTGAGGATTTTACCGGAACGGCCGAACTATTCTTCTTTGGCGACGAGTGGATAAAGAAACAAAACTACTTTATCCCCGGCAACTTCCTTTATATAAAAGGCAGCTGCCAAGGCCGCCGTTGGGACCCCACAAAACTCGATTTTGTGGTAAACAGCATAGAGCTTATGCCCGAGATTAAGGACAAGATGGTGAAGAGCATAACAATATCGTTCGACATCATGGCACTTACCGAGGAGATATATGAGAATATCATAGATTATGCCGAGAAGCACCCGGGCCCAAGCAAACTACAAATAAACGTAAAAGACTACGAACACGAATTTACCCTTGAACTTGTATCCAAGAGCCACAATATTACGGTAGATTATGAGTTAATAGAGTATCTGAAAGAATTACCAAACGTAGATTATAAACTAAATTAATAACTTAAAAACTTACAACTATGGCAACAATCTTAACAGACGCGAATTCACAGGAATTCATGGCAACACAACTCCCGATTGTACTCGATTTCAGCGCAGCATGGTGCGGTCCCTGCAAGCAGCTCGCCCCCATCATCGACGAATTGTCTAACGAGTACGAAGGCCGCATCGCTGTGGCAAAATGCGACATTGAGGAGGCATGCGACCTCACAGCCGAGTATGGTATCCGCAACGTACCCACCGTAATATTCATTAAAGACGGAAAGGTTGTAGATAAATTCGTAGGCTCAAAATCAAAGAGCGAGGTTCAGGCTAAATTTGAGGCACTTTTAGGTTAATCGCTATGCAGAACGACGAATTCAGCATCGAGGACATTGACGACGAAAAGACCATCGCCTACATACGCGAGCGCTTGCCACAGGAACTGAAAGAGAAGTTCAGCGACGACGAGTTCTACTATTTCCTCGACACTATTTACGATTACTACGACAAGAGCGGTATTCTTGACAACAACAACGACTATGTGGATATCGATATCGACGATATTGCCCGTTTCATTGCCAAGGAAGCCAAGAAGAACAACATCGGCGAGTATGACCCCGAGGAGCTATTCTTCATTATAGAAGGCGAACTTGCCTACAACGGTATAATCGACGACGAGGAATAATACCAAAAACGACAAAAAGCTATCCGCGGATAGCTTTTTGTTATTTATAGATAACCTCATCCATTAAAATATCATGCGGCTCGCAGGGCAGCGACTGAAGAATCTGTTCGGCATAACAAACGCCTATCTTATACGCTCTGAAACCATCTTGCGACATATATTTATCATAAAAACCCTTGCCACGCCCCATGCGCTTGCCATCGGTGGTAAAGGCCACACCCGGCACCACCATCACATCTATCTCACAGAGAGAAAAAGGCTCGCCACCCTTTGGCTCCATTATCCCATAGGGACCGCTTGACATGGCATTGGAAGAATAGGGGTAGAAACGCATCACATCGCCCTCTACACGGGGAAGCAACACTGCACGCTCACGCGCTATCAACTCTATTATTTCGCTTATCTGCGGCTCGTCGGGCAGTGGAGAAAAAAGAGCAACAGCCCGCGCAGACCTCACTGCCGGATGCAACATGATGGCAAGGGCAAGCATTGTTGATTTCTGCGCTTTTGCATCCTGTGAAATGGCTGCAATTGCCGAACGTACCGACTTGCGAATATCCTTTTTGTCCATAAATCACTTACCCTCTGTCGAATCGTAGAAATCAAGCATTTTTGTTGCAGCAGCGAACGATGTGATGCGGCCGTCGAGCAACTCCTTCTCGCAAGCGGCAAGCATACCGGCAATGCCTTGAGCATTGTAGAATCTGTTATGGAGTTGCTCGTTTATACTTTCGTACATCCAATATTTTGCTTGGCTATTACGCCTCTCGTCAAAGCAGCCATTGGCTTTAACCTTGGATATATAGTCGAATATCATATCCCACACCTCCTTTATACCGATGTCATAGAACCCCGAGTATGTGAGTACTTGCGGGCGTATTCCGCTCTGCGGCATGGGGAACAGCTGCAAAGCATTTCTGTAATGCACAGCCGCACGTTGCGCCTCATCCCTGTTTGCACCATCGGCCTTATTTATCACAACGCCGTCGGCCATCTCCATTATTCCGCGCTTTATACCCTGCAATTCATCACCAGCACCTGCTATTTGAATGAGCAGGAAGAAATCCACCATAGAATAGACCGCGGTTTCGCTCTGCCCCACTCCAACCGTTTCCACAAAAATTGTATCGTAGCCTGCAGCTTCGCACAGCACTATTGTTTCGCGCGTTTTGCGTGCCACACCGCCAAGCGAACCGGCCGATGCGCTGGGGCGTATGAAAGCATCGGGGTGGGCCGAAAGACGCTCCATACGTGTCTTGTCGCCCAAGATACTGCCTTTGCTACGTTCACTGCTGGGGTCCACGGCAAGCACAGCAAGCTTACCGCCGCGCTCATTAAGGATATGCATGCCAAAGGCATCTATCGAGGTACTTTTGCCTGCACCCGGCACACCGGTTATACCCACACGCAACGATTTCCCCGAGTAGGGCAACAGACGCTCCACAACCTGCAGTGCCACCGCCTGATGCTCGGGCAGCAGGCTCTCCACAAGGGTAACCGCACGGCTCAATATCATTACATCGCCACGCAAGATACCCTGCACATAATCTTCGACAGAGAGGGGCGCGGCGCGTTTCACCCGCCGTTGCGACAGATAGGGATTGACAGAGCTCAAACGCTCCACCCCATCATTCACCTTCAAGCCCTTAAAAGCCTTGTCATTTTCGGGGTGTTTCATAAGCATATATATATTAATGAAAGGAGCAAGCCCCTTCATCATGAATTATCTTTTTATAAATTTTCTCCTCAACACATCTATTACAGTTGTTTTTTTCTGTAACAATTTGAAAGAGTAAAATGCCGACAGCAACATCACCACCATGCAACCCGCATATTTAAGCCACACACTGCCGAAGATACAGAATGCCATGGCAACGAGCAACAAACCGCCCTGCACGGCCATGAGCTTAATGGTGGATGGGAAAAAGCGGAAACCATAGCGCAGAGAATAGCAGGAGGCTATCATCAGCACATCCAGCAGCCCTGCAACAGAGAGAGCAATACCTGTGCCTGTAATACCGCCCCAATAAAAACCGGCGGCAATGAGAGCAAACGAAAAGGCATCGTACGCAATCTCCATTACAAGATATATAAGCGTATCTCCCTTTGCCAAGGAGGTATAAGCAATGGGCAACATTATCGCCCTGAAAAACATATAAAAAGCAGAATATACAGCCATGCTGACAACAGGAAGAAACTCTGCCGTATATAATAGACGCACAATCCACGGCATAGCCATCATCATAAAGACAAGCAACGGAGCCATGAGCAGCACGCATATATCAATCTGCTGATTTATGGCATAGTTCATTCTCCCCACATTGTTATTGACAGCGGAGAGGCGTGGAAAATAATCTGTTTCCACCGCCACAAAAACAATTCCGGCATACACCACCATAATGCTGTAGCCCACTTTGTAAAGCCCCACATCATCGATATTGCCGATACCAAGCAGGAACGCCGGTATTGCCAATGCCGTAAAGGCATTAATGATTGATGCTGCCACGTATGGTATGCCCAATTTTATCATATCCACGCCCTGTTGCAATACCTTGCGCGAGAACAGGCTCACATGCCAAGGAAAAACAGGCAACGAAAAACGCAGATGAACAACCATCACCACCACGGCGTTTACCACAAGAGCTGGGATAACACCATGCACTCCCCAGAAATAGAAAAACGGAAGCACGCTCACAAGTGTGAGCAAAGCACTCGCAGCCGAAATTATGGCTACACGTTTAAGCTTGCGAGTACCTTTTAAGATAGAAATTTCGCCATTGGTTATGGCAATGGCAAATACCATAGGGGCAAGCAAAGCCACCTCAAGGGTATAGTTCCAATCCCCATCGAAAGCAAAATAACTGATGGGCGGCGCCATCAGCACACATAGCAATGCACCGAATAGCGCCGTCCACAGGCTCCATGAACGAACTGTAACCACGTAAGACTCCAATTGAGCCGAATCGGCCGTTTCGTACAGTTCCGAAACATTTTTGACAGCACTGAACGGAATTCCCGCATTTGAGGCACTCGATACAAACGAAGCGATATTGGAATACATCAAAAAGAAACCCATCCCCGCTTTGTTCAGCCACCAAGCAGCCAATTTGTTGCGCAACATCGACACTAACATGGTAAGCACCTGCACACCACCGAATACACCTGTATACTTCAGCACATGGTCGTAGGAGGTATCCTCACCATCTTGTTGTCTTAAATCCGTTTCTTCGCTGTTCATTATTAGAATGACGTTTTATTACTTGCTCATCGCATACTCGCCAAGCATAAGCAAGCGGGCTGCGTTTACACCGGCATCGTCAAGTGTAACATTGATGCTGTTGCCATTAAGGGTAAACATTTCGGCCTGGTTGTCGTCGATAAATTTCATCAATTTAACCGATTCGCCACCATAAACTGCGCTCCAAGTTTTCTCGGCCTCGTCGAACACAAGCTGCATATCCTGGTCACCATTTGAGAGGTTGTAACCATTCTCGGTAGTTGTAATTTGGATATCCTCACCGGCTGTATTTTTAACAATATTTGTTTCACCAACATTTGATGCAAGAGGATTGCTGCCTGTCCAGAACTCAATGGAGTTAATAACCAATATATCGGCAAATATAGAAAGTTCATATACGGGAATTATGTGCAAGCAAACAAAAACAATCTCGTTGGCCCAATTTGAACCAAGACCATCGTTCCAGTTCTTCAATCTGCTGGTCAAGCCAAAAGAACCAATACATGAAGACAATAGAATAGTTGCAGAAAGCAACAACGCAGAAAATTTGAAAGACTTTTTCATTGTTTTTCGAGTTTTAAGTAAATAAATATGTAAAAAAATAATCCATTCCCTAATCGTTTGTGCCCAACGCTTACGTTAGACAAAAGCAAATATACAAAATTTATATTTCCCGCAACGGTTTTCAGCATTTTTCTTATAAAAATATTAAATAGGGGCAAAAAAAAATGGCAGTAGCGCCAATCTACTGCCATTTTGCAAAAAGAATATAATATCTTTATTTTACACCATTTACCACAAGCGCCTTAACGAGAGCATAAAACTTATCCACCGTTGCAATCTCTACACGTTCTGTGGGAGAGTGAGGCGACATGAGTGTGGGACCGAATGAAATCATATCCATATCGGGATAGTTGGTGGAAATGATTCCGCACTCCAACCCTGCATGGATTACACGTACATCGGGCTCCTTGCCAAACATATCGTTATACGCCTCTTTCAAGGCTGCAAGCAATGGAGAATTCACATTGGGCTGCCAGCCGCTGTAACCACCGCTGAGCTCTACCTTCATGCCGGCCATGGCAAAACAACTCGATTGTTGCAAAGCAAGATACTCCTTCATGGAGTCGCATGAGCTACGTGCAAGAATATTTATCTGCGCTTTACCATCGGCAATAGTTACAATGGAGAGGTTGCTCGATGTCTCCACGGTATCTGGTATTGTGGGAATAAAGCGCAATACTCCGTCGTGGCATGCAAGGATTGCATCGAGCAGATTCTCCTGTATCTCCTCGGGCACCACGTTTTCGGGCATTTCGACAGCCTCTACGCGCAAGGTTATACCCTCCTCTATTGTTGCATACTCACTATTGAAAAGAGCCTCGTATTTTGCAGCAATATCGGTGAGCTCGCCAACGCCCTCATCGGGCAGTGTCAGCACTACCTCGCAGCTTGCAGGAATGGCATTGCGCATATTTCCTCCGTTCCAGCTTGCAAGTGTAACGCCACACTCGTCCATGGCTTCGCGCACAAAACGCGCCATCAGTTTATTGGCATTACCACGGCCTGCATTTATTTCCAAACCTGAGTGGCCGCCACGCAAACCTTTCAACTGCACCTTAACGGCAACATCATCCTCTATCGGTTCCTCGGGCATAAACTCCATGGAAGCAGTAATATCCAAACCACCGGCGCAACCTATATACATAACGCCCTCCTCCTCTGAATCGAGGTTCAGGAGCACGGTACCTTCGAGCTCGCCGCCCTTTAAGCCAAACGCACCATACATACCGGTCTCCTCATCTACGGTGATGAGAGCCTCCAAAGGACCATGTTGCAAGGTGTTATCCTCCATTATGGCCATTATGGCCGCAACACCAAGGCCGTTGTCGGCACCAAGCGTGGTATCGTCGGCATAGAGCCAATCGCCTTTTACAACGGTCTTAATGGGGTCGTTCAGGAAATCGTGCTTGCTGTCGGGAGTTTTTTGGGGTACCATATCCATGTGGGCCTGCAATATAATACCTTTGCGATTTTCAAGGCCTGATGTTGCGGGCTTGCGCATGATGATGTTACCGGCCTCGTCTTGCCAAGTATCCACATTAATGCTTTTACCAAAGTCGAGCAAAAATTTCTGTACCTTTTCCATGTGCCCCGAAGGACGAGGAATCTGTGTAAGAGCCTCAAAGTGTTTCCACACCTCGCGAGGCGACAAATCTTTAATTGTAAGAGCCATAATTTATTTTTTAGTTGTTAAACGATTACTCAATGGCAACAACACAAGCGCATACACACCCAAAAGAGCTACCAGCATGGTTTGTGTAGAATGAACTATTAACGCAAACAGCGATGCATCGGTTGACGACACACCATATATAATCATTATGCTTATAACCGCAAAGTGCCACGGGCCTGCGCCATTGGGAGTGGGAACAATCACCGCCACACTGCCCGCCACAAAGAGCAGAAGTCCTGCCGCAAGCGATAGCACATCGCAAAAATCGAAACAGAAAAAACAGAGATAGAACTGCATGAAATAGCAGAACCATATCCCCACCGTCTCTGCAACAAACAGCCAGCGGCGCTTCATCTTTGCAATGGAGCACATTCCATCCGTGAATTTATTGAAGAAGGATTTTATTTTGGTCCACAGCGACATTTTGCGCAACAGCAAGAAGAGGAAGACCGCCACAGCAAGGAGCGAAACACCAAAAACCACCGGCCCGCCCATTGCCGACACGGCATCAATGCTCATTACACCACCGCCGGCGCTCTTTACAAATTCATAGAACACATGCCATTGCAAAGCCACCGCGGTAAATGTTATAAGAGCAACCATCAGTGTGTCTATCAAACGCTCGGTTACCACGGTGCCAAGCGACTGGGCAAAAGGGACGGAATCGTAGCGGTCGAGCACCACACAACGCGAAACCTCGCCCACACGTGGCAGTAGCAGATTTGCGGCATAAGCAATAAATATAGAATAGACACAATTGCTGCGACGAGGGTAATAACCCAAGGGAGCGAGTGTAAGCAACCAACGCCACCCGCGCAACACATGGCTGAATATACCAAAGAGCAAAGAGACTGTGAACCAAAACATATTCATGTTTCTCAACGCCCCACCCACCTGCGAAAAATCGAATTCGGCATATATCCAATAGAGTATTACCACTCCAAGGAGCAGTGGCAACACACTTTTTACCATATTATTCAAAATCTTTTTCACAAGTTTGAAATAAAAATTAATACTTTTATTTACCTTTGCATCTAATGGAGCCCGGCGAGTGCAGCCTGTTTTCGCAGTCGTTAGACTGCAAAGATAGTTAAATCTTAAAGAAACTCCATTTTTTTATAAATATTTAATAGAACAACAGAGCAACAGCCGCAACATGAAAGCAGTAACAGCAAAAAAACGCCTTGGGCAACATTTCCTCACAGATTTGCAAATAGCACGAGATATTGCCGACACGGTAGATATATGCCCCGGGATGCCTGTTCTCGAAGTGGGCCCCGGCATGGGAGTGCTCACCCAATTCCTGTTGCAGAAGGAACGCCCTGTTAAGGTTGTCGAGATAGACGAGGAGTCGGTGAGCTATCTATGCAAGAATCTGCCGCAATTAGGCGAGGAGAACATAATCCCCGACGATTTCCTGAAAATGCACCTCGACCGCATTTTCAACGGCAACCAATTCATGCTCATAGGCAACTACCCATACAACATCTCCAGCCAGATATTCTTCAAGATGCTCGAAAACAAAGAGCACATACCCTATTGCAGCGGCATGATACAGAAGGAGGTGGGCGAGAGACTCGCCGCACGCCCCGGCACAAAAGCCTATGGCATATTGAGCATACTCATACAGCTGTGGTACGATGTGGAATACCTGTTCACGGTACACGAGAATGTATTCTCGCCCCCACCAAAGGTAAAAAGCGCGGTGGTGCTGATGAAACGCAACAGCCGCACCACATTACCATGCGACGAGGCCTTATTGAAAAAGATAGTAAAAGGAACCTTTAACCAACGCAGGAAGAAACTGCGTAACTCCATACAACAAATCGTGGGCAAAGAGTCGCCGTTGCTTGCCAACCCTATACTCGACAAACGCCCCGAGCAACTATCAATCGAAGAGTTTATAGAGCTGACACAGCAGGTTGAACGCGAATTAGCATAATCGGGAGAAAAATGACAAAAGAATTCATCAATTATATAAAGGAGCTCATTGAGCAGAAAGACTCCGTTCTCTTGCAAGAGAGCATCTCCAAGCTCCACCCTGCCGACATCGCGGAGTTATGTATCGAACTCAGCGTAGAGGAGGCCCGTTTCCTCTATCGCCAGCTCGACAACGAAAGGGCAGCCGACGCACTCACCGAGATGGACGAGGACCTGCGTAACGAACTGCTCGAAGAGCTGCCTTCCGAGGCCATTGCCAAGCGCTTTGTAAACTACATGGATACCGACGATGCCGTGGACATCATCCGCGACATGGACGAGGACAAGCAGGAAGAGGTGCTATCGCACATCAAGGATATAGAACAGGCGGGCGACATTGTCGATTTGCTACAATACGACGAGGACACCGCCGGAGGTCTCATGAGTACCGAGATGGTGGTGGTGAACGAGAATTGGAGCATGCCCGAGTGCTTGAAGGAGATGCGCAGCCAGGCAGAGGACATGGACGAAATCTACTATATATATGTAGTGGATGACGACGAACGCCTTTGCGGCCTTTTCCCATTGAAAAAGATGGTTACCAGCCCATCGGTATCAAAGGTAAAGCACGTTATGAGCACCAAAGTGGTGAGCGTGGATGTAGATACACCCATTGACGAGGTTACAATGCTCATTGAGAAATACAACCTTGTGGCAATTCCCGTTGTCGATAAGATTAATCGCCTTGTGGGACAAATCACCGTCGATGACGTCATGGACGAGGTGCGCGAACAGACCGAGCACGATCAACAGCTCACCGCCGGTCTTACACAAGATATCGAGAGCGACGATACCGTGTTCAAGCAGACAAGCGCCCGCCTTCCGTGGCTGCTTGTGGGAATGTTGGGAGGTATCGGTTCATCCATGCTGCTCAACTGCTTCGACAACACCCTTGGTGCGCACCCCGAAATGGCCCTCTTCATACCCCTTCTTGCAGGTATGGGAGGTAACGTGGGTACGCAGTCATCGGCCATTGTGGTACAGGGACTTGCCAATAACTCGCTGGATTCGCACCACATATTCCACCACATAGCAAAGGAGATGGTTGTTGCCCTCATCAACGCAACCATACTATCGTTAATGGTATATGTTTACAATTTCTTCTTGTATGGTGCAGTGGACATCGTTACCCTTTCCGTGCCATTGAGTCTCTTTGTGGTTATACTGTTCGCATCGGGATTCGGTACTTTCATACCCTTGGTACTTGAACGCATGGATATAAACCCTGCGGTTGCCACAGGCCCGTTCATACAGATTATTAATGACCTTAGCGGAATGACCTTCTACATGATTATCTCCATGATATTAAGCAGTATCATGGGGTAAAATCAACAAAAAAAGATTAGGTTTTTTATTTTATTTACATATTTTTGCACCTTGAAAATAGTAATCATTTAATTTTAATACAGATGAGTGAGACAATAAAAGCGAATGTCCAGCTCGACGAGCAAAGCATTACGACTTCCCCTGAACAGGCAGTAAATGCCGCTATGCCCGAGCAAGTTACAGAACAAGACAACACAACAGAAACAGCTGTTGAAGAGAGTGTGGCAGAGAACCGGCCGGCAACACGTCAGGAGATTTTGGAACGCATCAAGGCTATTGCCGAAGAGGGCGACATACTCACCTGTAAAGCCGAAATTGAGGGACTGAAAGTACAATTCTACCGCTTGCGCACAGCCGAGATTGACGCTGCTCGCAAGGAGTTTGTTGCCAATGGCGGTGAAGAAAATGTATTTATCCCCGAGGCTGACGCATTGGAAGAGCCCTTCAAAGAGGCTATGAATGTTATCAAGGCGAAACGCAACGCATGGCTCAAAGCACAAGAAGAGGAGCAACAGGCCAACTACCAAACCAAGCTCACCCTGCTCACACAGTTGCAGGAACTTGTAGAGAAGGCCGGGCAAGGCAGCCCCGATGCAGCCGCATTCAAAGCCCTGCAAGCACGTTGGAAAGAGATAAAGAACATTCCGCAAGACAAAGTAGCCGACCTCTGGAAACAATACCAATTGCTTGGCGAGCAATTCTACGATGTCCTTAAGATAAATCACGAATTCCGCGAATACGATTTCAAGAAAAACCTTGAAACAAAAACCCGTATATGCGAAACCGCCGAGGCGCTTACCACTGCCGACGATGTTATAGGCGCCTTCCGCCAGCTGCAACAGCTGCACAACGAGTTCCGCGAGACAGGCCCCGTGGCACAGGAATTACGTGAAGAGATTTGGAGCCGTTTCAAAGCGGCATCGACAATCATCAACCGCCGCCACCAAGAGCACTTTGAGGGGAAGAAAGAGCAAGAGCGCGTAAACCTTGAAAAGAAAACCTCTCTCTGCGAACAGATTGAGAACATCGATTATTCGGCACTCACAGGCTACCAGGCATGGAACGACATGACACAAACCATTATCGACCTGCAAGCAGCATGGAAAGAGGTTGGTTTTGCGCCTCAAAAAATGAACATTAAGATTTTTGAGCGTTTTCGCGCTGCATGCGACACATTCTTCAAGCGCAAGAGCGACTACTACAAGGAGGTTAAGAGCAATCTTGCAGCCAACCTTGAGAGAAAAAAACAGCTATGCGAGGCCGCCGAGGCTTTGAAAGATAGTGAAGAGTGGAAAGAGACCGCCGACAAGCTTGCAAAACTGCAAAAAGAGTGGAAAGAGGTGGGTCCCGTAGCACAGAAATACTCCGAAGCCGTATGGAAACGCTTTGTTGCAGCCTGCGACGAGTTCTTTGAGAAACGCAACGCCGCTACATCGTCGCAACGCAAAACCGAGCAGGAGAATCTGAAACAGAAACGCGCTATCATAGAGAACATAAACGCAATCAACCCCGAGGCAAGCGAAAGCGAGCAGACCAAGCAATTGAACGAGCTCATTCAGCAATGGAACAATGCCGGTCATGTACCTTTCAAGGAGAAAGATAAGATTTACAAGGAGTACAAGCAGGCAATAAACGCCCTCTATGAGCGCCTGCACATAAGTGCAAACGAGCGCAAGTTAAGCGACTTCCGCAACAATATATCAAAGGGTGGCAACAGCCTGCAACGCGAGCGCGAGCGCCTTATTCGCCAATACGAGAATATGAAGGCCGAACTTGCCACATACGAGAACAACCTCGGTTTCTTGAGCACATCGAACAAAAAGGGACAAAGCCTTGTAGATGTAATGCGCCAGAAAATGGAGAAACTGAAAGGCGATGCACAGGTTGTTTTGCAAAAGATTCACCTCATAGAGGAGGAAATGGAAAAAGCATAACAAATTAAAGCACAATAAAAGCGGCCATCATCATTTGATGACGGCCGCTTTTATTGTATCCGCATGCTGCTGCCAACTATTTCTTTCTTTTGGGGTTTGCAGGAAACCACCCCTTCTCCACCCTCTTCTTTTGGGCAAACACCTCACCAATACTCCAAAAAGAGGAGAATGCCACCACACCCAGAATAACCGATGCAAAAAGATTGGTCACAAGCAAAGAGGCCACAGCCGCAACAATGCCGGCTATCAAAAAGAGCCACCAGCTCTTGACACCTATGTAATACTCAGCCTTTATCACAAGCGGGTGGAAAAGCCCTATAACCAGAAACGTGGCAACGCCTATTATTATTCCCATGAAATTAAGTTCCATATCTATCAATTATAATTATTATACAGTTGTGCAAAAATAAGAATAGCCACGCAATAGAGAAAAAAAGAGAATCATTTTTAACAGTAAAGAGTGTATTTTATATGAGATTTCACAATATTCATTTATTTTTGCCAAGTAAGCAATATAAAAACGTAAACACATGAAAAGCATAAAAAGATTTCTGCAAGCAGCAGCAATAGCTGTTGCCACCGCTATTGCAACACCCGTAACAGCACAGGAGTACACCCCTGCACCCGAGAACCTGCAAGCACGCCGGGAATTTGCCGACAGCAAGTTCGGCATTTTCATCCACTGGGGCATATACAGCATGTTTGCACAGGGCGAGTGGTATCTGCAAAATGCCGAGATTGATAAATATGAGTATGCAAAGGCCGCCGATGCCTTTTACCCCCATCGTTTCGATGCAAAGGCTTGGGTGGCAGCCATAAAAGATGCCGGTGCAAAATATATCTGTTTCACAAGCCGACACCACGACAGCTTTTCAATGTGGGACACTGCCGAGAGCGATTACAACGTGGTAGATGCAACCCCCTTTGGGCGCGATGTAATAAAAGAACTTGCCGACGAGTGCCACAAGCAGGGGATAAAACTGCATTTGTACTATTCACACCTCGATTGGGCACGCGACGAGTACCCCATGGGGCGCACAGGCAAAAGAATCATAGGGCGCGATACCACAAAGGTCAATTGGCCCAAGTACTACGAATTCATGAACCGCCAGCTCACCGAACTGCTCACAAACTACGGAGAGATAGGCGCAATATGGTTCGATGGATGGTGGGACCACGACGAGGATAGCATACCGTTTGATTGGCAACTGCAAGAGCAGTATGCCATGATTCACCGTCTGCAACCACAATGCCTTGTGGGTAACAACCACCATCAGATACCATTCAGCGGTGAGGATATTCAGATATTCGAGCGCGACCTGCCCGGTGAGAACAAGGCCGGCCTTTCGGGGCAGGAGATAAGCCGCTTGCCACTTGAAACCTGCCAGACCATGAACGGCATGTGGGGCTACAAACTCATAGACCAGGAGTACAAAAGCACCGATACCCTTATACAATACCTTGTAGGTGCCGCAGGCAAGGGTGCCAATCTGCTGATGAACGTAGGGCCGCAGCCCAACGGCGAAATTCCTGCCGCCGCTCTGCAACGCCTCAAAGAGATTGGCGAGTGGACAAGAGCAAACGGCGAAACCATATACGGCACCACTGCCGGTGATATTCCCGTGCAGGAGTGGGGGGTAACCACACGAAAGGGAAACAGGCTTTTCGTACACATAACAAATCTGAACAGCACAGAACTTGACCTACCGCTCACCTGCAAGGTAAAAAAGGCATTCACCTATGCCGACAAAAAGCCCGTAAAGGTAAAAAAGACAAAAAGCGGTGTAAAACTGCTCTTCAACGAGGTACCCGCGGGAGAGGATTACATTGTGGAGCTTATAACAAAATAACAGAATGGCCAAATTGGAAATTTGCGCAGGCAGCGTAGAGAGCGTATTGGCAGCACGCAATAGCGGTGCAAGCCGCGTGGAACTATGCGCCGCGCTTGAAATAGGCGGCATTACCCCATCGGCAGGGCTCATTGCACAAGCGCGGAAAATCGAGGGTATAGGGCTAAATGTAATCATACGCCCGCGCGGGGGCGATTTTCTCTACGACGAATACGAAGTTTCTTGCATGGAGCACGACATACACACCTGCAAGGCTCTTGGTGCCGATGGCGTGGTAATTGGAGCATTGACTGCCGATGGAGATATCGACACCACCGTTTGCCAACGATTGATAGCCGCAGCCGATGAGATGAGCATAACATTCCACCGAGCATTTGACATGTGCCGCAACCCGCAAAAAGCACTTGAAGATATAATAGCCATGGGGTGCCACAGAGTGCTCACATCGGGGCAGGCTGCCACGGCAACCCAAGGCATACCCCTGCTTAAAGAACTTATACACCAAGCCGACAGGCGCATAATAATAATGCCCGGGTGCGGAGTAAACAGCAGTAATGCTGCACACATTTTGCAAGAAACCGGCGCCACGGAAATTCATGCATCGGCACGCACAAGCGTGGAGAGCGGCATGCGATTCCGCCATTGCGGAGTGAGCATGGGGAGCCCCCACAACGACGAGTATGCCCGCAAGGAGACAAGCGAGGCCGAGGTAAAGAGGATTGCAGCGGCAATTACACTGTTGTAATCACTCGCTCAACTGCTTTATAACCTTTACCAACTGCTCGCCAAGCCCTATCGAATAACCCTGCGACATAAACACCACACGATTGAATGTGTCGGCCACCAATATTATGGGGCGGGCAGGATTATCCAATTTCATATTTGCAACAATCTCGTTGTAAACAGCATCCTCTATATCCGTACCCCATACAATGGTTGATGGCAAAGACGGGAAATCATTTACAAAACGCGACGCCTCGCTTTCGTTGCGGAACAGCAGCACCATCTTCTGCCCCCACTCCTCGAAATCGGCGGCATAGGGCATTACATCGCGCAGAAAATGGTTGGTAGGCTCGCTGTTTGGAGCAATAAGGGCTATAACATAGTATCCGCGCCCCGTTGCCGAAAGGATAGAGCGATTGCGGCCTTCGGCATCGCAAAAGAGATTCTCGCTGTTAAAACCGCCTATCACCTGCAAACGCTCACTGCTTTCGCGCTGAACATAGGCAATATTCTCTTGCTCACTCTCTTTTATGGTAAAGAAATCCAGATGAGCAAGCACACCGCCATCGGCCATTCTTGTTCCGGTAACCATCAAATAATCGCCCGCATCCATAGGCATGCCTTTTTGCAGAGTGGAGCTGTATGTGGCACTCTCGGGATAGTTTTGCAACTGCAAACGCCCATCCACGATTTTAGATATTGAAAAATGGGAATAATATTTTGGATTGTCTATAAATGAGGTTGGGACAAAGGTAGCCGTGAGAATACCCCGTGGGGTTTCTTTCACATTCTCAACTTCAAAATACACATCAACCCAATCACCACCTTGCGCAAGCCACTGCGTTTTACCGGTAACTACATCTATTCGGGCAGGGATTCCCATGCTGCGCGCACCAGCCACAAAGAATATGTTACGGGAATGTTCGTCGCACACACGCATATCCCACACCCCTTGCGGCGACATACACAACTGCTGGGGATTCCACTGCCGGTCTATTGAAATATTCTTGCGGCACCACTCGGCCCACTTTTGCGGGTTAGCGGCAAAAGCATCCCTCTCTGCAACCGTAAACCACTTTTTGAAAAGCGATTTATAGGGAGTAAGTTTCTCGTTGCTCACACGCGGATTAAGCACATATTCATTAAAGACCGCCCCACTCCATGCCGAGGAAGTGTTGATAAAGTGGTCGTTCAATACCGCGCCCTCAACATCGCGCAAATCCTTGTCCGAGACCGCCAAAAGCAACTGTTGCGCAACAGGAAGTTTATCCCTTTCAACCCCTTGCAAGAACCCCTTTATTACCGCATGATTTCCGCGCGATTTCTTGAACAGGTCGCAAGCAACAGCCTCATCGGCACCTATCGAACGGGCGAAATCAGCGGCCGCGGCAGGGGTTATGAACGTTGCCACATAGGCATTGCGGAGCGAGTCCTCGCGGGCAAAACGGCGGTTGTTCTCCTGCGTTTGTTCCGCAGTAACAGGCGGTAATGTGTTGCGCTCTTTGGGTGGTGTGATATTCATATCAAGCGAGACTGTGTAACCGCTGCACTTATCAAGCACCACAACGGCGGTATCGCCACTCCCTGCAAAACATTGCGAATAGCCATACATACCATTCTTTGCCGCCCACACAAGCAGAGAGCCCTTGCCTGTGGAAAGTGTTGCATAGCCAGCGGTATCGCTCATGCGGGTGGCAGCCGTAAAGAACTCTGCATAATTATATATCTTATACTCAACCGATGTAGAGACAGGCTTGCCATCCTTGTCAAGCACACGCACGGTAACAGGCGCAACGGGAGCGTAATTTGCAGTAACATTTATCTCGGTATAGCAAGGTGTGCGCCCCACCACCTCCTCGGGACCATCGTAGTTTCCAAAAGCCTTGGTGTGCATGAGCATACCGCGAGAGGCGGGAGCATTGAACCAGGCAAGGTCGAGAACAGGTTCGGGCTCGCAAGCCCCCAAAAAGTGCCATTCGCCATCCACCCAGGCCTCTACCCATGCATGGTTATCATCGGTGTGCGCCCAACGCGGGGTATATACCTGCCTTGCCGGAATACCCACCGAACGCAAGGCGGCCACCGTGAAGGTTGATTCTTCACCACATCGGCCGTATGCGGTACGCACTGTTGCCAACGGTGAGCTTGTACGAATATCGCTGGGAGTATATGTTACCTTTTCGTGGCACCAATGGTTCACTTCGAGCACGGCATCGCGCATTGAGAGCGTTGCCACCCTATCCCTCAATTCTTTGTAAAAAACCACACGGCTGGTATCCATATCCTCGTTATTCACCCTCGCAGGCAACACAAAATGCAGAAATTCCCTCACAGGCACCTGCGGGCCCCACGGCATCTCGGCGCGGGCTTTCAGTGCATAATCCACATTCTGCAGATGGAATTGTGCCGAATAATCGGCAATGTCGGGCAGCGGCATATAGGCATAGAGAAACTGCATAGCTTGCAAACGCGCCCCCGTGAGTTCCTCATCGAACACGGCAAAATAGCGTTCGTTACCTATGGCAGCCTTGCGCCTCTCAAAATCTTGGGCAATTTTGCCCTTTTCATCGAAGTTTTCGCACACGTTTGAACCGCAAGACGAGAGTAATGCCACAACAGCAAAAGCCAGAATACAGAGAATGTTTTTCATCATAATGAAGATTTTATTTTTACGCAAACCATGGTTAATTGCTAATTCGTGGCAATATAAACAAAAAAACAATAACAAGCACCATTTCATGGGCAACATAAATGGTTTTGGTTCATTTTTATTGCGCGCGCGCAATATTTTCAAATAGAATTTGTATATTCGCAGAATATATAGAGCAAAATGAAAAACATCACAAACAACATACCTTTGAAGCAACTGCTTGGATGGCTTTGGAAAAACTCCAAAGGAGCACGCGGCCAAGCCACGCTCAACACCATCATAGGCCTGCTCGATGTCGCTTGCCAACTACTTTGGGTGCTTGCCTGCAAAAGAGCCATCGATATTGCCACAGGCGAGTGCGAAGGCTCCATTGCCGTTACAGGGTGTGTCATTGGCACGCTCATGCTTGTTGAAATACTCTCACGCGCCACCAGCCGCTGGATTCATGCAGTGATAGGCTCCGAGGTGCGTAACAAGATGCGTTTGAAGATTTTTTCGCGCCTGTTGCGTGGAGAGTGGCTGCACTTGCAAAAGCACCACACCGGCGACCTTATAAACCGTTTAGAGGGGGATGTAAACAACATTACCGCACTTATTACAGAAACCATCCCTGCTGTCATCGTGGTATCGGTACAGTTGCTGGCATCGTTCATATTGCTCTTCTCCATGAGCCACATGCTTGCCGTATCAGTCCTTGTTGCATTGCCCCTGGCCATGTTTGCCAGCCGTTTCTATATCAAGAAAATGCGTAAGCTCAACCGCGATGTACGCGACAGCGACAGCCGCATACAGGCTGTGTTGCAAGAGAGCCTGCAACACAAAGCCCTTATAAAAGCCTTGGAGCAGAACGAGAGTACCGAGCAACAGCTCACCAACCTGCAAGAGCAGTTGCAAGGACAGGTACGCAACCGCACCAAATTCTCGCTCGGTGCATACAGTCTCACGCAATTAGGATTTGCGTCGGGCTACCTCATAGCTTTTATTTGGGGCGTACAAGGGCTTGCGACGGGCGCGGTAAGTTTTGGCACACTATCGGCATATCTGCAACTTGTGGGGCTCATACAACGCCCCACCATGGACATGAGCAGATTCATACCAAGCATCGTGCTCTCATTCACTGCAACAGAGCGACTCTGCGAGCTTGAAGATATTCCCGAAGAGAAACAGGGCGAATCGGTGATGTTGCAAGGCACGGCGGGCGTGCGATTCAAGGATGTCAGTTTCAGATACGAAAAGGACAGCCGCATGATTCTCAACAACTTCAATTACGATTTTGCCCCAAACAGCAGCACCGCCATCATTGGCGAAACAGGTGCAGGCAAAACCACGCTCATACGCCTGCTGGTGGCACTCATAACACCACAAGAGGGCAAGGTTGAGATTTACAACGAGAACGAAAAACACTGTTCATCGACCACCACCCGCTGTAATTTCGTGTATATACCGCAAGGCAACAGCCTCATAAGCGGCACCATAAGGGACAATCTGCTCATGGGTAACCCCAACGCCACCGAAGAGGAGATAATGCGCGCACTGCACATAGCATGCGCCGATTACGTTATGGAACTGCCGCAGGGAATAGACACCGAACTTGCCGAACAGGGAGGCGGATTGAGCGAGGGACAGGCACAACGAATAGCCGTTGCACGTTCCATTCTGCGCCCTGGCAGCATTCTTATTCTTGACGAGGTTACATCGGCACTTGACGAGGAGACAGAACAGGAGATGCTGCACCGCCTCACAAACAGCCAAATAGGCAAGACACTGATATTTGTTACCCATCGCCCGGCAATCATGCAATATTGCGACAAGGTGCTGCGCATAGAAAAACCACAAAAAAAGATATGTTAACCACACACGTGGCACACAATAAAGCGAGGAAAAACACGTTAAATGATAGATAAAAAAATATAAGATGATAGAATATCTCAGAGGGGAAATAGCCGAACTCACACCGGCAACAGCCATTATAGAATGCGCAGGAGTGGGCTACGAAACAAGCATAACACTGAACACATATAGTGCACTGCAAGGAAAAAAGGATACCAAGCTATTCATTTACGAGGTGATACGCGAGGATACCCACCAGCTGTTTGGTTTCAGCAACAAGCAAGAACGCGCATTGTTCCTGTTGCTCATATCCGTTTCGGGCATTGGCGGCAATACAGCACGCACAATCTTGTCGGCATTCACTATCGCAGAGCTTTGCGAGGCAATAGCATGCGGCAACGAAAAAGCCATAAAGAGCGTAAAAGGCATAGGCCTTAAAACCGCACAGCGCATAATAGTGGATTTGAAGGACAAGATAAAGGAGATTGGGGGAGATACCATAGCAACAGCACAAACAAGCGCAAAGATTGACAACGATGTGGCAGACGGTGCGGTAGCAGCACTTGTGATGCTTGGATTCCCCGGCGGTGCAGCCTCAAAGGTTGTTCAGAATATAGCCAAAAACAACCCCACGGCAACAATAGAACAAGTTATAAAGCTGGCATTGAAGGAATTGTAAAGAGAGGTTCAAGAAAAAGGGGGGATATGAAATTACGCGTGTTATTTATATTGTTATTATTCGGCACAGCCATCGCCATGGTTGCGCAGAACTATAATGCACAAACGGCACGCAACCAACGAATGCAGCGAAGAACAGAGCAGCGCAAGGCCGAACAGGCAAGAAAAGACAGCCTCAAACTCATATACCCCATTTCGCAAACCACCCCCGAAAGCATTGAGGATATAAAGCAGCGTCCCATGGACCTGCGCACCCCGGCCAATATACAACCCGACACAATATACAACGAGGAAGACGGCACATATTCGATTGGTTCGCGCCTGGGCGACGGCCGCCTGCTCTCAACCCCCATCCTGCTCACACGCGACGAGTACACAACTTGGCGCATGGGAAACTCCTTGCAGGAATATTTCCGCAAGAAGAACGACGAAGAGTGGGTAAAAGCAAAGGAGGGAGATAAATTCGACTTCACCGATATGCAATTCGACCTTGGGCCGGCCGAGAAAATCTTCGGCCCCGGTGGAGTGAGAATAAAGACACAGGGCAATGCCGAGATAAAATTCGGATACTCGATACAGGAGGTGGATAACCCCTCGCTGAGCGAGCGCAACCGCAAGACAAACAGTTTTGATTTTGACGAGAAGATAAACCTCAACGTAAAAGGTAGCGTGGGCGACAAGATGAATATGGACTTCAACTACAACACCGAAGCCACATTCAGCTACGATGCCAAGAAAATAAATCTGAAATACGAAGGAAAAGAGGACGAGGTGATAAAACTGCTCGAAGCCGGAAACGTAACCTTCCCCACAAACTCCAGCCTCATCAAAGGAGCATCATCGCTATTCGGTATAAGAGCCGATTTCCAATTCGGAAAACTCTCTTTGCAGACCGTAATCTCGCAAAAGACATCGAACAGCACCGTCGTAAGTTCAAAGGGCGGAACACAGCTCACCACATACGAGATTGAGATTACAGACTACGACGAGAACAAGCACTTCTTCCTTGCACACTACTTCCGCGACAATTACGACCGCTCCATGGCACAGTTGCCCACGGTGGTATCGGGAGTGAACATCAACCGCATAGAGGTATGGGTTACAAACAAAAGCGGCGACTATAACAACCCGCGCAACATTGTGGCATTCACCGACCTTGCCGAACAAAAGCACATAAGCAACGACCGCTGGACAAGCATGGAGATTACCACCGCAGCCATTCCCACCAACAGCGCAAACAACCTCTTCAGCGAGGTAAACAGCACATATTCCGGCATACGCGACATTGACCAGGTAAACACTCTGCTCAATGGCAACGACAATATTCATGGCGGGCGCGACTATGAGAAACTATCAAGTGCAAGATTGCTATCCTCATCGGAATATACCCTGAACAGGCAGCTCGGATTCATATCGTTGAAAACCGCGCTACGTGCCGACGAGGTTCTTGCCGTTGCATACGAATACACCTATGGCGGGCAGACATATCAGGTGGGCGAATTCTCCACCGATGTCAAGGACTCTAAAAGTGCCATTTTCGTAAAGCTCATCAAGCCCAATGCAAGCTCCCCCGTAAACGCCTGCTGGGATCTTATGATGAAAAACGTCTATTCACTTGGTACACGCAACATAAAAAGCAACGATTTCAAGCTCGATGTTTACTATGCAAGCGACAGCTTAGGTACCAATATCACATACCTGCCCGAGGAGGCTTTGAAAAGCAAAACCATATTGCAGTTGCTCAACCTCGACAGGCTCGACAGCAACAACACCAAGGAGGCACCCAACGGAATCTTCGATTTCATAGAGGGATATACGGTTGACGCATCGTCGGGGCGCATATTCTTCCCCTCGGTAGAGCCCTTTGGCAACTACTTGAAGAAGAAGATTGGCAACGATGTGCTGGCCGAAAAGTACATTTTCCAGGAACTGTACGACTCTACCAAAACCGTGGCCAAGCAGATTGCCGAGAAGGATAAATTCTATCTCATTGGTGAATACACGGGCTCGGCAGCCAATGTAATAAACACCGGCGCCACCAACATTCCAAGAGGGTCGGTTGTGGTAACAGCCGGTGGCGTTACACTTACCGAGAACAGCGACTATCAGGTGGATTATGCATCGGGTATAGTTACCATCCTTAACCAGAGCATCATTGATGCCGGCACCAACGTACAGGTATCGTTGGAGAGCAATACCCTCTTCAACATGCAGCGCAAAACCGTGCTCGGACTCAATTGGAAATACGATTTTTCGGACGAGCTGAACTTTGGCGGTACATTTATGTCGCTCACCGAAAAACCACTCACTTCAAAAGTGGATATGGGCTCCGAACCTCTTAACAACAGAATATGGGGCTTCAACCTATCATGGAAGAAACAGAGCCAATGGCTCACCAACATGCTCGACCGCCTGCCGCTCATCAGCTGTACTGCACCATCGAGCATAAATTTCACAGCCGAGTTTGCAAAACTAGATGCAGGCACATCGAGCGATGTTCAGAGCGAAGCATCGTATATCGACGACTTTGAAAGCACCGAAAACGGCATTGACATAAAGCAAGCCTCGTCGTGGATGCTCTCATCGTTGCCCACAGGAATGCAATACAGCGGGCTCACAAACAACATTCTCACAGGATTTGACCGTGCGCTGATAAGCTGGTACACCATAGACCCGCTTTTCACACGCCGCAGTTCCTCGCTCACCCCTGCACATATAAAGAGCGACCTCGACCAGCTCTCAAACCACTATGTGCGCGAGGTTTATGAACGCGAACTGTACCCCAACAAGGAATCAACATACGGCGAGAGCTCTACCCTCTCCATCCTCAACGTAACATTCTACCCCGACGAAAGAGGTCCGTATAACCTCGACCCCGACCTTGACATAAACGGAAAACTTAATAATCCCGAACAGCGTTGGGGCGGTATCACACGCCAGCTATCAACAACCGATTTCGAGGGTGCAAATATCCAATATATCGAATTCTGGTTGCTCGACCCTTTCATCTACGAGCAGGCCGATATGGGTGGAGACCTCTACTTCAACCTTGGAGAGGTTTCGGAGGATGTATTGAAGGATGGAAAGAAATTTTTTGAGAACGGACTCCCCGCAACCAGCAACAGCTACGGGTACGAGGAGACCGTGTGGGGCCGTGTGCCCACCATAAACAGCCTTGTGTATGCATTTGACAACAGTTCGGACAGCCGCTCACAGCAAGATGTGGGACTTGACGGACTCGATGACATAGCCGAGGGCATGTTCCCCACATACCAGAATTATCTCAACGCCATAAAAGGCCGAGTGCGTGCCGAGGTTTATGACAGCATCGCAGCCGACCCCGCCGGCGACAACTACCACTATTTCAGAGGAGCCGACTACGATGCAGTCCAAAAAAGCATCTTGGAGCGATATAAATACTATAACAACACCCAAGGGAACTCACCCACATCGGGTGGCGAGAGTTACAGCAGTGCAGCCAAAAGCACCCCCGACGTGGAGGACAACAACCAGGACTTCACAATGGACGAATATGAGAACTTCTTCCAATACCACATATCGTTGCGCCCCGAGAACATGCAGGTGGGCAGCAACTACATAACCGACAAACGCACTGTAACATCCAAACTGCGCAACGGAAATACCGAAAGTGTCGATTGGTACAAGTTCCGCATACCTGTGGATGATTATGAAAAGGCGGTGGGCAAGATACGCGATTTCACATCAATCCGTTTCCTACGCATGTATATGACTTCATTCCGCAAGCCTGTAACACTGCGTTTTGCCACCATGGAGCTCATTCGTGGCGATTGGCGTCCATACCAGCAGCCCATAGCATCGAAAAACAACACCACACCCACTATTTCGGGCGATTTCACAATGTCGGCAATAAACATAGAGGAGCATGGCGACAGAAAGCCTGTAAACTATGTTCTCCCGCCGGGAATAAGCCGCATAATAGACCCCAGCCAGCCGCAATTGAGACAGGACAACGAGCAGGCACTCGCATTGCAGGTAAACAACCTTGGCAGTAAGGAGTCGCGTGCCGTTTACAAGAAGAGCAATCTCGACATACGCCAATACGAGCGCATACAGCTATACATACACGCCGAAGCACCCGAAATAGATGTAACGCAGCTCGGCAACAACGACTTATCGGTATTCATACGCTTGGGCTCCGACTACAAGAGCAACTATTATGAGTACGAAGTGCCCCTCTACATAACCCCGCACGGCTCATACGACAGCAACAGCCAGAGCGCGGCAGCCATCGTATGGCCACTTGACAACATGATAGACATACCGCTGACAAAGCTCACCAACATAAAAGTAAAACGCAACACCCTGCGCAACAGCCAAAGTGGCGGTGTGAACAACACTACCATATACAGCGAGTACGACAGTGAAAATCCCAAAAACAGGATAAGCATTGTGGGTAGCCCCACCCTGGGACAAGTGAAGGTTATGATGATTGGTGTGCGCAACAACACAGCCTCGCCCAAGTCGGGTACAGTGTGGATTAACGAAATGCGCTTGCTTGGTTTCAACAACAAGAGCGGTTGGGCCGCACAGGGCAACCTCAACGTAAAGCTATCAGACCTCGGTACCATCACCGCACAAGGCCGCATGGAGACTGCCGGATTCGGTGGTTTGGAGGACAAGCTGGCATCGCGCCGCACCGACGATTACTACCGCTACACCATAACCGGAACATTCGACCTCGGGCGATTCCTTCCCAAAGCGGCAAAGGTATCACTACCCACCTACTACTCTTTCACAGAGGAGGTATCATCGCCACTATACAGCCCCTTCGACACAGACCTTTTGCTCGATGATGTTCTCAATTCATACACCGGCACAAGCCGCGATTCATTGAAGAACATTGCCGAGGTACGCTCCGTCATTAGAAACTTCAGCATCAGCAATGCCAAGATAAATATTGCAAGCCCCATCCCCACACCGTTTGACCCCGCGAACCTCTCTTTCAGTTTCTCATACTCAAAGACCGAAAACAGCGGCAGCACTATAAATTGGGAGAACAAGCTCAATTGGAAAGCATCTATTGCATACAATTACAACAGCCCCATTAAAACAATAAAACCGTTTGCAAACATAAAGAGCAAATCCAAATGGTGGAAGATACTGAAAGATTGGGGAATAAACCCGTTGCCACAGAGCATAGCCGCCAACACCGACATGATACGCAACTATCATGAGGTACAACGCCGCGACCTCAACGCAATAAGTGGCGGGGAAGAGATACCGCTCACCTTCTCGCAACAGTTCTATTGGAACCGCAACCTCACAATGAAGTGGGACCCCACCACTAACCTTAAAATGAATATAAGTACCGGCACAAATGCCGAGATTGAAGAGCCCTTCCTGCCGGTAAACAAGGACCGTTTCCCCAACGAATATGCAATATGGAAAGACTCTGTCAAGCGCAGTATAAAGGATTTCGGCCGCCCATTGAGCTACCAACAGAGTTTCTCGGCATCATACAATCTACCCATTAACAAACTGCCAATATTTGAGTGGGTAAATGCCGATGCCAGCTACACAGCATCATACAATTGGGCACGAGGCAACAATGTGAGCGGTGTAAATCTTGGAAACAATATAGCAAACAAAAGAAACGTAACGTTGAAAGGCAACTTCAATATGGAAAAGCTATATAACCTTTTCCCATATTTGGAGGAGACCAACAAGCGTTTCGCAAGCAGCAAAAGCACCAAAAGCACAAAGGCCAAGAAACAAAAGACTAAGACCGTAAAAGCCAAGAAGGTAAAACCCTTTACAAAGGAGGTAACACTATCGCCCGACAGCGGCACAGTGGTGGCGCACAACCTCGGCAGCAAGAAATTTGAGATTAATGCCCGCACAAAAGGCGGCAAGGCATACAAGGTGAAGTACAAGGTGATTGACGAGAACAAAATCCTGATAAAGACCAAGGACACCATTCCCGTAAAGCTCACCATCATCCCCAAGATGAAAGAGGATAATGACAGAAGCAAGTTCGCCAAAGCCATGCAGTACCCCGCAAGAGCACTTATGATGTTACGCACCTTCTCAATCAACTACACCAATGCCTACGCTATGAACCTCCCGGGTTTCATGCCCGAGGCCGGCGACATTTTTGGTCAGAACAAGGTAAACGGTATCATGGCACCGGGATTGGATTTTGCATTCGGCCTCACAAGCGACAGTTGGTTGCGCAAGGCACACCAGAGGAATTGGCTGTTGAAGAACGACAGTATCTCGGCACAGGCCACCACCACGCTTGGCGAGGATTTGCAGATAAGAGCAACCCTTGAACCTGTAACAGACCTTAAAATAGACCTCAACGCAAGCTGGACACGCAACAAGAACCGCACCATACAGTTTATGTACGACGGCATGCCGTTCAGCGAGTCGGGCAGTTTCTCAATGACAACCATATCCATAGGTACTGCCTTTGATTTGGGTAGCGCTAACAACAACTACAAATCGGCAGCATACGACAAGTTCGTTGAGAATATCGAGACAATACACAAGCGCGTTGAGAGCCGATACGCAGGCAGCCGATACCCGGCGGGAAGTTCGCTTGCAGGGCAGCCATATGACCCCGCAAACGGTGCAGTGAATAAATACTCGGCCGACGTACTTATTCCGGCATTCCTAAGCGCATACACGGGAAGCGATGCAAGCGGCAGTTCTCTCGACATATTCCCCAAATTCATGCGCATGCTGCCCAACTGGAAAATCAAGTACTCGGGACTCAGCAAGCTGCCGTTCTTTGCAAAATACTTCAAGAGCGTAAACATCGAGCATGGCTACAAGAGTGTTTATGCAGTGGGCTCGTACAGCACATACGCAACATATATGGAATATACCAACGGAATAGGTTTTGTGAGCAACTCAACAAACAGCATGCCTGTTCCAAGCAGCCGTTTCAATATCGGTGCAGTATCCATCAACGAATCGTTCAGCCCGCTTATAGGCCTTAATGTAACCACCGAGAACAACCTCACCGTGGGTGCCAAGTTCATAAAATCGCGCGTGCTTAACCTGAGCCTTACAGCCATACAGCTGGTGGAGACCCACACCGAGGAGATTGCCCTGAACCTTGGATACAAGATTGTAAACTTCAAACTCTTTGGCGGTGGCAAGAAGGCAAAAAAGAGCAAGGAACAGAAGGGTAATGACATTAACCTGCGTGCCGACTTCTCGTTCAAAAACAACACATCGCTGTGCCGCAGCATAGACCTCGGCACCACGCAGGCAACAAGCGGTAACAAATCGTTCAATTACTCGTTCACCGCCGACTATGCATACAGCAAGAACATGACCATCAGCGTATATTTCGACAGACAGAAAACCATACCGCTGATATCGGCCAATTCATACCCCACCACAACCACAGACTTTGGTGTGAGCATGAAATTCTCTCTTGCCAAATAAAACACCACAACCGGCCTTTGCGGCCGGTTGTGGTGTTTTATGGTAAATAATTATCGGCAACTACTCTGCAATCGATATGCTGTCGGCGGCAAAGCGTTCGCGTGTCTTTTTTACAAAATCGATATGACGCTGCGCCTCGGCCGCCATCTCCTTGTACTCTGCAATACTCTTCAAGACCTTGGACAAATCAACGGCAAGCTTCACAGCCTTTGCATCCTCGGCACGCAACGTATAGCTGTATTTATCCTCTTTGCCTGCAAGCTCCACTGTTATTGTACCTGTGGCTGCAGATATAAAATCCATTATACCACCATCCTCGCCATAGATGAAATCGAGGCGTTCGTTGTTAATGCCAATGTTACGATATGTGTGGGAACTGAAAGCCTTGTCGCACATTGCATAGCTGCCGTTTGCCGACACCTTGACACTCCTGTGAGCTATTCTTTTTCCGCGATAGAGCGATGTAATGTACGCCTCGCCACTCTCGGCCACACGCACACGCAAATATGAATTGAACACATTCAATCTGCCGGCCTGTGCCGGCAATATATAAGAGCCCTCATCCTGGTAACGGCCATCCTTTTCATATTCAAACGAAGAGAGCATCTCGTCGCGGCGGGCAGAGAGTTCTTCTATCATCTCGTTGCAGTGGTCAAGGCTGCGTTGCTGTTCGGCAATCTCCACGGTACGCATCAGTTCAAGCGCACCACGCCTTGCCGCAAAGGCTGTGGGATAGCAGTTGCGTATGCTGTCTATGAGCAATTTTGTATTTTGATATTCACCGGCCTCGTAAGCCTCTTGTGCCTGTTGCAACAATTTGCCGGCCTTGCTGTCGGCCGATTCGCCACACGACGCAAGGAGCATCGTTGCCACCATAACTGAAAAAACGGTTTTTCTCATTTTCATAATATTCGGTTTATTACATTCAATTCACAATTACATTAGCGGCCATACAGCGACCACTTCGCTGCAAATGTACTATTTTATAATCACACCGCAATAGTTGGGTGTAGAAAACTCATTTTGCTTTTTTTACCACACACGGTTTCATAAATACGACAAAAATAGGTATCTTCGCACTGCAAAAACTCAATTTACCTTATTATAGTATGTATAAACCCACCAAAGAAGAGCTCTGCAAACTGCTCGACACACCCATCTTTAGAAAAATCTCGGAAACAGCCGATGAGCTTGGCATGGAGTGTTATGTTGTAGGCGGCTACGTGCGCGATATATTTTTGGAACGCCCTTCGACCGATATTGATGTTGTAGTGGTGGGGAAAGGCATCGACATGGCGCGTGCTTTCAGCAAAAAGTTGGGCAAGGGAGCGCACCTTTCGGTTTTTGCTAGTTTCGGCACCGCACAAGTTAAATACAGAGGGAACGAGATTGAATTTGTGGGAGCACGACGCGAATCGTACAGCCACGACTCGCGCAACCCCATTGTGGAAGACGGCACATTGGAGGACGACCAGAACCGCAGAGATTTCACAATTAACGCAATGGCCATCTGCCTCAACGGCAATCGTTTCGGCGAGCTTGTAGATCCCTTTGACGGCATGCTCGACCTTGAAGACCGCATAATACGCACCCCCTTGGAGCCGGGTATCACATTCAGCGACGACCCCCTGCGCATGATGCGCTGCATACGCTTTGCCACACAGCTCAATTTTTACATAGAGGACGAAACATTTGATGCACTATGCGAGAACAGAGAGCGCATATCCATAATATCACGGGAGAGAATTAACGAGGAACTGAACAAGATACTCCTATCGCCCATCCCCTCAAAAGGATTCATCGAGCTCGACCGTTGCGGGCTGTTGGAAATAATAGTCCCCCAACTGACCGCACTGCAAGGCGTGGAAACAAAGAACGGATATGGGCACAAAGAGATGTTCTACCACACATTGGAGGTACTCGATAATGTGGCAAAGGTAAGCGACAACCTATGGCTGCGCTGGGCCGCATTGCTGCACGACATAGGCAAGCCCAAGACCAAGCGGTGGGACCCCATACAGAAATGGACCTTCCACAACCACAATTTCGTGGGCGAGAAGATGACTGCACACATATTCAAGGAGTTCAAGATGCCGCAGAACGAAAAGATGAAATATGTAGCCAAGCTCGTGGGCCTTCACATGCGCCCCATTGCCATTGCCGACGACGAGGTAACCGACTCCGCTGTGCGCCGCCTTCTCTTTGATGCAGGAGACGACATTGACGACCTTATGATGCTTTGCGAGGCCGATATTACATCCAAGAACGAACAGCGCAAAAAACAGTTCCTCAACAATTTCAAAACAGTGAGACAAAAGCTCAAAGATATTGAGGAGAAGGACCGTGTGCGCAATTTCCAACCACCGGTTGATGGAGGCGAAATCATGCAAATGTTCAATCTACCGCCATGCGACACCGTGGGCCGTCTTAAAAGCAGTGTAAAAGAGGCCATTCTCGATGGTATTATCCCCAACGAGCACGATGCCGCACGCGCCTATGTCATTGAGCAAGCTGCAAAATTGGGTATAACACCCATAGAGGCATAATCGCAAAACAGAGGCCACCACACTCTGCAACCTACTTGCAAAAAAAAAGCACTATTTTCGCATCGGTTCACAATGAGGCATTGCCCCATTGCCACACTATATATAACCCAAGCCCACATTATGAGAAAAACATTTATAACCGCCATTGTGCTCATTGCAACCATGGCACATACAGCCGCACAGAGCATATCATACGGCCAATACATGGAGCAGGTGCTCACAAACAACATTGCACTCACAGCACAAAGATTGAACATAGACATTGCAACCGCAAAGACACAAGCCTCCAAAGTGCACAACGACCCCACCCTTGCCATCACGTACAGCAACAGCGAAGAGTGGGACAAGCAATTAGGCTATGCCATAGAGGGAGAACTCAGCCGCACATTCACCTTCGGGGTGCGCAAAAGCGGTATCAGAGTGGCAGAGAGCGAGCAGACCGAAACCGCTGCACTGCTGGAAGAGTATATACGCAATTTCCGCGCCGATGCCACCATTGCCTATCTTGAACATATCAAAGCCCAAATGCTCCTTGATATAAGAACAGAGAACGAGGAGCACCTGCAACAGGTGGCACATAACGATAGCCTGCGATTCACCAAGGGCGACATAGCAAAAAGCGATTGGCAGGAGAGCCGCCTCGCAGCAGGGCTTGCCCACAACAACCGCCTTGCAGCTGAGGCCGAGGTAAAAAGCAGCGCAATAAGATTGGGCTACCACATGGGCAATCTGCAAAATGCCGAAAACATAACAGGCAACGGCACATTGGAGATAAACGAGCCTGTGGCACCAATGGACACTTACATTGAACGCGCCATGAGTAACCGCGCCGACCTGCAAGCCGCCCTCTGCCGTGTGGATGTGGCGCAGGCCATGCGCAAGTTCAACGCTGCGCAACGCCGCACCGACCTCAATGTGAAAATTGCAGCTGAATATAACCGTGGAGCAGTTGCCGACGGCAAGCGCGAGCCATCGTTCACCGTTGTAAAGGCAGGCGTTGCCGTGCCACTGAAATTCTCTAATCTAAACAAGGGAGCACGCACAGCCGACCGCCTCATAGTGCAACAGGCAGAGCAAGAGGCCGAGGCCGCACGCCTGCAAGTAGAGAGCGAGGTGATGCAGGCATATAACGAGTATCTCTACGCCATAATGCAAACCGAAACATTTACACAACGCATGGTGCAGGAGATGAACGAAACGGTAAACAGCAAGCGCAAGGCATACGAGGCCGGCGATATATCGTTCCTCGACTATATATCAACCCAGCAACGCAGGAACGAGATGAACGACGAATACATAGATGCCCTTTTTGAAAAAGCCGTCAAATGGGTGGAGTTGCAAAGAGCAACAGGCTGCAACATGCAATACTCCGCACAACCCATCAACGAATAAACAACCATAAAAAATCGCCGCAGAAATCTGCGGCGTTTTTTTATGTACCCTCGCTGGGAATCGAACCCAAATCTAAGGTTTAGGAAACCTCCATTCTATCCATTGAACTACAAGGGCAACATTTCACGACGCGAAGATAAGGATTTTATTTGCAAACATCAAATGCAATTCCACCATTTTAACACCTAAGCCTCAAAATTCATTGTAAACAAGCATGTAATATTTTTTTATTCCTTACCTTTGTGCAATATACAGGCTGTATTTGCGTTCATACAAAAGGTGCAAGAACAGACCGGACAAATAAAACACAATAAACACAATGAGCAAAAAACATATTTCTATTCTAACCAAAGACGGAGTGAGCTATCTGATTCCGTTCATTCTGGTTACATCGTGCTTTGCCTTGTGGGGATTCGCCAACGACATCACACACCCCATGGTAAAGGCCTTTTCAAAGATTTTCAGAATGAATGTAACCGAGGGTACTCTTGTTCAGGTTGCCTTTTACGCAGGATATTTTGTAATGGCATTGCCCGCAGCCATTTTCATAAGAAAATTCTCATACAAAGCCGGCATACTGCTCGGGCTTGCCCTCTATGCTGTGGGAGCGCTCATGTTCTTTCCCGCAAAAATGACAGGAGAGTATTTTCCCTTCCTCATGGCCTACTTTATCCTCACATGCGGATTATCGTTCCTTGAAACAAGTGCCAACCCTTATATCCTTTCAATGGGCAGCGAAGAGACCGCCACACAGCGTCTAAACCTTGCACAGGCATTTAACCCCATGGGCTCATTGCTTGGAATGTATGTAGCGATGAACTTTATACAGGCAAAGCTCAACCCGTTGAGCACAAGCGAAAGAGCATTGCTTGGCGATGCCGAATTTGAAGCGCTGAAAAGAGCCGACCTTGATATTCTCACCACGCCCTACCTTGCCATAGGTATAGTCATTGCCATAATATTCGTGTTTATATTCTTTGTCAGAATGCCCAAGAATGGCGACAAAGAGACAAGCATAAACCTTTTACCCACATTCAAAAGGCTGGCAGGTATAAGCAACTACCGCGAGGGTGTCATTGCCCAATTCTTCTATGTGGGTGTGCAGACCATGTGCTGGACATTCATCATTCAGTATGGCACACACATATTTATGCTCGAAGGCATGGAGGAGCGTGCAGCCGAAGTGCTTTCGCAAAGATACAATATTGTGGCCATGGTAATATTCTGTTGCAGCCGCTTTATATGCACATTCCTGCTACGTTTCATAAAACCGGGATTGCTGCTCACAATACTTGCAACGTGTGGTTGCGCCCTCACACTTGGAGTGATATTCTTTGAGAATGTATATGGATTGTACTGCCTTGTGGCCATATCGGCTTGCATGTCGCTGATGTTCCCCACAATATATGGAATTGCACTGCGCGGATTGGGCGAGGATGCAAAGTTTGGTGCGGCCGGCCTCATCATGGCCATCCTCGGCGGCTCCGTTCTGCCACCGTTGCAAGCAGCCATGATTGACAAAGGAACCATAATGGACACACCGGCAACACATTTTTCATTTATTTTGCCACTGATATGTTTTGTGATTATCACCATATATGGTTATCGCACTCATAAACGATTCGCAAAGGCCGACTGATAAAACCAAAAACTGCACCGTTCGGTGCAGTTTTTGGTTTTATTATGGCAGCTTAACAGATATTAAAAATATATTGCACTATCTTTGCAACATGAGAATAACCACTATCATAACTATTTTGCTTTTAGGCATACAACACGGTTTTGCACAGAACTATGCAGAGCTATGCGAGGCAGGCAGGAACTACTTGGATAAGAAGGAGTACAAGAAGGCTGCCGAGGCCTTTTCAAGAGCCAACAGCGCTGCAAGCAACAACAGCGAAAAGCTATATACGCTTGCCAATCTGGGGCAGGCACAGAGCATGATGAACAGGCATGAGCAGGCCGCCGAGAACTTCGGGAAAGCGCTTGCCATTGAGCCATCGTCGCCCACACTGCTATTGCAACGTGGCAACTCGCTATTGCAGATCGACAGCGCACAAACAGCCATAGAGTGCTACAACAAGATACTGCAAACATACCCCGCCAACCGCGAGGCACGTTTTTTCAGGGCATACGCGTACAGCATCTTGAAACAATACAAAGAGAGCAAGCTCGACTACATAAAGCTCATAAGCGCCAACCCCGACGATAAAGAGGCCCGCTTGGGGCTTGCCGTGCTGTATCAGCGCGAGGGGAGTGTAAACGAAAGCCTCATGATGCTGGAAGCACTTATTGAGGACTACCCCGAGGATGCCGAGCTCTACCAGGCACGCTGCAACCTTGAACGCGAGCAGGGGCAAGCCGAGCTTGCGTTGCAAGATATAGAAAAAGCCATAGAGCTATCGCCCGACAACGCGGAGTTTCGCATAATAGAGGCCGAGTTACTGCAACAGCTGGGGCGCAAGGAGGCCGCACGCAAAAGCCGCAACGCCGCCACCAAAATTTCTTCAACACCCCGATAGCACCCCCACCTATTCGGAGTGCAAAATGTGCTGTTCGTTGATTTTTTTCAAAACCGACGATACTTTTCAAAGAATCCATTTGTATCTTTTGCCATAAATAACATATATTTGTGGTAGCTGCAGATAGATAAAACAGCTATTTGGGATTATACCCAACTATTACACATTTGGAGAAACAGATAAAATTATGACAGACAGCGCTGCAAAACCCTATAACATAAAGGAGAAGAACGAAAAGAACGCCTTCTACCGCACACTTATCCGTGCAGAACTTGCCGACGAATTGCACGACAAGATTCTCAGCCTCATAGTCATTGAAAAGAGATACAGGAATAAAGATTTTTCGGCAAAGGAGCTGGCAAAGGAGCTTAACACAAACACCCGCTACATTTCGGCGGTGATAAACTCCCGATTCAAGACAAATTTCTCATGCCTTGTAAACGAGTATCGAATCAAGGAGGCGTTGCACTACATGACCGACAAGAGGTACAACCACCTGACAATAGAGGCCATAGGCGCTGCTGTGGGATTTGCCAACAGACAATCGTTCTACGCATCGTTCTATCGCATAATGAACGAGACACCCAACAGTTACAGAAAACGCAACGCCCCTGTAAAATAAAGAATAAAAATGAGTAACAACATACACGAAACAACCAAGAAAATAAAACAGAGCCTGCGCCTATCGATGAACGGCATAGTATCGGCACATCAACGCAGTCAAGGGCTTAACTATAAGATAAATTTCGGGGTGGAGATTCCCCGATTGAAAGAGCTTGCCAATCAATACGAAAAGAGCGAGCCGCTGGCCACCGCCCTATGGCAAGACAATATAAGGGAGTGCAAGTTGCTTGCAATATTCCTTCTGCCACAGGCAAGCTACCACACCATGGCAGATAAATGGGTTGCCGAAGTTCCATTCACCGAGATTGCCGACCACCTTGCCATGAACATCCTTTGCAAGTTGCCCGATGCCACCGCAAAGGCTTTGCAGTGGTGCAACCAACCGACGGGGCTCTACAAATATTGCGGTTACCTGACACTTGCCCACTTGGCGCGCAAGGCCCTTGTTCTCACACCACAGGAGGAAGATACCTTCTGCAAGCAAGCAGCCGAGCTTTTTGAAACCGCAGAGCCCGGCCCCACAAAACTATCTGCCTGCAAGGCTATATGCGGCTACATAGGCGATGACGAAGAGAAGGCCAAGCGAATGCTTGCAATCGTGGAGCCGCAGAGCAGCAATATCGCCACATTCATAAAAGAGTATTTGCAGGCTTTTTAATTCCGCACACCAAGGCTGTAACACATTTTCACACAAAGAGAAGAAAAAAAGCCCATATATCGCCCTTATTATAAAAAAAAGAGGTAACTTTGTGTGCTATGCTTACCAAAGATGAACAGCAATAACAACGAAGATACAATAGTGCAGATTTTTACCGATTACTTAAAGGTAAACAAAATGCGCTGTACCCCCGAGCGTTATGCCATTCTCCGGGCAATATACTCCATAAACGGCAGTTTCGACATAGAAACCCTGCTACACCTTATGGAGGAGAGAGAAAAGTTCAGGGTGAGCCGTGCAACCATATACAACACCATTTCGTTACTTATCAGCGCGAATCTTGTAACGCACCACCAATTTGGCACGGAATCGAAATACGAAAAGTGCTTTGACACCGGCAAGAGCCACATGGTGTGCACATGTTGCAAGAAGGTGGTGGAGATAAACAATTTGGATTTAACAGATAAATTAGCCAAAATAAAAAAATTTCATTCAACACATTACTCGCTGTATATATACGGGCTATGCAACAAATGCCATCAGGCAGCCAAGCGCCGCATGCAGAGAGTAAAAAAAAGTTAGAACAATGAAGCAGAATATTGACGTACTTTTAGGACTACAATGGGGAGACGAAGGTAAAGGTAAAATCGTAGATGTATTAACCCCTAAATACGATGTAGTGGCACGTTTCCAGGGTGGCCCCAACGCGGGACACACATTGGAATTCAATGGCAAGAAATTTGTACTGCGCTCTATCCCCTCGGGAATATTCCAGGGCGACCAGACTAACATCATAGGCAACGGTGTGGTGCTCGACCCCGCACTCTTCAAAGGCGAGGCCGAGGACCTTGTAAAGGCAGGCTACGACCTCACCAAGAATCTCTTCATATCAAAGAAGGCTCACCTTATAATGCCTACTCACCGCGTGCTTGATGCCGCATACGAGGCAGCCAAGGGCGATGCCAAAGTGGGCACGACCGGCAAAGGTATAGGCCCCACATACACCGACAAGATAAGCCGTAACGGCTTGCGCGTGGGCGATATTTTGGAGAATTTCAACGAGAAATATGCAGCTGCAAAGGCTCGCCACGAGGAGATTCTCAAAAACATGAATTACAGCTACGACATTGCCGAGATGGAGGCGAAATGGTTGGAGGGCATCGAGTATCTGAAGAATTTCCGCCTTATCGACAGCGAGCAGATGATTAACGACCTGATGAACGAGGGCAAGACCATACTTTGCGAGGGTGCTCAAGGCAGCATGCTCGATATTGATTTTGGCAGCTACCCCTTTGTTACATCATCCAACACCGTGTGCGCAGGTGCCTGCACCGGCTTGGGTGTTGCCCCCAACAGAATAGCCAACGTGTATGGTATCACAAAGGCATACTGCACACGAGTGGGAGCAGGCCCCTTCCCCACCGAGCTGTTCGACGAGACCGGCAAGGAGATGCGCGACCGTGGCCACGAATATGGTGCAGTAACAGGCCGCGAGCGTCGTTGCGGATGGATAGACCTTGTGGCACTCAAATACACAATAATGATTAACGGTGTTACCCACCTCATACTCATGAAGAGCGATGTGCTCGACACCTTCCCCACAATAAAAGCCTGTGTGGCATACAAAAAGAATGGCGAGACACTTACCCACCTGCCTTATGACATTGATGGCGTGGAGCCCGTTTATACAGAGCTGAAAGGCTGGCAAACAGACCTCACACAGCTAAAGAGCGAGGAGCAACTGCCCCAAGCCTTCAAGGATTACATTGCGTTCTTGGAAAAAGAGCTCGGTGTGCCTGTGAAGTATATCTCTATCGGCCCCGACAGAGACCAGACCATCACACGCTCTATTTAATAACCAAATTAAAGAAAAATGAACATTTTATCGATAATTGCCGCCTACGGACAATCGGTCGGATATACCACCACAAGCGGCAGCGCAGGATACAATTTCACATACATCATTTTGTTTATAGGAATTGCCATCATCAGTTACTTTGTGCAGGCAAATCTTAAAAGCAAATTCGAAAAATACTCAAAGATGCCTATCGGCCTCACAGGCCGCGAGGTTGCAGAGAAGATGCTGCGCGACAATGGCATTTACGATGTAAAAGTAACAAGTACCCCCGGAATGCTCACAGACCACTACAACCCCACCAACAAGACGGTGAACCTGAGCCAGGGTGTATATAACTCGGCAAGCATTGCCGCAGCAGCCGTTGCCGCCCATGAGTGCGGGCATGCTGTGCAGCACGCAAGAGCTTACGCCCCGCTTACCATGCGTTCAAAGCTTGTTCCTGTGGTGCAATTCTCATCGAGCATAATGTCGTGGGTGTTGCTCATCGGAATACTCACCGTGGAGGCTTTCCCCGGCATACTGCTTGGCGGAATAGTGCTGTTTGCCACAACCACGCTGTTCAGTTTCATCACCCTCCCGGTGGAGATTGATGCAAGCCACAGAGCACTCAGATGGTTATCGGCTGCGGGAATAACCAACAGCAAAAACCACAAATATGCAGAGGGAGCATTGCGCTCGGCAGCATACACATACGTTGTAGCCGCACTATCGTCGCTCGCCACACTGCTTTACTATGTAATGATATATCTTAACAGAAGAGACTAATGGCCGCAAAACCAGCAATACCAAAGGGTACACGCGACTTCTCCCCCATGGAGATGTCGAAGAGAAACTACATATTCGACACCATACGCCAAGCGTTTCACATATTTGGTTTTCAGCAGATAGAGACTCCCGCAATGGAAAATCTCACAACGCTGATGGGTAAATATGGCGACGAGGGCGACAAACTGCTTTTCAAAATACAAAATTCGGGCGACTATTTCAGCAAGCTCACCGACGAGGAGCTGTTAAGCCGCAATGCCGCAAAATTAGCATCCAAATTCTGCGAGAAGGGATTGCGATACGACCTTACCGTGCCTTTTGCACGCTATGTGGTGATGCACCGCGAGGAGCTTGTATTCCCCTTCAAGCGCTACCAGATACAACCTGTGTGGCGTGCCGACCGACCACAGAAAGGCCGCTACCGCGAGTTTTATCAGTGCGACGCCGATATTATAGGCAACAACTCGCTCATAAACGAGATTGAATTGATACAGCTCATTGACTATGTATTTACAAAGCTCAAAATACGAGTAGCCATAAAGCTGAACAACCGCAAGATTCTTGCCGGCATAGCCGAGGTTATTGGCGAACCAGACAAAATTGTGGATATCACAGTAGCCATTGACAAAATTGACAAGATAGGGCTTGACGGTGTTATTGCCGAGCTCAAAGAGAAAGGCATCGGCGATGCATCTATTGAGAAGTTATTGCCCATTTTGCAAGCACAGGGCGGCAACAAGGAGAAATTACAGATTATAGCCCAAACATTGCAAGGCAATACCACAGGCGAGAAGGGTGTTGAGGAGGTAAACTACATACTCAATGCCTTTGACAATCTAAAGATAAACAGCGCACTCGACCTCGACCTAACCCTTGCCCGAGGACTTAACTACTACACCGGAGCAATATTGGAGGTAAAAGCCCTTGATGTGGCAATAGGCAGCATCACCGGCGGTGGCCGTTACGACAACCTCACAGGAGTATTCGGGCTCAACGGAGTTTCGGGTGTGGGAATATCCTTTGGTGCAGACCGCATATACGATGTAATGAACCAATTGAGCCTCTACCCCGAGGAGTCTATACACACCACCCGAATAATGTTCGTAAACTTTGGCGAGCAGGAGGCCATGCACTCGCTCGACATCATAGGAAATCTGCGTGCAGCCGGCATTTCGGCAGAGCTTTTTCCAAGCAGCGACAAGATGAAAAAACAGATGGCCTATGCCAACAGCCACAATATTCCCTATGTAGCAATCATAGGCGAGCAGGAGATTCAAGACGGCACAATAGCTGTAAAAGACATGAGCACAGGCGAGCAAAAACAGATGACCGCCGAGGAGCTCAAAGAGTTATTGGCATAGGGTTTTCACTAAAATACTATCACAATAAAGGCTGCCCGCGGGCAGCCTTTATTGTGATAGCTGTTATTCAGAAATTCTGCTTTTGAAGGAGTGCAGCACGGTGTAATCACCATCCACTTTCCACTTGCCATCCACCATAACCATGCGCGCCACGGTGGTAACCCGCTTGCCCATCGGACTCATGCCTTGCAACTCCACCCATGCAATATCATCCTCATATACCACCCTGTCAACCTTGTAATCGGCATTGTAGCCGGTGGTACGCTCCTTATAGTCGTTGGATTTTACAGCAAGGTCAAGATAGTCGCACACCACATTGTAATCCATATTCTTTTCAAAATAGAGATTCTCCTTCACATAGCTCATATCGCCCGATGTGAGAGCATTGAACAGATTAACGGCTACCGTTTCGGGCGGCGTGGGATTGCACGAGGCAAACAACATTGCCACAGAGAGTATAATCAGAACTTTATTGAAATATTTTTTCATAACGATTTTACAATTACTGTTGCGAAAGTAGCAATATTTTACCAAACCACCCCTAAAAGAGACGTTTTATTTATCAAGCATAAGCGATATATCAATAGCGGCAGGGAGAGCATCACCCAGAGTGCGGCCCATGCAGAGCGACGAGCCACTACCCGCCACAAGCACATTGAGCGAGGGCACCTTGTAATATCCGCAAAGCAAGGATTTAAGTTCGGCACAAACGCACTCGCTACACCCTCTGATATCGAGCAACAGGGGTGAGCCCTTCTCCATAATAACAAAGGCTGCGGCCATGGGTACACCACCCTGCCGCGCCACGAAGCAACCGCCGCCTTGCATTTTGCAAGATACCATATTCATGGAAAGCAACTCGCGCGAATGAATAACCACGGGCGCAGCAGCAGCCTGCCACCCAACCCACGACGAGTATATCTCATCGGCGGATGATACCCGAACCAAGACCGAGGATACAGGCCTGCTATCAACAAAATAGAAACGCTCCAATGCCCTGCTTGAACAATCTGCATATCCCAAACGAGCATAATAATCACGCAAGGAGTCCGATGCAGGCAGGAGGTAAATAAAACGAACACCATTGTCGGCAAGCAGGCGTTCCACATTTTTCATAAGCAGCGCCATATATCCCCGCCCACGATATTCGGGAGCGGTGGCAACCGCATAGATATATGCAGCGGCAAACCCCTTTCCACCGTAGTAAAGAGTAAACGGCAATGCATACAATGCTGAAACAACCATGCCACCCAAAGAGAGAGTGTGGACAACATCCTCGCACCGGTATGTGGCAAAAAAGGCATCTATATACTCATAGCCATCGCCAAAAACAGAGTGCCACAGTTCGCGCAACTGCCCCTTTGCAACAGCTGGCGGCAAAGCATTAAAAAGCGGCAAATTATTATTTCCCGAATTCATTACACAAATTACTATTTACTGCACCTAATTATATCCACAAATTTATACAATATATTTTGCTAAAAGAATTAAAATGGCTTAACTTTGCATAGATAATGCAAAAACAGGTGCATTCGCACCCATGCAGCACAGCCCTTGCCTGCGAGATAACATTCCACAGACAACCGACTTTTGAATATATTAAAACCATAAAAGATAATTACACAATGGATGTTATTAAAAATCTAATCGAGCGCGCTTGCAACAATCAGCAACGCATCGTTCTCCCCGAAGGCACCGAGGAGCGTACACTTAAAGCTGCCGACAAAGCCATAGCCGATGGCATAGCTCAAATCATTCTCATTGGCAACAAGGAGGAGATTATGACTCTCGCAGGCAAATGGGGGCTCAACAACATTGAGAAAGCAACCATCATCGACCCCGAGAACAATCCCGATGCCGAGAAGTATGCAACCCTGCTCTATGAGCTCCGCAAGGCAAAAGGCATGACAATGGAGGATGCACAGAAACTTGTTTGCAACCCCCTCTATCTGGGTTGCCTCATCATAAAGAACGGCGATGCCGACGGCCAGGTAGCCGGTGCACTCAACACCACAGGAAACGTATTGCGCCCCGCATTGCAGATTATCAAAACCTCTCCCGGTATCAGCTGCGTATCGGGCGCCATGATGATGATTACCAAAGCCAAAGAGTATGGCGAGGATGGTGTTCTCTTTGTGGGCGACGTAGCCGTTACCCCCACCCCCGATGCCAACCAGCTGTCGCAGATAGCAGTATGTACCGCACAGACCGCAAAAGCAATCGCAGGCTTTGAGGAGCCCCGTGTTGCAATGCTCAGTTTCTCTACCAAAGGCTCGGCAAAGCACGAAATGGTAGATAAGGTTGTTGAGGCAACAAAGCTGGCACACGAGCTCGACCCCGCACTCTCTATCGATGGCGAATTGCAGGCCGATGCCGCACTTGTTCCCTTTGTGGGACAGAGCAAGGCTCCCGGTTCAACCGTTGCAGGAAAAGCCAACGTGCTCATCTTCCCCGACCTCGGTGCAGGAAACATCGGTTACAAGCTTGTTCAGCGCCTGGGTGGTGCCGAGGCTATCGGCCCCGTATTGCAGGGTATTGCACGCCCTGTGAACGACCTCTCACGCGGTTGCTCTATCGAGGATGTTTATATGATGATTGCCATTACAGCCAACCAAGCTATTGCAGCTAAAAAATAAAACACAGATAAAATGAAGATACTTGTATTAAACTGCGGAAGTTCATCTATCAAATATCAGTTGTTTGATATCGAGACAAAGGAAGTTATTGCCAAGGGTGGAATTGAGAAAATAGGCCTCGAAGGCTCTTTCATCAAATTCACATTGCCCAACGGCGAGAAAGAGACCATCACAACAGCAATACCCGAGCACACAACAGGCGTGCGCCTTATCATTGACCTGTTGACAAGCGACAAGTACGGCGTTGTAAAATCAATTGAGGAGATTGATGCAGTGGGCCACCGCATGGTACATGGCGGCGAGAAGTTCAGCGCATCCACTCTGCTCACTCCCGAGGTTTTGGAGACATTCGAGGCTTGCAACGACCTTGCCCCCTTGCACAACCCTGCAAACCTCAAGGGTGTAAATGCCGTAAAGGAGGTTGCTCCCGATATGCCCCAGGTAGGTGTATTCGACACAGCCTTCCACCAGACAATGCCCGACTATGCATACATGTATGCCGTTCCCTACGAGCTATATGAGAAATACGGCGTTCGTCGTTACGGTTTCCACGGAACATCGCACCGCTACATCACAAAGCGTGCGTTGGAGATGCTTAACATCCCCGCCGAGGGCAGCAAAATCATTACCTGCCACATTGGTAACGGTGGTTCATGCGCTGCAGTTAAAGACGGCAAGAGCATAGACACATCAATGGGCCTCACTCCCCTTGCCGGCCTTATGATGGGTACTCGCAGCGGCGACATCGACCCGGGTGCAATCCCCTTCATCATGGACAAGATGGGCTTGGACACACACGGCCTTTCGGACCTCTTGAACAAGAAATCGGGTGTTGCCGGCATTTCGGGCGTGTCAAGCGATATGCGCGAGGTTAAAGCAGCAGCCGATGCAGGCAACAAACGTGCCGAGCTCGCCAACACCATGTATTTCTATCGCATTAAGAAATATATTGGTGAATACGCAGCAGCCATGGGCGGTGTGGATGTAATCATCTTCGCCGGTGGCGTAGGCGAGAACCAGGCAGACTGCCGCGAGATAGTTCTCGAAGGTCTTGAATTCATGGGCATTGAGCTCGACAAGGAGGTTAATGCAAGAACCCGTGGCGAGGAGGCTATCCTCTCTACTCCCACATCAAAGGTAAAGGTATTGCTTATCCCTACCGACGAGGAGCTTATGATTGCAAGCGACACTTACGAAATTGTAAAGGGTATGAAGTAATAACAAATACCATTACCATACACACAAAGCGAGGCAGCGCATGTGCGCTGCCTCGC
>JAFTNW010000042.1 GCA_017451695.1 Bacteroidaceae bacterium
CCCGAGGGGGCAGTGCGAAGCCACAGCACTGCTTGCGACGGCTGGTACTTTAGTACCACAAAGGAGTCCTCAAAGAGGCTCTGTCACGAAGTGACTGAGGGGAGGGAGTGCTACGTGCGACCTTTCACTGCTCGTATTGTCGAAGTTGTTCGCTTTCGCTCTCAACTTTCATCTTTCATCTTTCATCTTTCAACTTTGACAAGCCCTCGCTTGCCACATCCACCTCGTAACTATCATATACCACGGCACGCCCGCCAAATCCCTCTTTCTGGAATATCAGCCCGCAGTTGAGCACAAGCCCGCCCTGCTCCACCGATGTACCAAAATCAAAATACTCCTTGCCGGCATAGCGTGTGTGCACAAGATAATCGAAAAGAAAATCCACCGCACCTGTTTCGCGCCCGGCCTGCACCGAGCCTATGTACTGCACGCGGGCCACGCGCTCCGTTATGTATAGCACCGTGCCCGCCACGGTATTACCCGCCGCATCGACCACGCGGAACAACTTTATATTCTCGGGGAAACGGCCTGCCAACAATTCAATCTCGGCAAGCGAGTGAACAGGCACCGCTCCATGCTCCTTTTGCAAATTCTCGGCAAGCACCGCCCAAAAGGCCGGGTAACCGCCATCCTCCACTATCGAATAACCACACCCTTGCGCACGCTTTACCTTGCGCTTGCGCAGTGTGCTGAAAGGCAATGCCCGGGGCTGCCACACCACCGATGCCACGCGCCTGCGGGCAAGCACTGCATTGCAGCGAAAGAGAGCATACAAATCCTCCTCAGCAGGGTATGTGGCATATATATGCGGTACAGGGTTATAAACAATCTTCTTAACCCCTGTGTCGCTCAACAGGAAACAACGCAAAGCATCAAAGAGGGCAAGCATCTGCTCGGCACCCACACCGCGCCCCACAAGGAAACCGCCGTATGTGAGCCCGCCATGCGATGCCAGCACATCACCGTCTATGCAAGCCGGCAATAGAGCCACAAGCTCATTGCCTTTATAGAACAGAAGGGAGAAATCCACGAAACGCGGATTGTAATCGATATAACCACGTTCAAAGAGAAACGTGGCATTCTTGCACCCTGCCACAAAACCATCCCACACGCTTTGCAGCGACTGTGAGTAGCGCACCACTTTTATAGGTTCTTGGCAAGGGGAGTTCATCGGTTTATCGTTTTATATATTCCAAAAACTCGTCATAGGAGTTTATGTATGTTGAGGGGTCGTATGTGTGAGAGGCAAAGACCAACAAAACTGCATCGGGCGAAAAATTGGTAAGCTCGTTCCATGTTTCGGGCGGCACAAGCAACCCCTCGCTGCGCGATGTCAAATGATAGTTATGACGGCCCGCCTTATCCTCAAGGCATATATCCACGCTGCCATTCACCGCCACCAGATATTGGTACGATAGTTTATTGGCATGGAAGCCCCTCTTTACCCCCTGCGGCACATCGTATATCCAATATATGCGGGTGATGGGGAAAGGCACACTGCCCATGGACTCAGCTATGGTAAGTGAGCCGCGGTTGTCGGTATATGTCTTAATCTTATCCATTCTGCTTGCGAAGATAATAATTAAGTGTAAAAAAACAAAAGAGGGTGTATCAAAATATAAATTTTGGTACACCCTTGTTAAAAGTTCATCACCACACATCAACCACACCGGTTGCGGTACTCCGCTGCTGTCTCTTGCGGGAGCAACGCATTATATTAACAGCGTGGTTCATGTTTTGTTCATGAATATATGGTTTTTATTGTGCAATTGCCTGCAAATAATTCTTCACGGGGTTGGCATACATCTCCAAGATTTTTGTACGCAAGAAAGCCTCATCCTTATCGGGCAAATCCACCTTTGATATACGCTCGGCCATATAGGCATCCAGCTTGGCTGCATCCTCGGCCGTATATTTATCGGCAAACTGTTTATCGCCTGTGAGCAACTCATAATAGTAGTAGTTTATGGGCCAGAAACGATAGTTCTTGTGAATATGCTTGTCGATGATACGCGCTACGCGGCTTGTAATCTCGTTCTTGCCAAGAGTGCGGTCTATCTTGTCAATCTCGTCGTTTATGCACTCTGCCACATGGTAGTGAATGGCTCCTTTATAACCCATGAGGCCCTGCTGCATATTGGCAAGGTCATCGAACGGCGATTTCTTATGCTCGGGATTATCGCGTTTCTGCTGGAACTCCTTTGCTTTAAGATAGTCGCAGGGGTCGTATTCATAGGAAATGGATGTAGGAGCGATGTTAAGTTCTTTAAGGGCATCCACCATATTGCCACCCGAATACATGGTGAGCATCTTTATGAGCCCCTCCTGTGTGAGGTCGTTGCTATCCTTGGCACGCCCCTCGCGCTGTGCTAGCCAGATAGGTTGCTTGCGCTCGGTTATTGTGTGGTGCATATACGACGACAGACGCTTTGAAGAGGCAAGCATCTCGCGGATGGAGGCCGAGCGTTGCACTATGAAACTGCGGTTTACCCTCACAAGTTTCTTTATCCAGGGGCGAATGAGAAGATTGTCGCCTATGGCAATCTCCACAGTATTGCCGATATTCTCAACAAAGAGCAGGCACAAGAATGCAGAGTCGAGAATGATATCTCGGTGATTGGAGATACAGAGCGCATTGTGCAGGCTATCCTTATTATCGAAGCTCAGGCTGATGCCACTGCTCAACTTGGCAATGAGCCCCTGCAAGAAGGGTTTTACAAGCGCCTTTTGAAAATCGAGATTGGTTTTTGAGGCACGCATGGCTGCGGCAATCTGCTCAAAGGGGGTGCCGGGGAAGGCATAACCCATGGCAGCCTGGAACTCGGGGTCGGCTATAAGTTCTTCAAAGATTTGAGGAAGTTCCTCGGGCACATAGGGACGAATTTCGTCATACTCAGCAGGTATATTCATAACTTAGTGTTTTTTGGTTCTTTCTTTTGCGGGGAGCAGATGCCACGCACCCCCTTTTGCAAAATACGGCAAAATATTTCAAAAAAGCAAAAGGCTGCTGCTTTTTGTATATATTTTAGTGATTATATCGCAACAACAATCCTCTGCTCCTTGCGCAAGGAGCAGAGGATTGTTATCGATATATACTATCTGTCAAACAGACAGAACTACATTACCGCGCGCCCCAGATATCCTCCCAGGAACCACCGGTTTGTTCATTGGAAAGAATCTCAATATCGTCATCATCGGGGTTAACACGATCGTTATTCGTACCCACACCCATATTCTCACAAAGATTATATAGGGGCTTCAAATCTACGAACTCAGTTACAGGACCTGTATAATTTTTCTTTTTCATACTCATCATATTTATAACCTATTCCAAGCCCCCGGGAGGGCCCCGGAATATTTCAACATTTACTTCAACAATTCAGAGTTTATAAACACCTTTTTACCATTCACGATATAGAAGCCCGGCACTACAACCTCCTCAATCTTGCGACCCTGCAGGTCGTAGACTGTACCCTCCAAAGGATTCTCCTCGGTATTAACCTCATCGATATCGGTAGTACCGCTGAAGATACCGAAGAAGTACTCTGTAGAGAGGTTCTGTGTGGTTGCACCGCCAAGTTTCAAATACACTTTATTTGCAGGACATTTAACATAACCTCCATCGTCGTTATTACCGGTATTGGTCTTATCTGCACGGTAGTTCTCATATACCCAGCGCATAGCAACAATGCCACTCTTTCTTGTGAGCATATATATGTTATACACATTATCGCCATTCTCGTCCAAGCAGCTCTCATAGGTTGTGTAGTTAGAGCCACCCAAGAGGTTATCCACATTGTCAACAGCAGCAACAGCAGCATTGTTGAACTTAAAGGCACGACCGGCACTTTCTTCTATCGAGCCTCTGAGAATCACAGGGAAGTTTGCGGGGATAGTAGCTCCCTCGCTTGCATACTCATAGAGTTCGATAGTATTATCGACAATTGCACTATTGGTAACAATATATGCCGTTACACCGGCAGGCACCGTTACAGGATAGCCAAGGTTGAGGGTTGAATAACCTGTAGCTTGGTCATTACCTGTGGTGTTGGCAGCAAGGGTTATAGTGTGCTCTATGTTTGCAACCACATCATCTACAGAGACCTCTTCTATTGTCCAAGCCGAAGCCGTGTTCAAGCCACCCGAGTAACCTACGACTTTATTACCGGAAGCTTGTGCGTGCATGGGCTGACCGGAAACTATCTTCAATATACCTGTCGCATCATCAAGCACATCTATAGTAAATGTTGCAGGGGTAGTAGAGAGGGTTGCCGCTTCTGCCCAAAGAAGTGTAGTAAAGCTACAGCCCGTGTGCATATTCTTTATATTGTAACCACCCTCAATCGGTTCAATGTACCATATTGCACGAGCAGATGTAATATCGTAGTCTTTTGCCCAATAAACATTATTATCGTCGTCGGCATAAACAACTCCGTCAGAAGAATAGGTATCACCATCATCGGCAGTCTTGTATGCCGAACGAATCTTGTAGAAACCACCAAGAACGGGCATATTACGTGTAAGCGCATTATATGCATCTTCGAGAGCGGTACGAGCCGAGTTGTAATCATCATCTGTTGCATCGGCATCGGCAAGTTTTTCTGTGGCAGCATTATAAGCATTGTTATATGTTTCAACTGTACTTGCGGTGTAGCAACCTATAGCCTCTCCCGACACTTTTTCTCCACCACAATCGGCATGCAGATTATACAAATCAAAGTATGCATCACTCTTGCTGTAATCTGTTTCATCGAGAACAAATTGGAAGTTAGAACCATCATCTCCCGGTGATTGGGCAGAATCTGCCCAGAATCCCATTTTATTATTTGTACCACCATGGTTGCTAAAATAAGTAGCCTTACCCTCAGGTTGTATATTCCACCAATCGGCAACGGTCTTACTATCTGTGAAAGTGATATACCAATTCTGCTTATAAGTATCATCGGTTCCATCTACCGCCTTTACCTTACTATTACCATCCCCTATTGAATTAGAAGCAAGACGATAGGTGGTATTATGCTCTCCGGCACGCCAATAAGGAAGGATGAGCAAATCATCGTTGCTATCGGCATCGGTTCCTTGCATGAAATACCAAGCTTGATATTCGTTACCTAACTCATCATTGTCCACAGCTACCATGTTTGTAGCATCTGCAGCGCCATCAAATTCAAGAACACTGGTGTCGCTACGTTTAATCTTTATCTTATAGAGCACGGGGTTATTCACATCGGTAGTGAGGATGACCGGAATATTTTGGGCATCCTTGGCAACATTCAACGCATTATATGCAGCTTGCAATTCGTCAAGTGCTTCATTGTATGCTGTTTCTGTTAAATAATGCTCATTCTCTGCCACCACTGCTTTTGCATCTACAACCTCGTTGTTGGCTGTTACAAGCTTAGACAAAGGCAGATTTATGGATTGATATTCGCTCTTCACCTCTATTGTTTTACAAGCGGTTACTGCAAATTGGCTCAGCACGAAGTAGGGGTGATCTTTGTACTTTGCGTTATTATTGGTCTCTATAACCATAAAGCGGATATAACGATAAGCCTTTCCATTGCCAAGCACACCCGATGAGTATGTAGTGGGTGTGGGAGATGTGGGAAGATCTGTGAGTTTTGTGATAAACTCAAAGTTCTCAAGATCGTTGGAGCCTTCGATAAGCATCACCGTAGGATCATTGTTATTTCCACTGTTGCGACCTGTGTAGCTGAACTTGAACGACATCATCGCCTTATTCTCGCCCATATCGAGGCGCAAATAGTGGTCGAGGTCGTCATCGGTGCTGCCTCTATAAGCCGTGTGCAGATGTTCTGTATTGGTAGCCTTATCACCAACCAATGCTGCCACACCAAGAGCATCGGTGCCGCCATTTTCTGTACCGGCAGCATTGCAATAGAGGTAATATGGGGCATTTTCATCGGTACACTGCATTGTAATAGCAGTTTCTGTCTCATTTATGGTTGCAACCTCGGTTACAAGAGTTTCTGCAGTATCGGCAAGGTTACCAAGTTCTGTTCTTTCGGAAATATGAGCAGATTTGAAAGTATTCAAACTATTGTATGCTTCAGCCAAGTTGGCAATTGCAGTGTTATACATTTCCTCGGTAACAAAGCAATCTCTTGCTTTCACAGCCTGTTGCACAGCATCATTCAAAGTTGTCAACAAATTAGCATCAATTCCCGATGTGGTGTAATACTCTTGGAGTGAGTATGCTGCATCGAAACTGATATTAAAGTCGGACATATTGAAATATCCCTTCTGACTCGACACGGCAAAGCGAACATAGCGACCGACAAAACCAAACGGGGCGTCCAATTCCCATTTTTCATTTGCACCGGCAGCAAGTCCGTCTGTTACTGCCAATACCTGATTATACACATCCTTGTCGTTACTTACAAGAACCTTTATTCCATTGGGACGCTGATTCTCGTAACCCGACGCACGTGTTGTGTAATCAAAAGCAAAGTTCTCAATAGATTTCACGCAACCCAAATCTATCTCCAAGTAATGGGCATAGGGCTCTACAGCACCGTCATTCCAATATGTTCCAAAGAATGTGCTCGTGTTTGCTGTGCCATCGTCATTTTTGTCGATAAGTCCACCTGCAATACCATGGCTGTCATTGGCCGGTTTATTACACCATATATAGTAGGGTTGTGTGGCATTGCCATTCTGCAAGACTACAGTTTCTGGAGCCTCGGCCGCAGTCATCACCTCGGCGAGCAAGGTTGCGGCATTTGTAATTTCAGTGCCTATTGTCTCTCTGCTGCCCGAATAGTCGTCTGCTTTTATATCTTCCAATACTTGGGCTTTCGCTTTCAAGGTTGCCAAAGCATCATCAACAGCAGTCTGGATTGCAGCATCATTGGCAACTACTGCGTTCGAAGCATCTATAGCCTCTTTCAAAGCTGTAATTTGCTCGAGCGTGACAGACGAAGTAGCATAGTAGGGCGCAATAGCATCGTCTTCGCTAAATTCTTCGTACAGGTTGTTTGCCGTTACAAGATATTCCACAAGAGCGGTTTTGTCGCAGGTAGCTTGCTGCATAGCCTCGTTCAACTTGTCGTATGCAGCCTGCTGGTCGGCAATCTGTGCATCGAGCATGGGAACGCTTGTTACAAGTGCGTTGGTGCTCATCGCAGCAGAGGAGTTTGTGGTATGTACGCTCGAGAGCAACAACTCTTGGGATACAACACTCTTGTATGTGGAGTTAATGGTAGTTGTAGTAGAACCAATCGTTGTAAGGTCGAACTCGGCCATATGGAAGAACGGATGTCCACCTTTATCAGTGTTTGAACTATTTTCCGTAACCATAAAGCGCAAGTAGGTGTATTCTTTGCTACACTCTATTAAAACCGGTCCGTATGTAGCCGTATTTGATGTGGGTAGGCCGGTGAATGAATTTATCATCTCGTAATCTGTACCGTTGGTGCTACCATAAACAGTCATTGCTGTCGGATAGTTTGTTTCGGCATTGTGACGAGTAACATAACTGAACTCGAATAATTTAGTTGCATTAGCCTCACCGAGTTTTATATTTATAGAGTGGTCGAGTCCGTCGCTTGAATTGTTGCCACTATAATCGGAATGGAAGAAGGTGCTATTATCACCATCGACAAGATTGGCAATGGGCCCTTCTTGCGATGACTGCGCATTGGTCGATACATAAAAATCACCATCAGGTTCTGTAGTCTGCAATTTAGCCTCAATAGTTGGTATAATCTCAACCGTTCCCGCTTGGTTTATAAGATTCTGTGTATTTGCCGCAAGCTGTGCAAGTGTGTTCTTGCGTGCGGTGATTGCGGCAGAATACTCGGTATAAAGTGCTTCGTAGGCAGGTCTTAATACTTCCAACTTTTCATCAATATCCGCTTTGGTGGGCGACATACTTAATGTGACACTCTTACCATTATACAAGGCCTCCAATGCATCTGTTAAAGTTTCAACATCTACGGTGCCGCTGTATGTATTGTTTAGCGTTGCTGTGAAACTTGTTACAGGCATAATGTCGAACTCGGCCATGTGCCAATAACCGCGGTTTGCGTGCATATTGAAACGCAAATAACGGTGCGAAGAGATAATCATACCATCGAACTGCCAGAAAGTACCTGCCGACTGGGGCATATCCGATGCCGAGCCCAAATACTTATATGTAACATTGTCGTCGCTGCCATAAACATCGACGCTCTTGGGGAAGTCGTTTGTAGCCCCCGAACGTGTTGTGTGGCTGAACGCAAAACGAGGCAGAGTATTGCCTGCGCCCAAATCCACCGCTATGTAGTGGTCGCCCGATGTAACATCGCCGCTACTTTGCCAATCGGTGTGGAAGTAATTGGTTGTAACACCATCGACAAGATTGGCAATGGGCCCTTCGGAATGTGGAGCATTTGACCAAATATATCCGGCAGAGCCCTCGGTGGTAGTTTGCAAGGCAATGTTCTCACCCTTTGTGTATGTTACGGTGCCAAGCACCTCGCCCAGCAATGCTTCTGTTTTGGTAATATACACCTCCAAATTGGTCAAGTCGGCAATTGTGGCATTAGGCTCAACAGCTGTGAGATACCAACGCGAGGCATTATTACCGGTCTCCCAACCAACGACATTATTCCAAGATGAGTGGAAGTTTCTGAGGCTGGCAGCAGGAGACAGCTTGATGGCCCACACACCGGCTTCCATCTCTTGCAACGTATAAAGAGCATCGGCATTGGCTGTTGTGGTAGCGGTCATTGCTGTCGATTGCGCAACGGCAGGACAGTAATAACCTTTTTTATTATATATGTTATAAACGCCATCGCTTGCAGTAGCCTTGAATTGCCACTTTGCAGCATCGGCCGTTTGGTCTACACCACCTTCGGAACGGACAGTCAGTGCATCATTCACCCACATTGTTTGATTGGTGTATTCCTTGTTGGTTATTATATATGTGAGCGATGGGTCAAAAGGTATCCTTGCATCTTCATTTTCCAGCAATTTGTTATATTCGGCATAGAGCAAGTCGTACGCTGCCCCGTAACCCGACGTACCTGCGTCATACACTGTTTTTGCATTTTCAAGTGCTGCGGCAAGGTCGGCAACTGCAGCACCTTTGTAGAAGCCTATTTTCGTATAGGTATTATCTATTTTATCTACTATTTGCTGAGCCTTGGCTATGAGTTCACCAAGTATGGTTTTTTGCATTTCGGTGAGGTCGATTTCGGCTGTGGTGGTATTATTCTCGGAATCGACAGCCACAAAAGTTGCGTTACCCTGCAAAATGGTCTTCTTCGCCTCGTCGCTCAATTCAAATGTGGATTTGTTGCTGAACGATACAAGCTCGCCGTTTTCATTGAATACAAGGAAACCTACACCGCCTTCGCCACCGCTCATGGTAATGGTACCGTCGTTGCCGACTATCGCTGTGTAAGCTTCGGTTACAGAGGTGTTACCCTCGATAAAGTCGGTTACCGAGCCATATTCGGCCGATGGATCGTCATCCCAAAGGGCACGCTTGGTTGTACCGTCGTGTTTCAATGTTGTTTCTGTTTCGCTTGTTGCGTCGTTGATGAGCAAAACGGCATAGTTTACCGGGTAGTTCTTTTCTTTAACCGCCGTGATAGCTGTTTCTATCTGCTCCTCGGTTACGTTATATATAGCGTTAGAGTAATCACCCACAAGGCGGTTGGTCATAAGTTCAAAGAAGCCGTGAGCACGGAAAAACTCTGTCAAATCCTCACCTGCGGCATCACAAGCGTGCTGGTAGAAACGGAGCAACGAAGTCTCACCGCTTATCTGCCCACCATTAGCCATAGGTGTCTGACGCAACAGCTCGAACAAACGGGGCCAAAACTGTGTGTTGTTACCTGCAAGGTGGTAGTAGAGCCACAAGCGATAATAGAGGTGGGTAATTGCCCAGATGTTATTGGTGTAAAGGTCATTATCTTCGGTGTTAAAAGCATCGAGCACACTGGCCAATGAACCTTCAGTACCATTCACGCGCGATGTTCCCATACCCATATACCAAACAGCAACGTTCGAGAAGAAGTTGTTGGTAACCTCGGTCTGTCCGTTAAGGTTGAAAATTGATTGATGTTGGTGACCAATCTCGTGGGCAGGGCCCCAAGTGGGGCCTGCCTCAACCGCAATTTTGCCAATAATGCTACCCATTGTATTGTAATGGTAGTTACAAACTCGCCAACCGCCACTCATATATCCGCTACCGGAACCAACTGCCGCACCGTGGTGGTTGTAATAATCGCCGTAATCGCGTCCCTCGCAGAATGCTTTATAGGTATCGCCTGTATCGTTGCTACCGTAGTTGTATATGTCAAAGGTAGTATTCTCGGCTGTCCAGCCGGGATAGAGGCGGTTCATTTTATCGATATTCGACTTGCTCAAAAGACCCATTGTTGCGTGCTCGCTGTACATAATGCGGTCCCACGCTTCGAGCATAATGTTTATTTTACCGGTCTCGGCATCAAGGTTCATACCCGGATAGTAGGTATCACTGAAATCGCCAAAAGCATTTCCACTGCCGGCATAGCAGTTGGGGGTGGTGGGAACTTCTATATTTTCGAGATGCCAAGCAAGGGCTTTTTCTATGCCGCCACCTTCATTGGCAACGCCAAAGTAGCCATTGGTGCTATTCCATGTACCAAAGGGAAAGAGCAGTGTCTGGCGATGACCAAGCAGTGCAAAATCTGTGGCAAGCGCCGCACGGGCTTTGTAATAATCCCAGTCGGCATCGTTATCAACCTCGCCCCAAAGGTTCTCGCCGCCATTGGCATCACCCGTTACTTCTGTCGAACGGAAGTCACCCATTGCATTGAAGAAACCGTTGATGTGTCCGCCCTCGATGTGAATTTTCAAGGGCTTGTAATCGCTGAGTTTATGGGGGAATTCGCCTGTTGATTTATTATAGGTGTGAACAAGGTAGTTTATCCATAGTTGGCAACCATCACTAGTATAAGGGATTACATTCAATCCTTTTTTCAGCTGAGTATAGGCTGCATTGTTATAAGAGTTTGTTACTCCGTGTCCTGTTTGGTGTGCCACCCAAAGCTCGGCACCTTCGGCAATGTCGCCTTCGACCATTATATAGATGGGTTCACCGGCATTGGCATAGATACCTGTGGGGTTATCCATATTACAGTGGGCGTTGATACCGAGGAAAGAGGTAATCTCGCCCTCGACGCTGTAAGGCTCATACATCTGCACACGGAACTTCTTGGCATAATCATGCTCCCAAGTGGTGTAAACATCCCACTGGCCGTGGCTGCTGTTATTACCGTTAGGGCGAGCATCAAGCGCAACGGTCTCCTCGGCCCAGTTGCCACCGCGCACCTTCTTCACCATATTTTTCAACGTTTGGGGAAGTTCCGAATAATTGGCATCGGCTGCCAACTGTTCATCGGTCATCGAGGTTGTTGTATATGCACTTTTAAGAATGGTGCAGGCTGCGTCGGAGAAGATTGCTTCAAGGCTTGTTACATAGGCGGCAGACTCAGCCACTGTGGGCGCCTTTTCGAGCAAGGCGGTTATCTCGTCTGTTGTATAATTGACCTTGGTTATTGTCCAATGAGTTCCGGTATTATCGTTTCCATTCAACCAACCGACAATATTATACCCTCCGTTGTCGCCATTGTTATCGTCGTGCATATAACCATAGCCATCAGAACCTTTGGTTTTTAACGTATTAAGGGTGGCATTTGATGTGTACAGCTCAAATTTATTGTATTCGTGGCTGTAGTCATCGGTCATAGACCAAGCCGTGTATGCCGACTGAGCTCCTTTGAGGTATTTACCACAAGCGAGGTTACGCAACACGTAGTAGTCGCCTTCCTTGGTTACATACCATTCCTGCTTTGTATCGGCAGCATCGGTGGTCTTTGTGTGGACATCATCGACGCCATCGGCACTTAAAGAGCGGTCGGCTCTTGCACTCACAAAACGGTACACCTGCCCTACTTCCAATGAGGATAGTTGTGCACTAACGGTTGCCGTCACCAACAGCAGCAGCGACACAACCCACAAACGAGTAAAAATGTTTCTCATTTCTTTTTTCTTTTTTCGCCTGCAAAAACGGATTTTGCCGCCATTGCAAGCAATTTGTTATTATTATTTTATTTTTTCCTTGTCAAAAAATATCATTTTGCATAGATTTAAAACAGGGGCAAAAACACAAAGCCGTATTATGCATAAATCGTTCAAAATTAGTTAAAAATGCTGAAAAGACAAAAAAAGTTGTATTTTATTTACCATTTTGGGAATACTTTTATACGAACAGGCCTTTTTGTATTACAAAAACGGGGTTGCAGGAGATATTAACTTTATATCATTTTTATAAAAAAGAGAGCCCTGCCTGTATAGACTTGATACAGACAGGGCAAGTGGTTCCCATCAAATTTATTTCGGCAAAGCGACTATCCATAGAAAAGGTTGACACTTTTTCAGCAAAACTCTCCCGCTTTTCAAAGAGGGAGTACCCGAAGGGGGAGGGAGTTCTGTTTGTGCCGCGCGGGCTATGGCCGGCGAGTGTTGTCAAAGAAAAAATTACAGCAGGCTGTTTTTAGGCAAAAGAACAGAAGAAAAAGAAGATGAAGATTTTTTTGCAACATTTTTTTATCTAAAAAAGTGAGATAATTAAAATAATTTCACAACGATTAGTATTATCTTCGCCAAAAATTGTTGAAATAACTAAAAACAGTAATATATGGACAAGAAATTAAACAAAGGAACCATTTGTGTTCAGGGTGGCTGGCAGCCCAAGAAGGGCGAGTCGCGCGTGCTGCCCATTTTCCAGAGTACCACATTCAAATACGAGACAAGCGAGCAGATGGCAAGGCTCTTCGACCTTGAGGATTCGGGTTACTTCTATTCGCGCCTGCAAAACCCCACCGTTGATGCTGTTGGCGCAAAGATTGCAGCGCTTGAAGGCGGTGTGGGCGCAGTGCTCACATCATCGGGGCAAGCCGCCAACTTCTATGCAATACTTAACATCTGCCAGGCAGGCGACCACTTTGTATCGGCTACAACCATCTATGGTGGCACGTACAATCTATTTTCGGTTACCATGAAGAAGATGGGCATAGAGGTAACTTTCGTTGATGCCGATGCCCCTGCCGAGGAGATTGAGAAGGCGTTCCGCCCCAACACCAAGGCTCTTTTTGGCGAGACTATCTCCAACCCCGGCGCCGCCGTGCTTGACCTTGAAAAATTTGCTACAATAGCCCACAAGAACGGTGTGCCCTTTATTGTAGATAACACATTTGCCACACCCATAAACTGCCGCCCCATTGAGTGGGGTGCCGACATTGTTACTCACTCCACCACAAAATACATGGATGGCCATGCAGTGGCTGTGGGCGGTGCCGTGATTGACAGCGGCAATTTCGATTGGGAGGCTCACCACGACAAATTCACCTGCCTCACCGAACCCGACGAGAGCTACCACGGCCTTGTTTATACAAAGAACTTTGGCAAGGCGGCATACATAACAAAGGTTGTGTCGCAGGTAATGCGCGACCTGGGTGCAATGATGGCTCCGCAAAATGCATTCTTGCTTAATTTAGGCTTGGAGACTATGCACCTGCGTATGCCCCGCCACTGCGAGAATGCACAGAAGGTTGCCGAATTCTTGCAGGCCCACCCCAAAGTGAAATGGGTGAACTTCAGCGGATTGGAGGGCGACAAGTATTACAGCCTTGCGCAGAAATACCTGCCCAACGGTGGTTGCGGTGTGATGGCATTTGCCGTGGAGGGCGATAAAGAGGATGCAATCCGTTTCATGGATAGTTTGAACTTTATTTCTATTGTTACCCACGTTGCCGATGCTCGCTCATGCGTGCTGCATCCCGCAAGCCACACTCACCGCCAGCTGAGCGACGAGCAGTTGAAGGAGAGCGGCATCGACCCCGATCTCATTCGCCTATCGGTGGGCATTGAGGATGCCGAGGATATAATTGCCGACCTTGAACAGGCTTTGAACGTATTCTAACACAAGGCACAGCAACACTGTGTCAAAAAAAACACCTACAGGCGCGTTTATGTAACGCGCCTGTTTTTTATATACACCTACCACCTTTTCCAAGATTTTCACTATCTTTGAGATAAATCTCGAAAATATTCTGCACTCGCTGTGTAAAATATTCAAGCGAGCTTGACATTTTACGCTCGTTTGCCACTATCTTTACAAAAGATAAACCGATGATGGAAAAATTAGAATACAACATACACCCCTGCGTTACCGCCTTTTCCACAAAGAGAGGGGGCGGGGGCAACTACGGTGGTTTTAACATAACCCACTACTGCGGCGACACCCCGCAACACATTGCGGAGTGCAGGGCGCAGCTATGCAAGGAGCTGGGCATAGGCGACGAGCAACTCATATTGCCCCGCCAGACACACGGCTGCGAGATTCTGCACATAGACACTGCTTTTATAAACGCAAGCAAAGAGGAACAGACCAACCTGTTGCAAGGCGTTGATGCTGTGATAACCGCCCTACCCCGCGTGTGCATAGGTGTATCTACCGCCGACTGTGTACCCGTGCTGCTGTGCGACACACAAAAAAGAGTTGTTGCTGCCGTGCATGCAGGCTGGCGAGGCACAGTGGCTCGCATTGCAGAGCTTTGCATTGAAAAAATGTGCACTGCACATGAGTGCAAGCCACAAAACATAAAAGCCGTTATTGCACCAAGCATTGGGCGCGATGCCTTTGAGGTGGGCGAGGAGGTTTATGCGGCCTTTGAAAAGGCAGGCTTTCCCATGGAAAGGATTGCCACACTGCACACTAAATGGCACATAGACCTATGGGAGGCCAACCGCCTGCAACTGCTATCGTGCGGCATACCGCAGGAGAATATTGAGATTGCCGGAGTGTGTACGCACAGCAACCATGAGGAGTGGTTCTCGGCAAGACGCTTGGGAATAAACTCGGGAAGAATATTTAACGGAATAATGATAGAAAGATGAATAAAAGTTCGGGCAAACAATTGCATTTCTACACAAATTACAGGAATCTGTCATTACGAACCTTGCGCAAGGAATCTATTTTAGATTTTTCGTCGCCACGCTCTCGCGAAATGACAACAAGGCACAGTATTATATACAACTGCCAAAGACTGTTGTGCGCGGCACTAATGACTATTGCAGCAATAACCGCCACGGCACAAAGCCACATATATTTGTCGCCCACGGGCAACGATGGCAACAAAGGAACAAAAAGGGCACCGCTATATTCACTGCAAAAGGCGTTGGAGATGGCAATATCGACCACAGCGAAGGACACAGCCTATATTGAAGCTGCCCCCGGCGACTACTACATGAGTGAGGGGTGCTACATTACCACTGCAAACACACGCCCCATTGTGGTACGCTCCACAGGCAAGGAGAAGCCCCGCTTCATAGGCGGGCGCAAGGTTAGTGAGTGGCAACAGCAAAACAGCACTTTATACACCGCCCACATACCCGAGGCTGCGTGGGGCGACTATACCTTTGAGCAGTTTTTCATAAACGGCAGGCGCGCCACACTTGCGCGTACCCCCAACAAGGGATTTTACAAGATAAAGGAGGCCACAGAAACCATTACGGACAATGGAAAAAGCGCAGACGAGACGTTTGCCGCCACCCGCATCGAGGGGCACGAAGGAGACCTTGACATTTTGGAGCATGTGTGGCCGGGAGCAAACGGACAGCCCAAGGCATCGTTCTACCACAAATGGAGCAATACCAAGATGCATGTAGATATCATAAACAAAGAGAAGAACACATTTAACATTGCCGGCAAGATGCTGCCTGCGCTCAACAACATAGGCAAAGGCACGCCCTATTTCCTATATGATTTCAGGCACGCCCTTGACGCCGCGGGCGAGTGGTACATGGATTACTCCACCGCCACCCTCTACTACAAGCCAATGCAAGGGGAGGATATGAAGAATGCCGAGTGCATAATACCCACCGTGAAAAGACTTATATATTTAGCGGGCAACAGCGAGGAGAAGATTAAAAACATAAGTTTCAATGGGATAAAGTTCTCGGTGAGCAAATTCAACTTGCCACGCACAGGGCACTACCCCTCACAAGCTGCGGCCAACACCGATGCAGCCATTGTGTTGCGTAACACGGATAATCTCTCGTTCAACGACTGCGATATTGAGCATTGCGGTGCCTATGCCTTGTGGATAGAGAGTGGAAGCAGCAACTGCAAGGTGCAGAGGTGCTACATAAACGACATGGGCGCAGGCGGTATAAAGATAGGCACTGCATCTGTTCCAAAGGATATATCGCTACTGACAAAAGGCAACATCATTGACAACAACATAATAAGAGACGGAGGCAAAGAGATTGCCGAGGGTGTGGGCGTGCACATTATGCACGCTGCCGACAACAAGATAACACACAATGAGATATCGAATTTAAGATACAGCGGTATTTCCATGGGCTGGAAGTGGGGCTACGGCACCAGCGTGGCGTGCAACAACACCATTGCCTACAACCACATACACCACCTTGGCTGGGGCGAGCTATCAGACATGGGCGGCATATATACGCTGGGCGAAGGAACGGGCAACAGCATTGTGGGCAATGTTATTCACGATATTGCATCGGGCAGCTATGGCGGCTGGGGCATATACACCGACGAGGGCAGCAGCAATATAACCATTAAGGAGAATCTTGTTTACAGATGCCACGACGGTGCTTTTCACCAGCACTACGGCAAGGAGAATATTGTGGAGAATAATATTTTTGCCTTTGGCAAGAATTTTCAGATACAGACATCAAGAATTGAGGCACACAATTCGTTCACATTCAAGCGCAATATAATATTGCAGAAGGAGGGCGGCACCGCCACAGGACAATGGTTCAATGCAAAAATGGATATATCGAACAATATATATTGGAGCTATGGCAACGCCTTGTCGTTCTGCGGAAAACAGCGCACGGAGTGGCAGCAGAAACGCGAAAAAAGCGCACGCTTTACCGACCCGCAGATGAAGGCTCCGCTAAACGACGATTTTACATTCATAAACGAGCGTGCCGCACGCACCATAGGCTTCAAGCCTTTCAATTACAAAAAGGCGGGTGTTTATGGCAGCGATGCATGGCTGAAAAAAGCGCAAGAGGGCAACAGCGTGCACAAAGAGTTCTTGCAGGCAACAGGAATGTAAACAGCCTATTCCCCGCGCAAAAGCGCACGTAAATACCCTGCACGGTACAGATTGAACACCCACATACGGGGCGATGCGCCCATGAGGTTACGCACGAGAAGCGGGCGGGCATGGCGATAGACAAGCGACAGCAACCAACCGAGGTGCAGGCGTTCAATGGTCTTGAGCTTGCGGGCAAGGGTTATTAAAGGAGCCATGGTATCATAGTGTGCAGCCAGGGTGCGCAGTGCCTCCTCGTTCTTGGCAAGATATACCTCATTGGTTTCTATATCTATGTTCATCATGGGGTTGAACATGTGCGTTACCGTAACACCGGCCTCTTGCAAGGCCTGCCCAAAGAGATTGTCCTCGTAGCCATAGCTCTGCACTGCCTCGTCGAACATTATCTTCCCAAAACTTTCACGGTCTATAAGAAAATTGAAGCTGCGGAAATTGGCATAGGGATGAGCATTGCGCCACTCTATGGGCGCGCGTTTCTCATACTCTTTCTCGTGTGTCCAGCGCAGGGAAACCGCCGGCGATGGCAATTCCGAAGGGTGCGCTACCCCACCGCAAACCACATTTGCGTGACAGGTTGTTATTGCGTAGATATATGAGGCTAAAAAATTGCTATACATAGGCACACCATCGCAATCGAGGAAAAGCAGCCACTGCCCCTTGCTACGCTCGTAGAGACGGTTACGTATTGCGGCACGGCCGCAATTCACGCCCCGTTCCCAATACTCGCAGTATGGCAGCTGGTTTATGGTGCGGTTGGTTGCGATTATTTCCTCATTGGTAGAGCCGTCGTCGCCCACTATTATCTCCCATTCCACCCCCAAAATGCGTGATATCTGCTTCACAAGCCTTTTAACAAGATGTGTGCAGTCGTAGTTGTATGTGGGTATAAGTATTGATATATGCATAGTATTGGTTTATGGTGGCGAAGATAATGATTATTTAAGTTTCTGCAAAATGAGGTTAGAAAGATAGTGGCTAATATTTTGAGAACTATATTATAAAATGATGGCGCGCCCCTTTTTGGAACGCGCCATAAGTTTTTTCATATTAATATATTACATATTAAAGAAATAGTAGTAGGTTGAAATGCCCACATATCTTTTTGCACAATAGTCGAACTTAGAAACACTAATCTTTTTCTTGCTATCACCGGAATATACATAAGAGGAGACGTTGCGGGTAACCATGTATGTGGTACTGCTTGCCTTACTTGTCTTTAAGTAATAAGAACCGGTGGGGCTCTTATAGAGGTACATGGTTTCTGATGATGAGGTTATACTCACATTGTTGGATACTTGCAGTATCTCACAAGCTATAACCGTTCCCACATAATTATTATCGCTTGAACTGCTGCCACCCGATGAACCACCACTGCTGCCACCCGATGAACCGCCGGTATTACCACCCGTGGAACCACCACTGCTACCACCCGATGAACCGCCGGTGTTACCACCCGATGAACCACCGGAGGTAGGCTTGCCACTTTGTGTGATAGATATTGTCAGCTGAGGAGAGAAACGGCTTGACATGAAAAAATAGGGTGCCGTGAGTTCCACATTGGCTGTGCGGGAGTAGGAGGAGGTATTTTCGTACGTACAAACATTGAACTTGCCATTTTCATTGTAGTCGCGGGCAAAATCCATATAGTAGGAATCGTTCAGCACATTGTATGTGATGTACTCATTTTCGAGTGCTACTTCTTTGTTATCCTGCATGATAAGCACAACTTTTGCCCTAAGGCTTTTGCTGCTCTCGGAATAGGGCATGGATACAATGCTGCCCATATTGTAGCCATTTGCATCGTATATACTAATCCTTGCATCCTGAACAAGACTCTCATAGGCCAATGGTGGCAGCATATCGGCCGAATGCTCGCGATAGAATCCGTAGTAAGAGTAGCCTATAATGTGGCCATCATAATAGTCTTTCTCTCGCAGGACTAAAATATCATTGGTGAGTGTAACAACCTCGAGGGGACCGAATTCCTCTGTTTCGTCGTACTCACCATCCTCGTCGTAAAAATTCTCGTATAACATAATGGTGTTACCATCGACAACTATGCGACCACTCACTCTGGTATATTCATAGCCCTCGATATCTTCGTCGTAGCCTTCGTTCCAAAGACCTGTATAGGTGAGGTCTTTATTAATGCTCAAGGAGTGGTAATACTCGTCGTCTTCGAAAGGCATCTGTTTCCATTCGCCCATCAGCTTTGTTTTATCTACAGATGGAGGTGATGTGGTACCGTCGTCATCGCTGCTGCACGATAGTGCAAGAATGCCCGTTAGAACAAGCATAAGAGAAAAAAGCTTTTTCATAGTATTGTTTTTTAGATTGGCACTGCGCGTAATACTCTGTGACAAATGTAATTATATCTGATGAATCAACAAATTTTTTATCAATAAATCAACCTTGTTGCAACGACAATTATTCTTTTTGTGCCCTTACTGCTGCATAAACATAAACTATTGAGCATTATTTACAAAAAGCAGGGGTGGCACGTGTGCCACCCCTGCTTAAAGTATCTATTTTCTACTATTATGCGCCGAAGTTATCGTACATGATTGACTTCTCCTCTACGCCAAGATCAACAAGCATGTTTACAACAGCTTTTGACATGGGGCCGGGACCACACATGTAGTACTCGATATCCTCGGGTGCCTCGTGGTCTTTGAGGTATGTCTCGTAAATTACCTGATGCACAAAGCCCGGGGTATACTTTACACCTGCAGCATCGGCTGCGGGGTCGGGACGGTCGAGCGCCAAGTGGAAAGTGAAGTTGGGGAAGTCCTTCTCCAACTGCAAGAAATCCTCGAGGTAGAACACCTCGTTAAGCGCACGCGCACCATAGAAGTAGGTCATTGTGCGGTCGGTAGTCTTCAAGGTCTTTGTCATGTGCATAATCTGTGCACGCAAAGGAGCCATACCGGCACCACCACCTACCCACATCAACTCTTTCTTTGAGTCGAAGATGGGGTGGAAATCGCCGTAAGGGCCACTCATTATTACCTTGTCGCCGGGTTTCAATGTGAAGATGTATGACGATGCTATACCGCAAGGTACATCCATGAAGCCCGAACGGTCGGCCTTGAAGGGAGGTGTTGCAATACGCACGGTGAGCATGATGCGGTCGCCCTCGGCAGGATAGTTGGCCATTGAGTAGGCACGGATGGTCTCCTCGGTGTTCTTGCATTTGAGGCCGAGCAAACCGAACTTCTCCCATGCGGGCAGATACTCCTCACCGATAAGGCTCTTATCGATATCCTTATCATAGGTCATATCGTATTTGGGTATCTTTATCTGCGCATAAGAACCGGGCACAAAGTCCATGTGTTCCCCGGGAGGAAGTGCCACGATGAACTCTTTGATGAAGGTTGCGACGTTCTTGTTTGAGATAACCTCGCACTCCCACTCTTTAACACCCATGACAGACTCGGGCACCTTGATGGCAAGGTCGTTCTTAACCTTAACCTGGCAACCCAGACGCCAATGTGCCTGCTGCTCCTTGCGTGAGAAGTGGCTGGTCTCCGAGGGAAGTATCTCGCCACCACCCTCTACAACCTGCACTTTGCACTGGCCGCAAGAGCCTTTTCCACCACAAGCCGAGGGGAGGAAGATGCCATTCTCGGCCATTGTACCAAGAAGGGTACCACCGGCTGCAACCTCAACCTCGCTCTCGCCGTTTATCTTAACCTTGACATTTCCCGAGGGGAGCAAATATTTCTTTGCCACCAACAGGATAATCACCAACAAGAGGATGATTACAAGGAATACTGCTATACTTGCTAATACTAATTGTATATCCATAGCTCTTTCTTTTATTACATTTTAATACCGGAGAAGCACATGAATGCCATAGCCATGAGACCTACGGTGATGAAGGCGATACCTAAACCACGCAAGGGCTTGGGAATGTTACAGTACTCCATTTTCTCACGAACTGCTGCAAAGAGCACGATTGCTACCATCCAACCGATACCTGAGCCCAAGGCATAGGCCACTGAATCCCAGAAATTGAGGATAGCCTGGGGGTTGTTGGCCTCCATGCCTATACGCTGCTGCATGAACAACGAACCACCCATGATGGCGCAGTTCACAGCGATAAGGGGAAGGAAGATACCAAGCTGGCTGTAAAGTGCGGGAGCAAAACGCTCTACAATCATCTCTACCAACTGCACGATACCTGCAATAACGGCAATGAAGAGGATGAATGCAAGGAATGTTAAATCCACGCCCTCTACAAGCGCACCGTTGGCAAGCACTGCTGTCTGCAACAGATAGTTCACAGGGAGGGTTATCACCTCGACAAATACAACGGCGATACCCAAACCGATAGCTGTCTTCACACTCTTAGATACAGCCAAGTATGAACACATACCCAAGAAGAAGGCAAATACCATATTGTCCACGAATATCGAACGGACAATTAAACTAATGAAATGTTCCATAATTCTATTCTGTATCTAAGTTATTATTCTTGTAAACTCTTATCCTTGGCACGCTGAACCCATATAACGATTGCTATGAGGAAGAATGCCATAGGAGCCATGAGCATGAGACCATTGTTAATGTAGCCTGCATCGTAAACACACTGAGGTATTACGGGGAAATCGAGCAGTGTGCCCGAACCGAAAATCTCGCGAACGATGGCAACAATCACAAGAATCATTGCGTAACCCAAACCGTTGCCGATACCATCGAGGAACGAAGGCCAGGGCTTGTTTTGCATGGCAAATGCCTCCAAACGACCCATGAGGATACAGTTGGTGATGATAAGACCCACATATACCGACAGCTGAACGCTTACATCGTAGGCAAAGGCTTTGAGTACCTCGCTAACGAGTGTTACAAGAGCAGCTACAACCACCAGCTGTATGATGATGCGGATGCGGCTGGGGATTGTGTTACGGATAAGTGAGATAATTACGTTGGCCATCGCAACGATGATGGTAACCGAGAGGCCCATCACAATGGCGGGTGCCAATTTGCTTGTAACAGCCAATGCCGAGCAGATACCAAGCACCTGAACAGTTACAGGATTCTCTTTAAGCAGAGGCGTGTTGAGTGCCTCCATGTTTTTCTTTGAAAAAAGTCCCATAGTATTATTCCTCCTCTGTTACTTGTGCCTCCTCGGCGGGAGCAGGCGCGGGTTCAACAATAGGTTTCTGCAATGCAACGAGGTAGGCTTTATAGCCCTCCATTGTATTTTTGAGCATATCGTTTACACCGTTGCAGGTGATGGTTGCACCCGAAATGGCATTAACCTCACACTCCTCGTTGGCAACTTTCTTGGTTACGCCAAGCGTAACTGCACCGTCGGCAATGATGTGCTTGCCGGGGAAGCGTGTCTGGAACTTGTCGCCGGCAATCTCGGCACCAAGACCGGGAGTCTCGCTTGCGTGTGAGAAATATACACCGTATATGGTGTTACCGTCGCTGTTCACTGCCACATAACCCCAAATACCACCCCAGAGACCATTACCGGTCATGGGAATCACATACTTGGTCTCGCCCTTGACATCGCAGATGTAAAGGGGGAGGTTGCTGTCGTTGATAGCATCATTGGCAACATCGAAACCACCCTCGGTAGCTACTACCTCGCCGGCGTTGTTGATGATAGCCTCTTGCTTAACAACCTCGCTGTATGTTGCTGCGGCATCGGGCTGATTCTTGATATTAAGCGATGCAAGTATCTGCTTTTTCTTGTCGAGGCGGATATTCTCCTCCTGCTGGGGACGGAGCAACGATGATACACCGGCAAGCAAGAATGCCACGATTACAACTACAATAGATGCGTAGATGATAGCGTATGCGTCGCTGCTTGTGTTAAAGCCTTTCTTTGCTTTCTTGGCATCGCCTTGTGCCTCGCCACCACCAACAAGCTCGAACTCCGATGCAGGGGCTTTACAAAGGGGGCATACAGAGGGTGCCTCTGTGCCTTCGTGCGTGTAACCGCACACTTTACATACATATTTAGCCATATCTGTTAGTTCTTTTTGGTTAGACGTTTAGCACGAGCCTTGACATTTGACTGAACCACACAATAGTCGATAAAGGGTGCGGTTACGTTCATGAGCAGGATGGCAAGCATCATACCCTCGGGGTAACCGGGGTTGAACACGCGGATGAGAATTGCCATAGCTCCAATGCCGAAGCCATAAATGAATTTACCTGTCTCGGTACGGGCTGCTGTAACAGGGTCGGTAGCCATGAACACGGCACCGAAGCAGAAACCACCGAGCAACAAGTGTGTGTAGATGGGCTGCTGCAATGCGTCGTTCTCGGGCATGAGGCCTGTGAAGAGGAGTATCATGGCGATACCACCAACGAATACAGAAACCATAACCTTCCAGCTTGCAACGCCTGTCCACAAGAGGAGCGCTGCACCAAGTGCTATTGCGATAACGCTGGTCTCACCTATTGAGCCGGGCATGAAACCGCAAATCATGTCGCAAAGCGAGAGCTGGGCACCGGCTGCACCAACAGCAATTTCACCACCGTTTACATACTGCAATGCTGTGGCGCAAGTGTAGCCGTCGGGGAGGTCGTGACCGATACCGAAGATTGACTCGGTAGCTACCCATACAGACTCACCGGAGATTACAGAGGGATAGGCAAAGAAGATGAACGCACGGGCAATGAGCGCCACGTTTACAATGTTCATACCTGTACCACCAAACACCTCTTTTGCAAAAATAACAGAGAATGCTGTGGCTACTGCCAACACCCACAGAGGACAGCCGGCAGGCACAATCATGGGGATAAGAACACCCGATACGAGGAAGCCCTCGTGTATCTCCTCGTTCTTCCACTGAGCAACGATAAACTCTATTCCAAGACCAACGATGTATGTTACCGCAATTTTGGGCAACATCACCATGAGGCCGAAGAGGAACATTTCCCAGCATGATGTTGTGGCTACGGCACCGGCTGCAAGGGCATTCTGATAACCGAGGTTATACATACCAAACAACATTGCGGGCAAGAGTGCAATAACCACAAGCGACATGATGCGCTTGCTGTCTATTGCATCGTGAATATTCACACCGCTTTTCGAGGTGTCGTTGGGAACGAAAAGGAAGGTCTCCATTCCATCGAACACAGAGCGGAAAGCATGCAGCTTGCCACCCTCCTCGAAGTTGGGCTTAATTTTATTCAGATAATTTCTCAAAAATTTCATATGATATATATTTTATTTTGCTTTTTAACTCAACCGCCCGCGGGCGGCAATTAGCTTTAGCACATTTCGGCACGGAGCTTATCCAAGCCCTCGCGAACGATGCGCTGCAATTCCAATTTAGACGAATCGACAAACTCGCACAATGCAAAGTCCTCGGGAGCCACCTCGTAGATACCAAGTTCCTCCATCTTGTCGATGTTACCGGTGATGATAGCCTTGATGAGGTACTCGGGATAGATGTCCATGGGGAACACCTTGTCGTACTCGTTTGACATAATCATATGACGCTCGCCACCCTTGATGCGTGCATCGATGGTGTAGCTGCGTTTGGGCATGAGCCAGCTGAAGTAGCTGCGGCTGGTGCTGAACATAGAGAAACGGGGTGCTATCCAGCCAAAGGCCTCGTCGCCGCCCATAATCTCGGGGATAACGGTTACCTCGGTTGAGAATGCGCCAAGGAAGCCGTCGGCTGTGGTGGGCTTGCCGGTGAGCACGTTGCCGTCGATGATGCGGAGGGGATTCTCGTCTTTCAAGCGGCCTGCAACAAGTGTGCTGATTTGCGCACCAAGAACAACCTTGCTGTACGAGGGGTTCTTAACCTCGCTGCCTGCGAGTGCCACAGTGCGTGTGAAATCCACCTTTCCCTTGTTGAAGAGACGACCGATGAAGATTACCTCCTCGGCGCCGATGGTCCACACAATCTCGCCCTTGTTCACAGGAGCCACATGGTTTATCTGCACGCCCACGTTACCTGCGGGGTGAGGACCTTTGAAGATTGTGGTTGTTACATTCTTTGCCACGTTCAGCGCTGCTGCCTTCTGGCTTGCGTTGATACCCATATACACGGGTGCAATGCGAGAAAGTGCATCGAGACCAATCTGAAAATCATCCTCGTTACCTTTGAGAGCTATCTCGAAATCGACAGCCAAGGGTTTAGAGTCGAAAGCAGATACAAAGACTGCTCGGGGTGAATCACTGGGAGTGGCGATAACATCGTAAGGTCTTTGGCGAATGAAAGCAAAAAGACCCGACTTCAACAAATCGGCCTTCACCTCCTCTGCCGACAGAGAAAGCACATCTTTTGCTTTATACTCCACAGACTCAAACTTACCGTCTGACTCCACTACGACGCTCAACACGCGTCTTCTCTCTCCGCGGTTTACCGCTACAACTTTTCCGCTCACGGGCGAAACAAATTGTATTTCGGGACAGTTCTTGTCAATAAACAAGGGCTCACCGGCCTTTACAACATCCTCGGGCTTAACTACCACCTTGGGAGTTACGCGTGTGAAATCGGCAGGCATCAAGGCATAAAGCTTGGCTGCTTCGATGGTTGTTGTTTCAGCAACAGGAGCACCTTTCAGATTGATATCCAATCCCTTAGAAATTTTTACAACTCTGTGCATATAAATTGAGTTACGTTAGTACATTATCTGTCGCAAAATTAAAGAATTTTTTCCGCATTTCTAAAACTTTTTTAACATAAATAACTGTGTTTAAGATAAAAAAGTTGAGATTGGGAGGGGGAGCAGAAACAAAATGGCCGATTATGGCGCAAAAAATGAGAGGATACCTCACGGTATCCTCTCACATCTATTAAGTAAGTAATTGTATTATTCAGCAGCGGCTGTTGTAGCTGGCTCTTCAGTTGCTACTGCTGCCTCTTCTACTACGGGTGCATCTGCAGCCTTCTTTGTAGAACGACGGCGGCGTGTCTTTTTAGCAGGAGCCTTAGCCATATTCTCATTGTAATCAACGAGCTCGATGAAGCACATCTCGGCTGCGTCACCGGGACGTGTACCCAACTTGATGATGCGTGTGTAACCACCGGGACGCTCGGCAACCTTTACTGAAATCTCCTTGAAGAGCTCTGTAACGGCCTCCTTGCTCTGGAGGTAGCTGAATACAACGCGACGAGAATTGGTAGTGTCGTCTTTAGACTTTGTGATCAAAGGCTCAACGAATTTCTTCAACTCTTTTGCCTTTGCGAGGGTCGTAGTGATTCTTTTGTGCATGATCAAAGAGATAGCCATATTTGAAAGCATAGCTTTTCTGTGAGATGCAGTACGGCCCAAATGGTTAAAAGATTTTTTATGTCTCATAATTATTCTTTATCTAATTTATATTTTGAAATATCGGTTCCAAACGAAAGATTCAGACTCTCGAGCAAATCATCAAGCTCAGTGAGCGATTTCTTACCAAAGTTGCGGAACTTGAGAAGGTCTGTTTTGTTGTACTGCACAAGCTGACCAAGGGTCTCTACGTCGGCAGCCTTCAAGCAGTTGAGCGCACGAACCGAAAGGTTCAAATCTACTAACTTGCTCTTGAGCAACTGACGCATATGCAATACCTCCTCGTCAAACTCTTCGTTGCCGTCGATGTCCGATGCCTCAATGGCAATCTTCTCATCAGAGAACAACATGAAGTGGTGGATAAGGATTTTAGCAGCCTCTTTAAGTGCCTCCTTCGGGTGTATAGAACCATCGGTTGTAATCTCAATCACCAAGCGGTCATAGTCGGTCTTCTGCTCTACGCGGAAGGGCTCGCGCTGGTAATTGACATTACGAATAGGAGTGTATATCGAGTCGATTGGAATCATTGTGGGTTCTGTGCAGTACTCACGGTTCTCATCAGAGGGAATGTAACCACGCCCTTTGTTGATGCTGATTTCAATCTGCATTTTAGCCGATGAGTCGAGGTGGCAAATGACTAACTCGGGATTTAACACTTCAAATCCGGTTAAATACTTACCAATCTCGCCGGCAGTGAATACCTCGGTATTCTCTACGTTGATTGAGACTTTCTCGGTTTCGAATTCCTCAACGATTCTTTTGAATCGAACCTTTTTAAGATTCAATATAATGTTGGTTACATCTTCTTTTACACCGGGTACTGTGGCAAACTCATGCTCTACGCCTGCAATCTTGATGCAGTTGATTGCGAAGCCTTCCAATGAAGACAACAAGATGCGACGCAATGCGTTACCAATAGTAGTAGCAAAACCGGGCTCCAAAGGACGAAACTCGAACTTACCGTAGAAGTCGTTCGCCTCCAACATTACTACTTTATCAGGTTTTTGAAATGTTAATATCGCCATTATTAAATATTAATTTTTGCTATACAACTCAACGATTAACTGCTCCTTGATGGTCTCGGGAATCTCCGAACGCTCGGGCATGTTCAAGAACTTACCTGCCATTGAAGACTGATCCCACTCCAACCAAGGATATTTGCTGTGGTTAAGACCTGCCAAAGAGTTCTGGATAACCTCGAGAGACTTTGAACGCTCGCGAACACCTACAATCTGACCTGCCTTGATGATGCGTGAAGCTACGTTACAAACCTTACCATCTACTACGATGTGGCAGTGGCTTACCAACTGACGTGCAGCTGCACGAGTGGGAGCGATGCCCAAACGGTAAACGATGTTGTCCAAACGAGACTCCAACAACTGCAAAAGCACCTCACCGGTGATACCGGGAGCTGAATCGGCCTTGTCGAAAGTGTTACGGAACTGACGCTCCAAAACTCCGTATGTGTATTTAGCTTTCTGCTTCTCGGCAAGCATCACACCATACTCTGATGTCTTGCGACGACGGTTGTTACCGTGCATACCGGGAGCATAATTTTTCTTAGAAAGCACTTTGTCGGCACCGAAGATGGGCTCACCGAAACGACGTGCAATCTTGCTTTTTGGTCCTGTATATCTAGCCATTTTAATTCTGATTAAATTTGATTATACTCTTCTTCTCTTAGGAGGACGGCAACCATTGAATGGCAGCGGTGTTACGTCGATAATCTCTGTAACCTCGATTCCTGCACCATGTACTGTGCGGATAGCCGACTCACGACCATTACCGGGTCCCTTAACATATGCCTTTACCTTGCGCAAGCCCAAATCGTAAGCGATTTTTGAGCAAGCCTCGGCAGCCATTTGAGCAGCATAAGGAGTGTTCTTCTTTGAACCTCTAAAACCCATCTTTCCTGCAGATGACCAAGAGATAACCTGACCTTCGTCATTAGTAAGGCAAACAATGATGTTGTTGAATGACGAATGAACATGAAGCTGTCCATTGGCTCCTACCTTTACATTTCTTTTCTTTGTTGCAACTGTTTTCTTTGCCATATTACTTACTTATTATTTTGTAGCTTTTTTCTTGTTAGCAACTGTCTTCTTACGTCCCTTGCGTGTACGAGCGTTGTTCTTTGTGCTCTGACCACGAACCGGCAAACCGTTACGATGACGAATGCCACGATAGCAACCGATGTCCATCAGTCGTTTGATGTTCAACTGAATCTCTGAACGGAGGTCGCCCTCTACCTTAAACTCTGCACCAATAATCTCACGAACCTTTGCTGCCATGTCGTCGGTCCAATCCTGAACCTTGATGTTGCGGTCAACGCCGGCCTTGTCGAGGATTTTGGCTGCACTGCTGCGTCCGATACCATAAATGTATGTCAACGCAATCTCTCCTCTCTTATTTTGAGGAATATCTACACCAACTATTCTTATAGCCATATACGAATATATTTTTAATTACTACTTTTAATTACCCCTGACGCAGTTTGAATTTGGGATTCTTCTTGTTAATTAAATACAAACGACCGTTACGACGAACGATTTTGCAGTCGGGAGTGCGTTTCTTAATAGATGCTTTAACTTTCATAATATCTTGTTTTTATTTATATCGGAATACGATTCTTCCTTTTGACAAATCGTAGATTGACATCTCAATCTTCACTTTGTCGCCGGGCAGTATCTTAATGTAGTGCATTCTCATCTTTCCCGAGAGGTGACCGATCACTTCATGACCGTTCTGCAACTCAACGCGAAACATAGCATTTGAGAGTGCCTCTACAATAGTACCGTCTTGCTCAATAACGTCTTGTTTAGCCATATCAATATCCTTTATTTCTTAAGACCTCTTCTACAAATTCGAACGATGATAGAATATCGGCACCGTTCTTACCGACTGCAATGGTATGCTCAAAGTGAGCTGCATTCTTGCGGTCACGCGTCCTTACCGTCCAACCGTCGCGCTCCATGAAAATCTGACGCTTTCCAAGAGTAATCATCGGTTCTATGGCAATACACATACCCTCTCGCAACTGTAATCCGTTTCCCCTGCGCCCGTAATTGGGAACCTCGGGAGCTTCATGCATGTCACGACCGATACCATGCCCTACAAATTCACGTACAACGCCGAAACCGGCCGCTTCGCAATGCGACTGTACAGCATTACCCACATCACCAAGGCGTTTACCATGAATTGCCTGTTCAATACCTAAATAGAGCGACTCTTTCGTCGTCTGCAATAGTTTTCGCGTTTCATCGTCAACCTCACCAACACAGAAAGTGTAGCACGAATCACCACAGAAACCATTCATCAAGGTTCCACAATCAACCGAAACAATATCGCCCTCCTTCAACGGTGTATCGTCCGGAATGCCATGCACCACAACATCGTTGACTGATGCACAAATGGAACCGGGAAACGGAACTCCGTCGTAATTGGGATACCCCTTAAACGTTGGAACCGCTCCGTTATCACGAATGAACTCCTCGGCCACCTTATCAAGTTGCTTTGTTGTTACA
>JAFTNW010000010.1 GCA_017451695.1 Bacteroidaceae bacterium
CTCCACGTTCCCAAGAATGGTACGGTTTACAAAAATAGAAAGAAATTTCCAATTCTTTCAGTGCAATGATAGAAAAAACAAGCGTTCTTTGTGGCTGTTGTAGGGTATGTGCAAGAGATTAAAGATGCTGTTTCTACCAACTTTCCCTTCCATAAAAAGGCAACGGATAGGTAGCAATTCTTTCTCTAATACCCACCATATACGGCTCCTTCTGCCGAAATTAACAATATGGTGAGGTAACACAAAAATGGTATATGTACCAACAACTTATCAAATTTCACCCTCATCCTGCCATTATTACGCAAGTTCTTACTATCTTTGCTTGCGAAAACAGATGATATACCTTGCACTCATTGTGGAATGTCGAATCGATTTCGCATATTTCACCTTCTTGTTGCCGTTCGGGCCGGGATGGGAGTGGCAATATATTGCGCAATGACATTGAACAAGGATTTTGAGGCTCGCACACGCACCCTCTTTGGTGAGGAGCGTTACAAGCGTTTTACATCGGCCCTCGATGAGGAGCCGGTGGTCAGTGTGCGCCTTAATAACCGCAAGCCGCATGCCGATATCGTTGGCGCGCCTGTGCCTTGGGCCCCCGAAGGATGCTACCTTTCTGCCCGCCCTGCATTTACTGCCGACCCGCTTTTTCATGCAGGTTGTTACTATGTGCAGGAGGCTTCGTCAATGTTCCTTGGGCAGGTAATTGAGCAGTATGTGAGCGAGCCGGTGCGCGCTCTCGACCTCTGTGCTGCTCCCGGTGGCAAAACCACCCATCTGTTGCAACGCCTGCCCGCAGGCAGCCTGCTTGTCTCCAATGAGCCTATGCCGTTGCGTGCACAGGTACTTGCCGAGAATGTGATAAAGTGGGGTGCTGCCGCTGCGGTTGTAACCAAGAACGAGCCTGCCGATTTCGCTTCATTCAAAAACTTTTTCGATTTGATTGTGGTGGATGCCCCTTGCTCGGGCGAGGGTATGTTCCGCAAGGACTCTTTTGCAGTGGAGCAGTGGAGTGAATCTGTTGTTAAGCAGTGTGCCGCCCGTCAAAAAGAGATTCTGTCCGATATTTGGGGCTGTTTGCGCTCCGGCGGTCTGCTAGTGTATAGTACATGCACATTCAATGCTGCCGAGGACGAGGAGTGTGTGCAGTGGATAATTGACGAGCTTGGTGCCGAGCCTCTTTCGGTGCAGGTCGATGCATCATGGGGCATAACAGGCTCGCTTGCCGATGCCGCGATGCCTGTGTATCGTTTCATCCCCGGCTTTACCCGTGGTGAGGGCTTTTTCCTCGCAGTATTGCGTAAGGATGGCGATGCACCCGTTGCTCAACCCCGTACTGCAAAAATGCAGCCTGTGGTGGCAAAAACGAGGGCTGAGGTTGCCAAATGGTTGAGGAATCCCGCCGAATTCGATATAATAATGCAGGGCGAAACCATTACGGCCTTGCCACACGAACATTCGGCAGCCATAATGGCATTGCAACAGAAACTGCGTGTATTGCATGCAGGCGTGCCGCTTGCAACGATGAAGAATAACAAACTGCTGCCATTGCATCAGTTGGCAATGAGCGAGGCGTTGCAGCGCGATGCTTTCCAATGCATAGAGGTCAATCGCGAGCAGGCCTTGGCCTATCTGCATCGTGAGGCACTTGCCTTTCCCGATGCACCTATGGGGCATCTACTGTTGATGTATGGCGGTGCGCCCATCGGTTTTGTGAAAAATGTGGGTAACAGGGCCAATAACCTCTATCCCGCGGAGTGGAGAATAAGAAAAAATCCAATGGAATTATAATAAATCAATAAAATAGCTATGAGAAAATTATTATTATCGCTCTTTTTGGGAGTGCTTGCGCAGGTTGCTTTTGCGCAGATGTTCAACCCCGTTACTATCGAGCAGAAGTTTGATGTCGATGGTGCCAATGGAAAAATAGTGTTTAATGCCACAATAGAGGATGGCTGGCACATGTACTCTACCAATATCGGTGAGGGCGGCCCCACCGCGGCAACTATTACCTTTGAAAAAATAGAGGGTGCCGAGCTTGTTGGCGTTCTCACTCCTTCCGATGGCGCAATCGATGTAATGGACCCTGTATTCGGTATGCAGGTATCTTATTTCGAGGGTGAGGCTTCGTTTACACAAAAGGTTAAATTCACCGGCGGTGCATACATATTGCAAGGCTACTTGGAGTATGGTGCTTGCAACGACGAAAACTGCACACCTCCCACAGCTTTTGAATTCAATATCACAGGTACTGCCACAGTGGCGGCCCCTGCAGCAAAGCCTGCTCCCGCAGTAAAGGAGGCACCGGCATCGGTGCCCGCGGCCAAAATAGAACCCCTGCCTGTGGCAAAAACTGCCCCCGAGGCTCCTGCCGAGGTTATAGAGGCTGCCGAGCTTGTGCCCGCCACAGTGGTTGCAGATAATGGTTTCTCGCAGTTGTGGACACCCGTAATCGATAAGTTGGAGGCATTCCAGAACAGTGGCAGCACTGCCACACGCTCTTTGTGGATTACATTCCTGCTTGGTTTCGGTGGAGGTTTCCTCGCTCTGCTCACTCCTTGCGTATGGCCCATTATCCCCATGACCGTGAGCTTCTTCCTCAAACGCTCAAAGAGCCGTAAAAAGGCAATCAGCGAGGCTGTGTTCTATGGAATTTCAATCATTGTAATCTATCTTATATTGGGCTTGGCCGTTACAATATTCTTTGGTGCAAGCGCTCTTAACGCTCTTTCTACCAACGCGGTGTTCAATATATTCTTCTGTGCACTGCTGTTGCTCTTTGGAGCATCGTTCCTTGGTGGTTTCGAACTCACATTGCCCTCTTCATGGACAAATAAGGTGGATGAGAAGGCCGGCAATACCACAGGTCTGTTGAGTATCTTCCTCATGGCATTTACTCTTACGCTTGTATCATTCTCTTGCACAGGCCCCATCATCGGTTTCCTGCTTGTGGAGGTCTCTACAACCGGCTCGCTATTCGGCCCTGCCGTGGGTATGCTTGGTTTTGCATTAGCGTTGGCATTGCCCTTTACGCTGTTTGCCCTCTTCCCCACACTGCTGAAACAAGCTCCTCGCTCGGGTGGTTGGATGAACACCATCAAGGTTGTTCTTGGCTTTGTGGAGATAGCATTCGCCCTCAAATTCTTCTCGGTGGCCGACCTTGCATACGGCTGGCGTTTGCTCGATCGCGAAACATTCCTTGCTATCTGGATTATCCTGTTTGCGCTCCTCGGTCTTTACCTCTTGAACATCATCCGCTTCCCCCACGACGATGCCGACGAGAAACAGACCTCTGTGCCTAAATTCTTTGTCGCACTTATCTCATTGGCATTTGCTGTATATATGATTCCCGGTTTGTGGGGCGCTCCCTGCAAGGCAATCAGTGCATTTGCTCCGCCCATGTGGACACAGGATTTCAATATGTACGACAACGAAGTGCACCCCGCAAGTGCCGACTACGAGGAGGGTATGGCCATGGCACGCCGTTTGGGCAAGCCTGCGCTGCTCGATTTCACAGGCTATGGCTGTGTGAACTGCCGTAACATGGAATCCTCTGTCTGGACCGACGATCGTGTGGCCGACATCTTGCGCGACGATTATGTACTAATATCTCTCTTTGTCGATGATAAAACTCCTCTTCCCACCCCCATAGAGGTTGAAGAGCAGGGCGTTAAACGCAAACTGCGCACAGTGGGCGACAAATGGAGCTACTTGCAGCGTTATAAATTCGGTGCCAACGCACAACCCTTCTATGTGCCTGTGGATAACGATGGTAATCCTCTTGCAGGCTCATATTCATTCGACCTTGATGTAGATTCATACATCAAGTTCTTGAACCAGGGAATTGATAACTACAAAAAGTAAAAAACATAAATTTGCCTTGTTGCAGCATTATGCAGCTACATAACTATGAACGAAACATCACTTTTAAGGTCTCTGTTAAATCACAGAGTAAAGAAAATAGAAAAGTATGCCACTGAGGCAGAGCAAATTCAGCGCGACGTACTTAAAAGATTGGTGTCTGTGGCAGCAAACACAGAGTGGGGTATAAAGCATAACTACGCAGATTGCACAAGCTACGAGAAATTTGCAGCAGCTGTGGATGTGCAGAACTACGAAACGCTTAAAGGCTTTATCGACCGTATGCGCCACGGCGAGAAGGATGTGCTGTGGAAGGGCCGCTGCAAGTGGTATGCCAAATCATCGGGAACCACCAACGACAAGAGCAAATTTATTCCTGTAACCCCTGCCGGCTTGCAGAATGCCCACTACAAAGGCGGTATGGATGTTGTTGCGCTCTATCTTGCCAACAACCCCCAGAGCCGTATGTTCAAGGGCCGTGGTCTTATATTGGGTGGCAGCCATGCACCCAACTACAACCTGCCCGGCAGCCTTGTGGGCGACCTCAGCGCCATTCTCATAGAAAACTGCAATCCGCTGGTTAATATGGTGCGCGTGCCCGATAAATCCATAGCCCTGCTCAGCGATTTTGAGGAGAAGATGGAAAAAATTGCCCGTGCCACCTGTACCAAGAATGTAACCAACCTCTCGGGTGTACCCTCATGGATGATGGCAGTGCTCAAACACATGCTCGAAATCACAGGCAAGAACAGCGTGGAAGAGGTGTGGCCCAACCTTGAGGTGTTCTTCCATGGAGGTGTGGCCTTTACTCCCTATCGCGAGCAATACCTGCAACTAATCCGTAAGCCCGATATGAAATATATGGAGACATATAATGCCAGCGAGGGCTTCTTCGGCATTCAGAACGACCCCACCGACTCGGCAATGATGCTTATGATAGATTACGATGTGTTCTATGAGTTCATACCGTTCGAGGATATCGACTCGCCCAATCCACGCGTGCTTCCCTTGTGGGAGGTCGAGGTAGGCAAGAACTATGCAATGCTCATAAGTACCTCATGCGGTTTGTGGCGTTATATGATAGGCGATACTGTGCGCTTTATGAGCAAAGACCCATACAAAATTGTTATATCGGGGCGTACCAAGCACTTTATCAATGCCTTCGGTGAGGAACTCATTGTAGATAATGCCGAGAAGGGCTTGAAAAAGGCTTGCGAGGAGACCGGCGCACAGGTGTCGGAATATACCGCAGCTCCCGTGTTCATGGATGCCAATGCACAGTGCCGCCATCAGTGGCTCATTGAGTTCTCCAAGGAGCCCGATTCGTTGGAGCGTTTTGCCGAGATTCTCGACACCACATTGCAACAGATAAACTCCGACTACGAGGCAAAGCGTTATAAGAATATAACCCTGCAACCACTTGAAATAGTGGTAGCACGCAAAAACCTCTTTAACGATTGGCTCAAGAGCAAGGGTAAATTGGGCGGCCAGCACAAGGTGCCTCGTTTGAGCAACAGCCGCCAATACATAGAGGAAATGATGTCGTTTAATGAATAGATATATGTCGCTTAAAGAGATACTTTTATCGCTGCTTGTGGTGGCTATGCTTGCTGCTTGTGCAAGCATGGGAACCCCCGACGGCGGTCCCTTTGACGAGGACCCTCCTGTCTTTGTTGGCGGTATTCCCGCGCCAAACGCAACAGGTGTAACCGATGGAAAGGTTGTTTTAGAGTTCGATGAAAACATAAAACTCGAGAATGCTTTTGAAAAGGTGGTTATATCTCCTCCGCAGTTTGAGCAGCCGCAAATAAAATACAGTGGCAAGAGGATTACCGTGCAGTTGTACGATAGCTTAATCCCCAATACCACCTATTCGATAGATTTCAACGATGCTGTGGTAGATAATAACGAAGGCAATCCTTTGGAGAACTTTGCATATGTGTTCTCCACGGGAACATCGGTCGATACCCTTGCCGTATCGGGCACCGTGCTCAATGCCGAGGATTTGGAACCTATCAAAGGTATAATGGTGGGCCTCCACTCCTTGATGAGCGATACAGCATTTACCAAACTGCCATTTGAGCGCGTAGCACGCACCGACAGCCGTGGCCGTTTTTCAATTAAGGGTCTGGCACCGGGCAAGTATCGTCTGTATGCCCTTGCCGATGCCAATGGCAACTATCTCTATGACCAGAAGAGCGAAACATTGGCATTCTTGGAAACCGTGGTGTCGCCCTCGGCTATACGCGCAATGCGCAACGACACCATCTGGCGCGACAGCATAACGGTAGATACCGTGCGCGCAGTGGAATATACCCGTAATCTTCCCGACGATATTGTGCTACGTGCTTTTAAGGAGCCCTTCTACACACAATACCTTATGAAATATCCGCGCGACGAGCATAGTAATTTTACTATGTACTTTGCCGCACCCAACAGCGAGCTGCCCAAAGTAAAAGGGCTCAATTTCGATGATACCGATGCCTATGTATTGGAGGCAAATGCCACAATGGATACCCTGCGCTATTGGTTCAAGGATACAACCGTGTATTATAAGGATACGCTGGAACTTGCAGTAACATATAATGTGCTCGACTCCCTGCAACAGCCTGTACCACGCACCGATACATTGTATATATCCTCAAAAAGAAGTCGCGAGGCTGTGATAAAGGCCGAGGCCGAGAAGTTTGCCAAGGAGGAGAAACGTTTCCTTAAAAGAGCGAGCAAGCTCCCCGATTACGACGAGAATAACCCTCCTGCTTATGTGCCTCCCACCAAGGAACTTATAGTATTATCTACTGCAAAATCGCAAATGGATTTCAACCGCGAGGTGGAATTCTCATTTATAGAGCCGCTTTCAAGCTACGATGCATCCATGATACATCTGTCATCGGTTGTCGATTCCACATTTACCCCCATTCCATTTGTCTTTGAGCAGAGTAGGAAGAACATACGCACATATAACCTATATGCCGAGTGGCGTCCCGGTGAGACATATATGCTTACAATCGACTCGGCTGCCTTCAAAGGATTGTATGGCGGTGTATCCAAGATGTTCGAGCAAAAGATGACCTATCGCACGCTCGACGACTATGCCGTGCTCTATCTTACAATACCTCACACGGGCAACGATGCTGTGGTTGAACTTGTCTCGGGCGAAAAGGTTGTGAACAAAGTGCGCACCGAAAATAACAAATGCGCCTTCTATTTTATCAATCCCGGTAAATACTCGTTGCGCCTGTTTATGGACAAGAACGGCAACAACAAATGGGATACCGGCTCCTACGAGGATAAATTGCAGCCCGAGGAGGTGTATTACTATCCCCACATGCTCGACTTGCGTGCTCTTTTTGAATACGAACAGGACGATTGGGACATAAAGGCTCCGCTAAATACCCAGAAACCATTGGAGATAACCAAGCAGAAGCCCGATAAAGAGAAAAAGAAAATGAACCGTAACGCTACCAGAAAATTCAAATAAATAGATGAAAAACAGGTTTTTAACACTCCTCTTTGCGCTGTTGCTTGCGGTGCCGGTTCTTGCAGTGAAGATAAAGGCAAAGCCTGCATACAAGTCAGGCGAAACATTGGAGTGCGTATTCTATTTCAATTGGCATTTCGTGTGGGTTAAGGCCGGTGGTGCAAGGCTTATTATACGCGATACCATATACAATGGGCAGAAAGCTCAATATATGTCGTTATTGAGCAGTACCAATGAAAAGGCCGACGCCTTCTTCAAAATGCGCGACACCCTCACCACTATATATATGCCCGGCAAAGAGGTGCGCCCCCTCTACTATCGCAAGTCATCGGAGCAGGGGCGTCGCAGTTATCTCAACGAGGTGCGCTACAATCATCTCCCTTCGGGTAAGGTGGCTGTGTCGCAGCACTATGCGCGTACCGATAGAGCCCCAGTGCATCGTGTCGATACCTGCAATGCGGGCGTGTTCGATATGATGAGCATGCTTGCTTATGCACGCAATTTCGATTTCTCGACAATGCGCCCCGGGCAACGCTTATCCTACCCCATAGCCACAGGCCGCAGGGTAGAGGAGCAACGTCTCATATACCGTGGAAAGGAGAGAGTAAAGGCCAACGACGGCCTTTCATATAACTGTTTGAAGATATCTCTTGTGGAACTTGATGAAAAAGGCAAGGAGAAAACCGTGGTTAATTTCTTTGTTACCGATGATGAGAATCATCTACCCATACTGCTCGACCTTGCTTTGAACTTCGGTACCGCCAAGGCTCGTTTGTCAAAGAAAAGCGGGCTAATGTACCCGCTTATACCGGCAAGAGAATAGCAACAAATTATCATTTAGCAATCAACGAAAAAAGGAGCACCCACGGTGCTCCTTTTTTCGTTGATATAATTGTATATAATCAAATATTTGCTATTCGCATGATGTCGGCAAATACACCGGCGGCGGTAACACTTGCTCCCGCACCATAACCCTTTATAATCATGGGGTCTTTGTAACGCTCGGTGTTCAGCATTATTATGTTGTTGCTGCCTTCAAGGTTGTAGAATGGGTGTTTCTCATCCACCTTGCAAAGCGATACGGAGCCCTTGCCGTTCTCGAACTTTGCAATAAAACGCCAATGCATATTCTCTGCCTCCAGCTGCTTGCGCTCCTCCTCGAACTTGTCGTTGAGCTCGGGAAGGCGTGCCCAGAAATTCTCCAAGCTGCCTTCGAACAGCTCGTCGGGTATGAACAGATTGGCCTCTACATCCTCTTGCTCGATAACATAGCCGGCCTCGCGTGCAAGGATTACCAGCTTGCGCATGACATCCTTTCCGCATAGGTCTATACGCGGGTCGGGCTCGCTGTAACCCTTCTCCTTTGCAAGGCGCACAGCCTCGCTCATGGGTACATCCTTGCTCAATACGTTAAATATAAAGTTCAGCGTTCCGCTTAATACAGCCTCAATCTTCAATATCTTGTCACCGCTGTTTATGAGGTCGTTCATTGTGTTAATCACAGGAAGGCCTGCACCCACGTTGGTTTCGAACAGATATTTGATATTGCGCTGGCGTGCAATGTGTTTCAGTTTGCTATATGTGGCATAGTCGCTCGATGCGGCAATCTTGTTGGCTGCCACCACCGATATGTTGTGCGAAAGCAGGTCGGCATAGATTGATGCAACCTCTCCATTGGCAGTGCAATCCACAAATACCGAGTTAAAGATATTCATATCGATAATCTCGTCGCGCAACTTGCTTATATTGCTCTCCTTGCTTGCAGCAAGAGCCTCCTGATAGTTGTCGAGGTTTAGCCCGTCGCGGTCGAAGATGGCATGGCGGCTGTTGGCAATACCCACCACGTTGAGCATGAGCCCATGCTCCTTTTTCAAAGTCTCCTGTTGCGATGCTATCTGCTCTATGAGGCTGCCGCCCACGGTGCCGATACCGCAGATGAAGAGGTTGAGAACCTTATACTCCGACAAGAAGAACGAGTCGTGTATCACGTTAAGCGTTTTGCGCAACTGCTCTGCCTTTACCACAAACGATATGTTGGTCTCCTGTGCACCCTGCGCGCAAGCAACCACATTGATACCATTGCGGCCGAGTGTCTGGAACAGCTTGCCTATGATACCGGGAGTGTGGCGCATGTTTTCGCCCACGATAGCCACGGTTGATAGTTCGCTCTGTGCGGTTACGGCCTCCATGAGTCCCATTGCAATCTCTTTCTTGAACTCTTCGTTGAGCACATCGCATGCCTTTTGCGCATCTATGTGGCGCAATCCAAGCGAGGTACTGTTCTCCGATGATGCCTGTGCCACAAAGAACACGCTTACATCAGCATTGGCAAGAGCGCTGAATATACGTTGGTTCACACCAACTACGCCCACCATGCCAAGTCCCTGCACGGTAAGCAGGTCGGTATCGCTGATGCTGGATATACCCTTTATTATACGCTCCTTGTCGCCACACTCTGCACTTATTATGGTGCCTGCCCCCTCGGGGTTATATGTGTTAAGTACCTTTATGGGGATATTTGCTTTGAATACGGGATAAATGGTAGGGGGATATACCACCTTGGCACCGAAGTTACAAAGTTCGGTGGCCTCCACATAGCTCAGTCGGTCGATGGTATATGCCGAATTTATCACACGGGGGTCTGCGGTCATGAAACCATCCACATCGGTCCATATTTCGAGCATATTGGCTTTGAGTGCTGCTGCAAGAATGGCCGCTGTGTAGTCGGAGCCTCCGCGTCCCAGGTTGGTTGTTTCGCCCGTCTCCTTGTCCGATGATATAAAGCCGGGTGCAACGGTTATCTGGTTTCTGTTGGCCGCAAAGTATTCGTGAATGAGTTTGTCGGTAGCCTCGTCGGCAAGTATGTATTTATTGTGCTTTGTCTCTGTTTTGATATACTTGCGCGAGTTGAAACGCACTGCACCATCGATGAGTGCGGTTACAATGCGGCTTGATAATCTCTCGCCATAGCTCACCACGGTAGCCTCGGTCTTGGGTGTGGTGTTGTTTATGAGCGACAGACCAAGATATATGTTTTGCAATTGGTTGAGCAGGGTATCTACCTCCTGCAGCAGGGCGTTGCGTTTCTGCTCGTCTGTAATAACCGCATATATAAGGTCGTGGTGCCTTGCCACAAGCCCTTGAAACTCCTCGTTAAAGGCCTCGTCGCCGGCAACCGCCATCTTGGATATCTTTATCAGTTTATCTGTAACACCTCCCAAAGCCGATACAACAACAATCACCGGCTCTGTTTTTGCTGCATTCTCTACAATGCTTTTCAGGTTGAGGATACTATTTACGGAACCAACCGATGTTCCGCCGAATTTCATTACTTTCATTTTCCTTAGGTTTAATAAAGAAAACAGCACTCCCTGTGGGCATTTGTAGCCCTTCCACGGAAAGCTGTTCACCGTGCACTGATGCACTCTGTTTCTAATCCTGTGAATATTGGTGCAAAAATATGAACTTTACGCAAAATAGGCAAGTGTTTAATCTGTTTACGTTAGATTTTTCCATAGATATTCATTAATTTCGCAATGTAAATGGCAAAGGATAAGAATTTATGGCAAAGGATAAGACTATATTTCTCTGTAACGACTGCGGCTACGAGTCTCCCAAGTGGGCCGGCAAGTGCCCTGCTTGCGGGGCTTGGAACAGTTTCGTGGAAAAGGTGGTGCGTGCAGGTGCTCCGTCGCGTGGCTCGGTTGCGGCAATGGATAATACCCCGTCGCGCCCCATTCTCATAGATGACGTGGCCACAGACGAGCTGCCTCGCATGGATATGGGCGATGCCGAGCTCAACCGCGTGCTTGGCGGCGGCCTTGTCCCGGGCTCTCTGGTGCTGCTTGGCGGTGAGCCGGGTATCGGAAAATCCACACTCGTTCTGCAAACAATCCTGGGCTTGCCAAAACGCCGTGTTCTCTATGTGTCGGGCGAGGAGAGCGTGCAGCAGATAAAACTGCGTGCCGACCGCATTACCCACACCCGCGGCGATTGCCATATTGTGTGCGAGACGGTGCTAGAGACAATCTTTACACACATAAAAAACATAAATCCCGAGCTCTTGGTCATAGACTCCATACAAACAATGTGCACCGAGGCGGTGGATTCCTCCCCGGGCAGTATGGCACAGGTGCGCGAGTGTACGGCTTTGCTGCTGAAATTTGCCAAGGAGAATAATGTACCGGTGATTCTCATAGGCCACATAACAAAAGACGGTGCCATTGCCGGCCCCAAAATTCTGGAACATATAGTGGATGTGGTTATTCAGTTCGAGGGTGATCAGCACTATCTCTATCGTGTTCTGCGCTCAATAAAAAACCGATTCGGCAGCACTGCTGAGCTCGGTATTTATGAGATGCGCCGCGAGGGCTTGCGACAGGTGAGCAACCCGTCGGAACTCTTATTGAGCGAGAGGCACAATGGCATGAGCGGTATTGCCATTGCATCGGCAATAGAGGGTGTGAGCCCTTTCCTTATAGAGGCGCAGGCACTTGTGAGCACAGCAGCCTATGGCACACCGCAGCGTTCGGCCACGGGCTTTGATATACGCCGCATGAATATGTTGCTTGCCGTGCTCGAAAAGCGCGTGGGCTTTAAGCTGGCACAGAAGGATGTTTATCTTAATATTGCCGGAGGCCTGCGTGTGAACGACCCTGCAATAGATCTCTCTGTCATAAGCGCAATATTGTCGAGTAACATGGATGTGGAGATAGAGCCCGCAGTATGTATGGCGGGTGAGGTGGGCTTGTCGGGCGAGATACGCCCTGTAAACCGCATAGAACAGCGCATTGCCGAGGCTGCAAAGCTCGGTTTCAAACAGATAATAGTCCCAAAATCAAACATAAAAGGGCTCGACCTTTCGCGTTTTGCCATCGAGGTGTTGCCTGTGAGCAAGGTTGAGGAGGCTTTCCGTCAACTGTTCGGTTAATATATAACGAGTTATAGCATTATGATACACGAATTTCAGGTACGCGCCCTGCCTCATCAGGCGGTGAACGAACAGGCGTTGAAACGCTTTGTTTCCGAAGAAAAAGGTTGGGATATACGCACGATAAATGCCGTGCGCGTGTTGCGTCGCAGCATAGATGCGCGCCAGCGCACAATATTTGTAAATTTGTCGTTGCGCGTATTTGTGAACGAACAGCCCACAACCGAAGAGTATGTGAGCCGTGAGTATGGCAATGTGGAGGGTTGCAAGCCTGTTATTGTGGTGGGCGCAGGCCCTGCCGGCCTTTTTGCAGCGCTCAAACTCATAGAGAACGGATTACGCCCCATTGTGATAGAGCGTGGCCGCGATGTGCGCACCCGCAAGGTTGATTTGGCAAATATCTCTCGTACACACTCTGTGAACCCCGAATCGAACTACTGTTTCGGCGAGGGTGGTGCGGGTGCATACTCCGATGGCAAGCTATACACCCGCAGTAAAAAACGCGGCAGCATAGAGGGTGTGCTCAATATCTTCTGCCAGCATGGTGCAAGCCCCACAATCCTTGCAGATGCCCATCCCCACATAGGTACCGATAAACTGCCCCGTGTGATAGAGAATATGCGCCTCACAATATTGCGATGCGGTGGCGAGGTGCATTTTGAAACACGCATGGAGGAGATTCTGTTGCGCGGAAAAACCGTCTGCGGTGTGCGCACCAATAAGGGCGATTTTCTTGCACAGGCTGTTATTCTTGCCACCGGCCACTCTGCCAAGGATGTCTATCGTCGCCTGCACAGCAACGCTGTGGCATTGGAGAGCAAGGGCTTTGCCGTGGGTGTGCGCTTGGAGCATCCCTCCGCGCTCATTGACAGCATACAGTATCACAATCCCAAAGGTCGCGGCAAGTATCTTCCCGCTGCCGAATATAGTTTCACCACACAGGTCGATGGCCGCGGAGTGTATAGTTTCTGTATGTGCCCGGGCGGTGTGATAATACCATCGGCCTCTGCCGAAAAGGAGTTGCTTGTTAATGGAATGTCGCCATCGCACCGCGGTGGCGCATGGAGCAATTCGGGTATGGTGGTGCAGGTGAACCCCGAGGATGTACTATTGCCCGAAATGCAGATAGATGTTGAGGATATTGCATCCGTGCCCGATGATTCCCCCTTGCGTGTGATGAATTTCCAAGAACGCCTCGAAAGGCTATGTTGGACAATGGGTAACTATAAACAGACAGCCCCTGCGCAGCGTATGTCCGATTTTGTGCGCAATAAACTAAGTTACGACCTGCCCCGCAGCTCCTATGCTCCCGGGCTCATATCCTCTCCCATGCACTTTTGGCTGCCAAAATTTATATCCATGCGCCTGCAACGTGGTTTTGAGCAGTTTGGCCGCATGTCGCGCGGTTTTCTCACAAACGAGGCTGTGATGATAGGTGTGGAGACACGCACCTCGTCGCCTGTGCGCATAGTGCGCGATTCTACCTCTTTGCAGCACGTTGAAATAGAGGGGCTTTTCCCCTGTGGCGAGGGTGCGGGCTATGCGGGTGGCATTGTATCGGCTGCCGTGGATGGCGAGCGTTGTGCTCTGTCGGCCGGGGAGTATGTGAAGCGTATCAATTAGCGCACAGCCTTACTACAATCTTGTTAGTGGGTATAACGCGACCCTGTTTGCCATGGTAGTGCATGTAACGCTCTTCAAGGCAGTATATATGTATGTACCTTCACAGTCCATGAATTACTGCTATCGTTTGTCGCCATTGCCTCGCCATCCTTCAATTTCATCGGTCGCTGCATAGTTGCCGAGCAATAAAATAAGAATTGAGGCTGTTAAAACCGTTTTTACTGTCCGGCAACGTAAAAGTCCAGCCAATTGTTGAACAGTTTGTGCGCTGTTGCCTGCCAAAAATTCAGTGGTGGTTGCGAGGGGTCGTCGTTAAGATAGTAGTTGGTGGGTATGTTTATTGGCAATCCGCGATGAACATCGCGCTTGTGCTCGCTATCAAGGGTGTAGAGGGCATATTCGGAGTGGCCTGTGATGAAAAAGTTTCTTGTGCCTTTCTCTTGCATTATATACACGCCCGATTCGCTCGACTCCGATAGCAGCTCGAGCCTCTCCTCGGCAATCACATCCTCGCGTTTTATATTTGTGTGGCGGCTGTGCGGCACATATATTATGTGGTCAAAGTCCTTCAACAGCGGGTGGTCGTGGTTGTTGAGCGTGTGAGCAAATACACCGAACATTTTGCTCGGCAGCAAGTATTTCTCTATTCCGAATTTCTGGTATAGCCCGGCCTGTGCCGCCCAGCAGATGAATAGGGTAGATGTTACATTGCTTTTTGCCCATTCAAATATTTCGCACAACTCGGGCCAGTATGTAACCTCCTCGAACGCAATCTTCTCAATGGGCGCACCGGTTATGATAAGCCCATCGAAGTGCTCGCCTCGCAGTTCGCCAAATCCTTTGTAGAACTTGTTCATATATTCGGGCGTGGCGTGCTTGGGTGTGTGGGTATCAAGCTTCATAAGCACAATTTCCACCTCTTGTTTGCTGCTCGAAAGTACACGAATGAAATCGGCCTCTGTTGTCTCCTTCATGGGCATGAGGTTGAGCAGGGCTATTCTTAATGTTTTGTCGGTGGAGGCGGTGAGCACCTCTACATTGCACCCCTCGTTTATAACAGCTTGCAGTGAGGGTAGTCCTGTGGGTACTTTAATGGACATGGCTTTATGGTTGTGTATATGGTTGTTATATTCTTTTTCTGTTTGTCTTTACCAGATGTCGAGTCGCTCCTCTTTGGGAACAAACAGGGCATCCTCCTCGGTAATGCCGAACGCTGTGTACCAATCGTCGATATGTGGCAGCGTGCCGTTTACGCGCCAGCGTGTGAGCGAGTGGGGGTCGGTCTTTGTGAGGTTGCGTATCTCCTCGTCGCGCACGTTGCCGGCCCACACATTGGAGTATGAGAGGTAGAATCGCTGTTCGGGGGTGAATCCGTCTTTCACAGGCAGGGGGTTCTCTCTGGTTGCATTCTTGAAAGCCTGCATTGCTATCTTCAAACCACCATGGTCGGCAATATTCTCTCCCACTGTTAGCTCGCCGTTGGCATTAAGCCCGGGGAGCACCTCAATCTTGTTAAAGAAATCTATTATAACCTTGGTGCGCTCGGTAAAACTCTTGGCATCCTCCTCGCTCCACCAATTGGCATAGTTACCCTCTTTGTTGAACTGTCGGCCCTGGTCGTCGAATCCGTGTGTCATCTCGTGCCCTATAACCACGCCGATGGCTCCGTAGTTGAAGGCGTCGTCGCCCTTCATGTCAAAGAATGGGTATTGCAGTATGGCGGCGGGGAAACATATTTCGTTTGTTACGGGGCTGTAATATGCATTCACCGTTTGTGGCGAAATCTGCCACTCGCTCTTGTCCACCGGTTTTTTGAAGTTTCTTTCAATGTGGTCGTCCCAATTGAATCGGGCAATGTCGCGGCACACATCGCTATAACTCTTCGCGGGGTCTATTGTGAGCTTGCTGTAATCGAGCCATTTGTCGGGGTAACCAATCTTCACCGTAAAGGCATCCAGCTTTTCGTGAGCCGCAGCCTTGGTGCTGTCGCTCATCCAGCTTTGTGCATCGATGCGCTCGCCCAATGCCGTTTGCAGATTTTTTACAAGTGTAACCATGCGCTCTTTTGCTTCGGGCGGGAAATATTTGGCAACGTACAGCTGTCCTATGATTTCGCTCAATGAACCGTCGGTGGCGGCAAGAGCACGTTTCCAGCGCGGCTGTTGTGCCTGTCGGCCACTCATTGTGCGCCCAAAGAAATCAAAGGCAAGTTCACCAATCTCGTCGCTCAACTCGTTGGCGGTGGAGCTGATGATACGCCACTGAATATAGGCGATAATGTCGCTCATGGGTGCATTGTTTATGATGTCGCTCACCTCGGCAATGGCGGCGGGCTGCCCCACATTGATTTCCTCTATATCTTTCAGCCCGAGTTGCTCGTAAAATTTATCCCAATCTATTCCGGGGAACTGCTCTTTGAGCTGTGCATAGCTCATAGGGTGGTAGCTGTTCATGGGGTTGCGTCTTTCAACACGGCTGAGCGATTTTTCGGCAATGCGGGTTTCTATGTTCATTACCGCATTCATGTTGGCTGCGGCCTGCTCCTGGCTGAATCCTTGCAGGCGGAACATCTTCTCTACATACTCTTTGAATTTGTTGCGTATGTTTGTGGTAGCCTCGTCAGTGTCGCTGTAATAGCTCTTCTCGGGCAGTGAAAGCCCTGCCTGTGCTATTGTGAGCAGGTTTTTGTTGCTGTCCATTATGTCGCTGCCAATGCCTGTGGCAAAGAATCCGCTTATTCCGCTGCGGTAGTTTCTGGCTGCAAGCGGCAGGATGTCGGCTCGGTCGGTAAGGGCGGCAGCCTCTTGCAACAGAGGTAATATGGGGCTGTTGCCAAGCTCGTTGCGGCGTGTGCTGTCCATTGCAAGGTTGTAGAGGTCGCCCACCTTCTGGCCGTTTGAGCCGGGGGCGTTATCCTGTGCTGCAATTTCAAGAACAAGTTCCTTCAGTTGCTCTCTGCTCTTTTCGCGCAGAGCATCGAACTGCGTGTATCGTGCATATTCGTCGGTGAGTGGATTTTTGCGGCTCCACCCGCCTGTTGCATACTCATAAAAATCGGTACCGGGGCACTTGGTTGTGTCCATATTGGTAAAATCAATCATCGACTCCATCTTCTTTTCTGTTGTGCAGGCTGCGGCGCCCATTAGGATTGCAGCGCAGATAAATATTCTTTTCATTATATTGTTTATTTTTTCAGCCTAAATTCTCAAGTTCCTCCATCCTCTTTTCCCAATCGTTCATGGCATCGGCAAGCTGCTTTTTGAGCGATGCGTATTTTGTGAAATTCTGCTCGGTGCTTCCCTCAATGGTGCTCATGAGTTCTTCCATTGCGGCTATGTCCGTTTCTATCTCGTTTACCCGCTTTTCGCTCTCCTCTACCATCTTTTCGAGTTTGCGTCGTTGTTTCTGCAACTGTTTCTCGGCCTCGTAGCTCATGCGGCTCTCGCTTGCTGCCTTGGGTGCTTCGCCCGCAGGGCTGCTCTTTGGTGTGGTTTGCAGGGCTTCGTTTATGTTGGTGGCATTTTTTGTTGCAAGGTAATCGTATATGCCGCCGAGGTGTTCGCGCACCTTGCCATCGCCGAATTCATATACCTTGGTTACAAGCCCATCGAGGAATTCGCGGTCGTGGCTCACTACAATAACCGTGCCGTCAAAGTCGCGGATGGCATCTTTGAGTACATCCTTCGATTGCATGTCGAGGTGGTTGGTGGGCTCGTCGAGTATCAGCAGATTCATCTGTTGCAACAGCAGACGTATCATGGCAAGGCGGCTCCTCTCGCCACCCGAGAGTACCTTTACCGGCTTGTCCGATGCCTCGCCGCCAAACATGAATGCCCCCAATATATCGCGTATGCGCAACCTTATATCTCCTGTTGCTACATTATCTATTGTTTGGAACACGGTTAAATTCTCGTTGAGCAGTTGTGCTTGGTGCTGTGCAAAATATCCTACCTGCACGTTATGCCCAATCACTATCTCGCCATTGTGGTCAAGTTCCTTTAATATACAGCGCACAAGGGTGGTCTTTCCCTCGCCGTTGCGCCCCACGAAGGCAACCTTCTCTCCACGGTTTATGGTAAAATTGACATTGCTGAACACGGTGTGGTTGCCAAAGCTCTTCTCTACATCGTTGCATATAACAGGGTAGTTGCCGCTGCGTGTGGCAGGAGCAAAGCGCAGGCGCAGGCGGCTTGTATCCTCTTCGTCAATCTCAATGGGTACCATTTTTTCAAGCTGCTTTATGCGGCTCTGTACCTGTACGGCCTTTGTGGGTTTGTAACGAAAACGCTCTATAAACTCCTTTATGTCGGCAATCTCCTTCTGCTGGTTCTCGTAGGCACGCAGTTGCTGTTCGCGACGCTCCTTGCGAGTCTCCATGAACTTGTCGTAGGGTAGCTTGTAATCGTATATGCGCCCGCACGAAATCTCTATGGTGCGGTTGGTTACGGCGTTCAAAAAGGCGCGGTCGTGGCTCACAAGCATCACGGCATTGCTGCTGCGTGCCAGGAATTGCTCCAGCCATTGTATGCTCTCAATGTCGAGGTGGTTGGTGGGCTCGTCAAGCAGCAGCACATCGGGGTATTGCAACAGCAACTTGGCAAGCTCTATGCGCATTCTCCAACCACCGCTGAACTCGCTTGTGGGGCGTGTGAAATCGCTGCGTTTGAATCCGAGTCCCTGCAAGGCTTTCTCAATTTCGGCCTCGTAGTGGCTGCCGCCCATCATCGTATATTGTTCGTTTATGTGGGTGTATTCCTCAATAAGTTTTTGGTACTCCTCGCTCTCATAATCGGTGCGTGTGGCAAGTTCGTCGTTCAGCCTGTTTATCTGCTCCTCCATCTCGTGTATATGGGCAAATGCCGTTTCGGCCTCCTCGAACACTGTGCGCCCGTCGGTGTGGTTCATCACTTGTGGCAGATAGCCTATGCTGCACCCGCGCGGTTTTGACAGCGCACCCTCTGTGGGCTGCTGCATACCGGCGATTATTTTGAGCAAAGTGCTCTTGCCCGCACCGTTCTTTCCTACAAGAGCAATGCGGTCTTTCTTGTTTATAATGAAACTTACATCGTGGAACAGGTTCCTGCCCCCGAAATCTACTCTTATGTTGTCAATCGATAACAATTGCGTCTTATGAATTAATCGTTAAATGGTTATTAGACGATAAGTTTCTTCTTGATTAAAAAGATTTTTTTCTTCTAGTCTCTTTTTACAAGTTTTGATGGCCACATCAGAAGAATCAATGCCAATCCATTGTCGACTGCAATTTTGAGCAGCTTTAAGAGTTGTTCCCGAACCACAGAAACAATCCATAACAATAGAATTCGAGTTCGATGATGCATTTATAATAAATTCAATCATCTCCAAATTCTTCTCTGTTGGGTAAATGGGGTATGGTGGGTCTTTGAAATTCCAAATATCTTGCGTCTTGCTTGCAGAATGTTCATCGGCATAATTTATTTTCCTTGGATTTCCATTCTTTGACCACTCTATGAGCCCTTCAGCATCTAATCTTTCTAATTCTTCTACAGAACACCTCCAATGCCTTCCTTTTGGTGGATATATTCCTTTGAAAGGTTTGCTAGTGCTACCATTCTCGGTTTCACCGGGTGCATGAATAGGGACAGTTGTGTATCTTCGTCCGTTTCTATCTATTTTGTTATATCGTTTTTCTATTTCCTCTTGTTGCCATAAAGTCTTAGGCTCATTCCATATTGGGGCGTCGCTTTTTGTATAGAATAAAATTAGGTCTTTAACATTACCATACCCAATTCTTCCAAAATTTTTAGGATTACATTTGATTCTCGTTATGTCATTCCTGAAATTATCAATACCAAATATCTCGTCAAGCATAACTTTAACATAATGACCAATCTTATAATCAATATGTAGATATAACGAACCTTTATCAGACAGTAATCTATGTATAAGTAAAATCCTTTCTTTAAGAAAGTTTATGTAGGCCTTTCCTTGTAGAGTATCTTTGTATGCTACATGCGAATCCTTAGACCGGCTTATCGTAGAGACCCTCCCATCGTTATCGATGTAGAATGTGTCGCCGGTCGCATAAGGCGGATCAATGTAAACCAAATCGATTTTACCTTCATAACCATTGTCTATAAGCCATTCAAGAGCTATAAGATTATCGCTATGAATTAAAATGTTGCTTTCTTTCATAATGAATATAAAAAATCTCGGAGTAATAGTGCACTGATAATTGGTAGTTCGCTACTGGATGTTGTTTTATACATCTTTCTTCTGCTGTGAATGTATAGTACTCCATCTAATATTGCAACATTTATAACATTGGCGTTACTTGCTTTTGTTTTTAGTGCTGTCATAGCATCCAAAAATTGGTCGTTTTGGTGCCCGCCTTCATCTGATATGAATTTGGCTTCTCCGATTATATATTTCCCATTGAATCTTGCTAAAAAGTCAATCCCTTTCTTGTCTTCTCTTTCATAACCTAAGTATTTTTTAGCATATTCCTTTAATAAAGCATCGCTTCCTTTTAGTATGGCATTTTCTGTGGTGTTGTGAAAAAGATCCTTTTCAACAGGGAAGATTCCTAGTGTACCTTTTTCTACCCATCGTCTAAAAAGTGGTCCCATTTGTCTATTGGTCTCTTTTGGTTCAGAGCATCTTTCATACAATTTATCCAGACCAAGTTCTCTTATTCTCCCACAAATCCTATTAACTGTATTTGGATTTCTATCAATTGATGTTTTGTCCTTTCTTAAATATGGTATATAACCATCTTTAATTGGGAACAGATCTAGCTCCAATAGTGAACGCAATAAAGCTTCATTATTATTGTTGTTAAATGCAGTTTCTATTTTATTCCATTTAATCTTATCAATAGTCCTTATGTTATCTGGAATAAGCGGATAAACTGAAAATAGTTGATCCAAATAATTTCTTTGATTTGCTAATTCTATACTAAGTCTAGTAAAGTAATTCATTTTACATGTTTTATGTTTTACCTCACAAAGTTATACCATAGTGGCGACAAAAACAAGGCTCTCCACACTTATTTGAGGCCGTTAAAAGGCGGTATCTCTATTTTTTTGAAAAAAAATTGAAAAAAGTTTGGAAAAAATTTGGAAGTAATAACAAAATGGTTTTATATTTGCAATGATTTCAGAAATGAACTACAAAACAAACGCAAAAAGAGAGATTATGATAGCACGTTCCGAACTTAAGAAAGAACTTATAAATGCCGGTATCCGTCCTTCGGTTCAGCGTTTGGCTATTTATGAGTATGTAAAAACAAATCGCACCCATCCTACTGCCGATGTTGTATATGATGCGTTGCGCGACGAGTTGGGCTCTCTCTCTCTGACAACGGTCTATAACACCTTGAAACTATTTGTCGATGCAGGCCTTGTGCAGTTGCTCTCCATAGACGACACGTTCCGTTGTTTCGACGGCGACACCACTTCGCACGCTCACTTCCGTTGCGATTCCTGCGGCAAGATAGTGGATTTGAAGATTAAAAACGATTTTCTTGCCATGGTCGATGGGCTCGATGGTTTTGAGATTAAGGAGGCGCAGTTGTATTTGAAAGGGATTTGCCCAATATGTAAAAGAAAAAATTGAGATAATATAAAAGGATAATAACAATTAAAAATTAAAAGGATTATGAAAAAGTTTATTTGTTCAGTATGTGGTTATATTCACGAAGGAGATTCAGCACCCGAGCGTTGCCCAATGTGTAAAGTTACTTCCGACAAGTTCAACGAGCTTGTAGAGAACGGCAAGTTGGAGTTTGTTCAGGAGCACGTTATAGGCGTGGCAAAAGGTTGCGACAGCCAGATGATAGAGGACTTGACAAAGCATTTCGAGGGCGAGTGTACCGAGGTAGGTATGTATCTTGCAATGAGCCGCCAGGCCGACCGCGAGGGCTATCCCGAAATTGCCGAGGCTTTTAAGCGTTATGCTTGGGAAGAGGCTGAGCATGCTGCAAAGTTCGCAGAGCTCCTTGGCGACCTTGTTTGGGATACCAAGACCAACCTCGACAAGCGTATGAACGCTGAGTCCGGTGCTTGTGCCGATAAATACCGCATCGCAAAGCGTGCAAAAGAGCTTAATCTTGATGCAATCCACGACACTGTTCACGAGATGGCAAAGGATGAGGCTCGCCACGGTAAGGGCTTCGAAGGTCTCTACAACCGTTACTTTGGGAAGTAATATTGATATTAAATTGTTGAAAATAAGGGAGAACGCGTGCGTTCTCCCTTATTCGTTATAGTGCATGTTCGCAGCCTTTTGCCGCTTTACTCGTAAACAACCTCAATCCTCTCACTCACAGGGAACTCCTCTTTCCATCTGTCCCACGAAGAATATACAATCTCCAGCCCACTATAATATGCCGACACGGCAAGCCTGCCTATATTCTCCCAAACGGGCTCGCCATACTCGCTCGATGCACCGCTGAGTAACAGCCTGTGAGTTATGTAGTCGAGTTCGTAGAACCCGCCACCGCAGCAAACCTCGCCCGGTTTAAGCAATAGGCAATGCCTGCTTACCATTCCCAAACGTAACCTTCCCTCTTTGGTTACAATGAATTTCGGTTGTTTCCGTTCCAAGTTTTATTTGAATTGAGCCATCATCTGCAATGCTGTAACCGCGCATTCGTCGCCCTTGTTGCCCAAGCGGCCACCGCTGCGCTCCTGCGCCTGCAATAGGTTGTTTGTGGTTATGAGGCCGAAAATCACAGGCACATCATACTCTACATTCAATTTGGACAATCCTGCGGTTACTCCCTCGCATATATAATCAAAGTGTGGAGTGTCGCCTCTTATCACACAGCCTATTGCTATCACGCTGTCATATTTGCCGCTTTTCACCATCTGTGCAGCGCCAAATATCAATTCAAAGCTGCCGGGTACACTGCGCAAATCTATATCTTCCCTGTTTACACCATTTGCAACAAGTGTCTGCACTGCGCCATCGCGCAATGCGTATGTTATTTCGTTGTTCCACTCGGCATATACTATGCCCACTTTCCTTCCTTTTCCATCTGCCACTTTGCTTGCGTCGTAGGCAGAGAGGTTATGCATTTCTGTTGCCATAAAATTGTTTTATAAAGGCATCTACAGCGTTGTGCGCGTTTTTGTTCTCGCCCAAAATTCGCGCCGGCCTTGTATCTGTACTTTATAAAAGCAATTTTATAAGAGTACATTAGGCCGTGCTGTTGCCTAAAATTTATTAAAAAAGTAATCTACTGCGTTGTGCGTGTTTTTGTTCTCGGTCATTTAGGCTCAACTAAACTCCCTCGCCCAAAATTCACGCCGGCCTTGTATCTCCTCTTTTTTAATCAATTTTATTTTTAGAGATTCCGGCCTTCTTGCCGCATTATATATTAAAAAAGTAATCTACTGCTTTGTTGCTTGCTTCTTTTACTAAAAAAGCAGCCTACGACACCGCAAGCTGCTTTCTATTTTGCTGTTTTTGCCTCTTATTTAACGCGGCTGATGTATTTGTCTATGTCGGCAGCGATAGTCGATGTGCTGTAATCGTTCTTTATCTGCTCATAGATATTCAAAGCCTTGCTTGTATTGCCCTCTTTCTCGTAGATGTTGCCGGCTTGCAACAAGTAGAAGGGGCTGATGCTGTTGTTGTCGGCTGTCTCTGCGGCCTTTACAAAGTATTTGGCAGCAGCAGTGGCATCGCCTGTCTGTGCATAGCAACTGCCAAGTGTTCCAAGTGCAGCGGGTGCAACAATTTGGTCGTCGCCGTCAAATGCCTCCAATTCCTTGATGGCATCCTCATAACGACCGAGCTGTGCAAGTGCCATGCCTGCGTATGCGTGGGCAAGGTTGCCGGCATCTGTGCTGCTGTACTCATCTGCAATCTGCAAGAAACCAAGGTTCACGCCATCACCATTGAGGGCTTTTTCAAAATCTTTGGCTGCAAACAGGTTCTCTGCTGCAAACATAGCCTCTGCAGCCTCTTTCTCCTGGGGCTCTGCTATGAATGTGTTATATGCCATGCTGCCCACCATTATTATAACGATAGCGGCAATAGCTGCAATGATAGGTGTTTTGTATTTGAGGATCCAAGCCTCCGACTTTGACAATACCTCATCGGCCATGATGGGTGCGTCTGAATTTGTTTTGTTGCTCATAATTATTATATTTTTTATTATTATCGGGTAAATTATGCGCAAAAGTAATCAATTTATGTTTAGCTTGAAAATTATAACTGCTTTTTTTGCATTTAGCGGGTTAATCTTCTCTATTATTGAACCTCCACCATCCCTTTTTGCATAGCCAAAACAGATATCATTTGTTGAAAAAATGGCAAACGAGTTTGTTGTTTCGCTCCTCGGTGCTATCTTTGTAGGAGATTCTTTTGCTAAAATTGTCAGTAAATGTTAGTTAAAAATATATCCATACTCAATTACAGGAATTTGTCCGATGTAAGCATTGCGCTCTCTCCCAAAATCAACTGCTTTATAGGCAGCAACGGCATGGGAAAGACCAATCTGCTCGATGCTCTTTATTACCTCTCCTTTTGCAAGAGCGCGGTAACCGTCAGCGACAGCTCCAATATCCTGCACGATGCCCCCTTTTTTATGTTGCAAGGGTCCTATTGCAGCGATAGCGGCATAGACGAAGAGGTGTCATGTGGCCTTAAACGTGGCGAGAAGAAGCAGTTCAAACGCAACAAAAAGAGTTACGACCGCCTGGCCGACCACATCGGTTCCCTGCCATTGGTGATGATTTCCCCTGCCGACAACGAACTCATCGCGGGTGGCAGCGAGGAGCGTCGTCGCTTTATGGATATGGTAATTTCGCAGTACGACAAGGAGTATCTTAACTCCCTTATACGCTATAACCGCGCTCTTGTCCAGCGCAATGTGCTGTTGCGTGGCGAGCGCGAGCCCGATGCCGAAATGCTCTCCCTCATAGAGGATATGATGGTTGCCGAGGCGCATCACATATTCAACGGGCGTGTGGCATTTGTGAACGAGCTTGTGCCCATATTCTCGGAATTTCATAACGTAATCACAGGAGGCAACGAGAGTGTGAGCCTTGCCTTCCGCAGCCACATGAACGAGGGTGACCTCTCGGCCCTGTTGCGTGCATCGCGTGCCGACGACCGCCGTGTGGGGCACACCACTAAGGGGTGCCACCGCGACGACCTTGTGATGCAGCTTGGCGGTTATGCTATAAAAAAAGAGGGGTCGCAGGGGCAGAACAAGAGTTTTCTTGTGGCTTTGAAGCTGGCGCAGTTCCATTTCCTGCATCGCAAGGGTGGCGAGATGCCTCTCCTCTTGCTCGATGATATTTTCGACAAGCTCGATTCCCGTCGAGTAGAGCAGATTGTGAGCCTTGTGTCGGGCGACAAATTCGGGCAGATATTCATTACCGATGTAAACCGCGAACACATCGACAATATATTGGAAAGCATCGATGGCGAGTACAAACTTTTCGAGGTTGTTGCGGGCGAGGTACAGCAGATAAAAGAGCGATGAAAAGGGGAGAAACAAAATCCATAGCAGAGCTTGTGAGGGCTATGTGCCGCGAGGAGGGGCTCGAAACTCCTCTCAACGAGTACCGCCTCATAAATGCTTGGGGCGAGGTGCTTGGCGGTGCTGTCAGTTTCTATACCAAGGATATCTACATCCGCAATCAGGTGCTTTACGTTACGCTCACCTCGTCGGTCTTGCGCCACGAACTATTCATGAACCGCAAGGAACTTGTGCGCAAGCTCAACGAGCATGTGCGTGCGGTTGTCATCACCGATATTATCTTCCGTTAGTGGCAAAGGTGGTTATTTCATGTTAAAATGAACATATTTGCCCTGTCAAGGTTTTTTTCTTTAAGAAAAAAGCTAAATTTGCGTGCAGAAAACAATTGAAAACTTAATAAAGATATTATGCAAGGATTTGAAACAAAAGTGAGGCTCGTTATTCTGAGCTTTTTGCAGTTTGCTATTTGGGGTGCATACCTCACATCCATGGGCCGTTATCTTGGCGATGCCGGCTTGGGTGTTTATATCGGTTGGTTCTATGCTGTGCAGGGTATTGTATCCATCTTCATGCCTGCCATAATAGGCATTATTGCCGACAGATGGGTGCCGGCACAGCGCATGCTTGCCTTTTGCCACGCCGTGGCCGCCATCTTTATGATACTCACAGGTTACATGGGCATGACAAGGGGCTCCGAGGTCGCCTTTAACGACCTCTTCTGGCTCTATACATTGAGCGTGGCATTCTATATGCCCACGTTGGCACTCTCCAACTCGGTATCCTATACCGTGCTCGATAGGGCAAAGCTCGATACCGTGAAGGCCTTCCCTCCCATCCGCGTGTTTGGTACCGTGGGTTTCATCGTCTCCATGTGGATTGTCGATATAACAGGTTTCCAGAGCGATTATAACCAATTCTTTGCATCGGCTGTATGGGGCTTACTGCTTGCTGCCTATTGCTTTACATTGCCCTCTTGCCCGGTTAATAAGGGCGGCGATAAGAAATCCCTTGCTTCGGCGCTCGGGCTCGATGCATTCAAGCTGTTTGGTCAAAAGCGCATGGCAATATTCTTTATCTTCTCCATGCTCTTGGGTGGCGCGTTGCAAATTTCCAATGGCTATGCCAATGGTTTCATAGGCGGCTATGGTGCGTTCGAGCAGTATGCCGATACATTTGCCGTGCAGCACACCAATATCCTTATATCCCTCTCTCAGATGTCCGAGACACTCTGTATTCTGCTCATTCCCTTCTTCCTCAGCCGCTTCGGTATTAAGAAGGTGATGCTGCTTGCCATGTTTGCATGGGTGTTGCGCTTTGGTTTCTTTGCGGTGGGCGACCCGGGAATGCCCGGCGTGCTCTTCTTTGTGGCGTCTATGATTGTTTATGGCGTGGCCTTCGACTTTTTCAACATTTCGGGTTCGCTGTTCGTTGATAGGGAGGTGCCCGAGAGTCAGCGTTCCAGCGCACAGGGCCTTTTCATGCTCATGACCAACGGCCTTGGAGCCTCGGTGGGCGTTATAGCTGCGCAGGAGGTAGTAAACCATTATACACAGAATGGAGAATTCTTCGAGGGCTGGCCCACGGCATGGTACATCTTTGCCGGTTATGCCCTTGTGGTGGCATTGGTATTTGCAGTGGTGTTCAAGGAGAAAAAACAGGCGTAATAGCGTATGGTTGAGCTGCGAGTGGTGGATATTGTATCGAAGGTTGCCGACGACAGGGCATGTGTGCTGCTGTTGCAGGAGCGTGCGGGCTTGCGCAAGATTATGGTGGCGTTGGGCCTGGCCGAGGCGCAATCAATAATCTTTTCGCGCCAAGGCAAGGTGCCCCCTCGTCCGCTCACACATCATCTGGTAGGCTCGTTGGCCGATGCCTTTGGGATTAAGATGCTGTATGTGCTCATTCATAGCATAAACGATGGCACATTCTGCTCGTCGATACTCTTTGAACGTGGTGACGAGGTGCGCAAGGTCGATTCCCGTACCTCCGATGCCATAGCCCTTGCGTTGCTTTCGGAAGTTCCCATTTTCATAACCGAGGAACTGCTTGGCAGAACCTGCATCCGCGACGAGCAGAATGGTGCAATATCCGTGCCCATAAACGCCGTTAAAGGGGATATCTTGCGGCAGGCCATGGACGAGGCGGTGCGTAACGAAAATTACGAACTTGCCAAGGCGCTGAAAGAGGAACTCGATTCCCGCCGTGCCGCTGCAACCGACAATTAACGAAAACACAAAATAAAGTAACCACATATGGCACTATTCTATGTACCCGACATTGCCGACAGATGGGAACTCTCCGAGGAGGAGGCCGCCCACTGCCTGCGAGTGTTGCGCCTTTCCGTAGGCGACGCACTCGACATTACCGATGGCCGCGGCACGCTCTACAAAGCTCAAATTGCCTCCATCGCAGGCAAGCACTGCTATGTAGAGGCCAAGGAAACAATAAATATGCCTAAGAATTGGAGGGGTAATATACACATAGCCATAGCCCCCACCAAGAACATGGACCGCATAGAGTGGCTTGCCGAAAAGGCCACCGAGATAGGGCTCGATGCCATAACCTTCCTGAATTGCCGTTTCTCGGAGCGCAAGGTAATAAAAACCGAGCGTGTGGAGCGCATTGTGGTGTCGGCCATGAAACAGTCGCTCAAATACAGCAAGCCTGTGGTGGGGGAAATGGTCGATTTCAAGAAATTCATCTCCATGCCCCGCGAGGGCGCGAAATTCATAGCCCACTGCTACGATAGCGAGCGCGTGCTCTTAAAGGATGTGTTGCGCGAGGGCGAGGATGCCACCATACTCATAGGCCCCGAAGGCGATTTCAGCCCCGAGGAGGTGGAGCTTGCTGTGAAGGCAGGCTTTCGCCCCGTCAGTCTGGGAAGTTCCCGTTTGAGAACCGAGACAGCAGGCCTTGTCGCGTGCCATACATATATACTTAAAAACGAAATCTGACCCATGGCACGCTATTTCATCTATCTCTCATACGATGGTGCCGCCTACCATGGCTGGCAGGTGCAGCCCAATGCCGTAACGGTGCAGCAGCAGTTGGAAGAAGCCCTCTCCACCCTTATGCGTTGCCCCATGCAGGTGGTTGGTGCCGGTCGCACCGATGCGGGGGTAAATGCCTCGCTCATGGTGGCTCATGTCGATTTTCCCTCCGAGATAGATGTCCCTCACATGGTATATAAACTTAACAGGCTGTTGCCGCCCGATATTGCAGTAGGCACCCTGCGCCGCGTGCGCAACGATGCCCATGCGCGTTTCGACGCCGTTTCACGCAAGTACCATTACAAGGTGGTTACCGCAAAATCGCCCTTTTCGCGCCGATACGCCTGTCGTGTTCAGCCCGATATAGATTTTGCCGCCATGAACGAGGCTGCCGCCTTGCTGCTGGAATACACCGATTTTACCTCTTTCAGCAAGCTCCACACCGATGTAAAGACAAACAATTGCAAGATTGTTTCGGCTGCTTGGCACCAAGAACCAAATGGCGAGTGGATTTTTGAGATAGAGGCCGACCGATTTCTGCGCAACATGGTAAGGGCCATAGTGGGCACGCTACTCATGGTGGGCAGGCACAAGTTGTCGTTGGATGGTTTCAGGGCGGTTATAGAGAACAAGGAGCGTAGTGCAGCAGGCGATTCGGCCATGGGCGAGGCGCTTTTCCTTGTGGATGTAAAATATCCCGATGATATATTTATATGATGTGGGCTCTGTTGGCTTTTGCATCGGCGGCCTTGCTTGGCTGTTACGATTTCTTCAAGAAGGTATCGTTGCGCGATAACTCCGTTGTGGGCGTGCTCTTCCTCAATACCCTCTTTTCGGCAATACTCTTTTCTCCGTTCATTCTCCTTTCCCATGCAGGGGTAATAACCTCGGGCGCTCTATATGTGCCCTCTGCGGGTATAGGCACGCATCTGCTGTTGCTGTTGAAGGCTGTTATCGTGCTCTCATCGTGGCTCTGCGGTTACATAGGCATAAAGCACCTTCCCATAACCATAGTATCGCCCATACAATCCACGCGCCCTGTGCTTGTGCTCTTGGGTGCGCTCCTGCTCTTTGGCGAGCAGTTGAACGGCTATCAGTGGGTGGGTGTTCTGCTGGCAATATTGTCGGTTTTCCTTTTGAGCAAAAGCGGCAAGCGCGAGGGAATACACTTCGTACACAATCGTTGGGTGGTGTTTGTGGCACTTGCAGCACTGTTTGGAGCAGTGAGTGCGTTGTACGATAAGTTCCTCATGCGCTCGTTGCAGCCGGTGCTTGTGCAGGCTTGGTTCAATATCTACCAATGCGTGCTCATGGCTCTGTTGCTTGCGGTGCTTAACACATTTTCCCCTGCGCAACGTGCAAAGAAACTGCATTGGCGTTGGTCTATTCCCATGATTTCTCTTTTCCTCGGTGTTGCCGATTTCTGTTACTTTTCGGCATTGGCACAGGAGGGTGCGCTCATTGCCGTAGTCTCCATGATACGCAGGGGCAGTGTGGTTGTTGCCTTCCTCTTCGGGGCACTGCTGTTGCACGAGAAAAACCTCAAAAGCAAAGCAATCGACCTTGCATTGATATTAATTGGATTATTCTTCCTATATTTGGGCTCTAAATGAAAAAACTATTTATAATAACGGTTCTCTTCCTGTGTGTGGCGGTGGGCGAAACAGCAGCACAGGGTATGCGCGAGATATTTATCAATGCGCCCGACTCGGTATTTCCCCTGCTCACCCGTATAAACCGCGAGGATTGTGTGGATTTTGTGGATGCAGGCATGCGTGCCCGCGTAACCAACCGCCTTGGCGGCAAGAGCGAACTGCTCAAAATAACCCCCGTTTTCATGGAACTCAAAAGCAGCGACTATTCCACAATGCAGCTGCGTCTGTTGCCCTTCAAGGGCGATACCATAATAGCCGTGGCGCGCACCGTCTGTGCCGAGGCTTGCGACAGCCGTATCTCGTTCTATAAAAAGAGTTGGGAGCCGGCATCGGTGTCGTTTGTGCGCCCTGCTGTCAGCGATTTTTTCCTGTCGCCCGATTCTGCCGCCCTTTATATGCCCAAGTGCGATATCTATCTTGTAAAGCTCTCCTTGTCGCCTGCCGATGAGGCTCTTGTGGCAGAATACACCATGCCCGAGTATATGAACGAAGAGGATAGGGCGGTGGTCGCTCCCTGCTTGCAACCGTTGCGCTACCGCTGGCAGGGTGGTGCTTATGTAAGGGAATAGCTACTTTAAGAAAAACTCCTTCACGTCGCCCCTGTTGTGCTGGTTGAACAGCCTGCGGGTGTCATATATGAATTCTTGCATCTTGCTCTTGCCTGTGGGGCTCTTCACAAGGCTTGTGTCGGCCGGCAGTATGGTGAAATTGCCGTATCCGTCTCTTTCGGGGCGTGCAACCCAGGTGAGCGCATATTCGAGCGAGCTGAGCCAGCAGATGTCATAAATCTTCAACAGCCCCAAGCGCACAAGAAGGCCGCCATCCCTGCCACGGGCATACATGCCCGATACAAGGTTGCCTGTGGAGTATATAACCGCGTTGCGCTTGGCTGTGAGCGAGTCGCTGCGCATCTCAATTGGCTGCACTACATGAGGGTGGTTGCCCACTATGTGGTCCACTCCCTCTTCCAACAGCCATGCTGCAAGCTCCTTAATATATTTTGGCGGGGTGCTCACATACTCGTCGCCCCAATGCATGCAGGCAATAATGGCATCGGGCTTCATCTCCTTTGCGCGTGCAATATCCTTTTTTATCTGCTCCTTGTCAATGAAATTCACAACAAGCGGCGGCGGTACAGGTATTCCGTTGGTGCCATAGGTGTAGTTCAGCAGGGCTATTCTTGCCCCCTTTTTCTCTATTATAAGCGGATAACGGCTCTTGCGGTCGGTGCTGTCGCGGTAAACACCGCAGTGTACCACGCCCAGCGAATCCATCATCTGCATGGTGCGTAATGCTCCTTGCTTGCCGCGGTCGAGGCAGTGGTTATTGGCAAAAAGGAGCACGTCGAATCCGGCTCCTTTGGCGGCATACAAGAAACTGTCGGGTGCGCAGAATGAGGGGTAACCTCCAAATCTTCTGCTGCCTATTGTCGTTTCAAGGTTGGCTATTGCAATGTCGGCACGGCCCACCTCCTCCCTTATATGATTGTAGCAGGGCGAGTAGCTGTATAATCCATCGCCTGCTTGTGCGGCATTCAGCTGGCTTTGGTGCTGCATTAGGTCCCCTGCAAAGAGAATATTTATGCGCGACAGGGGGTTACAGATGTTTTGCGCCGTAGTTGCAACTACGGCGCAAAACATAAGCAGAGCTATTTTTATTCTTAAATTCAACGGGTTAATATATTTGATGTGTGGCCGCCAGCAGTGTGTTCTTCATGAGCGATACAATGGTCATGGGGCCTACACCGCCCGGGACAGGTGTTATGAAGGAGCATTTTGGTGCCACGTTCTCAAAATCCACATCGCCACACAGGCGGAATCCCTGCTTGCGGGTGGGGTCGGGCACGCGGGTGGTGCCCACATCGATTATCACTGCACCCTCTTTCACCATATCGGCCTTTACAAAATGGGGTTGCCCTAATGCGGCAATAATGATATCGGCGTTGCGGCACTCCGCGGCAATGTTCTGTGTGTGGCTGTGGCACACTGTAACGGTGGCATCGCCCGGTGTCTGTTTCTGCATCATCAGGCTCGCCATGGGCTTGCCCACTATGTTGCTGCGCCCCAGCACCACGCATTTTTTCCCTTTTGTATCAATATCGTATCGGCGCAACAGCTCCATTATTCCGTTGGGCGTTGCCGAAAGGAAACATGGCAACCCAATAGCCAAACGGCCTGCATTCACAGGGTGGAATCCATCGACATCCTTGCGATAATCAATGGCCTCTGTAATCTTCTGCTCGTCGATGTGGCGTGGCAGGGGCAGCTGTACTATGAAACCATCAACATCGCTGTCCTTGTTCAGTTCATCGACCTTGGCAAGCAGTTCCTCCTCGGTAACATCATCCTCGTAGCGTATGAGTGTCGATGTAAATCCGCACTCCTCGCAAGCACGTACCTTGTTGGCAACGTATGTTTCGCTGCCGCCGTCGTGCCCCACAAGGATTGCTGCCAAGTGGGGGCGTTTGCCTCCGTGTGCAATAATGTTTTCCACCTCCAAGGCTATCTCTTTTTTTATGGTAGCCGCAATGGCTTTGCCGTCAATGAGTTGCATGGTTGTATGTTTTTATGTTTACATTTTGAAACGCGACATCAGGTTGCCCATCTTGTTGCCGGCAACATTCTTCATCACCTTGCGTATCTGCTCAAACTGCTTCATCAGGCGGTTTACCTCCTGAATGTTTGTGCCGCTACCGCGGGCTATGCGTTCGCGGCGCGATTGGTTGATGATATCGGGGTTGGCACGCTCTTTGGGTGTCATGGAACGTATTATGGCCTCCACGCTCTTGAATGCGTTGTCATCGATATCAAGGTCTTTTATGGCTTTACCCACACCGGGAATCATTGCCATAAGGTCCTTGATGTTACCCATCTTCTTTATCTGCTCAATCTGTTTAAGGAAATCGTTGAAATCGAATTGGTTGCGTGCCATCTTGCGTTGCAACTTCTTCGCCTCCTCTTCGTCGAACTGCTCCTGTGCGCGCTCCACAAGCGAAACCACGTCGCCCATGCCCAGGATGCGATCGGCCATACGGTTGGGATGGAATTGGTCTATCGCCTCCATCTTCTCACCGGTACCTATGAACTTGATGGGTTTATCCACAACGGTGCGTATGGACAGCGCTGCACCACCGCGTGTATCGCCGTCGAGTTTGGTGAGGATTACACCGGTGAAGTCCAAACGGTCGTTGAACTCCTTGGCTGTGTTCACTGCATCCTGTCCGGTCATTGAGTCCACCACAAAGAGTGTCTCGGTGGGGTTCACAGCCTCTTTTATGGCTGCAATCTCCTGCATCATAGCCTCGTCTATTGCCAGGCGGCCGGCGGTATCTATTATCACAAGGTTGTAGCCCTTGTGCTTGGCCTCTTTTATGGCGTTCAAGGCTATCTCCACCGGGTTTTTGTTCTCTGGCTCGCTATATACAGGTACCTCAATCTGCTCGCCGAGAACCTTCAGCTGGTCAATGGCGGCGGGGCGGTAAACGTCGCAGGCAACCAATAGGGGAGAGCGGTTCTTCTTTTTCTTCAAGAAGTTTGCGAGCTTGGATGAGAATGTGGTTTTACCCGAACCCTGCAAACCCGACATAAGGATAACCGCTGGATGTCCCTCGTAGTTTATATCGGCTGTCTGTCCACCCATGAGCGTGGTGAGCTCGTCGTGCACAATCTTTATCATCAATTGGCTGGGGCGGATAGATGTGAGCACATTCTGTCCTATGGCCTTGTTCTTCACCGTGTCGGTAAAGCTTTTTGCCACTTTGTAGTTTACGTCGGCATCGAGCAGTGCTTTGCGCACATCTTTCAGTGTCTCGGCCACGTTCACCTCGGTGATGCGGCCCTCTCCTTTAAGTATCTTAAATGAGCGTTCAAGGCGCTCGCTTAAATTTTCAAACATCGTTCCTGTGTCTTTATCTTGTTATTATTCTATTTTTCTATGCTTATTATGCCACCGGTGGCCTTGTCGAAGAGTACCTGTGTGGTGGCGTTCTTGTTAAAGAGGGCTTTTGACAGCACCTCCACGGTGCCAAGCTGTGCAATAGGCAGTTCCTCTTCGTACAGCACCTTGCCACCTGTGTATATCTTAAATGCGGCCTTGCCGGGTATGTTGTAGCAGATGCCCTCTTTTTTTATCTCCTTCTTCTTAACCTCCTCGGGTGTGGGTATATACACACTTTGCAGATTGTTGAAATCGTAATATACGGGTGCTCCTGCAAGGTTGGCATTATCTACAAGCCCCAGCTTGCGCGAGAAACGGAATATAATGCCCTTTGTGGTGTCGCTCGCCTCCTTGGGGGTAAAGCGCACTGTGCGGCTCACGCGCAAGGTGTCTGTTACTCCTGTGAACAGTGCCATCAGGGCCTTCTCCTGCTTGTCGAGCTCTTGCAGCACCAGCTGCATGGCCATTCCATCTTTGGGCATATTGTCGGCCTGTCCGCGTGTTATGGCAATCTTGCTCTCGCGTATTGCATAAATCTCCTTTGCAACAAGTTCGGCCATTTTGGCTGTGGATGTGGCTTGCAGAATCTCCTCGGTCATGTACTGCCTTGCATTGCTTCTCTCTTTCACGGTAACAGCCTTCTCCTCTTTTGCAAGGGGTGTGGCGGGCTCTCTGTTAATGCTCTCAATGATACCGTCGTTGGTAAGGTGTACGTTGCTTGCCGAGCTGTTGTTCAGTTTCACTGTGAACATCTTCTCGGCATCGGGCTTGCCTGTAAGCTCCACATCCACGTTTTCAATCTCCCAATATTTATCGTCGCTCGAAATAACATTGTTCAAGCGCAGATAGCGTTCTGCATATCTGTGGAATTCTCCCGGCTTGCTTGTTATGCACATTGCATCGACAGTGATGTTTATTGTGGTTGTGGGCAGGTAGTATGTAACCCCCTCGGCTGTGCCCGAAAGGAATTTGCTCACATCGGTCTGCGCTACGGCAGGCATGGTCATCAATGTCAAAAGCGCGAAAATAATCTTTTTCATATTGCTTGTTTTTATAGGTATTTGCCCCTGCGCGGCATCTTTCCGCAGGGTATAACCTCTCTAATTTGTCGCGAAGATAGTAAATAGTTTTGAATTTTGCGGTAAAATATGCTTTTACTTGTTAAAGTGCCTCCCCCTTTTTACCATTTGTTAAGCATTGTGCGAAAAAAAATAAAAGAAATTAAGCGAGCTGCTGTTTTTTTCGGAAGATTGTGCTACTTTTGTGCGATATTAGTTAATATGCAGTAATAAGTGCGATAAATTATGTCCCGAATTAAAATACACGATAAGGAGTTCAAGGTATCAATTCCCAGAGAGGAGATATTGAAGGAGGTAAAGCGTGTAGCCGATGAGATAAACCGCGATTATGCCGGTAAACGTCCCATACTTTTGGGCGTTCTTAACGGCTGTTTTATGTTTGCCGCCGACCTCATGCGCCACCTGACTATCGAGTGCGAAATATCATTTGTAAAGCTCTCTTCATATCAGGGAACAACCACCACAGGCGTCATTCGCGAGGTGCTTGGCCTCACAGAGTCCATTACAGACAGGGATGTGATAGTTGTAGAGGATATTGTAGATACAGGCTACACCATGCAGCGCATGATAGAGTCCTTGGGTACCCGCGAGCCGGCATCGGTGCAGATAGCCTCGCTCTTTCTCAAACCTGCCCGTTTGAAGGTGCCTGTGGATGTAAAGTACAGCGCATTTACAATCCCTGACAGATTTATCGTGGGTTACGGCCTCGACTATGATGGCTTGGGCCGTAATTTGCCCGATGTTTACGATGTTGTAGAAGAATAAAACGGATAAGACTATGCTTAATATAGTAATTTTCGGTGCCCCCGGTAGCGGAAAGGGCACACAGAGTGAAAGAATTGTAGAAAAATACGGTATAGACCATATATCTACGGGCGATGTGTTGCGCGGCGAGATTAAAGCCGGAACTGAGCTTGGCAAGCAGGCGCAGGCTCTAATAGACAATGGTCAGCTTATTCCCGATGAGTTGATGGTGAGCATTCTTGCTGCCAAACTCGATGGTTTCACACAGAGCAAGGGCGTGATATTTGATGGCTTCCCCCGCACCATAGCACAGGCCGAGGCATTAAAGGTGATGCTTGCCGAGCGTGGTCAGGAGGTAACAGCCATGATAGAACTCGATGTTCCCGAAGAGGAGCTTATGACACGCCTCTTGTTGCGTGGTCAAGCGAGTGGCCGTGCCGATGACAACGAGGAGACAATAAAGAAACGTCTGGTGGTTTATCACAACCAGACTGCTCCCTTGAAGGATTGGTACAAGGCCGAGGGCAAGCATTGTTACATCAACGGCCTTGGCGAGCTCGACCGCATATTTGCCGATATTGCAGCAGCAATAGACGCAAGAATCTGATAAACAAATAACAAAGAGAGGGAGCAACGGCACCATCTGTTGCGCCCCCTTTTTTGTATAATAACATGGCAGGCACATCCCCTGTGGAACAAAAAGCATGGCAAAACCATTCATTCTGTAACAGGCATTGCTGGCGAATAAAAAGCTAAGAAGTAATTGTTGAGCCACAATCGTGTGTTATCATTTGGTGTCATATCGAACGTATGTGAGATATCTCAATGAATTATTGGGTCATCAAGCATTGGTTTATGCGCGTTGTTAAGGATAGCGTTCTGAATAACAGACAAATTCTGGCCAAATATCCATGTCATTACTAAATAAAAAGTAGCAGTATGGCTGAATCGAATTTCATAGATTATGTAAAAATAGTGTGTCGCTCGGGCCGTGGAGGCCGTGGCATGGCACACCTGCATCGTGCAAAGTATATCCCCAACGGCGGCCCCGATGGCGGCGATGGCGGCAAAGGCGGTGATATTATTTTGCGTGGAAACCGCAACTATTGGACTCTGCTTCACCTTAAATACCAGCGCCACGTATTTGCCGGTAACGGGCAGAACGGCGGTATAAACAAAAGCACAGGAGCCGATGGCGAGAGCAAAATTATTGATGTGCCCTGCGGCACCGTGGCATACAATGCCGAGACAGGCGAATTCCTGTGCGATGTGATGGAAGACGGCCAGCTTGTTACCCTGCTCAAAGGCGGCCGTGGCGGCCTGGGCAATGTCCATTTTGCAACCCCCACACGCCAGGCCCCGCGTTTTGCACAGCCCGGTGAGCCCATGCGCGAGATGACCGTAACGCTTGAACTCAAGCTGCTTGCCGATGTGGGCCTTGTGGGCTTTCCCAATGCCGGAAAATCCACCCTTCTCTCATCGGTGTCGGCTGCAAAGCCCAAGATAGCCAACTACCCCTTTACCACACTTGAGCCCAATCTGGGTATAGTATCGTACCGCGATAACAAATCGTTCGTAATGGCCGATATACCCGGTATCATCGAGGGCGCAAGCCACGGCAAGGGGCTTGGATTGCGTTTCCTGCGCCACATTGAGCGTAACTCGTTGCTTCTGTTCATGGTGCCTGCCGATACCGACGATATTAAAAAGGAGTACGAGGTGTTGCTCAACGAACTTGCCACCTTCAACCCCGAAATGCTCGACAAGCAACGTGTGCTTGCCGTTACCAAGTGCGACCTCATTGACGATGAGTTAAAAGATATGCTCACCCCCTCCTTACCGCAGGGTGTTCCCACCGTCTTTATATCCGCCGCCACAAGCGAGGGAATCCCTCAGCTTAAAGATATCCTTTGGGAAGCTCTTAACAGCGAAGAGAATCGCATGGCTGCCGTAAAGCGCGATGAACTTGTGCATCGCGATTACGATGCAAACATGCTTGCCAGCGATTTTGCCGATTGGGAGAGTGATTTCGTGGATGATGCCTCGGCCGATGACGACGACGATTTCAATTACGAGGAGTTCGATTTCGACGAGGAGTAATACTATATAAGTGTTTCAAAATAATGATGGAGATAGCTGCGGCTATCTCCATCGTTTTATCAGGTAAAGGGTTCTCACCCTCTGCAGGGGCTATTCCTTTCTATGTTATTCTATATTGCAATGTTTCTTATTTTGTTATTGACGAGCCTTATCGTATATTATACCACATGGTTGGTGTGTCGCTCATCTCTATTGTGAGCGTGCCGCCATGGGCAATATCGCTATGCATGATGTAGGGCAGCGGGTGTGGCTTGCCGTTCAGTGTTATGTTCTTGATATAGATGTTCTTGTTGCTGTTGTTCTTTGTTTCAATGACAAATGTGCCGCCCTCCACGGATAGCTCGGCACGTTGCACCGTTGGCGAGCCAAACCAATAGCGGCCGCTTGCGGGCTCCACCTCGTAGAACCCCAATGCCGACATTATGTACCATGCCGACATCTGCCCCATATCCTCGTTGCCCGAGAGGCCGTCGGCCGCATTGCGGTACTGCTCCCGCATCACCCTGCGCACAAGGCGGGCGCATTCATGTGGCCGGCCCAGCATGCTGTATATATATATAATGTGGTGCGAAGGCTCGTTGCCGTGGGCATATTGCCCTATCATGCCCGAAATATCGGGCGAGGGGTCGCCCTCCACGGTCGATGGGGCAGTGAACAATGAGTCGAGCTTGGCAAGCATCAGCTCCCTGCCGCCGAAAAGCTCGGTGTAGCCACCAATGTCATGCGGCACCAGCCATGTATATTGCCACGCGTTGCCCTCGCAGTAGTCGTCGGCACGATGTGCCGAGTAGTAGGGGTTAAACTCTTTGCGAAAACAGCCGGTGCTATCCACCCCGCGTATGAAACGGCTCTCTTGGTCGAACAAGCGGCGGTACGATTGGCTCTTGCGGGTGAAATACTCTGCATCGTTGCTTTTGCCCAATGCCTTTGCAGCGTTGGCGGCGGCTCCGTCGGCAAGTGCATATTCGAGTTCGTATGCCACAGCCTCGCCAAACATATTGCAAGGTATGTAGCCGTATGTGTGGCGCAACCCCTTGCCACGCTCACTGCTCGCCGCGGTCTTTTTTATTGCCTCGAAGGCTTCTTCGCGGTTGAATCCTTTGATGCCTTTTACAATGGCGTCGGCAACAACGGGTATTGCAGGGTCGCCCACCATGCAGTTTGTTTCGTTGCCCCACAGATGCCACACGGGCAAGCGGCCCTGTTTATCGCATATGTCCACCATGCTTGCCACAAATGCGCCGGCCTTTTGCGGCTCTATTATGGTCATGAGTGGTTGCTTGGCGCGATAGGTGTCCCATAGCGAAAAGTTTGTGTAACGCGCTGTGCTGCTGTTGTATATGTTGCCATCGGCACCCATGTAGTTGCCGTTTATGTCGCTGAAAAGCGCGGGTGCCATCATGCTGTGGTAGAGTGCTGTGTAGAAAATCTTTTTATCCTCCTCGCTGTGGCAGGTTACATTTATTTTTGCAAGCTCGCTCTCCCACGCTTGGGCAGCCTCGGCTGCAATGGTGTCAAAATTTTTGTGCAGGGCCTCTTGCTCAAGCGCGATGGTTGCGCCCTCTATGCTCACCGGTGATATTGCCACCTTTAATATAATCTGCTCGCCCTCTGTGGTGGCAAACGAAGCGCGGCCATACATGTTATCACGCCCGTGCAGGGTGAATTTATCGAAAGGTTTGCTTGTTTCTGCCACGAAATATACACGTTGCACACGCGCCCACCCCTTGGAATGGCGGTAGCCTGTGATGCGGTTGTTGCCCACAGCCTGCATGTGGCACTCGGTGGTGCGGTCCCAGCAACCGCCGTTTTCAAGGTCGAACACAATGGCTGCCTCGTGCGACGCGGGGAATGTGTAGCGGTGCACACCGGTGCGTGCCGTTGCGGTAATCTCGGCCTTTATGCCGTAGCGTGTGAGGGGCGCAGCGTAGTACCCCGGGCGGGTAACCTCATTCTCCCTGTCGGCGGGCGACCACAGCCCGCTGTGGGGGTTGTCCATGGTGCCTCGTGCGTATGTAACATCGCCTGTTATGGGCATCACCGTTATGTCGAACAAATCGCCTATGCCCGTGCCGCTTAAATGGGTGTGGGAGAATCCTATCACACTGTTCTCGCTGCGGTGGTAGCCCGAGCACCAATCCCACGCTTGGTTTATGCTTGTGGGCCCTGCCTGCACCATGCCGAAGGGAACGCTTGCTCCCACGAATACATGCCCATGCCCACCGCTGCCTATGAGTGGGTTTACATATTGTGTGAGCCTCTCTGCGGGTGTTTGTGTGCAGGCTGTTATGAGTAGTGCAATGAGCAGTGGTATGGTGCTTCTTTTCATTTGGGCTCTTTTTTAAGTATAAATTCCAGGTTGCCGCCAAGAATCTCATTGTGGTGCAGGCGGTAGCGATTGGTTTCTTTCCCGTTGAGCATTATTCGGTCTATGTAGTGGCATCCTTCGGTGGGTGCGCTCTTTCTAATGGTTACGCGCCCTTGCGGGGTGGTTATGCTCACACGGTCGAATATGGGGGTGGTGAGCGTGTAGAAGGGCTCGGCAGGGCAGTCGGGGTATAGCCCCATCATTGAGAATACAGCCCATGCCGATAGCGTGCCTGTGTCGTCGTTGCCGGGCAGCCCGCCGGGGCTGTCGGTGTAATATGTGTCGAGCAGGCGTTTTACCTCTTTCTGTGTGCGCCACTCTTCGCCGCGGAAACGGCTGAAAAGGTAGGGGTAGGCAATGTCGGGCTCGTTGGTGGGGTCGTAGTGATTGTCGTCGAAAACGCCTTGCAGGCTCTCTACGAAATGCTTCTTGCCACCCATGAGCTTGGCAAGGCCCTTTGTATCGTGCGTGGCAGCAAAGGTATAGCCCCATGCCGGGCCTTCGTGAAAGCCCGGGATATTTTCAAAGTGTTTTCCGGTGGCGGGGTTAAAGTCGCCAAGGAATGTGCCGTCGGCTGTAAGGGGGCGCAGCGTGCCATGCTCCTTGCAGTAGTAGCGGCGGTAGCTTTGCGCCCTCTTGCGGAACTCCTTTGCGCGGGTGGTGTCGCCAAGCGAGTCGGCAAGGCAGGCTATGGCATAGTCGGCAGCGCAGTATTCAAGGGCATGTGATACGGAATTGTCGCCCGAGAGGTCGCCCTCAAAGTATCCCACAGGGATATATCCATCGCTTATGTATGGGTCAATGTCGGGGCGCATGGGGTTTTTGCTCCCCTCGGTGGTGGCCGATTTAAGCATGCCCTCGTACCCCTTTTTAATATCGAAATCGCGCACTCCCTTTATCCAGCTGTCGGCAATGACAATGGCGGCAGGGTCGCCCTCCATGGTGTATGTTTCGCGTCCGAACAGTTCCCAGCGTGGCAGCCATCCACCCTCCTCGTACATGCCCACCAATGAGCGTAGCATGTTGGTTTGCAGTTCGGGATATACAAGCGTGAGCAACGGGTGCAGATTGCGGTAGGTGTCCCACAGCGAAAAGACCGTGTAGCGGTTGTGGTTGCTGCGGCCTGTTTTGCCGCTCTCCATCATGGGGTACTCACCGTTTACATCGCTTATTATGCTTGGGTGTATGAGCGCATGGTACAGGGCGGTGTAGAATACTCGCTGCTGCTCGGTGGTGCCGCCCTCTATCTCTATGCGCCCGAGCATGTCGTTCCATTGGCGCGTTGCCGCAGTGCGTATATCGTCGAAGGTTTTTCCATCCTGCTCTTTTTGCAGATTTTCTCTGGCATTCTCGATAGATACGAAAGAGACACCCATCTGCACGATAATCTGCTCCCCCGGGGCAAGGTTGTCGTAACTGAAAAGGTAGCCCACGTTGTCTCCCGCAACCTCGCGGTGGTAGTTGTGGTATAGCTTATATGTGCCATCGTCGGGGCACCAATCGGCCTCCACCCCTTTGAGCAACGGCTGGAACTTCCAAGCACAGCTTGCCGACGGTTCGCGCGATACCCGCATCACAAAATAGATGGGAAACACCGCTTGCGTGGTGTAGCAGAATGTGCCCAGCAACTTCATCCCCTCAATCTCGGTGCTACTCACACGGCGCACCATGGCACCGCACTCGTTGGTGAGCCCCTCGCCCAAGTTCAGAATTATATTACCCTTGCCGGCGGGGAAGGTGTATCGCTCGCATGAGGTGCGGGTGGTTGCCGTAACCTCGCTCCTTATGCCATATTTTGTGAGTGTGTTGCCGTAGTAGCCCGGCGATGCTGTTTCGTGCCTGTATTCCGTGCCGTAGTTCAGGTAATTCACATCGGGCTCACCGGTGGTGGGCATCACAAGCAACGACGATGCCTCGGGGCAGCCCACACCGCTCAATGCAACGTGGGCATAGCCTGTGAAAAAGCTGTTGTTGTATTCGTAGGGTGCCGACCACCAGCGGCTGTCCTTGTCGTAGGTGTTGAGGTCGGCCCCCATCACGTTGAACGGTACCACCGACATCATGCCGCCGGGCAGTACCGCCCCGGGGTTGGTGGTGCCGTAGTTGGTGGTGCCTATAAAGGGGTTTACAAGCACGGCGGGCTTCTGTGCCATGGTTGCAAGCGCACAGGCAGCCGCTATGATGGATAATAGGGCTTTTTTCATTGGTTCTCTGCTTCTTGTTTGTCGAGCTCGCTCAATGCAAATGCGTATGCGCCCACCGATACCGCTTTGCTTGCACCCTGCTTGGAGATTGCTATGCCCACTCGCTTTTGGCAGTCGTAATCCACATATCTCTCCTCGCCATAAACCTTTACCTTCTTTACCTCTCCCCGGGCAAAAAGTGCAAATTCTTGCTCGTCTTCAAGGTTATATACATTCATCTGCACCAAATTTACCTCCTCGCCGCCAAGGGTGTGCAGCTTGGAGCGTAGCTCGGCAAGCAGGGCGGGCATAATCCAGCGGCTTGCAGCCGACACACCACCGCCTATCACCACCAAGCCGTCTATGATTGTAACGGCTGCCGATATTGCTGCGCCGGCCACCCTGCCGAGTGTGGCAAAGGCCTCTTTTGCAGCCTGTTGGTTGCCCTCGCGTGTGCCGTCGGCTATTTCGCATATATCCTTGGGGGTGAGGCCGTGTGCAGGGTTGCCGCTTGCCTCGCCATACACTCTCTGCACAGCTCTTATGGCAACGCCCTCTTCCACAAGAACATCGGGCATATCCCTGTGGCGCAGGCAAAAGGTCTCCACGCACGAATTATCGCCTCTGTTCAGTTTGTTGTCTATTACCACGCCAATCCCGAATCCTGTTCCTATGGTATAGCCTATGAGGTTTCTGTATTGCTTGTTTGAGCCCGCCTGTCGCAAGCGACGGTTTATTTGTGGCAACGCACCGCAAAGGGCCTCGCCATAGGCAAAGAGGTCGCCATCGTTGTTTATGAACACGGGCACGCCGAATTTGCCTTGGAGAAAGGCTCCGAGTGCCACCCCGTCGCGGAAGGATGGAAAATTGGGCAGATAACCGCCTATAATGCCGTTGGGGTAGTCGGCGGGGCCGGGGAAGGCAAAACTTATTGCCACCGGTTTCTTATCCAATTGGTCAAATACCTGTGTGAACCCCTCTACAAGCGTTTGCAGGCATTTGTCGAGGTCGTGTGCTTGCGAAGGCATGCTTATGGGCTCGACAATGAACTCGCCTGCCTGCATTGCTCCGAAAACAAAATTTGTGCCACCCGCATCTAATGTGGCCACTATGCGGTGGTCGTTTTTGTATTTGCTCATTTTGCTTGTTGTTTTATTGCTTGCGTGTATTCCTTGATTATGTTTATGGTGGTGCTGTCGCTATCGAACACCGAGTACCAGCCCTGCGGCTCGTGGGGCGGGTCGCACAGATAGTCGTCGCCGGGGCACCACACCGCCTCGCGCGGGCGTCCACCGCCTCCCCAGCCCCAGAAATTGCAACCCGCAATGGGCGTGCCACCGTATAAGCTGTTTTTTACCTGTTCGAATATGCAACGGTAGAAGGTGTCGCGGCTGTCGGTGGGCACATCTGTTCCCGATATGTTGTCCTTGCGCGGGTAACCGAACTCCTCTATTACCAGCGGCTTGTTAATTTTTTTTGCCATGGCAATATGTCTTTCAATGTATTCCACGCTCTTTTTGCAAGCGTTGTCTATACCGCTGTCGGGGGCTTGGCGCGGTGTCCAGCCCCAATTTGCGGGCCATATATGAATGGTCAGGTAGTCTATGTTCTTGTCGCTGTGTATGAGCTCGCACAGCTGCTCGTCGGCCTCGCAACCTATGATGCCCTCGCTGCCTGTCGATACAAGGTGGTTGCTGTCCATGCTTTTTATAAGGGCGGCCGCTTTTGCTATCCAGCGGGCAAACTGCTCTTTGTTGTCGCGGGCAAAGGGGCGTGGCTCGTTGCACAGTTGCCAGCTCATTATGGCGGGCTCCTCGGTGTAGGGGCGGCCTGTGATGCTGTTGGTGCGCGATACAATCTGCTCTATGAAATTGTAGTACAGCTGCTGTGCCTCCTCGCTGCGCGAAAATTGTGCCGAGTAATCGACATATCGGTCGTAACCGCCGGGCACGTTGGCATTGGGCGAGTCGCCATAGCCGCACTCTTTTAGGTAAAACCCATATCCGCCACTCCAATCCCATGCGTTGTTCAGGTATATCACAGCCTGCATGTCGCGCTTTTCAAGCTGGGCAATGGTGTAGTCGAGCCCCGCAAGCAGAGTGTCGTTGAGCAACCCGGGTGCCTGTTGCAGATAGGGCTTGGCGGGGTTGGCAAGCGCGCTGCCTGCATCGGGGCCGGCGAGTATTCGCAGGTTGTCGATGCCTATGCTTTTGAGTATATCGAGCTCTTTGCAAAGCCTCTCTCTGTCGCCCCCTTCGCCTGTGGAGCCAAGGATGGATGCATACCACATGTTTGTACCAATGAAATTGTATGGTGCCTCATTTTTTATAAGTTCCGTGCCGCGGGTGGTTATGAACGGGGTGGTACCCGCATCCTTGCGGGTACACGATGTAATAAGCAATATTGCAGCCATTGCCGCGTATAAAATATTCTTTGTCATTTTCTGTTTTTTCTTTCCATGCGAAGATAGTGATTTGTGTTAAAGAAACGAACTTTGCGGGTATATTTTTACCAAAGGTTGTTTATACTTTCCCTTTAATAATGTGTAAAAGGCTATTTTTTGCTTTTTGGTGTTGGGGTTTTGGCAACAATTCTTATCTTTGCACGGAATATGCGGCTCCTTTTTTGCATGGCAATGCCTTTCGGCAGGGGCTGTGAAAATGTATTTGATATGAGTTTGAATATTATTGTATTGGCAAAGCAGGTTCCCGATACCCGCAACGTGGGTGCGCAGGCAATGAATGCCGATGGTACCATCAATCGTGCCGCCCTACCTGCGATATTCAACCCCGACGACCTTGGTGCTTTGGAGCAGGCTTTGCAGTTGAAAGATAAAAATCCCGGGAGCCGTGTAACGGTGCTCACAATGGGCCCCAAGCGTGCCACGGAGTTGTTGCGCGAGGCTCTTTACAGGGGTGCCGATGAGGCTGTCCTCCTGTCCGACAGTGCATTCGCCGGTGCCGATACGTTGGCAACATCGTATGCACTCACCACCGCTATTCGCAAGATAGGTGATTTTGATATAATCCTTTGCGGCCGCCAGGCAATTGACGGCGACACCGCGCAGGTGGGCCCGCAAGTGGCGCAGCAGCTTGCTATTCCGCAAGTTACTTATGTGCGCAAAGTGCAGGCTGTGGAGAACGGCACAGCCGTTGTGGAGCGTGCCATAGAGAATGGTGTGGAGCTGTTGAAGGCTCCCCTGCCTCTGTTGCTCACGGTAGATGGCACGGCATCGCCCTGCCGCCCTTGCAATGCCTATCGCATGTTGCGTTTCCACCGTGCCGCCACAGCACAGGAACAGGCTGCCGATGACTATAAATATAGCGCACAGGCACAGGCCGATGAGGCTCTCACCATCAAGGAGTGGGCGCTTGCCGATGTAAACGGCGATGCCGCGCGTTGCGGTCTTTCGGGCTCTCCCACCAAGGTGAAGGCGGTAACGAATATTGTTTTCAAGGTAAAGGAGAGCAAGAGATATACGGCCGACGGCGAGCAGATAAAATCGCTCGTTGCCGAGCTTTTGGCAAACCACACAATAGGATAAGCTTATGAATAATATATTGGTTTATTGCGAGGTGCGCGATGCTCATGTAGCCGAGGTGAGCCTGGAACTGCTGAGCGAGGGCCGTCGCCTTGCCGACAAACTCGGGGTGCAGCTTGAGGCTGTTGCGCTTGGATGCGGCTTGCAGGGTGTGCCGGCCGAGGTGTTCCCTTATGGCGTTGATACGCTGCACCTGTTCGACGATGCGCGTCTGTCGCCCTATACCACGTTGCCCTATGCCGAGGCGTTGAGCAAATTAGTGAGAGAGAACGATTATCAGATATTCCTTCTTGGAGCCACCATAGAGGGGCGCGACCTTGCTCCCCGCCTCACAGCCGAGTTGCATTGCGGCCTCACAGCCGATTGTACCTCGCTTGAGATAGGCGATTACGAGGATAGGAAAAGCGGTACAACGATAAAAAATCTTCTGTACCAGATACGCCCCGCCTTTGGCGGTAACATTGTAGCAACCATTGTAAACCCCCACCACCGCCCGCAGATGGCAACGGTGCGCGAGGGTGTGATGCCGTTGTCGGTGGTGCGTGGCAGCGATTATGCGAGCACGGTTGTGCAGCATGCGGTTGCCGATTACATAAGCGATGCAGCCTTTGTGGTGTCGGTGATGGAGCGCCATGTGCAGCCCCCGCAGAACAACCTTAAATCGGCTCCCATTGTGGTTGCCGGCGGTTATGGCGTGGGCAGCAAAGAGAATTTCGAGCAGTTGTTTGCACTTGCGCATCTGTTGCACGGCGAGGTGGGTGCCACACGCGCCGCCGTAGATGCCGGCTATACTACACGCGACCGCCAGATAGGGCAGACAGGCCTCACCGTGCGCCCCAAGGTTTATTTCGCTTGCGGTATATCGGGGCAGGTGCAGCACATTGCGGGCATGCAGGAGAGTGGAGTGATAATTTCCATTAATAGCGACCCCGATGCACCCATCAACGCCATTGCCGACTATGTGATAACCGGCAGGGTAGAGGAGGTTGTGCCTCAAATAATAACCTATTATCAGCAGAAACAATGAACTATTATAGCAACAACAAGGCATTGCAGCACTATCTGCGCCACCCCCTCTTGCAGCGTATAGTTGCAATGAAGGAGCGTGGTTTTGTCGATAGCAAGGAGTATGATTATGCACCCGTGGACTTTGCCGAGGCTGTGCAGGGATATGAGCAGGTGCTGAACCTGGTGGGTGAGCTTTGTGCCGAGTATGTGGCACCCAACGCGGTGCGCACCGAAACTGAGGGCCCCTCGGTGCAGAACGGCCGTGTGATTTACGCTCCCGGTACCGAGGAGAATCTGCAACTGTTCCGCCAGGCGGGGCTCATGGGTATTTCGCTCCCCCGCAAATTCGGTGGTTTGAATTTCCCCACAGCTATTTTTACAATGATACAGGATGTGGTGTGCCGTGCCGATGCGGCCTTTGGCAACCTATGGGGCTTGCAGGATTGCGCCACCACGATATACAACTTCGGCTCGCCCGAGCAGTGCGAGGCCATTCTGCCGCGTATATGTGCGGGCGAAACCATGTCGATGGACCTCACCGAGCCCGATGCGGGCAGCGACCTCCAAAGCGTGCGCCTGAAAGCTACATACAGCGAGGAGGATAAATGCTGGTATCTCGATGGTGTTAAACGCTTTATTACCAACGGCGACAGCGATGTTCACTTGGTGCTTGCCCGCAGCGAAGAGGGCAGCGTGGATGGTCGCGGCCTCTCGCTTTTCATCTGCGAGAAAAGTTGTGGCAAGGTGCACACCCGCCGCATAGAGGAGAAGATGGGTATTCACGGCTCGCCCACCTGTGAGATTGTCTTCGACCATGCTCCAGCCGAGCTTTGCGGCAGTCGCAAGATGGGACTTATAAAATATGTGATGTCGCTTATGAATGGTGCGCGTTTGGGTATTGCCACGCAGAGTGTGGCTATTGCGCAGGCTGCCTATGAAGAGGCTCTTGCTTATGCCCGCGAGCGCAAGCAGTTTGGTAAAACCATTATAAATCTGCCACCCGTATATGATATGGTGGGCAATATGCAGGCCCGCCTCGATGCTGCCCGCAGCCTTCTCTACGAAACAGCCCGTAACGTGGACATGAACTATCAATTTGCCGACCTTGCACGCGAACGTACCCTCACTCCCGAGGAGCGTGCCGAGTCCAAGAGCTTCTCCAAAAAGGCCGATGCCCTCACCCCTATAATAAAGGGCATGGGCAGCGAGATTGCCAACCGCAACGCCTACGATGCTGTGCAGGTGCATGGCGGTTCGGGCTATATGCGCGACTATGTGTGTGAGCGTCTCTATCGCGATGCACGCATTACATCTATTTACGAAGGAACCACGCAGTTGCAGGTGGTGGCTGCCATAAGATATGCCACAAGCGGGTTCTACACCCAGCTGTTGCAGGAGTATCTTGCAACCGATGTGCCGGCCTCTTTGCAGCCCATGAAAGAGCGTGTGGCGGCAATGGTTGCAGTCTATTGCGAGGCGTTGGAGAAGGTGCAGTCGCTTGAGAACCAGGAGGCACTCGATTTCCTCTCTCGCCGCATATATGAACTTGCCGCATACTGTATAATGTCGGCATTGCTGATGCTTGATGCTGCAACCGACGAGGAGTTGTTTGCGCCTTCGCTTGCCCGCTTTGTGGCTATTGCCGAGGCCGAGGTGGCAGGGCACTCCACATATATAAAACATTTTACCCCCGAATTATTAACTAAATACAATAAATAAAAATGGAGAAAGTTATAAACAAGAAGATACGCGTGGCTTATACGCTTGTTTCGCATCGCAATGGCGAGAGTGAGGAGGTTGAAAAGACAAGCCGCGAACAACCGTTTGAGTTCCTGTCGGGCGTGGGTTATACCCTTGATGCTTTTGAGGAGAATTTGAAGGATTTGAAGAAGGGTGATACCTTCGATTTTACAATACCTTCGGACGATGCTTATGGCGAGTACGACCCCGACCATGTTCAGGATTTCGACCGCGAGGTGTTTACCATCGATGGTAAGTTCGATTCTGCCCACATCTATGCTGGTAATGTGGTGGAGATGATGCGTGCCGACGGCTCGCCCATTCTGGGAACGGTGAAAGAGGTAACTCCCATTAAGGTGGTTATGGATTTCAACCACCCCTTGGCAGGCTGCGACTTGCAGTTCTTTGGCACCGTGGTTGATTCTCGCCCTGCAAGTGAGGCCGAGATGAAGAAGTTCTACGACTCGTTGCGTGCCGCACAGAGTGGTTGCGGTGGTTGCAGCGGTTGTGGTGGCGGCAGTTGCGGCGACGGCTGTGATGATGGCTGTTGCGGTGGTTGTTATTGATTTTGTATAGATAATAGAGAACCGATATGAATAGTACAGGAGTTCTCCTGCGGCTCACCACGTTTGGCGAGTCGCATGGGGTTGCTATTGGAGGAGTGCTCGACGGCTACCCAGCGGGGGTGGTCGTCGATGAGGGTTTTGTACGGGCCGAGATGCAACGTCGTCGCCCGGGGCAGAGTGCGGTTACCACAGCACGCAACGAGGCCGACGAGGTTCAGTTCCTCTCGGGTATATTCGAGGGGCGTTCCACGGGTACTCCCATAGCCTTTATTATTCATAACACAAACAATCATAGCAATGACTATGATAATTTGCGCACGGCCTATCGTCCCTCGCATGCCGATTATGTGTATGATGTGAAATATGGTGTGCGCGACCATCGTGGCGGCGGCCGCTCGTCGGCCCGTGAAACGGCGGTGCGTGTGTGCGCGGGTGCGCTTGCCAAGCTGGCCCTGCAACAAAAAGGGATAACGGTGCAGGCATACACATCGCAAGTGGGCGATATAGTTCTTGAACAACCATACACGGAATACAACCTTGCGACGGTGGAAACAAACGTAGTGCGCTGCCCCGATGCCGAAAAGGCTGCCGCCATGGAACGCCTCATTTTGGAGGTGAAGGGCAAGGGCGACACCGTGGGTGGTGTGGTTACCTGTGTGGTCAAGGGTGCTCCTGTGGGGCTGGGCGAGCCGCTGTACGACAAGCTCTCAGCGTCGTTGGCAGCGGCCATGCTGTCGATAAATGCCGCCAAGGGCTTTGATTATGGCAATGGCTTTGCGGCTGCATGTGGCAGGGGCTCGGAGCAGAACGATATCTTTTATAACAATGGCGGTGCCATTGCCACCCGCACCAATAACAGCGGTGGTATTCAGGGTGGTATATCCAATGGCAACGATATTTACTTCCGTGTGGCATTCAAGCCTGTGGCAACGATACTTATGGAGCAACCAACGGTATCACCCTCGGGCGAGGAGACGGTGGTGAAGGCTCGCGGCAGGCACGACCCCTGTGTGGTGCCTCGTGCCGTTCCGGTGGTGGAGGCAATGGCGGCATTGACCGTGCTCGACCACTATCTGATGCAGTGTGCAAGAAATTTCTGATTAACACAAAATAAAATACGATGAATAAAACCGATAAAAAAGATGTTGCGGCGGCTCCCAAAAAGAGTTTTTCTGCGATGCTGAGTGCAATAGGCCTGCCCCGCATTGCGGTGGGTGTATTCTTTGTTGCAGTGTGGGCGTTGCTTGCCTTTTGGGAGAGTGCCACGCTGTTCAGCGTGAGCGAGCAGTCGTTGTTCCTTTATACAGGTCATTTCTTCAGGGAGTCAATGGCGTTGCCCGCGGGCTTTCTTTCGTGGCTCGGTACGTTCTTTATACAGTTCTTCCATTACCCGGTATTGGGCGCAACCATATATGTGTTGTTGCTCTTTGTAATGTATTGGCTCACCAAGAAGGTGTTCAGGATTCCTGCCCGATGGTCGTTGCTGGCTCTGTTGCCTGTGGCAGTGGTGCTTGCATATAGCACACAGATGGGTTATTGGATATTCTACATTAAGATACAGGGTTTCTACTATCTGGCTCTGCTGGGAACCATTGTGTCGCTGCTTGTGGCATGGGTGTGCCTTAAATATAAGGGATTGTATGCGCCTGTTGTGCTCTTGTGGATGGTGGGTGGTTATATCCTCTTCGGGGCTTATGCGCTTGGCAGTGCTGTTGTTATAGCGGTGGCAAGCCTTGTGGACCGCATAAAAGGGCTGTATGGCTCTGTTTACAAGGTGTCGGCTGCCATGATGCTTGTGGCGGTGCTTGTTATGGTATATGCCGTGCCGCTGGGAATGTATGAGTATGGTGTTTACACCAATACCATGCTTGGGCACATGCATCTGCTGCCTCTGCCGGTGCATCAGTGGGTCCTTGGTAATGCCGAGGTGTTCCCCAATGGTATTTTCGACTATTGGATACCTATTATATTATTGCCTGTTGTATATATTTTTCTTGCTCTTCTGCGTGGCTCGCTGTCGCCCGAAAAGGGTAGTGGAAAGGCGGATGTTTATGCTGTTTCGCAGGTTGCGATGCTTGTTTCTGTTGCACTGTTTACCTGGCTGTATTGGTTCGGCGATGAGAATTTCCGTATAGAAAACAAACAGAACAAAGCGGTGTGGGAAGAGGATTGGGATGCAGTTGCAGAGTATGCCATGGATGTGAAGAATCCTACCCGTCAGGTGATTCTGAACAAGAATATGGCGCTTTTGAGGCTTGGTCGCTTGGGCGAAGATGCTTTCAAATATCCCGATGGCAGTGCCGATATTGCACATCCCGGTGCCGTACACTTGACGCAAACAGGTGGCATGATGAACTATTTCCAATACGGTAAGTTTAATTTTTGCTACCGTTGGTGTATAGAAAATTCAGTGGAGTATGGTTGGCGTGCCGATTATTTGAAACATGCCACAAGGTGTATGCTTCTGTCGGGGCAGCACAAGCTGGCTATGCGATATATAAATATTCTTAAACACACTTTGTTCTATCGCTCGTGGGCCGAGGGGATGGAGAAGTATGTGGAGAATCCGCAGTTGATAGCCAAACAACAGGAGTTCAAGATGCCGCTGCTCATGTATAGCTATGGCGATGCCTTGGAACTCGACGATTCTTATGTAGAGGTTTATCTGTCAAAGAGTTTGTCAACAACTTTTACAAAGAACGATGCGCACATATATAACGAAGCGGCTGTGGTTTTTGCTCTTGTGCGCAAGGATGCCAATCTCTTTTGGGACACAATGTCGCGTTACATTAGCAAGGGTAAGCTCACTCGCATTCCCCACCATTTTCAGGAGGCGATAATTCTGTTTACCAATCTGAATAAAAGCGTTACGACAAATATCCCTATCGATTTTGCTGTGAAAAGCCGTTTCGAGTCCTTTATAAATAAGGTGCAGGACCATAAGGGTATGAAGGAGGAGGAGATGGCGCCTCTCTTCGTTGAGGAGTATGGCGATACCTATTGGTATTTCTATTTCTTTGTTCGTAACATAAAAACCAATTAATATGAATACTATGAAAAATATTGCAATATCAGTGCTGGCGGCTGTTGCCATGCTGTCATGCACGCCATCGGTGCCCGGTAAGTATATAAGCACGGGGGTGGCACCGAGAATATACCCCGACTACACCGATGTAACGATACCGGCTAATATAGCACCATTGGTGTTTGAAATATCGGAAAAGGGCGATGATTATGTAACGCGCCTGTCGGCAGGGGATAAGGAGCTGCTTTTTGCAGGCAAGGAGGTTGCCCCCTCAATGGAGGAGTGGAGCGAGCTTGTTGCCAAGGCTGTGGGCGGCGAGATAAAGGCCGAGGTGTTCACTGCCATAAACGACAAGTGGCGCGCCTTTGACCCGTTTGCCATAAAGGTGTCGCCCGATACCATAGATGCATATATATCGTATCGCCTGATACCGCCTTCGTATGTGGCCTATGAGCGTTTGAGCATAAGTCAGCGCAAGCTATCGACATACGAGGAGAGTGATGTTTACAACAATATGCTGGTAACAAACGAGCCTTTGGGACAGTGTATCAATTGCCATGCATACAAAAACCACAAGACCGATAACATGCAGTTCCATGTGCGCCAATACAAGGGCGGCACGGTGCTTGTGAAGGATGGGAAGGCCGTGAAACTGAACCTTGCGACCGATTCCACCTTGTCGGCAGGTGTCTATCCCGCTTTTAATCCGCGTTACAATGTGATAGCATATTCGGTGAACAAAACAGGGCAGATATTCCATACAAAACATTCCAACAAGGTGGAGGTGCAGGACGAAAAGAGCGATATAATACTCTTTGATGCAGATAACCTCACCGTTACCAACGTGGCCAACGATACTACCAAATTGGAGGTGTTCCCTTGGTGGTCTCCCGATGGCCGCACGCTCTATTACTGCTCTTCCGATTTTCCGCCGCGCGCTCCGGGGCAGTCGGCCGTGGATGCCGAGGTAAGGCAGTACAAGAAGATAAAATACAGCGTTCTGTGTCGCCCGTATGACCCCGAAACAGGTGCATTCGGTGCTGTCGATACAGTGTTCGATGCTGCAAAAATGGGTAAGAGTGCCACCTTCCCACGAGTATCACCCAATGGTAAGTTCCTGCTTTTTGCAATGGCCGAGTATGGTTGCTTCCATATATGGCACCACGATGCCGATTTGTATATGATGAATCTTGAAACGGGCGAATATTGGCCGCTCGATGCTGCCAACTCGCCGTATGCCGAGAGCTACCACTCGTGGAACAGCACCGGCCGCTGGATTCTCTTTGCGAGCCGTCGCGACGACACCAATTACAGCCGTCTTTATATTGCTCACATAGGCGATGACGGCAGGGCCGAAAAGGCCTTCCTGCTCCCCCAGGAGGAGGCGGACTTCTATAGCTTCTTCGACCGTTCGTACAATGTGCCGGAGTTTATGGTGGAACCGGTGCAAATAGCTCCAAATGAGTTTGCCGATGTAATAAAAGAGGATGCTGTAAATGTTAAATATGTTACTCCGAAAAAGTAAAAATTAACATCTGATTGTTAATTAAACAAAAAAGATTGTCTCCGCAAATTTTGGCTTATTTTCCCAAAGTTTTGCGGAGATTTTGTTTTTGTTGCACTTTTTTTGTGATAAACAGCAAAATTTAATGAGATTTATGCGAATATTTATTGAAAAGTCTTATTTTTGCACGTTACATAGTGGCTGATTGTGTCATTGTGGTTTGTGATAAAAAAAACAAAAAAAATATAATTAATAAAATTCGTACTTATGTTAAAACACCGTTTAAGTAAAATTGGCAAGGCAACGCTCTTCGCGTTGTGTGCATTGTTCGTGGGCGGTATGTTCCAGTCGTGTCAGGATACATTTGATGAGTACTCCTACGACGATGGCGATGAGCCTGCATGGCTTGGTGCCAGTGTTTATAGTTTCTTGAGAGACAACACATCGGGGCATACATACAACTACTATGCAGACATAGTTGACGACCTGGGTGAAACTGAGCAATTCAGCAAAACCGGTAGCAAAACGATTTTTGTGGCCGACGATGCTGCTTTCGAGCGTTTCTTCGAGAACAACAGTTGGGGTGTACGCTCTTATGAGGAGCTCACAGAAACCCAAAAGAGAGTGATTCTTAAAGCATCTATGCTTAACGATGCCATGTTGCTCGACATGCTCTCTGCAACATCGGCAAATGAGGCCGACCAGGGTACCTGCTTGCGTCGTGTAACAGCATTGACAGCGGTTGACTCTGTGCCCATCGTTACAGCTGCGCAGACTCCTAAGTATAACAAATATTGGGATGCATTGCGTGGAAAGGATCGCGGAAAGGATTTGCGTATAGCCATGGATGGAACCAGCCCCATGATGGTTCACTTCCTCCCCGATTATTTGAAAAACAAGGGTATTACAGAGGATGATATCTCTTTCTTGTTGCGCAAGAACGGTGTTCAGGAAAAAACCTATCAGAAGGGCGATGTTTACATCTATGACAAAAAGGTTGTGAAGAGTGATGTTCCCTCTGATGGTTTCTCGGGTGATGAGATGACTATCACATGTAAGAATGGTTATCTCTATCGTCTTGACGATGTGCTTATTCCTCCTTCGAATATGGCCGAGGAGATTCGTCGTCATGCCAAGACAACTGTATTCAGCCACATTCTCGATCGTTTCTGCTTGCCTGTTTACGATGCCGAATTGTCGGCAGAGTACCTTTCGGCAACAGGCAAGGAGGATAGTATATTCCGCTTGCGTTATTATACAAAAGAAGGTGGCGGTGGTATTCCCATCAATAGCTCCGTTCTTAAAGAAAAAGACCGTCCCGCAAGTGAGGATGACGTTCTTCTCTTTGATCCGGGATGGAATACTTATTCGAACGGCGCAATTACTGCTCCCACAGAGATGGCGGCAATGCTTGTTCCCAGCGACGAGGCTATGTATGAGTACTTTACAGAGGGCCCCGGTGCTTTGATTCTTCAAGAGCATAACAGAATCGATGACCCCGATACATATGTGAATATTACTGATTTCGAAACTTTGAAACTCGCTTTGAACCGAGTTCCCGACAACCTTATTGCATACCTTATCAATAACCTTATGCAAAAGTCATTTACCGGAACCGTTCCCAGCCGTTTCGACAAGATTACGGATGATGGTAACGATGAAATTCCGGGAGTAAGAGATGCAGTTACCGAGTGCGTTATTGCTAATAACGGTGTTGTATATATATTAAATGAGGTATTCGGTCCCACCGCATATAGTGCAGTTTCTGCTCCTGCTCAAATTCTTGACAACATGTATATCATGCGTTATGTGATTCAGCAGCTCGGATATAACTCATTCCTGTTGGCAAAGCAGGCTGTTTATAGCCTCTTTATGCCCGATGATGCTAATTTCATCTATTACGACCCCGTTTCAATCTATGCAAACGAGGTTAATCCCACAAAGAAACCTACCGTATATCAATTGTTCTATGACAAGAATCACCCCGACAAGAACGATAAGGCATACCTCTATGCCAAGATGTATGAGTTCAACCCCGAAACATACGAAATCGATCCGGAGTCTATGACATATACTCCCAAAGGAGATGTGGTGGATCTTGGTACAAATGGTATGAAATTCTTTAACGGAACAGGTAATACTAATAAACTTTCCGGTATTTTGTATAACCGTATGAGTGACCTCATCGACTACCTCATTGTTGTAGATGATATCACCACAGGTAAAAAATACTATAAAGCAAAGAACGGTGGTGCTTTGGTTGTTGATATGAGCAACCCCGCAAAACCCATCTTCCAGGGTGGTGAGCAAGTAGAGAACGGCCACCATGTAACAGCGAAGGCAATTTTTGCCGACCAGCTCAATGGTGCATCGTACACCACAGTGCAGTTGGAGGAGCCCACAACAACCAACCTCTATTCGGGTCTTCCCACTCCCTCTACAAAATCGTTCTACAAGCAGGTGAGAGCGGCTTCGGGTTCTGTAAATTCTGATAAAACTTTTGAACTTAATGAGAATGCTCCATTCTATGAGTTCTATAGACTGATGGATCCTATTGTAGATGACATCAACCTTGAGGATTTGTTGATTTCAATGTTCCCCGATGCAACCGCCAGCAAGGTTCGCAGCGACTCTATGAAGAACTATTCGGTCTTCTACACTGCTAAAACCAACAACGTAACAAACGGAACAATGGTAAACGGTGTGCCCATTTTCAGCGGATACAACTATACCGTATATATCCCCACAAACGAGGCTGTTAAAGAATTCATCAATTCGGGTATGCCCACTTGGGAAGATATTGTTGCTTGTAACGCCGGTACCGGTGCATACTCTTCACAAGGCCCGGCTCCCTTGCAGGCTGCTGCCGTTATGCGCTTGTTGAGAGATTACATACGTTACCATTTCCAGGATAACTCAATTTTCATCGACAATAACTCTATAAATGCGGAATATGAGACACAGACCATCGGTGCTGCCGGTACCTATTTAAGATTAGGTGTAAATGCCGGTAATAACACCCTTACTGTTACCGACGAGTGTGGTAACGAGGCCAATGTTATTACAGACAATGCTATGGAGAACAAAACATGGAACGTGCTTTGCCGCGATTTCGAGTTCAAGGCTAGCGGTTCTGTGCCCGTTGCAATTGTGAGATCTTCATTCTCTGTTGCACACCTTGTTGATAATACTTTGAGATTCAAGTCAATGTATGGCTACGACGGCCTCATCCAGCGTTTCTCTGTTGATGGTGAGCGTGTCGGCACCATGAAGGTTGAAGGAAACACCTCTGATGGTTATATCACCGATGAGGAGGGCAACAATCTTTACCTTGTTGCAGAACAGGGAACAGGAATGCTTACCGATGTTGAGACCGGTATGACCGTTTCACGCGAGATTGGTTATCTGATGGCTCCCAAGGCCGGTGGCTTTACCAAATTGTCTCGTGAGTCTCACGTTCTTGTTGATGCAGCAAAGGTTCTTATAGCCAACGACGGATATCGCGTAGTGCGTGGTGAATACGACTCTAAACTGAAGAGATATGCATATAGCTACTATGTAGATGCCGATGGCAACATGTTGAAATATGCCAACAATGGTGAGGTGATTGAGAGAACTCCTGTTGCCACAACACCTGAAGAAACACCGGAGGAAGATAATAACACTGACGTTGTAGAATAAACATATCAGCCATGAATAAGATAAAACATTTATTATTACTCGTGCTCTTTTGCACTGTTGGCATTTCTGCATTTGCACAGAAAGGCGCGAGAATTTCGGGTACAATCACCAGCGATGCCGAAGGTCCGCTGATTATGGTGAATGTTACCGAACGTGATAAGAACAATCGTATTATTGAGGCTACCACAACCGACTTTGAGGGTAACTTCTCTATGGTGGTAAAAAATACTGCCAATGAACTTGAAATCTCATACATCGGTTACAAAACTCAAAAACTGAAAATCGGTACACGTACCGTCTTCAATGTTAAAATGGTTGAGGACAATATTATCGACGAGGTCGTTATTGAGGCCGAGGAGGTACGTCGTTCTGGTGGTCTTGACATTCTCGAAAGAGAGATGACACACGCAACCCAGAAAATCAGCATGGAAGAGATGCAGGGTTTGTCGTTTGCATCGGTTGATGAGGCCCTGCAGGGACAGATTGCCGGTCTTGACGTCGTTATGGGTTCGGGTAGTGTAGGTAAAGGAGCGCAGATGCGTCTGCGTGGTACATCGCAGCTCGAAAGTCTCGGCGGCGGCGAACAGCCTTTGATTGTTGTTGACGAAGTGAAATTTACCATGCCCGAGAATGAGGATGTCTCAAATTATAACGAGGAAAAATTTGCCGAGTTGCTTATGATCAATACCGAGGATATCGCAGAAATCGAGGTGTTGAAGGATGCTGCATCATGTGCTGTGTGGGGTCCTGATGGTGCAAACGGTGTTATCAAGATTAAGACAAAGCGTGGTAAACGTGGTCCCACTCGTGTGAGCTTTACATATAAGTTCAAAGATAAATGGACTGCGAAGAACTTCAACACTTTGAGCGGAGACGACTACACCATGCTTATGAAACAGTCGCTCTTCAACCGCAATCAGGTTGAGGTTAAAATTCCCGAGCTTAATTACGAGAAATTCCATCCCGAATATGAGAACTACAACAATAATACCGATTGGGTAGATCATATCGACAAGCATGGTTATCGTAACGAATACACACTTAACCTTTCGGGTGGTGGTGAGAAGGCCAATTTCCGTATTGCCGGTTCATATGCCAGCGAGGATGGTCAGGTTATCGGTGAGGAGATGAGCCAGCTCTCTACTCGTCTTGCTCTCGACTATTTCGTTTCGCAACGTATCAAGGTTATTGCCGATTTCTCTTTCTCTTATGTAGAGAATCATTATAAGGGCTCCAATCTTATGTATACATCCAACGTGATGATGCCGAATATGTCTGTTTACAAACAGGATGAACTTGGAAACAACACAAGCGAGTATTATAATCTGTTGGAGTCGGCAACACAAACATTGAAAGATAATATGGGTCTTAAGAACCCTGTCGCAGCAGGTAACCTCGAAGCTCGTGATAAAGAAAATTACAGTATCAACCCCAATATTATCCTTGAATACAACTTGTGGGGCTTGGAGGATAACGAGCATGCTTTGAAGTATCGCGGTATGGTAAATCTTAACGCCTCTACTTCGGCCGAACGTAGTTACACTCCCGGTTCGTTGAACCCGAAGTTGGATTGGCACAATAATGAGATAAATAAGTCTTATACCAGCGACTATAAAGGTCTTTCGTTTACAACACGTCACGAACTCGTGTTCACTCCTTATTTAGGAAATAAAGACCATTACATCACTTCAAATGCCCGCTTCGAACTTTCAAACAGTTCAAGCAACGGACAGTCGTCAACATCATCGGGTCTTCCCACGGGTAACATCACCAACTCTACCATTTCATCAAAGTTGGCGAATGCAGGCTCATGGAAATCGGAGAGCCATGGAATCTCATTCACTGCCGATGCTCACTACTCATATAAGTCGAAGTATTCACTTCGTCTTTCGGTACGTGCCGATGGTAACACCTCTTTGGGTGATGACGAGAAGTGGACAATATTCCCTGCTATTTCCGGTCGTTGGAACATCAGCGATGAGGCTTGGATGGAGTGGGCTCGTCCTGTTATCTCAATGTTGTCAATCCGTCCCAGCTATGCGTTGGGTGGTCGTGTCCCCAGTGGAAACAATACCTTCAACAGGTATAGTGCAATTAAAAACCAAAGCTATCTTGGTTATGGTGCATACCAGATGGAAAACATCCGTTTGACCGGCTTGCATGCTTCCGATCGTCGCGAGTTCAATATCGGTTCAGACTTCGGTTTCTTTGATGGTAGCGTTACCGGTTCATTCAACTACTATCGTACAACAGAGTATGACCAGTTGATTTCTCCTTATACGATACCTTCTACAACAGGTTACACCAGTCTGGCTTCAAAGAACTCTGGTACAGTGCGCAGCTCTGGTTGGGAACTTAACCTTAATACAAAGCCGGTTAAGTTGTTCAAGGATTTCTCTGTAAGCATGTACTTCAACATCGGTAACAACTACAACGAGATTCTAGAGATGGAGGCCGCTTACATTGAAGCAAAGAACGACCCCTATAACCGCCCGCAAAATGGTACTTATCTTGGCCGTGTGCAGGTTGGTAACCCCAAAGGTGCCATCTATGGCTTCCGTTACAAGGGTGTTTATCGTTACAGCTACAAGAATTGGGAGAAGGCTCTTGCCGAAAAAGAGGCCGGACGCAATGGTTCCTGCCCCATTGTTTACGATGCAAAAGGAAACATCGTTTACAATGCCGATGGTACCCCCAAGAGAATGACACTATTCTATGACCGCGAGAACAAAGCCGCTACATACGAGTTTAAGGGTGGTGATGCCATCTACGAGGATGTAAACCACGATGGTACAATCAACCAGCTCGATATTGTTTACCTTGGTAACTCTAACCCCAAGGCACAGGGTGGTTTCGGTTTCACATTTAACTACAAGAATTGGTCATTGAAAACCAACTTTGCTTATCGTTACGGAATCGATTGTGTAAACAATGCCCGTATGAACTTTGAGAACATGGCAACTTTCAACAACCAGAGTGTTGCAGTAAACTACCGTTGGCGTAAAGAGGGTGATATCACAGAAATCCCCCGTGCGGTATTCGGTACAACAACAGCATACAACTATTTGGGTAGCGACCGCTATGTAGAGGATGCATCGTACCTCCGTTTGCAGTATTTGCAGATTGCATATCGTTTCGAGCCCGATTGGTTGAAGAAATATGGCATGAAGAGCCTTTCTGTATATGCTTCGGCCGACAACCTCATTCACTGGTCTAAATATACCGGTCTCGACCCCGAGGTTAGCTGGGACGGAAGAGGTATAGCATATGACTATAACGAGGTTCCGAGATATCGCTCATATACAGTTACTGTTACTCTCGGATTTTAATAATGTGAAAGTTGATGATATTATATTATGAAAAGGATAAACAAATTATATAAAAAACTCGTATTTGCGATTGTTTTTATAAGTGGAATATTCTTCACCTCATGTACAGATTATCTTACTATCATACCTCCAAGTGTGGTTGTTCATGAGGACTTTTGGAAGAATGAGGCCGAAGTTAATGGTATGGTTGCCACAGTGTATCTCACACTTTCAAACTCCGGTTCTTTGTCGAATGCCATCTTTTGGGGCGAGACACGTGCCGAAACCGTTGACTACCCCGCAGGTAGCAGCAATGAACAGTTGAAGTTTATTACCGAGGGCTTGCTCTACGATGATAATGGTTATGCTTCATGGTCTAACTATTACAAGGCAATCAACTACTGTAACCTTGTGCTTGAGTATGGTCCCCTTGTAATGGATAAGGACCCCAACTTCTCCGAGGGCGATATGCAAATCATAGAAGGCCAGATGAAGGCACTCAGAGCTTATGCACACTTTGTTCTGCTTCGCGCTTTCTGCAACATACCTTTGGCAACTTCAGCCGTGTTAAGCGATGCAGAGATTCCCGAGTATCGTCAAGCGCACCCCATGGAGGCTTTGAAGGTTATTTATGCCGACCTTGTGGATGCCAGCACTAAGGTTTTGCTTTCGGGCGAGGCTTCTCCCAGCAATCTGGGATACGTTACCACAAACGCGGTTTATGCTATGATGGCCGATGTTAATATGTGGCAGGCTGCTTTCGCAAAATACTATGTGGAGATAGATAAGACATATACTCCCGAATTCACATCGGATGAGTATTACGATATGGCTATAGAGAATTGTAATAAGATTCTTGTAGCAATGGACAAGATCCACGAGGAACATTACTTCAACAAGAACGAAAAGACATTTGCCTATAATCTGTTGCAAAACACTGCTACTCTTGAAGCTGCCAAGAAGGGTTCTTGCACAATATATGAGCAAATTTTCGGTGCACAGAACTCTCGCGAATCCATCTTTGAGTTCCAGATAGACAAATCTAACCACGCTGATGGCGGTAATGGTATAGCTTCGGCGTTTGGTAGCGACAATAAAGCCGGTGGTCTTTTCGTGGTTCAGGAGAATTGGCTTGCCGATATCTACGAGGATGACGATTTGCGTCAGTATGCCTTCACTACAAAAACCGTTCCCAACCCCGATGGTTCTTCGTCAGGTGGCTCCGGTACAAATGTGGTTACCGAGACATTTGTAGCTAAATATAAGGCCGAGAATACTCCTTCGCAATATGGTTCCGATAACCGTACATATCGTTCAGGCAATGATTTCGATGCTAACTGGATTGTTTATCGCAAAACCGAAATCATGCTTATGAAGGCCGAGGCAATGCTTTCACGCACAGCCGTTTCCGAGGACGAAATCAAAGAGGCCTTCAACATGACCGAGGCTATCAACAAGCGTTGGAGAATGGATACAACCGACATAGAAAATGAACTTATGTTTGACGATTACAAAGAGCAGAGCAAGTGCTTGGCTCTCGTGCGCGATGAGCGCGTTCGCGAGCTATGTTTCGAGGGGCGCCGTTGGTATGACATTGTTCGTATGGCATTGCAGGGCGAAGAGACTGCTTTCTCATATAGCAAAAAACGCCATGGTGTTGATGAAGAGGAGATGCTTCGTCGCTACAACCACATAAGCGCCTACTTCATGCCTATTCATAAAGACGAAATCCGCTTCAACCCGTTGTTGATACAGAATAAGTCTTGCAAATCTTCTGAGAATGGTTCTATTGAACAAAATTAATAAAGGTATAGAAGAATAATTGTCATATATTAAGGTGGGGCTCAAACCGCCCTGTGTTTGAGCCCAAGCCTATAATAATAAAACAACATTAAAGATGAAAACAATGTTAAAGCATAAATTAATCGTAGCAACAATGGCGGTAGCTGCACTCTTTGCAAGTTACTCATGCGAGGATAGTGATACATACACTTTCCCCGAGCCCAGCGATTCAGAGCTCTCAATGTTAACCATTATGCAGAAAGACCCCGACTATGCTAATTTCTTGGCCGTGGTTGATATGTGTGGCGAGGGCTGTCTCGACTCCCTTTTTAACCAATCAAGAGTATATACAGTGTGGGCTCCCACCAATGAGGCAGTAGATAAGGAGGCGCTTATTGCACGTATTGAGAATGGTGAGCGTGAGACTGTGTTCCAGGAATTTGTGAAATATCATATTTCAAACTACCGTCAGCCTGCCAATGGTACGCTTGATGACGATAATAGCCTTGTGATGCTTAACGGCAAGTATGTGAAATTCGTAGGCAACAGCAGAAATGGTTATACATTTGGTGGCCAGGAGGTTGTTGAGAGCAATATACTTGCAAGGAACGGTCTTATTCACAAGATTGCAAGCACTGTTGAGTATAAACCCTCTATTTGGGAGGCTATCAAGAATGCTCCTGCAGTAAAGTCTTTCTGGCAATTCTGTAAATCATTTACCGTAAAGGAAATCGATCACAATGCAAGTATCCCCGGTCCCATCGTAAATCAGCAGCAGACATATCTCGATACCATATACAGAGAATCTAACGAGATGTTGCATTTGCCCAATGTGGGTCCCGTTGACAATGAAGACTCAACCTTTATTGTTTTTGTTCCCACATCGGAGGTTTGGGAGCAGATAACAACCGAGGCTGCAGAATACTTTAAGTTTGACGATTCGGAATTTACCGAAGAGCAAAAAATAGAGGCCGATTCTTTAAGACAGGTGCGTGGCGCAAAAGAGTATTTGCGTTACCTCACATATAGTATGACCGACCAGAAGAATGCCGACGGCCTGGCCGATTTTGACAATCTCCCCGACTCGCTCGTTGCAATGGTTAAGGAGAATCCTCGCAAGAAAATCGCTGTTGCCGATTTTGCTCCCATAGAAATTGTGAAAGCGTCAAATGGCGAGTTGCGCATACTTGACCACATGCCTTTCAAGCCCACTGACCTATGGCACGATACCATCCGTATAGAGGCCGAAAATCAGTATAATGTACGAAAAGGCGAGGACGAAGACTATGTTTGGCGTGGTAATTTTACACCGGTAGTTGTAAATGAGAAAGAGCAAAACCCCATTCACAAAGATGTAAAAGTATCGGCAGACAGATACATGCTTGCATCGCCCGAATCGGGTGTTCTTCCCACTTGCACATACTTTGTAAGAGATATTTTATCGGCAAAATATAATATTGCAGTAGTATCTGTACCCGAGGATATTCTTACCAAGGGTGATGGTGTAGCAAACGATAACTTGGGAGCTATCATGATAAATGTGGCTCAAAGCGGTAAAACCATAGCCGAGTTCCCCGATCCCAGCAAGCAGGTTAACTTGCGTGGTAGTGCCGGTAAGGCTTATCTTGAGGCCGATGCTATCCGTCCCGACAAAACCGTCATGGATACAATCTTCCTTTGCGATGAAGAGACCGGTGAACCATATATCTTTGATTTCGAGTTCTGTGAGAAATTCAATGGTTTCAGCACAAGAACATTCGAGGATAAGGATTACACTTTGGAGATAACTGTTTCGGCTGCAAAATTGGCCGGTAGAAAACAGGGCTCTTCTTATGCACAGAATACTGCGGTAGATAACAATATCCGTTTGGATGCTATTCTTATCATCCCTGTAAAGGACGAAGAGGATACCGATAAGTAAGCAATAGACTTTATGATGAAAAAAAGAAAAAAACCTATGTATATGCGACAATTTATGCAATTATTGGTGGCATTGACAGTGTTTATGCCATCTGCCCTGAACGCACATGAGGCAAACGATTCTGTAAAGGTCGAGTCAAAAGCTGTTGCTACCGTAGAGACCCGTACAATTACAGGTACCGTTTACGATGCTATATCAAGAGCACCAATGCCTGGTGTACGTGTGCAGGCAACAGGGCACGAGAAAATTACTACAATGACCAACGCAGAAGGACAGTACACATTGGAAATTCCCTCTTATGTAACACTGCTCAGCTTCTCAACTCCCCAATATCTGTTGGTTCAGCGTCCTGTGTATAATGACGATATAATAAATGTGCGTCTTTATACCGACAATTTCTCGAAGAACTATACCGAGGATATCAAGGCTGTTGAGCACAACGGTTTTGAGAAAGAGATATCAGCGGGCTTGTCTATCGATACCGATATTCAAACAAATCTTGGTGGCGACATACGCTCAATCTCCCGCTCGGGTGCTTTGGCCATAGGTAATGCCATGTTTGTGCGTGGTATAAGCTCATTGAACGCCAAGACACAGCCTTTGGTTGTAGTGGATGGAGTTATTTGGGATATGCAGGAGGATGCTGCCTATCTGCATACCGGTATGTTCAATAACATTCTCGCTGCAATAGATGTAGAGGATATCGAGGATGTTAAATTGATGAAGAACGGAACAGCCCTTTATGGTTCTCGTGCCGCAAACGGTGTTCTTATCATCAATACAAAACGTGGTCGCAGCATGGCTACCCGCATTGCTGCAAATGTATATGGCGGTGTAACTTTAGCACCTAAAACAATAGATGTGATGGGTGCCGAGGATTATCGTATCTATACCAACGACCTTGTAGGTACAATAGAGAATATTCCTGCAAACGAAAATTTCGATTTCTTGCGTAACGACAAGGATGGTTTTGTAATGTATAACAAGTACCATAACAATACCAATTGGGAAGATTATACATACACCGAGGCGCTTTCGCAGAACTACAAGTTGAACGTAGAAGGTGGTGATGACATTGCCATGTATAACTTCTCGTTTGGTTACACAACAGCCGATAGCCCTCTCGAAGGTAATAGCTTGGAGCGCATGAATGTTCGTTTGAACTCCGATATATCTCTCACCGAGAATTTTGATACACGTTTTGATATCTCATTCTCACGTGTAGCCCGCGAATTGCTTGATGACGGTATGCGTGAGGACGAGAGCAAGTTGCCAATCTCTTCAATCGGCTACTTGGCAAAGATTAAGTCGCCTTTCCTCAGCCCTTATCGTTTTTCAGACTTGGGTGTAATCAGTTCAAATTACGATGGTGCCGACAATTTTGCCGTAGGACCTGCCGGCTATGCCGTTGCAAGGCCGAATAACTCGCTTTACAACCCATTGATTATTATTAACAATGGTGCCGGTGAGTACAAGAACGAGATGGAGTACACCAACCTCGGCATTACCATAGCTCCCGAATTGCGATTGGGCGATTTTACCATCAATGAACTATTTAACTACTCTCTGTATCGCGTGAACGAGTTGTATTATCTTCCTTATGCCGACCCTTCGGGTGCTAAGGGCTACGATTTCTACTCAAACGACATTCGTGCGCGCATAAGCAACTATGCTGCATCAATGTTTTCACGCGAAGCCATTATCACAAGTGATACCCGTGTTTCATGGGACAAACGTTTTGGTGCTCACGACCTGGATGTTTATGGCGGTTTCCGTTACACAAACTTCCAGCACGATTCAAACTCCATTGGTGGTGCCAACACAGGTAACGACCAGAACTTTGGTATAAGTTCTTCACTTGCAGGTATTTCAACCTCGGGTGTAGATAATACCTGGACCAACCTTGCATGGTATCTCTCTGCCGACTATTCATACAAGACTAAGTATTTCTTGCAGGCAACAGCTTCACTTGAAACATCATCGCGTGTAGGTAAGAATGCCGATGGTATATTCAAATTAGGTGGTGTTGCATGGGGCCTCTTCCCCTCTGTGCAGGCTGCATGGCTTGTATCTTCGGAGAAATGGTTCAAGTGCAGGCCTATAAATATGTTGAAACTGCGTCTTGGTTACGATGCAGTGGGTAACGATGCCATTGATTTCTTTGCAGCGCGTAGCTACTTGCAGGCAGCCAATTTCTACGACAAAACCATGGGACTTGAACTTGGTAACGTAGAGAACGATGGTGTAAAGTGGGAGACCACAAGACGCATCAACCTTGGTGCCGATATGATGATGTTCAACAACCGTTTGGGATTGAGCTTCGACGTATTCAAAGCTAAGACAAGCGACCTTCTTGTTCAGAAGAAATACGCTTTCGTAACAGGTATGGATAAATATTGGACCAATGGCGGTGAGCTTGAGAACGTCGGTTTTGAACTCTCTGCCAATTGGAAGGCTGTAAATAAAGAGAACTTCAAATGGGAATTGGGCGCATCTGTAGGCCATTACAAGAACGAGGTTACCGCATTGAGCGAGAATCTTGCCCCTGTATCGGTTTATGGTGGCGAGGTTAAAACAATGGTAGGTCAGCCTGTTGCAGTATTCTGGGGTTATAAGACCGACGGTGTTTTAACATCGGCAGACGAGGCTGCTGCTCTTGGTCTTTACAGAAAAGAGGGTACAAACACCTATTACTTTGAGGCGGGTGATATGAAATTTGTAGATATCAACCCCGGAGAGAACCCCGGGCTCATTGACGAGAACGATAAAACCGTTATCGGTGATCCCAACCCCGATTTCTATGGTAATATCTACTCAAGTATGAGATTGAAGAATTGGAAACTCGACGTTGTTTGCAACTACTCTGTTGGAAATGACATATACAACTACTATCGCCAGCAGTTGGAGAGTGGTTCATCATTCAACAACCAAACAACAGCACTCATCGACCGTTGGGTTAAAGATGGTCAGATAACCTCTATCCCTAAAGTTGCTTTTGGTGACCCCATGGGTAACAGCCGTTTCTCTGACCGTTGGATAGAAGATGGTTCATACTTGAGAATTAAAACCATTAAACTCTCTTACGATGTTCCTGTTTCTTACAGCTGGTTGCAGGGTCTCACCTTGTGGTGTGCTGCCGAGAATGTATATACATTCACAAAATATGATGGCAACGACCCCGAAACATCTGTAAACAACAACATACTTTATCAGGGCATCGATGCTGGTCTTTTGCCACAGTGTAGAAGTTTCCATTTCGGTGTAAAGCTTAACCTCTAATGAATATAAATCGTATTATTGCTGCCTTGTGTGGCAATAATACGAGAATAAATAAAAAACACAATGAAAAAGAATCTTATTTATACAGTTACATTCCTTCTTTGCGGAGCGTTCCTATTCTCCTCTTGCGAAGATATGCTGAACGTGGAATCAAATCGCGTTGAGTATGAATTTGAAGGTTGGACTTTTAACGATTCGGTATATTCTGTATTGGGTATTCTGAAATCGGTTCAGAAGGTTGGCGACAGAAATGTCTTGTTGAATGAGCTTCGTGGCGACCTCCTCTCAACCAACGATAAGACACTTGATGATGTTCTTGAAATCAGCAACTTTGAGTTTGATATGGAGAACAATCAATATCTCGATGTAAAGGACTATTTCTCTATCATCAACAACTGTAACGTATTCCTCGCACGCGTTGATACCACATTGGAGTACGACAATCGTCGTCTCATGTTGCGCGAGTATGTTGCTGTAAAGAGTATCCGTGCATGGACATACATGCAGCTGATAAAGAACCATGCGTATGTTCCCTATTTCACCGAGCCGGTGCTCACTCATAGCAAGGCCGAGGAGATAATGTCGGCAGCGCCTGCAGATCATCTCACCATTATCAATAACCTCATCGAGGATATTGCTCGCTACGAGAATCCCTATACATACAAGATGCCTTTGTGGGAAGTTCCCGGTTTTGTCAATAAGGACCTCACAGGAAAGCTCTTCATGCCTATCCGCGTGCTCTTGGGCGACCTATACTTGTGGCGTGCATCTTTGAAGGCCGAAACAACATCGTACCCATTGCCTTATCCTAACCCCAACAGCGACTACGCAATGGCTGCGAAGTATTACCAGAGCTATCTTGCCGACGAAAAGAGCCCGAAGAGCGATCAAGTGGGTAATGTTTCTCACTCTAACGAAAAGCCCGATGATAAGAATACTACTCCCTCAAATGAATATATAAATACCTTTACAAGAGAGGGCTTCACAAATTCTGTAGGTCTGGCAACCGCAATCATCCATTATGCCGATGACGAAAAGACCGGTCTGACATCGCAGCTTGCCGATATCTTTGCACCTACTGCCGACCTTGGTGAAAGACAGCTAACCGCATCTCCTGCCATTGTAGGTTTGTCTGCTCGTCAGGTTTACAACTATCGTTATTACAAGAACGAGACCACATTTACAGATTATATCGTAGAGAGTAAGAAATGGCCCGGCGACCTCCGTCTCTTTGCATCTACTGCAACATACAGAGGTACTTTGGACAAGAATCTTTATGACAATATCATCCTCAAGTTCAACTTGAACAAGGCTGGCGATGTCTTCATAGAGGACGACAAGCAATTTGTAAGAGGAATGTCAGCCGAGACTAACAACATTGTGCTTGGTCGTAATACCCATGTCTATCTGCACTTTGCCGAGGCCTTGATGGGCTTGGAGCGCGAGGGTTGGACCGGTGCGAAGGAGTTGGCTATGACTGTCCTAAAATCAGGTGTGCAGGCCGAGTATAAAATCTATTGGCAGCCCGACACTGTAGTTGAGCAGCGCCAGGACGAAATAGGTCGCGGTCTCATAGCCGATTTGCGCGATGCCGAAGGAAAGGTTGTTAAGTTGGTCGTACCTGTTATCGATGAGGAGACCGGCGCTCCCGCTGTCGATGATGTAACAGGTGATCCTTTGACACAGGAGGTTGTTCAGAAGGTTCCCGTTATGGCCGAGGTAATCAAGTCTGAATATGATCCTCTTGTTTTCGATTTCTCATTGTTGAAGAATAATAAGGGTGTTCACTCTATCGGTTCCGGTTTCACAGAGTCTAACCCCTACTATGCACTCACCGACTCATGTGTAGCTCAATATCACAATATTTTGCCCGAGGATGGTGTTACAGAGATGCTATCGACAATTGTATATAACGACGACAAATCTCTCAGACAAATCCCCGTATATGAGGATGAGGAAAAGACAACATACAAGCTCGATGCCGATGGTAACGTAGTTTGGGAATATGCTTATACCGAGCCTGTTGAGGTTAAAGTATATAAAGTGACCAACGAGGACCGCGTTGCTTATATGTACGATAAGATTATCGACGAAATGGCATTGGAGATGGCTTGGGAAGGTCACCGCTTTGCCGACCTTGCACGTATGGCTACAGCCCTTGGTAACCCCGACTTCCTGGCAAAACGTGTTGCTGCTCGTGAAGTAAAAGACGCCGATTGGCGTACTGCCGAGACTGCTTTGGGTTGGAATGCTGCATTGTATAGCAAGCTGAGCGACAGGAACAGTTGGTATCTGCCTCTGCCCGACGGCTATCTTGTACCTACAATAGTACCCGTAACTCCCGATCCTCCCTTCATACCCGAGGCTCCCGAGGAGGAAGAACCCGAAACACCTGTAACCCCCGATACACCTTCTGTTGATGATGGTGGCGAGGATACACCCGCCGACGAGGAGCAGACACCTGCCGCTCCCGAGGCCGGTGAGGGCGAATAAATAGACACAAAACAGAGAGAAGCGCGCTTCTCTCTGTTTTGTTATGTAATAAATAAAAATACCGATATGAAGAAAATAGTAATACTCACAGGCGCAGGAATGAGCGCGGAAAGCGGCATTGCAACCTTTCGTGGCGGTGGCGGTTTGTGGAACAACTATCCTGTGGAGCAGGTTGCCACACCCGAGGGCTTTGCGGCCGACCCCGCCCTTGTGCTTGATTTCTATAACCAGCGCCGCACAGAATTGCTTGGTGCGGAACCCAATGAGGGGCATCGCCTTGTGGCGGCACTTGAAGAGAGGTACGATGTAACCGTTGTTACGCAGAATGTCGATGACCTGCACGAGCGCGCCGGCTCCTCTTCGGTGATACATTTGCATGGCGAGCTCATGAAGGTGTGCTCATCGCGCAACCCGCAAGATTTGCGATATGTACGCACCCTCTTGCCAACGGCCCCCACCATCAAGATGGGCGACCTTGCTGCCGACGGCTCGCAGTTACGCCCATTCATAGTGTGGTTTGGCGAGGCAGTCCCTCTTATGGAAGCCGCCGTGGCTGCCATGCAGGGCATAGATGCCTTTATAATAATAGGAACATCGCTCAATGTATATCCCGCAGCGGGCTTGTTCCACTATGTTCCTGCCGGTGTCCCCATCTATCTTATAGACCCCAACGATGTGGCGGCTGTGTTGCCATCCAATGTCGTTCACATACGCAAAGGAGCCTCGGAAGGAATGCGCCTGCTTATAGACAGCTATCTTTCCAACTTTTAGTTAATTTATATAAAATTACATACAATACTCTTTGCAGATAAAAAACAAATGCTACTTTTGCAAAAGTAGCATTTGTTTTATCAACAAAATGTGTAATTAATGTGTTATAACAAAAAATGAACTATTATGAAGAAATATTATTGCACAGTATGTCAGTGGGAGTACGACCCCGCAATTGGCGATCCCGAACAGGGTATTGAGCCCGGAACATCGTTTGAAAACCTTCCCGAAGATTGGGTATGCCCCATGTGTGGTGTAGGGAAAGACGAGTTCGCACCTGTGGAGGAGTAAACACGCTCCTTTACAGTCCAAGTTTTTTTAGCAGGTCCGCACGCCCCAAGCGTCGCAGGGCCTGCATTATTTCTCTCCTCTCCTCGGGTTTATACCAAAAGAAGAAACGCCTTTGAGCCTCCTTGTCGCGCATGCTGCGTGCCACATAAACCTTCTCACCTGTTTCGGGATTGATGCCTGTGTAATACATCTCCGTGGCCATGGTCATGGGTGTGGGAGTAAAGTCCTGCACCTGTTCCAAATGAAAATTCAGTTGCTTTGTCTCTGCCGCAAGTTCTGCCATGCTCTCAATGGTGCTGCCCGGGTGGCTGCTTATAAAGTATGGTATTATTTGCTGTTTCAGATTATAGCGGCTGTTTATCTTGTCGAATATCCTTTTGAAATCGTGGAATTGCTTGAACGGTGGCTTGCGCATAAGGCGTAGCACGTCATCGTTGGTGTGCTCGGGAGCAACCTTCAAACGGCCACTCACATGGTTGCGTATCAGCTCTTCGGTATATCTGTCGCTTGCCGCATCGCGCTCTTTGTCGCCACTGCGGTGCAGGAGCATGTCGTATCGTACCCCGCTGCCTATAAAACTTTTCTTTATCTGTGGCATAGCATCTACCCTCTTGTAAAGATTCAGTAGGGCGGTGTGGTCTATATTAAGGTTGGGGCATATCTTTGGCTGTATGCACGACGGGCGCGAACACTTGGCACATATCTCCTCGTTCTTGCCATGCATCATATACATATTTGCCGATGGGCCGCCAAGGTCCGATAGATATCCCTTGAAATCGGGCAACGCGGCTATTGCCTCTATCTCTCGTATAATGCTCTCCGTGCTGCGGTTTACAATGAACTTGCCTTGATGTGCCGATATGGTGCAGAAGGCACACCCGCCAAAGCAACCGCGGTGAATATTCACCGAGAACTTAATCATATCATAAGCCGGTATGCGCTTGCCGTTGTATTTGGGGTGGGGCAGGCGTGTGTATGGCAGGTCGAAACTGTGGTCCAGCTGCTCGGTTGTCATTCTGGGGAATGGCGGGTTCACCACCACATACCCCTCTTCATACTCCTGTATCAGCCTTTTGGCACTCACTTTGTTCGACTCCTTTTCTATCGCAAGGAAATTGGCTGCCTGCTGCTTTTTGTCTTGCAGGCACACCGCATGTGGGGCAAGCAGCTTGTCGCTCTCTGTCTGTGGCGTGAAATCTGTTTTTTGTACCAACACTCCTGTCTGCCTTATATCCTTGGCAATCTCCCTTGCTTGCGATGCGGTGATGTAATCCCCGCCATCCTGTTCCAATCGTTGCTTCATGGCATTGGCAATGGCAATTATCGGTTGCTCGCCCATGCCATACACCAGAATGTCGGCATTGCTCTCTATGAGAATGCTTTTTTTTAGGCAGTCCTGCCAATAATCGTAATGAGTGAAACGGCGCATTGAGGCTTCAATGCCACCAATGAGTACGGCCGAGTCGGGGAATAGCTTTTTCAGCGCTGTGGAATATACCGTTGTGGCATACTCGGGGCGCATGCTGTGCTTGCCGTTTGGTGAGTAGGCATCCTCGCTGCGGAATCGTTTGGCTGCGGTGTATTTGTTCACCATGGAGTCCATGCAACCGGCCGAGATACCAAAAAACAATCTCGGTCGTCCCATCTTTTTGAAGTCGCGCAGGTCGTCCTGCCAATTGGGCTGCGGCACAATGGCCACACGCAACCCCTCGGCCTCCAATATTCGGCCTATCACGGCTGCACCAAAGGATGGGTGGTCTATATAAGCGTCGCCGCTGAATATAACCACATCAAGCTCGTTCCACCCACGCATCTCCGCCTCTTTGCGGGTGGTGGGCAACCAATCGCTCACTCTTCTGCCACTCATTTTACTCCTGTTCTGCGGGTTGTTCCGTCTCTTGTTTCTGCAACCAGCTGTTGTAACATGTCATCAGGTTCGACAGGCCTAGAGCCTTCATGTTCTCGTCGTACAACACCGTGCACAAGTCGAGCAACTCCTTGGCATCCATCTGTTGCGATGCTATGAGTGCGCGCACCGTCAGGCGCAGCTTGCCAAGCGAATCTTCATCAACCTTGCCCATGCTGTTTGTTATGCGGTCGAGCAATGAGAATTTTCTAATAATCTGCAACTGTTCTTCGGTAACCTCTATGGTTCTTGTACCCGATGCGTTTGCGTTTATCTTCATTTCCTTTATATTAGTGTGTTAATCTTTCTTTTCAATAGTTATTGTACGTGTTCCGTCGGCCTCTTCGTTTATCTCCACTTTTACCGCCTCTTCGGGCAATAGCTCCTCAATAAGTTCCGGCCATTCTATGAAGCAGTAGGCATCGCTGTATAGATACTCCTCGTAGCCCATGTTATATACCTCGGCTATCGATTTTATTCTGTAAAAATCGAAGTGGAAGATGGTCTCGTGCTTGCCTCCCTCGTACTCGTTCACTATGGCAAATGTAGGGGAGTTTATGCAATCCTCAACCCCCATCTCCTCACAAATGCTCTTTATGAAGGTGGTCTTGCCTGCGCCCATGCTGCCATAGAATGCAAAAATACGTCGCCCATCCATGGCTGCAATGAATTTTTGCGCTGCGGCAGGGTAATCCTCAATCCTCTCTATTCTTATTATGCAATCCTTGCTCATCGTTATTTGCCTTTCGGTTTTAATTTAATAATTGGTACAAGCATCTCTTCGAGCGATATTCCACCATGCTGGAACGTGCCTTTGTAGTACTGCACATAGTAGTTGTAGTTGTTGGGGTAGGCAAAGAATTTGTCCCCGGTTGCGAATATGTAGCTTGTGCTCACATTGGGTTGCGGGAGGAAAGCCTTTGCCGGTTCCTTAATCTCAAAAACCTCTTTGCCGTTGTAGTTGAGTGCCTTTCCCAGCTTGTAACGCAGGTTGGTGTTGGTGTTCTTGTCGCCAATAACCTTTGTGGGGTTATCTACCTGAATACTGCCATGGTCTGTTGTGATGACAACCGTGTAACCATTCCTTGCAAGTTCGTTGAAAAGCTTCTTTATAGCCGAGTGTCTTATCCACGATAGGGTGATGGAACGGTATGCCGCCTCGTCCGATGCAAGCTCGCGTACCATTAACGATTCGGTGCGTGCATGCGACAGCATATCGATAAAGTTTATCACAAGCACGTTAATATCGTTTTTCGACAGATTGTGCAGTGAATCGAGATACTTCTCTGCTGCAGCCGATGTAACAACCTTGTTGTAAGAGAATGTATCCTTGCGACGATAGCGGCTAATCTGCGTCTCAATCAAAGCCTCCTCGTTCAAGTTCTTGCCCTCATCCTCCTCTTCATCAACCCATAGAGCGGGGAACATCTCTTTTATCTGCGATGGCATCAACCCCGAAAATATAGCGTTGCGTGCATATTGCGTTGCCGTTGGCAGTATGCTTGTGTATAGCTCCTCCTCTATGTTAAAATCGCCGCCTATCTCATTGGCAAGCACACGCCATTGGTCATATCTGAAATTGTCTATGATTATAAAGAAAATCTTCTCCTTATTGTCCAGCAGCGGGAATATGCGCTCCCTGAAAAGGTCGTGGCTCATCATGGGGCGTTCATCGCGGTTGGCACGCATCCACTCCATGTAGTTCTTTTTCACAAACCGGCCAAACATGTTGTTGGCCTCCTCTTTCTGTGCCTTTAACATCTCGTGCATCTGGTCATCGGCATTCTCAAGTTCCAATTCCCAATAGACGATTTTTTTATAAACCTCTTTCCAATCTTCAATGGAGCATGCATCGCTTATCTGCATAGCCAGCTTGCCGAAGTTCTGCTGATATGCGCTGTTGGCCTTCTCGGCAACAATCTCCTTTTTGTGGATATTCTTTTTCAAGGTAAGCAGAATCTGGCTTGGGTTTACGGGCTTTATCAAGTAATCGGCAATCTTTGAGCCTATTGCCTGCTCCATAATATCCTCCTCCTCGCTCTTGGTAACCATCACAACAGGGGTGGTAGGTGTTATCTCCTTAATCTTCAACAGAGTCTCCAACCCGGTGAGGCCGGGCATGTTCTCATCGAGGAGAATCAGGTCAAAAGCCTCTCGCTTGCATGCATCTATTGCATCGGGGCCGTTGGTAACCTTCACCACCTCGTAATCTTTTGATTGTAAAAATATAATGTGGGCACTCAATAACTCAATCTCATCATCGGCCCATAAAAGTTTATATGCCATAATTGTCAAATAGCTTCTTCGTTATTTTCTTCGCTCTCGTTGTTCTCTTCGCCTTCGCTCTCTTCCTCGTCATCGCCGTAATCGGGCTCGTCAAGCGTGTAACCATCAATCTCAAGCTCGGGGATGTTCATCAGCGTCTCCTCGTAGAACCTTTCATAGTCGGCAAAGCTATAATATTGTAGTAACAAATCGAGATTCGATTTTGATATTATATATGCGTTGATACCTTCCAGAATCTTTGCCATTTCGCCATTCTCGTACAATCGCTTGCGATATACAAAGGCCTCGTCAAAGTTCAGGAACTCCTTAACCTGGAACATGGTGATTTGGGCCAATTCCTGGAACTCCATGGTGAAGTTGCGTACCATGTAGCGCGAGAAATTGTAGCGTGCCATCTCAAACAGCAGGCGTTTCTCGTCGAGCGAATCGTTGGGGAATGCAAGCACAAAGTAATAAGGCTCGTTGCGCTCGTTGCTGAATGTGGGCACGCTGTCCATATCTCCCTTTATGGTACCATCGCTCTTGCGGTCCCAGATGGATAGTGATATTCCGCTACGCAGCAAGCGACCTTGCTCCACGCCCGTGCTTATCTCTCCTCCTATTCGGCTTATGCTGTCGGCGCTGTGATTCTCCACCAGCTCCTTCAACGACTCCAAGGCCTCCTCCTGCTTGCCGCTGTATAGTTTTGCCATGGCATCGATGAAGAGGAAACGTGCTCGGTGGTTGCCCTGCGGATAACGCTCCTTGGCCACATAGTTCTCGTTCTCCACCGCGCTATACTCCATGTTGCGGTAGTGTGCATACGCCTTTACATATATAGAATCCTCGTTGTGCTTTCTTGTGGCTGCGCTCTCAAAGAATGTAGGCTGCTGTATGCGTGCGGTCAGTTCATTTTCGGGGAACTGCTCCATAAGCAAGGCCTTGTAATAATCGGCCTTCTCGGGCTCGTTCCAGCGCGAGCATGCAAGGAACAGGTGGTAGTAGGCTTCGGGCATCTTTTCGAACTCGGGATAGTTGTTTACCACCTTCTCCAAGTTTTTGAGTGTCATCTTCTTGTCGCCTGCTTTGTCTTTGAACACAATGCCTGCCTCATAAAGAGCATCGCGCAGAGCGTCGTGTGCCGCCTTTTTCTTCTCCTCGGTATCGGGTATTCGGCTCAAATAGTATTCGCGCGTTGTGGGGTCGGTGGGCAACGAGTCGGGCTCCACAGCCTCTGCGGCATCCATGTTGCCGGCAATGCTGTCGGCCGGTATGGCTGCGCTGTTTATACTATCGGCAGGGATGCTGTCGGCCATGCTTTCATTGGAGATGCTGTCGCTCTCGGTACTGAAAACAACACCGTTGCTCAAACGCCAGAAATCCTTTAACTCTCTATTGTTCCAGGTTTTAGCGAATGTGCGTATTCCTCGTGATACAATCGACGGGTTGTAAAAATACCATTTGCCCGCATCCTCGGGTGTGGTGGCTGTTGTTGCGGCGGCCGTGCTTGCGTTTGCAAGGTTGTCGGCTGCGCTCTCCCTCTTCTCTTTTCTCTCTTTCTTCTTTTGCAGTTTCTCTTTCTCCTTGGCCTCTTTTATTCGCTCGTCTATTATTTTGAGCAGTTGCTCCTGTGGCAAAGTGGCCCAATAGAGCAGTTCTTCCTTCTCCTCAATCACTTCAGCATACTGCATCAACTCTTGCAATATGTTGTCTCTGAAGGCAATCTCTTCCTTTTCGGGGGTGTCTTCTCCCAATAACTGCTTTGCCTTTTCGTAGTTGGTTTTTGCCTTCGTGAATTTCTCCTGCTCCCAATAGATTTTTCCAAGCGAAAGGTTCAGCATGCCACTGCCATAGCCCATGCCATCGCCCTCGGTCAGCCCCTTCTCATAGGCCTTGACAGCTTCAATGGTGTCTTTGTCGTTCAAATGCACATTGCCTATTGCATAGTATATCTGCGACAGGTAGCTCTTGTTCTTGGAGCTGCGTGCCATTCTGTTCAGCTTGCGCAGTATTCCCTTTTTGCTTTGGTTGGTCAGGCACTCCGTCTGTCTTATGCGTGCATTGAACTCAAGTTCGTATGGCGGGTTTTGCGATATTGTCTTTCCAAAATATTTGAATGCCTCCTTGTTGTTGCCTGTTGTTTTATATAGCTGCCCCATGAGGTAGTATTCGCGTGCTTTGTCGAGCTTTTCGGTGTTCTTGCGCCTCACAGCCTTTTTCATCTGCTCGGCTGCCTCGCTGTTGCGCTTCTGTTTCAGCAGCAATCCCGCTCTTGCATGGGCATACTCCTTCTCCAACGATGTGGGCAGGCTGTCGCGCTTTGTGCGGTTGAGCAGGTCCTCGCTCTCATACAGCCAATCAAGTTCATTGTAACATTGGGCAAGCCCTATGCGTGCCTTTGCCACAATTTTAGGGTTGTTTTCGTATAAGCGGCTTATGTATATGTATGTACTTGCAGCCTCGGTAAATTCGCCTTTTGCAAAATAAGAATCGGCCATCATGAACCATGCTCGCCACAAGAAAGGGTTGAACTCCTTTTGTGCATAGAAACGCTTCTGCTTCTCGCTTAATTTCTTGCCTGTCGGTTTCTTAGGTTTTCTCTTTATCGAATGGTTCTTTATCGCCTTTTGCGATTTTTCTATTGCGCGGTCAAATCCCGGTGTACCTATCTTGTTGGTCGAGGCGTTGCTGTTTACCATCAGAGGCAGTTGCTCCAAGTAGTTGTCCTTGTGCCCGTTGATTTGCATTTTCTTGCTCTCTTTGAATGATACATCGCCATTGTAGAAGGTGTTGTACTTTGCAAAGAAAGAGTGGTACATACGTGTTTTGGCCGTGTTGTTCTTTCTGCTCGAGCAGGCGCACAAAAGCATCAATGCAAGCAATAGCAACGGCAATATATGTATGTGTTTTCCCAATTTCACTTATCTTAATATTAATATAATATATAATAACTGAAAATGTCGCAATTTATTGCAACATCAGCAGTATTTCCTCCTTTATCACTTGCGGAATCTCAATTTCGCGTGTTTGCAGGCAGCTTGCCCACTCCTCAACCTCTTCGCTCTTCATTGTGTAGAGTACATTGCGGAACTCTTCAATCTCCTCCTCGGTATATTCGTCGCTTTTGCGCCCTTTGTAGGCATCAAGCTCCTCGTCGTCAAAGTAAAGCTCCCGTTTGTCGAGCCCCTTGGCGCAATTGCTGTGTCTGCCGCAGCATACACCATCCTCGCCACCATGGTCGTGGTGGTCATCGGCAACAGGCCTGTTGCGATAGAATTTGTTCAGCAGAAAAAATCCCCCAAATATAAAAACGAATATGCCTAAAAGTATAAAAGTTTCGCTCATATCTCAAATACTATATTTTATTTACTATAAAATACAAAGATAGCACAAACGAGCGAAAAACATAAAGCTTGCTTTAATGTTTTTTGCAGCGAGTGCCAGATATCTTCGCGAGCGAAGCGTTCTACACGTTTCTTTCCTCAAAATTCCGTCTGTGCGATGACAAAATGCTAAAATGGGGAAAATTGTACTGATAGCCTTTTTTGATTGTAAAAATATACAAAATGACAAAAAATGCGCTGTTTGCTTGCAAAATGTAAATATTAAATTGTATCTTCGCCACAGATGCAATGTATTTGTTTCTTTTGAGGCAAATGGCAAAATGACAGAAAATTTTTATAAACATTATAAATCAAAAACATAAAACATTAAAGCTATGGATAAATTCAGCTATGGATTGGGTATGGGTATAGGCCAGAACCTTCTTTCAATGGGAGTTAATGCTCTCGACATCGACGATTTTGTAAAAGGTATAAAAGATGTGCTTGGTGGCGAAAAAACCGCCCTCACACACACCGAGGCGCAGCAGGTGGTGAGCGAGCATTTCCGTAAACTCTCCGAGGAGGCTTATGCCAAGGTTAAAGAGGAGGGCGAGGCATTCTTGGCAGCCAACAAGGCAAAAGAGGGTGTTGTTACCCTGCCCAGCGGTTTGCAGTATCAGGTTATTACCGAGGGTACAGGCAAGAAACCCTCTGCTACCGACCGCGTGCAGTGCCACTACGAGGGAACCCTCATCGATGGTACCGTGTTCGATAGCTCTATTCGCCGCGGCGAGCCCGCCGTTTTCGGTGTCAATCAGGTTATAAGGGGCTGGGTAGAGGCTCTGCAACTTATGCAAGAGGGTGCCAAGTGGCGTCTTTTCATTCCCCAGGACATGGCCTATGGTGCCAACGGTGCAGGCGAGATGATTCCTCCTTACAGCGCACTTATCTTTGAAGTGGAGCTTATCAAGGTGCTTTAATAAATTCTTTTTATCTCTATGAAAAGGGTTCTTTTGTCTGTTGCAACAGTGGCAACCATGTTGTTCTCTTCCTGCAATGGTAACGTAACACATAAAGAGGTCGCTTTGGAAAGCGCGCGCGACACCCTCTCCTATGCCGCCGGAATGTATGCTGCAAAGCATCTTCCCGCCATGGTATATGATGAGATGGGCATTACAGAGACCACGCTCGATGAGTTTATAAAAGGTGTGCGTGCATCGTACCCCGCAGATATCACTCCCGAATCCAAGGCATACGCATACGGCCTCAGCCTTGGAGCCGCCACCATGGATATGCTCGAAAAATCGGGTAACATAGTGAACGCAGGCCCCGAAGGGCTCGACCCCGTTTTGTTTCTCGAAGGCGTGGTGTCCGCTGTCAGTGGCGACAAAAACTCATTGAGCATGCGCGCCGCGGCCGATTATTGCAATAGGAACAAGTATCTGGGCAAGAGCGATACATTTATGCAACGCAACCAAAAACGTGCCAATGTAACGACCCTCGCCAGCGGCTTGCAGTACAAAGTGGATGTAATGGGAACCGGCGCCGTGGCAACAGCCACCGATGTGGTCAATTGCAAATACAAAGGAACCTTCATCAGCGGCGAGGTCTTTGATACCTCGGGCGACGAGGCGGTCCCCTTTCCTGTGAGCGAGGTTGTTCCCGGTTTCTCCGAGGCACTTCGTCTTTTCCCCGTTGGTACACGTTGTACCATTTATATCCCATGGCAACTTGCTTATGGAGCCGAGGGTATTGAGGGCGTGATACCGCCTTACAGCACTCTTATTTTTGATTTGGAGATAATAGATATAGTAAAATAAACCACTCGGCATTATTTGGCCGACACAAAAGAAAAACTTATGAAAACCACAGAATGTAAAATAGATAGTCTCGATGTCAAGATACTCAGCATAATATCAAAGGATGCGCGCATACCATTCCGCAATGTTGCGGAGCTGTGTGGCGTGTCGCGTGCGGCAATCCACCTGCGCGTGCAGCATCTTATAGATATGGGCATAATATCGGGCTCGAGCTACGAGATTGATGTGCGCCGCTTGGGCTATAAAACATGCACATACATAGGTATCCGTCTCGAAAAGGGTTCCATGTATAAGGATGTCGTAAAGCGTCTGCAAAATATTCCCGAGGTGGTGGAGTGTTGCTATACTACCGGCCCTTATTCGATACTTGTAAAAATGTATGCCCACGACAACGAACACCTTATGCAGTTGCTCAACGGCTCCATACAGGATATCCCGGGTGTTGTGAGCACCGAAACAATGATAATGCTCGATAACAGCATAAAACGCAATCTGCCAATGGAGTAATCCGCCCGGTGATACTGCATTAAAATATTGGCAGCCTTTACGGCTTGCCAATATTTTTTTGTACCTTCGCAATATAAACATTGAAGTATGAACGATAAATTCAATCTGCGGGCAGAATATTCTGCGCTGCATAAACAATATCCCATGGGGCAGCGCCGTCCCATCATAGGCATCACTGCCAATTACAAGAGCAACGAACGCCTTGCCACTCTTGCCGAGGGGTACTATTCTTCGGTGCTTGCAGCAGGTTGCTCGCCTGTGATAATCCCCCCGTATGGCAACCGCGAGGCGTTGATAGAACTTCTATCCACGCTCGATGGCATAGTGTTGTCGGGTGGTGCCGATATCGACCCTCGTTACATGGGCGAGGAGCCTGATTACGATATACTGCACACAATAAACCCCCCGCGCGACGAGCAGGAACTTATGCTCGCACTGCTTGCAGTGGACAGGGGACTGCCCATTTTGGGAATTTGTCGCGGAATACAAACTCTTGCCGCAGCGCTTGGCGGCAGCGTGCATCAGGATATATACAATGCGCTTGGCAACGAACTGCTCAATCACGACCAGAGCGAGGAACGCAGTGTTGCCACCCATTGGGTAAATATCGGCGAGGGGAGTCGCTTGGCCGCTATTTTCGGTAGCGACAGACTGTTTGTGAATACATTTCATCATCAGGCCGTAAACCGCGTGCCGCAGGGCTTTGCCGTTACAGCCGTGGCCCCCGATGGTGTTATAGAGGCTATGGAGGCTGTCGATGGGCGCTCCATAATAGGTGTGCAGTGGCATCCCGAAACTTTTATTCTCAAAGACGACAACCGTTGCATGATGCCTCTTTTCCGCTGGCTTGCAGATGAGGCGCAGTTGTACCGAGCCGCCAAGGAGGTGCATGCAAAAATACTCTCTATAGATTCTCATTGCGATACACCCATGCTCTTTGGAGAGGGATATCTGCTCCAAGAACGCAGCACCCGCGCTCTTGTGGATTTGCACAAAATGAACGAAGGCGCACTCGATGTGGTAACCATGGTTGCCTATCTTAAACAGGAGGCGCGCGATGCAGTCTCGCTTGCGGCGGCAACGGAAAAGGCTTCGGCCTTGTTGCAAGGGATAGAGGAGCGCGTGGCTGCCAATAGCTCCCATGTGGCAATAACAGATACACCATGCGACCTGTGGCGTTTGAAAAACGATGGGAAAAAGGTTATAATGCTCGGCATAGAGAATGGTTACGCAATAGGTAGCGATATTGCAAATATCGAGAAATTCCGTAACCGTGGTGTGGTTTATATGACCTTGTGCCACAATGGCGATAATGATATATGCGACTCGGCGCGTGGCAACAGCGAGCATGGCGGGTTGAGCGAGTTTGGTTATAAAGTGGTTGCCGAGATGAATCGTGTGGGCATGCTCATAGACCTATCACATGCCGCCGAGAGTACTTTCTATGCGGTATTGCGGGCAAGCACGCAGCCCGTGGTATGTTCTCACTCATCGTGCCGTGCATTGTGCGACCATGCGCGCAACCTCACCGACGAACAGCTGCGTGCTTTGGCAGCAAATGGTGGAGTGGCACAGATTACCATGTACGGCGGTTTCCTGCGCAAAGAGGGTGAGGCTACGCTCGACGATTTCATGCAACACCTGCTTCATGCAATAGAGGTGGCGGGTATAGACCATGTGGGTATAGGCACCGATTTTGATGGTGATGGCACTATAACAGGCTGCTCGTCGGCATCGCAGTTGCGCAATGTTACCCGCGAATTGTTGCGTCGTGGCTTTTCGCTCCACGATATCGAAAAAATATGGGGCGGGAATTGGCTGCGTGTTATGCGTAAGGTGCAGAGAATGGCGGAGTGAGCAGGGTGTTAAACCGCCTTTTCATCCCGTTTTTACAAGAAAAATAAAAAAATTGCAGATATTTTTTCAAAAGATGTTTGCATATTGATAAAAAAGATGTACCTTTGCACTCGCAACAGACAAAAAGTCGCGGGATGTAGCTCAGCCCGGTTAGAGTACACGTCTGGGGGGCGTGGTGTCGCTGGTTCGAATCCAGTCATCCCGACAAGTCTGGAATCCTCGGTAATCGCACGATTTCCGAGGATTTTTTTGCCTATATTCGCACGATAGATGAAATAAGAAATAAGAAATGAGAAATCATAGTATTAAACAATGGGTGCTTGCCACCCGTCCTTGGTCGTTCCCTGCATCGGCAATGCCGGTGTTGGTTGCCGTAGCCTATCTTTTCTGGCGAGGGTATGAGATAAATTGGCTCGTATCGTTGTGGACTCTGCTCAACGTGGTGGTTTTCCATGCGGCGGGAAATACATGGAGTGATTATTTCGATTACAAGAAAGGAGTAGATAGGGAGGATACCGTGGGTGGTGTATCCATAACCGGTGGCGAGTTCAGTGCCGGCGAGATTCGTGTGTTGGCAATGGCGCTTCTCTCTGTAGCGGTACTTTCGGGCTTGCTGCTTCTGTGCTTTACCGGGCTTCCTGTACTCTATTTTGGCATGGCGGGTGCATTCTTCACTATATTGTATCCGTGGTTTAAGTATCATGCACTTGGCGATGTCGATATTTTCTTTACCTACTCGTTGTTGCCGCTGCTGGGTACATCTTATGTGGCTACAGGTGAAGTGGTGTTTGAGGTGCTGTGGCTGTCGGTGCCCATAGGGCTTATCACCGTAGGTATTCTGCATATTAACAATATGCGCGACATCACCCCCGACAGCCGTGCCGGCATAAAAACCTTTGCAATGCTTGTTGGGCGCAAGGTGTCGGCCGTGCTCTATAATATGGAGATGATAATCCCTTTTGTGTGGGTTGTTGTCGGGGTGCTGTGTGGCTTGTTCCCATTGTGGTCGTTGCTTGTATTGCTTGCATTGAAACCTGCTGTTGATAATGCCCGCAAGGCCGTTGCCTATCTCTCGCAGGGCGGTAAGGCTCTTGTGGGGGTGGATGAGGGCACGGCCATGTTGCAGTTGATGTTCAGCCTGTTGTTTACGGTTTCATTCTTTATGGCAGCGTTCTTATGATTAAAAAAGTTGTTTTTACAATAATACTTGCTACCGTGTTGTGGACGGTTATGTTCTCTCCTCTCACGGCTCCTCATGTGAATTTTTGGTGGACAATGACCGCATCGGCTGCTCTGTTATCTTTGTTGTCCACTCTTTTTCGGCCTGATTGGTGGCGTGGCATACGCATATCCTTTGGCGAGCTGTTGCTTGGTGTTGCGATAGCCGTGGGGTTGTGGCTCGTCTTTTGGGTGGGCGACAAGATGTCGCAACTGCTTTTTGATTTTGCCCGCCCACAGGTGGATTCCATTTATGGGATGAAGGCAGGCGAATCTCCTTGGTTGCTCACACTGCTCATGCTCTTTATCATAGGCCCGGCCGAGGAGATTTTTTGGCGTGGATATGTGCAACGCTGTTTGTCGGAGCGTATAAATCCCAATATGGGTTTTGTTGTTACCACAGCGGTCTATGCTCTGGTACATGCCGGCTCATGTAATTTCATGCTCACAATGGCAGCTTTGGTTGCAGGTGCGGCGTGGGGCCTTCTGTATCGTCTGTTCCCCCGGCATTTTGGCGCAATAATTCTCTCCCATGCTTTGTGGGATGTGGCTGTGTTCGTGTGGTTTCCCATTTAGTTCAGTTTTATACAAAATAGTAATAACCTGCTTAATCCCGCCAAACTTGGCGGGATTAAATTTATGTAAATAGCCGTTTCGTTTGTCAATAAATGCTGTAGATATAAAAATAGGGGGTTATATACGAAACCACACTACTTTGTCATTTTGACGACTGAAAGGAGGAAAAATCTCAATCAGAGATTCCTCACACAATGTTCGGAATAACAAAACTTGGGTTTTGTTATCGGCGAGTTTATTTGCGTTAGGTCGCACGTGGCATGGATGAAATGCATGCCACGTGCGGGTAGCTAATAAATGAACGAGCCAATGACTTCACAAACATATAATGACAATGTTGGTAATAAGTGTGAAATTCTATATAATTACCTAAAAATATATAATATTTTTTTGAAATATAAATTAATATTTAGTTACTTTGTAACATGGTATGCTCTGTTTAAGAGCTTGAATGCGAAATAACTTAAATATTAAAAATATGAAGAAAAAATTAATCCTTGCAATGTTGTTGCTCCTTTCCTTTGCGGGAGTGAGCGCGCAAGATTGGTCGGTGGTGCTCAATAGCATGACCGGTTTGCCGGGTGTAGCTACTTCTGTAAGCGGTGGCACCATGTATAAGTTTACATCGCCCGTGTATAACATCGGCTACAATACACAGCGCTTGCGTTTTATTGTACTCGATACAAAGACTCACGAGCAGCCCAATGGCAATAACTATTGCTTTGCCCTTTCGGAACTTGCAGTGTACGATGGCGAAGGCAATGAAGTGAGCTATTATGCATCGTCTAATGCCGACCATAACTCCCTTTATTGGGGTAGTACCGACGGCGGTGGTCTTGCGGCTCTGTCCGATGGCGATTATGCTACATATTTCCACTCTATGTGGGGTAGCTACAATGTTGTAACAGATTACCATTACATAGAACTCGAACTTACATCTCCCATATCTTCGTTTCATGTGGAGTGGGGCACCCGCGTCGGGAACGCCAAGAATGCACCCATAAAGGTTGCAGTTACACTTGGAACCGACTACGATCCTTCCGAAGTAGGTAGCGAGTTTGAGCTTGGCGAGGTTGTAACAACTGCCGGAGAGATAGCACAAGATGGGCAGTTGTTTGTTATGGAAACCAATACCGTAACATCGTTTACAACATCCTCGGGCTCATTATTTACAGGCAGCGGCCCGGTTTACCTCACCTCGGCCGAGAAGGGTACGGTCGATGCCACATTTGCCAACGCTGTCCAGTTCCTTGCTGTCGGTAACGGTAAATATCTTGTTTATTGGCCCTATTCCGGTCTTTTCCTTAAAGATTGCGGTGCCGAATATGCGCTTGTCAATGGATGGCAGTACAGCACAGCTTCAATAGATGAGGCTGCAATGGTAACCATCACCCCGCTCCCCTCGGGCGATTTTGAGATAAGCTACACAACCACATACGATGTTGCATCGGGCGATGTTACAGAGACTGTAACCGACCTCCTTTATGTAGGTGCCGATATGCGCGACAATGTAACCTCAAAGACCAAAACCTTTGCCCCCGATAAAAAGGAGGCTCTCGATAACGGAAATTACAATGCCGGTTTCTCTCTGCCTGTAGGTTTTAATTGGACAATATACAAAGCTGATTTGTTTGGCGAAACTGTTGCCACCACAGCCATAACAATGTCGCAGGTGGCAAATGTGCGTCTCTCTCCCGCGGTGCGTGCCGCCGAAGATTATCTCGCCCAATATGGCGATTTCAATGGAGCATGTCCCGATGACATAATATCGGAACTTAATACGGCAGTTGAGGTTGCCGAGGGGCTTATGGTTGCTGTCAACCCCACGATGGAGCAGATTAACACTGCTTATGATACACTCAACGCAGCTACCATAAAATATGTTTCAAGTAAACTGAATTATTATGAAACCCTCGTTGACACATTGTTGTCAACATCGGAGTTCAGTTCATATCCCTATGTTACCGACACATATCCCGAAAGCTCTCGCGCCACGTTGGAGTCTCTTGCAACGAACATTGCAACCGCAAAGGGTAAAGCCGATGTATATACGGCACAGCAGTATGTGGAATTGTATGAACAGTACGAGGTGGAGATAAATCGTTTCTATTCAACTAAAATAAGTTATCGCACCCTGCCCATTAGCTATGGCGCGGCCGACGGCCTGCCCGGTATTGTAGCCGGATATGGCGGTTATGTATGGGATACCGATATTATCACCCTTAACCGCAGTACCACAGGCATACGCATAACATTCAATGCAACCAACGACTCGCAATTATATCAGGGATATCCCATGGTGAGCCTTGGCGAGATTGAGGTTTTCGATGGAGAGGGCAACCTCATATCTTTGAACGAAGATGCTTTCTCTACTAATTCGCAGGAGTTGAGCGAGGGCCCCATGTCGGCAATCTGTGATGGCGATTATTCAACCTTCTGGCATTCCATTTGGGATAATGGAACAATGAACCCCGTGGGTAATGTATATATAGATATTAAATTCCCCACCGCCATGCAGATGTTCTCCGTTGTGCTTTATGGTCGTAACAACGGAACCTTAGCGCCAACGGAAATAACATTGTCGGCACCTTTTGTAAATGACAATACCATAGCGGAAGGCGAGGCAGTTTATGTATATTTGAGCGATGGCGGTGTGGATGCCTACGCCTTAAGCGAGCTTGACAATGGCTACTACACCGAGGGCGATTACCTCTGTCTGCCGCTTAAAGATAGCGAGGTGATTTATTACACCACGCAGGAGTATGACAGTATCTCTGCCATAGCCCCCTCTTTCCCCGAATTTACATCGTTCAAGTTCAATAATAAATTTAATCCAAATCTCAATGTCGATGTTATTGCCGACACAATTCAGGATAATATATACTTGTCATTGAACTCCATTGGAAAATGGCTTACACCGAGTTTCCAATTGAGCGACGACAAGGCTGTTGTTTACATAGGCGATGAACTGCAAGAGTCCAAGGTAACACGCCGCAGTTTTGCTGCCCCCACAACCTACACGGTTACCTACCCCGGATATAACAGGGTGAGCGTGGGCAATGTTGTGAATAACCCCGATTCGGAGCCTACTGTAACGGAGGTTCCCCTCACAGCCGATATGTTGAGCACCAACAAGCCTTCGACCATGGAGAACGAGAGCGTTGCAAGCCTTCTCGATGGCGACCCCTCTACCATCTATCACTCAACTTGGGGCAGTGCCAACGACGCAACCCTCCATGTCGATGCATATATCACTATGGCACTGCCTACCGCGGTCGAGAATATAAAACTCTATTATCAGTGCCGCCCGCAGTCGGGCTATAACCCGCTGACATTGGAGATTTATGCAGGCAACGGTAATGACGATTGGACTCTTGTGCGTACACTCACAAACAGTGCAGACGGCATGCCCACAGGTGGCTACGGACAGGAATATACATCGCCGGCAATATCACTCGGCGGCAGCTACTCATATTTGAAGATAGTGCAAACCGCAGGTGAATATTCAAAGAATCACATGGCACTCGCCGAAATGCGTGTATATAACGTGCAATACCCCGATACGCAGGTAAGCAAAGAGGTTACGCGCACACCCTTCGGTAAGAACTATAATGTGGAGATAGAGTGGCTTGCCGACAATGCAACATCTGTTCCCCGCATAGATATTGATATCGAGGGCGGTCTCTCGGTTACCAGCAAAGAGTACTATTTGAATGCCAATTTCCGCATCACAGGCTATGGCATGTATGACAACTTTGAAGATTCCGTGCAGATTAAAGGTCGTGGAAACACCTCTTGGTCATACAGCAAGAAACCCTATCGCTTGAAATTCGCCGACAAGGTTAAGCCCTTTGGTCTCACAAAGGGAAAGAGTTGGGTGTTGCTTGCCAACGCACAAGGTGGCTCCATGATGGCAAATGCCGCAGCCATGAAGATTGGCCAGATGGCAGGTGCGGAATTCACCAACCATATAATTCCCGTGGAGTTATATATAAATGGCAAGTACAGGGGTAGCTATATGTTCACAGAGCATGTGAGCATGTCCAACAACAGCGTGGATGTTGATGAGGAGGTTGGTTATCTGCTCGAGCTTGACTCTTATTACGATGAGGACTACAAGTTCAAATCGAAATATTTCTCAATGCCTGTAAACATCAAGGAACCCGACCTCACCGAGTACACCTATTCGGCAGCATCGGCACGCAAGACACTCATTCAAACCGATTACAATGCGCTCGATTCTGCCGTATATCATGGTGCGTCGCTCGATGGAATCCTTGACTACGATGCCTTTGCACGCTTTATGCTCACCAACGACCTTGTGAACAACCAGGAGATAGGGCACCCCAAGAGCACATTCCTCTTCAAGGAGGAACTTGAGAACCCCGAGAGCAAAATAAAATTCGGTCCTCTGTGGGATTTCGATTGGGCATTCGGATACGAGAGCACCAGTAATTACTGCACATCGGACTATACCGCATCGATATTCAATCTGTCAATGTCCGATGAGCCCGGTTACAGAATGTTTATGACCATGATGGGCAACACCACCGTGCAGAAATATTACTATAAGGCATGGAAAGAGTTCCTCGATAAAAACTCCATTGAAGAACTTATGGATTACCTCGATTGCTACTACAATTTTGCCAATCCGTCGTTCTTGAACAATGCTACGAAGTGGAACGATGGCGACGATTATGCCGAGATAAAAGAGAGCATGAAACGCTGGTTGAGCTATCGTGCCGACTATATCTATAACAACCTCACCGAGTATAACCTCGACGAGTTCCTCTTCCCTCTTGCAGGCGATGTCAATCGCAGCAACTATGTAACTGTTCACGACGTTGCCATTACAACGGCCTACAAGAATTACAATACCCACTCGTCGTTCACATACTCAAAGGCCGATATCAATGGCGACGGTCTTATAACCGAGGATGATGTCCTTGGAATAGAGGCCGCTGCAGCCGATGCCGACCCGCTCTCGGCCATGGATTATTATAATACCACTCCTGCGATAGGCGAGTTGCACATAAATAACTTTGAACTTACAATAAACGAGGATTATGTGTTGCCGTTGCACCTCACATGCTACGAGAATGAGAACTACAAGGCCATGCAGGTGGATATAACAGTGCCCGATGGCGTGTTCATATTCGATGCAGTAGCAGGTGGTTCGCTCACAGACCACACCGTGAGCCTCTCGCAGCGCGACATGACAACCTATCGCCTTATCATATATTCGAACAGCGACTCGATGTTTGCCGATGCCGGCGACGATGCTGTGGTAAATCTCACACTCAGCTGCTACGATGTGGTTCCCGAGGAGGCTCGTGTAATCTCCATATCCAATGCACTTGCAGTTGATGAGGCTACCGACGAACTTCGTCTCAACGATGTGGCGGCAACCTTCGGTGTATCAACCAATATTTACGATGTTACAGCGCCCACAGCCTCGGCATGGGGTGGCGAGGGTTGCATAACAATCGCTTCGCTTGCAGCGCAGCATGTAAATGTTTACGGTGTTGATGGTCGCTTGGTACGCAGCCTGAATGTGCCCGAGGGCACAACACGCGTGAACGTGCCTGCAGGTATCTATATGGTGATTGGCTCAAAGGTGGTTGTACGATAGGCTGTATGTAGAACTTTTTTGAAAAAAGATTGAAATATATTTCATATAAATTTTTATATGAATTTGTATACTATACCAAATGATATTTACGATAGAAAATAGAAACCTTAAAACTAACTTATGAAAATCAGAACATTACTTGTCGGTTTGCTTATACCGGCGCTCGGGTTTGCCCAGAACTATGAGCTGCCCAACCCGGACAATGCGCCCGCGCCTTGTCATCCGGTACCGCACGAAAGGCAGATTTTGTGGAACGAAACAGAGTTTTATGCATTCTTCCACTATGGTATGAACACATTCACAGGCTTGGAGTGGGGCTTCGGTAACGAAGATGAGTCGAAGTATGCTCCTTTGGCATCCCCCAACCCCGAGCAGTGGGTAACATCGGTGAAAGCTGCCGGTATGAATGGCGGTATTGCCGTTGTGAAGCACCACGACGGTTTTTGCTTGTGGCCAACCGCAACAACCGAGCATAGCATAAAGAATGCAGGTAACGAGAATGGCCGCACTGCAAACATTCCCAAGTTGTTTGCCGAAGCAAGCCAAAAACACAATATGAAGTATGGTTTCTACATCTCCCCCTGGGACCGTAACTCGGCCCACTATGGCAAGGACACCTATGTTTCCGAAGTTTTCCTGAAACAATGTGAGGAACTTGCCGAGTTTGGAGCAGACCAGTTTGAGATGTGGTTCGATGGTGCACGTGGTGGCGACGGTTATTATGGTGGTGAGGGTGGTACCCGCTCAATCGATGCCGAAATCTACTACGACGTGCCCAACCTGCGTGCCCGCGTGCACCGCATAGCCCCCAACTGCGTAATGTGGGGTGTAGGTGGCGAGGCCCGCTGGATTGGTAACGAGTCGGGCTATGCCGGTGAAACCGACTGGGCTATGACCGACTATATGTCCGAAACCGTTGTACGCGAAGAGGGCGATATAAACGGTTGGTTCTGGAACCCCGGCGAGAGCGATGCCAAGGCTACCAACAACGGTTGGTTTTGGCACAGAGGCGAAACAATGAAAAGTGCCGAGCGCCTGTTCCAGATGTACCTGGAAACCGTGGGCCGCAATGCCACTCTCATTCTTAACTGCCCTCCCGACGAGTATGGCGTGCTTCCTACAAACACCGTGAACGAGTTGAAGAAGTTGGGTAAGATGCTCCACGAACGTCTTGCAGTGCCCGTATATGGGCTCGACGAGAGTACCCAGGCCACCGACCTTGCCAAGCTGGCAACCATTGAGGTGAGCGATACACGCACAGGTGGCAAGTATGAGAAGGACAACCTTACCGATGGCGACAAGGAGACATATTGGGGCACCAACGATGGCGACCTCGATGCAATAATCACCCTCACTTGGGATACACCGCAGACAATCCGCTACCTTGTGATGCAGGAGCCCATAAAGCTGGGCCAGCGCGTTAAGGACTTCAAGATAGAGTACACCGAGGATGGTTCCACCTGGGTTGAACTTTGCCCCAGTATGCAGACCACTACCATTGGTTACAAACGCATAATACCGCTTAACGGCAGCACAAGCAACAGCTATGGCAACGGCTACAATGCAAAGCAGTTGCGCATCACCATTCTCGACAGCCGTGCGTGCCCATTGCTCTCTAACCTAAATGTTTACTAACAGACATCAACACTACTTATAAAAACAGAAAATTATGAAAAAGAATATCATCCTTTCTGCTGCGTTGGTGTTTTTCGGCCTCACCGCGCAGGCACAGACCACGATAACATTCGATAGCGAAGATTATAAATCTATAAGCGTTTACGACTCTTGGGCGGAAAGTCCTTTCCGTGCCGAAACTCCTGTAATAGACTTTGATGCCGCAGTTGCTGCCAACCCCGATACCGAAGTCGACGAGGTGATGGGTGTAGCTCCCAATGCAACAGAAAATGTTGTGAAGCTGCGTCGCAGCCGTTACGGCAGTAACACATTTGGTGTGCGCATCGACCTTAAAGAGCCCATCCGTATGACCAAGCAACTCCAGTACATCCACATAATGGCCTATCTCAAGGACAAACCTGCCGATAGCCGTATGATGGTTATTGGACTAGGCAAGAGAGTAGAGGAGAGTTGGAATTGGCAGGATGGTGAGGACGAGCAGTTCTGGGCGGTTACAACCTCCAATGTCAAGCCCAAAGAGGGCTGGCAAGATGTTGTGGTGAGCTTCAAAGGCTTCTCATACTCTAAAGAGGAAAATGCTGCCAGCGGTATCGATATCTACTCATTGGTTATCGTTCCCGATGTTCGTTCGCCCCACGCCGATACCGAGGATTGGTATGCCTATTTCGATGAAATCGTTATAGACAACAACCCCGACAAGCGTTTCACCACCGACAAGTACGCTCTTACCTATGACAAGGATGCTGCATCCACACGTAACGACCGCCGCCTCAATAGCGTAGGCCTCACATCGGATGGTGTAAGCTACTCTTCATCGGCAACAGCCGGTAAGGTATATACCGATAATACCGCTTTGAGTGTATTCTCGGCCAAAGCAGGTGCTCAGGTGCAGCCCACATTCAACTATACAGGTACTTGGATGAGTGCCTATGTGTATGTCGATTGGAACAATGATGGCAAGTTCGATTACACACTCAATGACAATGGTACCCCCGCTGCAGGTAGCGATGTCGTAAGCTATAGCGCTGCGCAGATAAATGGCACTTGGTACAAGAGCGATGGCTCAACTGTAAGCAATGGTAACACCATAGGTGGCGGAGTGCCCAAGTTTACAATCCCTGCCGGTACTCCCGCCGGTTTCTATCGTATGCGCTACAAGGTCGATTGGGATAATATAAACCCCGCAGGAGCCAGCACCATCATTTCAAATGGTGGCGGTTACATAGATGTTATGCTCGATGTGCACGGCGACAATGTGGCAGTGAACGCTTCCCAGCTCAATGGCGACATTGTGCTGGCATCGGATGGAAACGCTTTGCAAGGCTACACAACCAATTATGCCGAGCCTTTGACCGTGAAGGATGTTCCTGCTCCCGGCTTTGTGCAGTATGGCTTTATCCTCAAGTATGGTTATAACGTAAATGCAGCTGAGCAACTCGATGATAACGGCAACCCTAATTGGATAGAGATAAATGTTCCCTACACAGCCATTGCAGCCGACGGCACATATACCATCCCCGCAGAGTATATGCGTGGCAGCCAGGTAGGCATCAAGGGCGATATGCAGCAGGAGCAGCTCTACACCGTAAAGGTGGTGGGTGTTGAAGGAGAAGGTGGTGTTATATATGCCAACATAGAAACTGCCGATGGCGGCACGGTATATGCTACACAGTTCTTCTCGGTAGAGCAACTTGTTCCCATCGCAGTTGACGGATGCAGAGCCGAAATAACCGTTGAAGATCGCGTTATCACAGTGACATACACCAAGGGCCCTGCCCCTTGCACCCCTATATCCTCTCTCTCTGAGTTGAAGAACTATAAACTCTATCAGGTTTCAGCAAAGAGTGGCGAAGGCTATTGGGCATATAACAGCAGCATCACCGGCGAGTATATAAGTCTGCGCGGTATGACTAACCACTCTTATAACAACCTCCCCGGTAATGCTTCAGTGGCTGATATATATAAAGAGGAGGTTGACCCTTTTGATGAAACTGTCGTTTGGCAGATTTTTCAGGAAGATGGCAAGTACTATATGTACCAGCCTGCAAGAAATGCATATGTAACGCGAAGCGGCAGGGATTATAAATTTACAGAGACAAAAACTGCACTTGACGGCATACGCGCCAACAGCGGCGACTACGAAGGAACATTCGGTATTCACGCCGGTGGCGGCTACAGCGATGCTTCCACCTATTTCGCCTGCATCGTTACCAATGAAGCTGCAGCCGCAGTACGTAACTGGAGGTGGGACGACCACGGCTCGGTAGTCTATCTTATAGAGAACCCCAATGTATATACCATAGATTATCTGGTAGAGGTTACGGGTAACGACAATGGCGGCATCACCTTCGAGGGTGTAGAATATGCCAATGGTGACAATTTTATCTCTACAACTTTTCTTACCGATGCCGATTTCACGGTAAAGGCTATAGAACACTATACCACATCGGTGGCTATGGATAAGGAGAACGGCAAAATTACGGTAGAATATGTTGGTGATGAAACAACAGGAATTGTTGAACTCCCCGCAGCCGAGGGCGCTGCAGATGTTTACGACCTCTATGGCAGACGTGTGCAGAAAGTAACCAAAGGCGTGTTCATTGTGAATGGCAAGAAAGTTGTTCAATAGAAATTGTATTAGCACACTTTGAGAAGGGTGTGGTAAACATTATACAAAAATGGCCGGCTGTTGAGCCGGCCATTTTTGTATGAGATTCTCTTTTTCGTTTATCTCACGATGTTCATCTCGTCAATCAATCTGCGGCAGTTGCCATATTTCTCAATAATGAAAAGAACATAGCGGATATCCACGTTTATGCAACGCTGCAATTTTTTGTCGAAATTAATGTCGCTGCTCAATGATTCCCAGTTGCCGTCGAATGCAAGTCCTATGAGCTCGCCGCGTGAGTTCATAACGGGGCTGCCGCTGTTACCGCCTGTGATGTCGTTGGTTGTGAGGAATGCAACGGGCAGGTCGCCGTTGGGCAGTGCATAGTCGCCGTAATCCTTTGTGAGGTATAGCTCTTTCAAACGTGCGGGAACGGTGAACTCGCTGTTTGTGTTGTCCTCCTTCTCCATAACACCGTTAAGGGTGGTGTAGTGGTTGTATGTAACACCATCTTTGGGCTGATAAGCCTTAACACTACCGTATGTGAGGCGCATGGTAAAGTTTGCATCGGGTGCCATTGGTGCGCCGTTTGCCATCTCCATCAATCCTTTGAGGTAGGTCTTGTGCAACAGGTTGATAGTGTTGTTGAACTCCTTCTGGCTGTTTGCAATCTCGCGATATTTGCCATAGATTGCATTGCGCAATTGAATAGCCATATCCTTTTCGAGTTTCTTGGCTGCGGGCTTTTTCAGGAACTTCTCCATGTTCTTCTCGCTTGCCATTATGGATGTTTCATATACATCGTCGATGTATTTCTCCATGTTGCCCTTGTACTTCTTGTTCATCTCGTTAAACAGGGCAGGGCGCTCCTCCTCGCTTGTGAGCGACATATAAAGAGGTATAAGCGCTTTGGCCACACGGCAGTCTATGCGGTGGTTGTAGTCGCGGTCGTGTACCCATGTGTAATAGCTCTTTACCATCTCGGGCTTTTCAAGCAGTTTGGCATCGGCAGTGCTGTCGTTGCCAAATGCAATGTTACGTCTTACGAACTCTATGTTGCTTATAAGCTCCACCACCAATGTTGCAAGATACTCTGTGCGGTTTTGTGTGTTTATGGCGGCATTGATATCCTCTACCACGCTCTCGTAGCTCTTATTGCCTACTTTCTGTGCAAATGCTTTGAAAGCAGCCTCTTTCTCTAACTTGGTTTCAACAACCTTATTGTCCACGATGGCTTTGTTCATTCCTATCGAGTTCTTCCAATAGTTGCTTATGCGTGCCATCTTGCTTGCATATTGGATGTTCACAGCCTCGTCCTTCGCCATCTCCTCGCGTATGATTTTGAGGGCTGCGTCGCGCATGGCAATGCGGGGCTCGTTCTGCGAGTACATGCGGTGCTTAACCTCCTCGCCTGTGAGGTAACGCGATGTGCTGCCGGGGAAGCCCATAATCATTGCAAAATCGTCATAATCCACGCCTGCAAGCGAAATGTTCAGATATTTGGGTGTGCTCAATGGGATGTTTTTTTCGCTGTATGCGGCAGGGTTGCCAAGCGAGTCGCCATATACGCGGAACACCGAGAAATCGCCTGTGTGGCGGGGCCACATCCAGTTGTCGGTTTCGCCGCCGAATTTACCAATTGAGTTGGGGGGTGTTCCCACCAAGCGCACGTCGGTGTATTTCTTGTAATATACAAGATAGAACTTGTTGCCCTCAAAGTAGGGGAGCAGTTGCGGTGTCAGGAACTTCTTACCCTCGATATTGTCATTGTCGAACATTTCGGTGGCAATGCGTGCAAGCGCAGCCTCGTTGAAAGAGTCCTGCTCGCTCAATGAGCCATCGGCAATGCGTTTGTTGATATCCTCGGTAACATCCTTTATCTCTGCAACGAATGTGAAATTAATATCCTTGCAGGGGAGTTCCTCGGCATAGCTCTGGCTCCAGAAACCATCGCGCAGATAGTTGTGCTCCACGGCACTTAGCTGCTGTATGTAGCTGTATCCGCAGTGGTGATTGGTGAGTATAAGGCCGTTGGGCGAAACAATCTCACCGGTGCAGCCGCCACCAAAGATACCAATGGCATCCTTCAACGATACGGCACCGGGTGCGTAGATATCGTCGGCTGTGAGTTCAAGACCAAGTTCGCGCATAGGCTTCTCCAAATTTTGGCTACGCATGAGTTGTAGTAGCCACATACCTTCGTCGGCAATAAGTTGCGCAGGAAGGGCGATTGCTGCAACAAGCAGTGTCAAAAATGTTTTTCTCATAATTATATAAACTTTATAAAAATTTTCTTGGGCGCGAAGATAGTGAAAAAAACATCATACCCCTTTCTCTTTTCCCTTAAACTTGCCTGTTCCCATCCCTTTTTTGTTGTAAAATGTTATAGTTTAGCCCTAAATCATAAAATAGATTAATAAAACTTTGAGGTATTGGAAATGTTATTATCTTCGCTCGTGCAAACACACGATAATCAAAAGAATATGAAGAACTCTCTTGTACTGCTTTTTCTCTCTCTCGCTCTCCTTTCCTGTGAAAACGATTTCAGTGTTCGGGGAACAATATCTTCCGATGTCATAAATGGTGAGTATATGTATATAAGGATGGCGGAAAACGGCAGTGTGGTTACAATAGATTCGTGTAGGGTGCAGCATAGTACATTCGAGATGCGTGGAACGGCCGATTCGGCCTTTGTTGCCTCTCTATACATAGGCGACATCCCCATTCTGCCGTTTGTTGCCGAGAAGGGCAATATAGTGTTTGATATAACAGATAATGGCATAGAACTTGGCGGCACCCCGCTAAACGACGAACTTAACCTCTTTATGCGTGAGCAGGTACGCTTTGAACAACTTATGCACGAACTTAAGCGCGTGGAAACCTCTTTGGTGTTGAACGGCCGCTCTACCGAGGCTGCTGCCGATTATGTGAGCGACTCGATAGAGGCTGTGGGTGCGTCGGTGGAGCAGCTTGTCGATGATTATGTGAGGCGTAATATAAACAATGTGCTGGGCCCCTGTATATTCGCACTTCGATACAGCGGTGTGCCGGCACCCATTCTCAACAGCGAGTTGGAATCGCTCTACAACGATGCGCCCCTCTCCTTCCGCAACGATGCCTTTGTGAAACACTTTTACGATGTGGCCCGCGAAAACGCAAACCGTTTGGAACGGCAACGGTTGCTCGAAAAATAATTATAGCGAAGGCACCGCCTTCGCTATAATTATTTTTATTGATATCGTGTGGCTTATGCCTCGCCAAGGGTTTTTGCTATTACCTCGCGCGATGTGTTCATCAAGTATTCCACATTCTCGGCATCGCGGCCTTTGCACTCGATGGGTGCGTGGAATGTGAGTTTTATAGGCGACCAATGCAAGAAAATCTTGCCCGGAGGCATCAGTTGGAATGAGCCTTGGATGGCTACGGGAACAACAGGCTTCTGTGCCATGTTGGCAACCACAAACGCACCCTTCTTGAATCTGCCCATCTTGCCGTTCTTGCAGCGTGTGCCCTCGGGGAATATGGCCATCGATTTGCCACTTTTCAGTATGTTGAGCGCCTTGCGCAGTATATCCTTTTGCGGGGTTGCGCGGTCAACATATATGTGGTCGGTGTCGGCACACGCCTTGCCCAGCAAGGGTACCTTGCGAAGCGATGCCTTCATCATCCATTTGAAATTCTTTTGCACATAGCCATACATCACAAGTACATCGAAGAATCCTTGATGGTTTGCCACAAACACATAGTTCTTCTCTTTTTCCACAAACTTGTTGCGATCTACCACTTTCACCGGAACAAGGCATATCCAGCATACTACACGGAACAGAATGAGCGCGGGGTAGTAGTCGCCGTTCTTTATCTTCAAATAGCGGCCGAAAAGGCTTATGCATATGCATGTGAATGCAATAACCAAGAGGGCTGCCCACCATGCAAATACCAATTGGTAAAGCACATAAAGGGGGTGTAGAATTTTTCTGAGTGTCATTGTTGAAACTTTTTAGTGTGTTATAATCTTGCGCTAATATAGTCTTAATTTTATTAATTTTATGATATTATCGTAGTAATCTTCTATTTTCCGATGTTTTTGAACAGGAATCGGTATAAACTTTCGGGTGTCGCCCCTCTGCGCCGGGCATAGTCGCGCAGTTGTTCGTCGCTTATTTTCCCCACTGCAAAATAGCGCGCCGCGGGGTGGGCAATCATTATTCCACAGACAGATGCGTGCGGGTTCATGGCTCCGTTTGGTGTAAGTTCTATCCCAATTTCGTTCATGTGCAGCAATTCATCGATTATGAAAATCACCGATTGGTCGGGCAGCGATGGGTAGCCCACGGCGGGGCGTATGCCTTGGAATTTTTCCAAATTAAGTTCTTCGGGTGTCAGTCTCTCCGTTGGAGCATATCCCCAAAGGGCGGTGTTTGTGCGCACCTCCATGTGCAAGAGGGTTGCAGCCGCCTCGGCTATTCTGCTTGCCATGGTTTGCAACAGCAGGTTGTGGTATGTGTCGTCGAGGCCGGTGTGGCACAAGCGGTTGCTTACGGTGGTGGCAAACAGCCCTATCTTGTCGCCATGTGGCGATACAAAATCGCTCAAGCACAGGTTATGCTCCCCCTCATGCGAATGTTGCTGCCGCAGCAAAGGCAGGGTGGTGCTCCCCTCTATTATTATGTCGTCGTCGCAACCTTTGGCGTCGCACAAGGCAAACACGGCGTTGGCTATCGTGGCATCGCCCATGGAGTGAAGCAGTGCAATGGCATCACGCTTTACCTCCTGCGCCTCCTTGCTCTCTGTGGCGCGGGCGCCTATGCCCCATGCGTGGAAAAAGTAACTCCAATCAATGTATGGCAGCAGTTGCGGTGCCGTGTAGCTGAAAATCTCCCTTTTCATCGGTCAAATACAAGGGCTTTGCCTCTCACATTCTCGTTTATTTTCCCATCCTTGTATGCACACTCGCCGTTCACCCAAGTCTGTGCAACAGCCCAATTGAATGTGTCGCCTTCAAATGGGCTCCATCCGCATTTGCTTATAATATCGCTCTTCTCAATGGTGTGCGGGGTGCCCGGGCGCAATAGTACGAAATCTGCTGCATAGCCTCGCTTTATGCAGCCTCTCTTGCTCAACCCGAAGATTCTTGCAGGCGCATGGCACATCTTATCCACCAATGTTTCCATTGTAATAACGCCATCATCAACCAGCCTCAACATGGCGAGCAGTGAGAACTGAATGCTCGGCATGCCCGATGCGGCTGTCAGCGCGCCCCCCTCCTTGTCTTTGGGCAGGTGAGGGGCATGGTCGGTGCCTATAACATCAATCAATCCATTTGCAACGGCATTGCGCAGAGCATCGCGCTCCTCGCTACCCTTTATTGCAGGGTTGCACTTTATCTTTGTGCCCAAGCGGGCATAATCGTCGCTGCAGAATGTGAGGTGCGCAGGTGTAACCTCGGCTGTTATGTTGCTGCCCGCATTCTTGAACAAGGCAAGTTCCTTTTGGGTGCTTATGTGCATTACATGCAGTTTGGTGCCGTGTTTTTTTGCCAGCTCCACAGCTGTTTTTGTACTGCGGTAGCATGCCTTTGCATCCCTTATCACAGGGTGGAACGCCACGTCGGGGTTGTTCCCCTCGCTTGCTACAACCTTTTTGGTATTTGTTGCAATGGTCTTGGTGTCCTCGCAATGCACGGCCACAGGTAAGGTGGCGATAGAGAAAATCTTGTCGAGCTTGTCGGCTTCATCAACAAGCATATTACCCGTGCTGGAACCCATGAACAGTTTTATACCGCACACACGGCGTGGATTGAGTTTTGCAAAGTATTTGTAATTGTCGTTTGTGGCGCCAAAGTAGAAGGAGTAGTTGATGAGGCTCTCTTTTGCCGCAATGGCATATTTCTCTTTAAGCGCGGCAAGCGTGGTTGTTTGCGGTACGGTGTTGGGCATGTCCATGAACGATGTTACGCCACCCGCCGCGGCGGCGCGGCTCTCGCTGTGTATGTCGGCCTTTGCAGTGAGCCCCGGCTCGCGGAAATGCACATGGTCGTCTATCACTCCCGGTATAAGATACATGTCGCCTGCCTCTACAATGCAGTCAACCTCTCCCCTCGGCAAACGGTCTCCTTTCAGTACCTCGGTTATTCTGCCGTTGTTTATCACAATGGAGCCTCTGAATTGCTCGCCCTCATTCACTATTATAGGATTGCTTATAAGTGTCCTCATGGCTGTTTGTTCTTTTTCGCGAAGATAGCAAAAAAAGAGATACCGCCATTCTTTACGGGTGAATATTGTTGTGTTTATGGTGTACGATGCCTTTCTTGCAGGGCGGTTCCTGTGTAATAAACCATTTTACAATAATTAATAATTTTGTGAAGAATAAAAGATTCTATATATTTGCAACGGTTAAGGCTTTTTATTCAATCGGCCTTCCCCCACGCCGAGGCCTTTGTAATAGGGCGGCAGGGTGGGACATATTTTATAAAAGCGTTTACTTGACGCTTTGTTCTTGACGCATAGAAATCTGGCAGTTTCATATTCAGTCAAAGACAAGGCAACGGTAGATGCCTATGGGCGTGTATTACGCATAGGGGTGGTGTGCAATAACCATTCCCGGGTGTTAATATATCGGCGTGGGCTCTGCGTTGCTCGTTCTTGACTGAAGGGCAATGCCAGAGCCTCTATGCGTGGAACGAGCAACAGGTGCAGTTCCCACGCTTTCTTTTTTTGTTAATATCCCATCGGGGAATTGGGGATAGAAAAAATAATTATATGAATGTTTTTTATTTGAGGAAATTGTTATTTGCCGTAGTATTATTGCTATGCAGCACAGTGGCAAGTGCCCACGACTTTGAAGTCGATGGTATCTTTTACAACATTACCGATTACGATGACAAGGTAGCATACGTAGGTTGCGCCGAAAACGGCAATAAATATGTTGGCTTCGTAACCATACCATCAAGTGTTACCTATAACGGAGATACATACAAAGTTAGAGGTATTGCTAATGGTGCATTTCAAGACTGTACCGGGCTTATCGGCATAACAATACCCGAAGGGGTTACAGACTTGGGATGGTTTACTTTCAATGGTTGTAGCAACCTTGTGTATGTAATTATCCCCAATAGCGTAACAAGCATAGGAAATTATGCGTTCGAGAATTGCACCGGCTTCACAAGCATTACAATACCAAACGGCGTAACAAGCATAGGCTTTGGTGCGTTCATTGGCTGCACCGGCCTCACAAGCATTGAAATACCAAACAGCGTAACAAGCATAGACGTTAGTGCGTTCAATGGTTGCAGCGGCCTTACAAGCGTAACAATCCCCAATAGCGTAACAAGCATAGGAAATTATGCGTTCGAGAATTGCACCGGCCTCACAAGCATTACAATACCAAACGGCGTAACAAGCATAGGCTTTTTTGCGTTCTCTGGTTGCAGCGGCCTCACAAGCATTGTAATCCCCAACAGCGTAACAAGCATAGGAGACAATGCGTTCAATAATTGCTACGGCCTAGCAAGCATCACCGTTAATAGCGGCAATAGCGTTTATGACAGCCGCGAAGGTTGCAACGCCATTATAGAAACAGCAACAAATACTCTTATTGCAGGCTGCAAAAATACAATTATTCCTGGTAGCGTAACCAGCATAGGCAATTATGCGTTCTTTGGTCGCACCGGCCTCACCGGCATTGTAATCCCCAATAGCGTTACAAGCATTGGCGAGATGGCGTTCGAAGGTTGCAGCGGCCTCTCAAGCGTGACAATAGGTGACGGCGTAACCAGCATTGGTGAATGGGCCTTCTCTGGTTGCACCGGCCTCACAAGCATTGAGATTCCCAAAAGTGTCACCAGCATAGGCGATCATGCGTTCAGTGGTTGCACCGGCCTCACCGAAGTGTATGTAAAAGCAAAAACACCTCCCACAATTGATAGTTCAACCTTTAATGACTATACCGCAACCCTCTACGTCCCCTATGGCACAAAGAGCGCATACCAAGCAGCCAATTATTGGGAGAACTTTACCAATATAGTGGAGATGGAACCCGAATCCGCCTCCGGCGACGTAAACGGCGACAGCCGTGTGAGTGTAGCCGACATCACCACCGTAGTAGATGCCATCCTTAACGAAAGCACCGATACCGCCTACGACGTAAAC
>JAFTNW010000043.1 GCA_017451695.1 Bacteroidaceae bacterium
ATACCATAATTGTCTTCGATATGTTTGATGGAATATCCATCTTCAAGCATATGCATGTATTTGAGCAATGCTTGGTGATCGTGTTTCTTACGCATAAAATAAACCCCAAAGTTTTTTGTCCAAACTTTGGGGTTCACTTCAGAGCCGGGTGCTGTGCCTTTCTATTCGCTTTCAAACTGCTGTATATATAGCACCTTGCGAATTTTCCCGTGTGCTACATACGAATGTGAAACATTCGGCAGATTTGCAGTAATGGGATTATAGACTTCTCTTTGCTGAAACATACGAAAGCAAATAATCCTATCCAATTTTTCAACAGCCCTTTTCATTGATGTAAATGTATGCGTGGCAAACGGGCTTGTTGATAGCAACATATCAATGTTTTTCTCTACGGCAAAATGCTTTTCAATGATTTGATAGACTTTCATTCTCTTCGCTGTTAAATTTGTGTTCTAATAATCTTCTTCTCTCTTCATTCATTACGGCTATTTCCGTGTTATAACATTCTCGGTAAATATCGCTGTAACCGACCAAATTCTGCCAAGTGTCATATTTCTGCATTGTCTTGCGTATGCTGTGTGCTGCATCAAACAACACATTCAACTCCTCTTGTGTGTACCTCTCAATGTATTTCATACTGCTACATTTTTAAGTGTGTTATGTTCGTGTATTAACCTATCAACGAAATTTGCACCGATGTTCAAACCGAATTTTGCCTTTAGATGAAAAGCATATCGCAATGCTTTCAATGGCTCTTTTGTGTGGCAAACTGCACTCTCTGTCTTGTTAGGATTTTTTACATAGACTTTCCAAACTCTGCCTTTCTTTTCGGCTGTAATAACTCTCTTTGACTTAATTGCTTTGGCAACATTCGCTTTTCGCACCCCACACGGCACGACTTCTCCGTGCTTCGTGTGACTAACTGCTGCGAATGATGCCGAAAATGTTGTAACCTCTTTCATAATCGTAAATATTAAAATGAATAAACCAACATATTGTAAACTGTAATTTCGGACTCTGCACAAATACGCTCGGCAATGGTGCTTGCCTCTTCCTTGTCGTGTGCCTCAACCGACAAAACAAAAATTTCATTATCAAAATCTTCAACCTCAACTTGAAACGATTTTATGCAATCGCAAGAGCTGGAGAGATTTTTTCTTCTATTGCCGTACTCTTCAAATGGCAATAACTTGTAAGCCGATGTGTGAACTGAATGTGTCATAACTGTATGCTTTTAATTGATGATTAATGTTTATGCACTGCGCTTTCGCTATCGAGATTTTTTATGTGCATACAAGGGCAACACGGTAAGGATATAACCTCACAAGGATTATAGGAAAAATTTACCCGACGGGCAGACAGAAATTGTTTGATATAGCGACAAAAAAAGAGCGACAAAGAATTTTCAATTATTCCTTATCACTCTGCCTGTCCTTGTGAATATCCGTGTGTTGCAACCTTCGCACCGAAAAAAGCCGTAACCGAAAGCATTGCAGTGCATCTTAATCATCAATGCCTTAAAAGCAAGCAGTGGCACATTGCACATCGGCTGTTAGAAGCCAGAAGAGGGAGGCATAAAAACAAGACGCGCCTTTTGCCAAAAGCTAAAAAGGTGCTAAATTTGCAATAATAAGCGAATAACTTATGGAACTAAAATATAAATGGTTGCTTGATTTTTGCAGTTACTATAATGGTGAAGAGAACGCAGAACCAAACCAAACGAGCAGTATGTTGTGGGAGTATGAGCGTGTATGGGTAATGAAACTCTCGAATTGGAATTTCTCTTTGGGAGAACTCAATGAGTACATACACTACGGATTAGGCGATTTCAATGCCGATGACGGTGTACCCACCACCTTAAAGATAATACTGTTCAACCGCTATATGCATTGGAGCTATGGCGGTACAGCCGAGGGGTTCAAGGAATGGTATCTTGCCACATACAAAAATAGGTTGGCAGAAAAGAATTTGAGCAAGGGCAAAAAAATCCTTAATAAATACCGCTTGGCATTCTTGGAGTACCGCTGTAATTGGAATATTACAGAGAAAACTCCTGAAATGGATTATATGTTTGAGATAGCAAACGCGGTAGATGTGGAACACGGCTACGACAAGCCGATTGCAGAGGGAGTAATGTGCCGTGCATTGGCACACGCCGACACTCACGGCTATACCATTGAAATAGTACCCGATGCAGAATATCTCATTTACAAGCAGTGCGACGGCTGGAAATATCACCCCGAATATAAGGAGATAAGAGAACGGGCATTAGCCTTTGTAAAACGAGAAATGCCAGAATATAACAATGCCGAATATTTAGGGCGTTGGAAAGGCAAGTATGTGTATGAGCCATTTGACGAAGAGGGCGAAAGATTGGCAGAGTGCTTCCCATATATCCTGCTCGACAAAGAAACTGAGGAACTGTTTATCGACAGAAGCCTGTTCGGTGAGAATGAACCTGTAAGACCGAAGCGATGAAAGCATACAAGTTTGCAAATATCACGGTACGACCGTACCCCAATATGTGCGATGTAAACAACAAGTGGATATTTACTCCCGAAATAGGTGTAGTCATCAACGTATCGCAAAAGTACAAAGCGGAGATTGTCGAAGCTATCAAGCAAAAAGGTATAGAGTATTATCATTTTCCACTCGACGAGGAAGTGCCTGATATTGGCTGGGAGAACATCAAAAAGGCAGTAAAAACACTTATGCAATATGACAATACCGACAAGCATATATTGGTACATTGCGACGGTGGTAATCATCGGAGCCGTCTTGTAGTAGAGGCCTTTCATTACGCAAAAACAGGCACCCACTTTGCCGACGAATACAAGGGGTACGAGAACCATTTAATATATGATTGCAGTTCCGGCTATCTGTTGCCGTTGGAGGAGGTGGAAACGGAATTGAAGAATATAAAATAGGACATCCCTCGGTGCCCGTCACAATTTCGATATCTGCAAAAATAATACAAAAGCATTGAAGGAATGGCATCCTGGCGTTTGAGTCCTAACCGCCGCCTTTGGTGCTTTTGTTTTTTTCACTATCTTTGCACCGCAAAGTCGCCGCGTAGCGCGAGAGATCAAGCTTGGGACTTTGTGTAATTGCGAGGTAGTTTTACTACTTCGCAATTTTCGTTATAAGCTCAAGAGGTGGAAGAAGCACTGAAGAATATAAAAAATGGGACATCCATCGATGCCCCGGTGGCGGTACACGGTCATTACTTCGACCCTGTCCCTACATAATGAATATGCACTGCAAAGATATTACTTCCCTTTGAAAAAATCGCACCAATAAGGATTTTCCTTATCAAAGATTTCTTTTTCTTCGGGTGTCAAGTTGTGGGGATAGTCGGCAAAGAGATTATATATTTTCTCTTTGTCAAAAGAAAACAGATGCTCACCTACGACACCACTATTCTCTACCCAATAGATGACATCCGTTTTCCTATTCTTGTAGAAACTGAAGCCCATTTCAATAATCAAAATCTTTCGTCACAATCAACACAACCCCACTGCGGGTCGAGCTGACGGCCGTGTTCATCAACAGCGATACAGCAACCACCAAGAATAACCTCGCCACGGTCGGCTTTCTCTTCCATTTCAGGTAAAGGCATACCGTAAACAATAGGCACAACCTTGCCACCACATTTGGGGCAAACGGTCGGGTGCGATTTTCTGCCAAACAATTTCATAGCCGTTACCTGCTGAAAAATTTACAATAGATAGACTCCCATTCTCTAATTATAGAAGAGCTATGAAAAGGAATACCCTTGACTTTTTCAACACGCAGTATAGATGAAAATGTATGCCAATTATCATCACTCACCTTGTAACGAAGATAATAATTAAAAGCATCATCGTAGCTTGTTGGCGGAGGTACAGAAGATAGGTATCTGTGGTTAGCCTCTATAGCTGCATCTATTTCTTTTCTCTCTTGCTGGATATAATACCAACCAAAACCACCACCGCAGAGAACTACCGCAACAATCAAACAAATAACAAATTTCCGTATTTGTCCGCTGTTCTCTGCTTTATACAATGGGTAACCACAATTAGGGCAATTCTTTGCTTCAGAACTGACCTGCTGATTACATTCAGGACAATTTATAAGTGCCATAAAATTTATCCGTTAAGTGTATCTACAAATTTCTGTACGACCTCGGTGTAATAGTGCTCGTCAATGATTTTACAAAGGTCTGTCATTATCTTATTCTTTGAAGCCTCGATATCGCACTCCATTCTGCTTGAGCAACAAGAGTAGTCCATAATATGGCGTTCGATTGGCGAAAGGTTGTCATATTCAACATCTATCATATTGTTCAAGATTTCCTCAAAACCGTCGCTTATCTCTTCAAGCGAACAAGACTGATACTTTATAGCGACCTTGTCAAAATAGGTCATCCCCAAAGCATCGTAATCGTCGCCCTCAATGCCGGTACATTTATTCAAGGCTGCGATAATATTATCGCATATCCTGGCACGAATATCCTTTGCAAAATACTCGCACTGTTCTTCTATCTCATAAACAAGGTCGATTGCTTCCATAAATCCACTACTAAATATCGTCAAACTTTTCAAGAGCTAACCGCTTCAACCTATCTTCGTTTATGAAAATATCACCGTTGCTACGAAGCCTAACAAAATCTTTCAAATCAAACTCTTCAATTATTGAGCAATCATCCAGTTCGTCTATCATCATTTCATAATCTTCTTCGGTAGCATCTTCCAAGTTTTCAGGATTGAAAACCTGTATTTCTAATGGAGAATAGGTGATACCAAGCACTGCGTTTTCATCAAAGCCTTCTTTAAGATAAAATTCCTTAATGGCTGTTGTTGCTTTAGAAACAAAATCATCAACCTTTTCGATAGGAAAGAAATCAAGTACAACAATATCTATCCCTACTTCATCAGGCTCAAAAGTAAAAGAAGATGCACCTTCCTTTATCAAAGAAAACAAATCATAATACCCGCAATTTTGAAGCCTCGGCTCACCAGCTCTATGGCGACTCCAAAAGCCCACCTCTAAAGTAATTTCATTCACGGTAATATAATCTCCTGAATGGAAATCATCCGCATAAATATGCCCTATGTAATCCTTGACATTATTAAGGATATCCACTCGCAAAGGATTATAAGGAATATGCGATTTGTTTTCAGCGTAAAACATAACTTATATAATTAAATTCGTTTAGACTGTTGATATATCCGTTAAATTCCTCGTCCAAGATTATTTATCAATCTTCTTGGCCGTAACCTTAAACTTAATAGCGTTCTCCAAGAACCAATCATAAGCTGATTGCCAAAGCGATTCATCTGATATATCAATAGATTTGTATATCATAATGCGTGTGGCCTTTGCAGCTTCTTTCCATTCTCCCTCCTCGTTAAAGGCATTAAAGAAAACATCTTTATTCTCCTCAAATAGGTGGAAAAGTTCTTTGTCATCAGGTATATAAATACCACAGCTAAGACGCTTCTTCTGCACACTTGCAGTCATACAAATATGATAAGAAGAGTTTCCAACGCTCAAGTCGTACCAATGTTGGGCCTGTGCCTTACGAATAGTGAAATGCTTAATGTAATCACTATTCTTGCTCATTGAGTCATTAAAGTTGTTCCAAAAACTTAACAACAGCTGCTCTCTATCATTCAAATTGGCTATTGATTTCATCTGCTTGCCCCAATCGTTAGGCCTTTCTATGACACTGAACTTCGGTGCTATGGCAGAGTCATCAATCTGCCACAACTCAATTTCGACAAGGAAAAAACCAAGATTTGGGTCTGTATGCTGATTAAGCCATTCTATTGCCTGACGGTGTTCATCACGACCGCGCTTAACCACCCAAACAATAACCTCTGCACCTTTACCTGAAGCATAAGTAATTAGCTTACCTAAATGGTCGTGGTTGGTCTCTTCCAACTGATTTTCGATAATTACTTTTCTACCTGTATTCTCCTCTGTTGCAAAAATATCAACACTGAACCCACCGACAGAAGATTCCCTTTCTTCCAAAACCAGGTCAATACCGATTTCTTCTCCCAACTTTGATAGGTTTGCCTCCTGTGCAAGCCATTTCGTAAAACTGTTCGCCTCGTGTGGCCATACTGAACGCAAGTCTGTAATGCGCTTAATCTTACCGAGCTTCATATATTTTTTATTTATTAGCTGATTCATACGCCTTGCTGAAAACTCTCTGATTTATAAAATTCATAAAATCGGGGTTGTCAAGGTAGTTGCGACAGAACTCTGTATTCTCATTCAACATTCGTGCAATAATCATCATCAATGACATATTGCACTGCTGCTGTGCTGTCTCGCGGTCGCTGTTCCGAGCAGCGTTAATAAATGCCTCGTCTGCTTGCAAACGTGTTGGCAACTCCTCCAGCTGTTGCTTTGCCTTTTCTTTGTCAAGCCAGTTGATACCATTGAACTCGTCCAAAATCTCGCTTAACTTCTTCATATCAGGCTCTGACTTACCGCCGGGCTTACCAATTTCAATAGGAGCAATTTCAGCATCTGAATTTTCCAATTCTATCTTTACTTCCTCGCCCTTGATAAGACGATATTGGTCAAAGTCTATTGACTCAATAAGACCTTCTGTGAAATCCTCTCCCTTAAGGACAGGCAACTTGTGTATGAGTAATAAGAAGTATGTATTCAATTTCTCCCATTCAAAGCTCTTGTATGGCAATACAGCTGCAATGAAAGGATATGTACGCAAGAAACCTTTTACGCTACTCTTGCAGCGTATCTGTGTGTCTAACTCCAACTCTTTGAACCTATCAACAGAGGTGTTTATGATTGGGTCAATCTCTTCACGAGAAGCACCTGACCAATATTTTTCGTTCAAAAGATTTATATCATCAGGAGTATATATGTTTGCTTCCTCTATTTCTGTTATAAGTTCATTCAATTTATTGGGGTCGATTTCACGCGATAAAATGGTGGTCTTGTAGAAACGCTGGAATGAGGCCTTTATGCTTTCTGCATCATTGGCAAAGTCAAGCACGAATGTATCTCGTTTCTTCGGGTGGCAACGGTTGAGACGAGAAAGTGTCTGCACGGCTTTAACATCGGTCAAGACGCGGTCCACATACATAGTATGCAACAACGGCTGGTCATAACCCGTCTGGAACTTTTCAGCAACAACAAGTATGCGGTATGGGTCTGTTCCCATATTCTCCTCGATGTCCTTTGAGGGGAAGCCGTTTACATCGGCCTCTGTTACTTCCTTACCACCATAAGATTTGCTTCCGGAAAATGCTACTATAGCTTTGTAAGGGCTCTTTCTCTCTTCGAGTAAACGAGATATTTCATAATAAAACTCTATCGCACGCAAAATGCTGCTTGTAACAACCATTGCACGAGCCTGGCCACCAACCTTGCCTTTGCCGATAACCTGTGTATGGAAATGCTCAACAATGATAGAGGCCTTTTGCTGAATTGTCTCGGGCTGGCCCTCAACAAAAGCACGCAGCTTCTTTTGTGCTTGCTTTTTGTCAAATTCCGGGTCGGACTCAATAGATTTTACAATCTTGTAATAACTATTGTATGTGGTATAATGTTTGAGTACATCTTCGATAAAGCCCTCTTCAATGGCTTGCTTCATAGTGTATTCGTGGAATGGGCGGTGGCCTGTCTCCCCATCGGGCTGGTCAAATGCTGTTCCGAACATCTGCAATGTCTTATTCTTCGGTGTAGCAGTGAACGCATAGTAATTGGCATTCTTCACCATCTTGCGACCTTCGATGATAGCGTTGAGCTTATCTTCGAGGTCTTCGCCATTCTCTCCCGAATTACCACTCAATGCGATATTCATCTTGGCAGACATAGAACCATTCTGACTGCTATGTGCTTCGTCGATGATGATACCAAAACGCTTATTCTTCATTTCATTGCCGATAGTGTCAAGAATAAACGGGAACTTATGCACTATGGTAATGATAATCTTCTTGCCACTCTCCAAATTGTTTCGCAAGGCATCGGCACTATCAGCCCACGCAACAAGATTAGACAAACGCTTGAAAGCAGCGATGTTGTCCCTAATCTGCTTGTCAAGGTTCACGCGGTCCGTAACCACAATGACACTATCCATAAGTGGCTTTGTGCCGTCAAGCAGACCTACAAGCTGATAGGCAAGCCAAGTGATAGAATTGGATTTGCCCGAACCGGCAGAGTGTTGTATCAAATATCTGTTACCTACACCTTTTGCTCTTGTTTCTGCCAACAAACTTCGCACAACCTCCAACTGATGATAGCGAGGCCAAATAACAGAAACCTTTTCCCTGTTTGTTCTCTCGTCCTTCTTTTTGATTACTTGAGCATAATTCTCAAGAATATCGGAAAGCGACTCTTTTGCCAATATATCTTCCCAGAGATATGAAGTACGCACCCCATTAGGATTGACTGGATTTCCAGCTCCGCCATTCACACCCTTGTTGAATGGTAAGAACCAGGAACTTTTACCGCAAAGCCACGTACACATACTGATGTCGTCATCATCAACAGCAAAATGCACAGCACACCTTTTGGGAGCCAACAATAAATCGTTGGGGTCGCGGTCGGTCTGATACTGCTTAATGGCATTCTCTATTGTCTGCCCTGTGTAATGGTTCTTCAGTTCAATAGTCAATACGGGCATACCGTTCAATGACACCATTACATCAATGCTGTTTGAGTTCTCCTTGCTGTAGTAGAGCTGTCTTGTAACGCAGAAGATGTTGTTGCGGTACATTTCCTGTGCGGTAGGATTAAGCTCCGAGGGCAACGGATAGTACATATCGAACAGCTCCGAAATATATCGGAAACCCTTTCTCAATACATCAGTAATACCACGAGTGGCAAGCTCCTTATTAAGCTGGGTGAAAAACTTCCGCTCGGAAACCTCACTCGCAAAGCAGGCTGTATTTTCAGCCTTTTTCTTTTGTGTGGAGAGAATAAACCTTTTTACACGCTCAGTATCGAGTGCGTAATCTTTGTTATAATTTTCTGAAAGACCTTCTTCGTACCCTTGCACATCGCGAAGATAGCTTACAAGGATAGTTTCAAGATTTTTCTCTGATGTATCGGTTGCCATAACTAAATTTATTTATTGCACATTGATTTGTCCTGTTACGCAGTCCGCAATCAATTTCTGCTTATATTCTTTCAAGTATTCAATTTCAGCTTCAAGTTCGCTTATGAGTGAATTTATCTTGTTGCATTTATCCTCAATGTATGCAACAATGGCTTTTTGTTCTTCGATAGGAGGTTCAAAGAAGGGTATGCTCTTTAACCCGATTGGGGATAAATCCCATTGTCCAACCCTAATACCTTTAGAAAATTGGGTAAAAAACGGAATATAGAATTTGCTTCTAATAGCGAGATTAAAAAAGTCTTTGTCCGGGAATTTCAAATCACATACATAATAAGCAGGACTTACAATGCCATTATATTTAGAAACAGCATAAGAGCCTTGCCACGCTTTCATTTTGTTGATTACGAACTGCCCTTCTGAAACATATTTATAACCACTTAAATCATCAGGAATATAATTGTGATTTTCTTCCTTTGATTCAACATCTCTAACAATAACGCCCTTTTCTCGAACAACTGATAGAAGTTGCTCTGTGGGCTTATTTTTTATTGAGACCATTCTTAAATAACTCCGAAGCTGTGTACATTTCCAATGTTCGGGTATCATTCCTATCCAAGGAATTCCACTATCTTTCATCTTCACATCGGGGTTGAGACCTCGTGTGATGACATTTGCTATTTCTGACTCTTTGAGTTCGTTAAGCAACTGTAACTCTCTCTCTCTCTGCAACATACGCATCTATGCTTAAAGTTTTACTTTCAAGAAAACTAACAATTTTCTCTTGCTCGGCAAGAGGGGGAACAGGCAATATTTGCTTGGCAAAAGTCTCGAAACGAAAATCAGATGAACGTTCTCTAATGCCACGATATAATGATTGAATGAAACCATTCAATCCCATATGGCGAATAACTTTTGCATAGTATTTCGTCAAAATTGTACCATCTTTAGGTGTGCAAACACTGTATACAGGGGTTCCCTTGCCATCGCTATCAGAAACGCCAACAGCACCAGCAAACGCATCCATTTGATGAATAACCAAATCACCTTTTTTTATACCTTGATAACCTATTTCTTTAAGTGATTCAGTAAATCCTGTAGTACGTCTGTTTTTTCTCAATGTAACAACACCATCGCGAAAACAAGTTATAACCTCGTCGCTTCCCAAAGGCAATCTGTTTTCCTTATAAAACAGATATTTTGCTCTCATTTCACCCCAATGGGCAGGAATGCAATTCAACCAGGGTATAACAGTGTCCTTATATTCTTCGTACTGCTTCATACCTTGCCAAGAATATCGTCCAACATACCATCGGTGCGTTCTTCAATAGCACGAATATCGTGTGTTATATCCTCGATAGAACGCAAAGCCTTTGGCTTATAGAAATACTTTGTAAACGAAAGCTCATAGCCCTCCTGCACTGAATCGGTATCAATCCAGGCATCAGGTGTGTATGGTACAATTTCGTTTTGGAAGAATGCATCTATACCACCTTCGTAGCGAAGAGGTATGATTTCGGTGTCCTCCAATGCCTTGTCGGGAACAGGGTTGCCATTTGTGTCTATGACGATGTTCGCATCGGGGCAGGTGATGGTATAGTACTTTTGCAACAAGTCCACGTGCTTTTTCTTTGGCTTGCTCTTCATCTTTTTGACAGCCTTGTAAAGGAGTTCACGCAATTCGTTGAAATCATAGTCTGCACTGTTGTCATACTCCTTAACGAATGTCATCACTTCACAGCAGACAGCAGCATCCTTTTCTTTGCGACACATCTCCGCCTCACGTTCTTCGTCATAGTAGAATTTCAAACGCAAAGGTCGGCACACCTTAACGCTCCAATAGCCGAACTCGTCGTTGGGGAATATCTTGCTTTGGGGTGTCTCTGCGAAATCGGTAAGGAGTTTCACTATCTGCTGGCGGTCTGTTTCGTTTGTTTCACAATTCTTCTCGCCCAAATTCTTTCGCAAAGGAGATTTTATCTCAGTAGCATCAATGAGTTGCACAAAGCCCCTGCGACGTTCTTCTTTGCGGTTAGTAACTACCCAAATGAAAGTACCAATACCTGTATTGTAGAAGTCCTTTTCGGGCATTGCTACAATGGCTTCCAAAAGGTCGTTCTCGATGATGTACTTTCGGAGGTTGCTTGCACCGGTACCTGCATCACCTGTAAAGAGTGAAGAACCGTTGTGTACCTCGACTATACGAGTGCCAAGCTCGGTAGAATCTTTCATTCTTGAAAGGTTGTTGGCAAGGAACATCATCTGACAGTCGCCAATATCGGGAATGAACGATATTTCATTGTCTTCGCTATCTCTAACTACAAAACGACTGTCTGTAAACTGTTTCTTCTCGGACTCTGCAAGGCCTCTCTTCTTCAAGTCCTCTTTCCAGGGCGTGCCGAAAGGAGGATTTGAAATACAGAAATCATAGGATTCTCCCGGGTGGCCGTCGCGTGAGATTGTGCTGTCAAAAGCAATGTACTCACGCATTTCTGTGCCGTGCGCATATTGGAATGATTGTATGTCGCCTGAAATCATCAAGTCGGCCTTACAAGTAGCAAATGTTTCGGGCTGAAGCTCCTGACCATAAATGAGCACTTTTACATTCTTGCCCATTTGTGTGGCAATCTCTTTAATGCGGTCCTGTGCAATAGTAAGAATACCGCCTGTACCGCAAGCACCATCATAGACAGTATATGTGTTGTCCTTAATCTTATCAGATACGGGTAGCACAGCGAGGTCGGCCAATAGCTTGACATAATCACGGGGCGTAAAGTGTTCTCCGGCTTCGGTAACATTATTTTCCTCGTTGAACTTACGCAACAGCTCTTCAAACATCGTTCCCATTGTGTGATTGTCAAGAGCCGGCAAACGCACTGTGCCGTCGTCATTGAGAACGGGTTTGTTACTTAAGTTTATCTTCTCATCTGTGAACTTTTCAATGATGCTACCCAAACGCTCTGCCTCTGTAAGGTTATCAACCATTTGGCGAAGATGAAACTTGTCGAGAATGTCCTGAACATCTTTACTGAAACCATTGAGATAGTTAATAAAGTTCATCTTCAGACGGTTGGGGTCGGTCTCGCTCTTCAATGTCTTCATCGTGAAAAGAGAAGAGTTGTAGAACGGATAGCCTGTGGTGTTGAAAAGGATTGGGTCTTGATTAGAAATATTATGTGCATCAAGCATTTTCTTCTGTGCCAAAAGAGACTCCTTTGTAGGCTCAAGAAGAACGTCGATACGACGTAAAACCATCATAGGCATAATGATTTTTTTGTATTCGCCTTTTTCAAAGGCATATACAAGCACATCTGTAGCGATATTCCAAATGAATGAAAATAGCTGGTTGTATTGTGTTTGTTCCATTATGTTTGCTTTAAGTGTATAAATGCAAAAATAAATAAAATTTATTTTACTCCTATACCAAAGGTCAAAATTGTTAAAAACAATCCACATAAGATGTTGTACAACACAAAAAAGCCTCCCTACTTAACATAGAGAGGCACAAATAATTACGATAGATACCTACATAACCCCACTTGCGGTAACAGGAAACATTTCTCTGTAAGGGAATTTTTCTGCTCCGATATAGAGCGTATCAAATGCGTCTGTTCCGTCTGTGCGGTGTTCGAGCAGGTTTTCTTCTGTCTCGTCCAACTTCTCACCGCCTTTGTCCTTGCGGAAACCGTTGCGCCCACGAACAACTCCTGCTGTCTGAATGGCAAGAATAAGGTCATCGTTGTTCTGACGATTGAAGAACGGCATTAGCCTCTGCTTGCCGGCAAAGCCTTGATTGATTAAAAGGTACTTTTCATCGTGTCGCATAGGATTGCCAAGATAGACATCTTCCACTTGCCAACCTCGCTTCTCAAACTCGTGGCAGACAACCCAATGAAAATCCTGCTCATTGACGGCATAGTTCGCACCAAGTGCTGTGGTGTCATAGTAGTAAACCACTGTTTTATTTTGGTGGTGTGCATAGTAATTGCAGAACTCTTCAATGAGTGCCGGGATTTTCCTCTCAAACTTCACATAAAAGGATTTTATGATGTTGAGCCTGCGACCTTCGGGCTGTCCTGCGACTATCCAATTTATATTTGCATTGTAGTCCATACCAATGCAGATAGGTGCAAGGGGATTGATATCCTTGTCGGCACGGCAGTCCATTGCTTCGGGGGCAAAGTCATAACCGAGGCTGTCGAGGTATTCAAAATCGCTGGCATTGTATTTATGCCCCTCACGCATAGATGAATAAAAGCCGTCCTTCGCTATTCCGATCCTCTGACAAAGGATAGAGGTTTGGAATGTTTTTGGCGTAAGGTCGCGCTTCATCTGCTTAATGTAGTTCTCGCCCAACAACTGCAAGTTCTCTATGCTGCTGTACTCCTTGTAATAGACTGCAACGGAACGCATCTTGTTGAGGTTCGTATCGAGTGTACGAAGATAACTCTTCAGATATTTCGGCACAGTCTTGCCCTCGCCCTTTAATCTACGCACACGCTCCTTTGTCTTCCATATCTCGTATATGGTGGCCTTGATTGTATCTATCAGCTCTTCGTCCATTTTCTCTTTGTAGTGCAAGAACCACGAGCCTTTCTGTGTCTGTGGCATATCGCTCAATATCATTATCGAGTGATTGAAGGAGTGCTTGCCGAAATAGGACTTTATACCGCCATTGGCAGGGAGTGTTTCATCTTTCAGGCGTTCATAATCTATGAACTTTGCTTCGTCGATAAGCAACCACGAGAGCGTAAGCGAGTTGGAAGAGCCGGGCCTGTCCTGTGATATAATGACTGCCACAGAGCCATTATAGAACGATATAACATGTTCGTAATCGCTCGGCTCGATGATTGCGCGTGCAAAGGATTTGGGAGGCTTGCGACCAACGACATAATGTACTCCTTGAATATATCCCCAACGCTTCCACGCGGCGAAAAGCCCCGGCAAAGTGTTTGTAAGTCCGTGCTTGAAGGTGGGTACTACGATACCGCCTGTACTGCCCGGCATACGCTGCATATTACGGAGAACGAAAGGTGCAGCAATGCTGTCCGTCTTTCCTGTTCGACGGCCTGCGACAATAACGGTGGTGTTTGCCCCGATAAGCTGGGTAAGGCGTTGCGGTTCGTTAAAGTATATCTCCTTGTTTGGCTTTGACATATTGCAGTGTATGAGTAACACTGCAAATTTCGCGTGCAACTTAGCGAGAAAAAAAGACAAGCATATAAAATGACTCAAGCCCAATCGACTAAGGATTGGGCTTGATACTGTACTGTTTAACGTGCAAGACACTGCGACTACGGCTGTGAATACCGCGATTAAGCGAGTGGAATATCAAGTGCACTTGAATATTTCCGAGCAATAGCGGTATCGGCTTTCGCCAATTACACGATTCTGTGTGAAAAAGGAGTTCCGTGTGCACCGGAACCGACGACAAACCGAGTGTAATCAAATTTATATTTGGATTACCGAGGTGCGAAGGAGGAAAAGCACCGGATTAACTCCCTACATCCTTTTTATAGTGCAGATATAGCGACTAAGCCTATACGGGCACTGTTAGGAAGGAATATTCCTTTATTTCAATTGCATCAAATCATAATACATAGGAACTGTAAATTCGCAATCCTCTATGCTGTTTACTAAAAATTTGAAGCCGTTTTTCTCATAAAATGGCAATGCTTCTTTGTAGGCATCCACAGTAAGGAAACGACAGGCAGAAACAGACTCATCATTTACAAGAATCTGTTTTACGGCAGATATAAGACCTGTTCCGAGTTGTTTCCCCCTATATTCAAGCGAGACTGCAAGACGACCTATTTTAACAGCCGGGTAACTTCCCATATGTTTGTCATGAGGAAACTTGCCTTTCACTTTCCGCCAAAGATTCTTTTCCGTAGTTGTCTGTGAAATCTTATCATTAAGCAAACTAAAATATGCAATAATCTTGCCGTCATCTTCTATAAGAACATACGTTTTTGCAAGCATCTGTTCTTGATAGTTTGCTGCATCATCAATAAAAAAACCGTTCAAATCGGAATCTCCACAATCGAACGGCTCTTTTGTACTAATTTCGTTTAATGTTACTAAACGCATTTTATTATTACATTTTGAAAGTCGCTATCTTCTTCAGCATTTCATACGCTTTACGAACACGATCTTTCTCTTCGTTTGAAGCCGGTTTAACGTTTTCCATTTCATTGAGAAAACGAACGGCATCTTCTCCGTATAATACGGGTGTTTCTCCAATTGGTCTTGCCATAATTTTCTCTATTTGGTTAATACACTGCAAAAATAGTAAGTTTATACAATATAACAAAGTGATTTTAATTTTTTCTTTCTCCTTCACCATTAAACAGCACATCTTCCTCCAAGTCTGCCTCTTCGTACTCCACATCTTCAATGTCGATTGTCTCGGCACGGTACTTTGCAATCATCTTCTGTATCTTCTCCTGAATGTTCGGTATAGGCTTGATACCAAGAACAGAGGGGTCATCGGTGGCTGTGAACGGCTGAACGACAATGAGGTCATACGGCACAGCCTGCTCGTCTTCGAGGTCAATGCGGTTGAACTTCGCATAGCTTGAAGCTGCTTTCTCCATTGTCTTTGTGTCCTTGCGTTTCTTAGCCATCTGGTATGTCTCCAAAATCATTTCGTTGTATCGCCAACGGTGGAAATCGCGGCTTGCCTGTGCAAGGTGCGGTAACATCGCCTTTATGACAGAGAGGTCGGAATATGCCAATGGCTTTGATATGCTGTACCTATCCATAGCGACCTCGACAAACTGCCTATCCTTTGCATCGGGATTGGCGATGCACCAGTTGTAGAGGTCGCGTACACGCAAAAGGCGATTGACGACAACATCGGGGAAACGCTGTCGCAACTCTTCTTCTGCTGTGAAAAGGTCGGTTCGGGCTATGTCAATAACAGAGGGGAAAGGCATATAGAAACGGAAAGGGGAAAGCTGAAAAGGGAAATATCGTGCCAACGAGTGAAAACAAAGCTTGCTTATGTTTTTACAACGAGTGCAGCCGATATTCAACGAAGTTAAAAGTATTAGTAATAGACCGGCACGCATTATTGCCTCCTATCACTATTCGCACCCCAGCCACGACAGACTTTTATCCTGTCGGGCTGACTAATGCTGTGATAGTCGGCGATAGCTCGCTTTGCTTCGCTATTCGTCGTCCTCCATATCAAGTAAATTCTTGTGGCTGTTCTCAATAGCAAGAGGGCTACCCACCTGTGCGAGTAGCATTTCCTGATGCAGGAGCTTCACTTTGCTGCTTGCCTTGCCTCGATAGTACCTCTTGCTGACTTCGCTTTCTTTGCGTGCGATATCCTCGCGTAGCTGTTCGGCAGGCAAGTCAAGGATTACAGCCATATCCGATATTTTGAGGTATATGCTGGCGAATTTCTCTATCTGTGTAAGCTGTTCTTCTGTGTAGGTCATTGCTCTGCAATTTTGTTGGTGAATAAATCATTCAGTGGTACGCTGTGGCCTTTTATCAACTCCTGCACCTGTGCGTGGAGTGTGGCAAAGATTTCCTTGTCTGTGGTGATGAAAGCAGACTCGGAGCGATTGCCTCGTGTCAAGTTCTGCGAGGTAACGACGGAAACGGTGTCGCCAGCGTCGGAGCGAACAAGAAGTATCTTGCTGTGATTGTCGGCAAGGTATGTACGCTCAATAACCTGTGTAATGAAAGCCCACAATTTGAGTGTCTTGTTTGTCGCCTTGTGGTCGAGTACGAGATTAAATCGCTTCACCCGTCCACTCTTCTCGATGAAGAAGAGGCGACGCAGGAACTCTTCCGAAATGGAAAACGATGTTTGCCATACCTCGGCTGTTCCTACCTGCTCTAAAATCCATTCCAAAATGTCTGCAACCTGCAACACATTTGAGAGGTAGGCTTGGTATGGCTTATCTCCCAATGGCTTCAAGATGTCGTTTATAGAGGTATTGCGTTTCATAAAATGAGAAAGGAGAAATGAGAAAGGAGAAATCAACTATTTGTTTTCTTCGTGCGTTTCTTTCGTGCCGGTTTCTCTTCAACCTTTACAGGCTCTTCGGTACTCTCGGCAACATAATGGTCGTACTGCTCCCAATTTGCGTGTATCTTCTTATCCAATTCAATAAGTTCTTTAAGGAATGGGTAACGCTCGGAGTCCGGGCAAGGAGAGTCCGCTGTGGAGAGTGTACGCAAACGCAAGTGTACCTCGCGCATACGCTGTAGAATGGAAAGGTTCTCAACGTATAAGGCCTGTATCTCTTCCGGCAGAGTATCGTGGTCGGCACGTTTGCCCTGCTTGAACTCCTTTGCAGGATTATCCTCTGCGAATGAGTAATGTTTCTTCTCTATCTGCTCAACCTGCTTCTGCATTTGGGCGACCTGCGTATGTGTCAATTCCTTTACTCGGAAATTGAAATGCTTGCGAAGGTGGTATTCGATGAACTCGGCCTTGCCTCGTGGGTTAGCCATCAGGTTGCGGTACATTATCTGATTGCCGTTGAGCTTCAGGAGGTACAATGCACCTTGCTCATAATCGCGCTCTTCGTGCGGTGTGTCGAGCCACTGCTGTATCTTCTCGGTAAAATCGTGGTCAATAGTCATAGTTTGTTGTTTATTCCTGTGAAAAATAGAATGTTCTTATCGTACTGCGACAAAAGGCGGTACATACTGCCAATAGTGGAGCCTGTGGTAACAAAATCGTCAAAGACTATTATGTTTGGCTCTTGGGGCAGTATGTTAAGGGTGTATTCGGCATTGATACGCTGTTTGTTCTTGCAAAAGGCTACATCTTCGTAAAAGGGTATCTTCAACTGCCGGGCAATTTCCTCGCTTATCCGTGTGGCAAAGTTCTTTGTAAGGTGTCTGCGCTTCGGTGCCGTGCAGATAGCCCAACAGCCTTTGCATAGGTGTTTACCGACTATCTGCCGTATGAGTTCGGCTGTGTTGTCGGCAAAGAACTGCACCATACTGTCATCGGCCTTTATCTCGGTGAGTGTACGCCCGAAGATAGACTTCTGCCATATCGAAATGAAGAATACACCGCCACGACGGGTAAGGCGTATCTTCTGCGTAAAATCACAACGTGCCTCTACCGATTTATCCCAGCCCCTGCGCTGCTGTTCGGCAAAGATGTCCTTTGTCTGCTTCCCTACGGAAACACCGAGTTCACCCACTTCAATAGGTGTTACCTCGATGTCGTCAAGGATAGCACCTATATCCGTTATGGTGTTCCCGGTGTCCTGCATAAGTAGCTGTGAGTTGAAAGATGAAAGTGTTAGCCGTCAATGATATTCTCGTCGTCGGTGCTGTCGCATACAATGCTTCCGTCCTCTGTCTCAAGTGTACCGCGATAGAAAGGTGCAGGGCATTCATCGGTAGCCTCTGCGGTAATGGTGGTAGAGGTAGTACCTGTAGCACCTTGCCCCACATCCTGCGCTACGGTGGCTTTGGTAGGCCACTTCTCACTGCCTACGACACGCCACTTGCCTTTCATATCCTGCACTACAAAAACGATGTCGTTATTGTTGATGTAGGCTGCTGCTGCCGATGCCTCTTCACCGACAGCCGGGTGAACAAGCGTAAGTTTGTTGAGCTGTGTCTGCGAGGGAACTTCTCCCTGCGGGTCGCTTGTGAGCTGTGATTTGTCGGGCAGAATGTCAATGTACTTCCATTTCTGCTCCGCCAACAATTCAAAACTGCCATTGAGGATAGCCGACACAAGGCGACCATTTACATAGTGCTGCAACTGCGGCCACTTCACGATATTGCCTTTCGATGTGTAGTAAGCACGACGGCGTATGCCGGGCAATTCGGGTGTGCCCTGACACCACGCCAGCGATGCCTGTATGTTATTGCAATTTGCCATAATTATAGGTATTAGCGGTTATTACTGTGCCGAATTGAGTTCAACGACCTTAAGACGGCGTTTGTCTATGCTCTCGAACTGCACACCGAAGAACATTGTGGCAATGTAGGTAAGCACGAAAGGAGCATACTCCTTGACAAGAATGCTCTCGATGTCGCCCATCTGGTCGAAACCTACGAGCATATTGGCCTTCGGGCAAATGTGCAAGTACTTGGAGTCTGCCTTGTTGTAAAGCGGTACGAGCTTCAGTTTTCCTGCCGAACCCTCAACGGAAATCTGTCCGTACTCCTTGTTGTAAATAATGCCTGCGTGCGACACTTGGTAAGCCTCGTTGTACTTATCCACAAAGTCCTGTGAGCAGAAGAGGTAGCAATCTTCCTTACGCAGACGGGGGTCGAGAGAGAAAAGTATCTCTTTCGCAACATCAACGGCATTTGCCTTTGTGATGTCCTCTGTCAGCTTCATATAATTGCCCTCTTCCTTTGCAATGGCACCCGATGCAATCTCCTTTGCGGTGATAGTGTCGAAACCGTCGAACAGGTCCATTGTGGTGTCGCCGTTGGCATTGCGCTTTGCGCTCCAAATAGCGTCGTTGAGGTGTTCGGAAAGGCTCTTTGCCACCTGTGCGAGTACGTGCAGTGCTGTGGGTGTCTTCATCTGTCCGTCGCCCTTTGTTGCACCTGTACCAAGAAGGGTGGATATTGCGGTGTTGGGCTCGAAGTCTGCTGCCACATTGCCGAAGAATGTCTCCAGCGTGCGGAAGTTCAGCGTTAAATCCACATTGGTACGGCGTGTAGGCTTGTAGGGTGCGAATTGTGCCTTTGCATTGATGTCGCCCACATTCTCCTTGTAGCGTATGCCGGGGCGGGGCGTCATAAACTGCAACGTGTCCTGTATGCCGATAATCGGGAGCATAAGGAGCTGCTTGCGGTACTTGATTGCTGCCTTTTGGTAGTCATCAAGAGTGAAAATCAGTTTTCCTGCCATAATAGTATAGTTTTTCTTGGTTGTGTTAGATTGAGTTGAATAGTTTGATGGCCTCGTTCACCGTGTCGGCAAACTCTTCTGCCTCGTTCTTCTCACCGCCCTTTGTCTTGTCATCGACAATGGTGCTGGTGCTGTCGGCAGGCTTCTGCTTCAGAGTCTCGACCTCTGCCTTTAGCGTGGAGATTGTGTTCTCTCTCTCTGCAAGTGCGTTGTCAATACTCTGCGCCTGCTCTGCGGTAAGGGTAACTTTGTTATCCTCCGCCTCGATGCTCTCAATGCCGAGCGCATCGCATAGATGTGTTGCTGTAATCTTCATTTTGTTATCGGGTTTTGAGTTGTTGGAAGTATTGCTGTTACTGTTGTTGCGGAACAGACCTTTGAGGAAAGCGAGGAAGGAGTTTGCGGTGTCGGGAACTGCGATGTTAGGAATGGGTATGCCTGCGTCGGCCATTGCGCTTGCTACGGCATCGGTAAGCACAGGGGCTGCATCTTCCTTGCTGTTGGTGATTTCATCGACGAAGCCCCATTCCTTTGCCTCTTGTGCAGTGAGCCAACCGCCGACCTTCATGAGGGCAAGCAACTCTTCGCTGCTTTTCTTGCATCTGCCGGCATACATCGAAGCGATGTTGCCGTCGAGTTTGTCAAGGTCGTTCTTCATCTGCTTGCACTGTGCAATGAGTGCGTCGAGGTCATCGGCATTGAGGTTATCCCATTTGAAGAACTCTGCCGAACATTTATGCACGAGGTACATTGCATTGCAGTCGATTGTTACCTGCTTCGCTCCGAGCGAGGCAATGGTAGCTGCCGATGCGTTCATTCCGACATAGTGAACTGCCACATTTCCGTGATTGGAAAATGCGGCTGCTATTGATAGTGCGGTACTGACAGAACCGCCAAGACTGTCGATAAGCACATTGACCTGCTCGTCCTTGTGCTTGCCGAGAATGAAATCCACATAGGAGCTGTCGAAGTCATAGCCTCCGACAACGCCTTTCAGGTGTAGGTGATAATTTTTCTGTGGCATTGCTTATTGTTTTGCTTTGCCACGAAAGTATATATATAATAAAGGGGTATAAAAGACGAAGAAATATGCCATTCTTGACAGTATTATGGACAAAAAGGCAGATTGTTATAACCAAGAGAAAGTAAATTGTCCTTTGGCATCTTATTTGTGATAAGACTTATAAAAAATTTAATAATTATGGAAAAGAGAAGTAATTTAAACGCACAAGCGAATGTAAACTTCGATTGTAAAAGCACAAGCAATTATACAGAGACAGCAGATATGACTCCGAAAAACGATTATCAGTATGACCGTAAATGCAAACGTGATGTATTAAAAACAATTATTCCATGGGTAGGTGCATTTGCCATAAGTCTTGTCGGCGGCGTAATTGGCTGTAAGTATATAGACGCTCGATATTCAGCACAACCAGTAAAAGCATAATCTATACGACACACGGAACGAGTGCTTTAGGAGCAGAAAAGGTAACTGTAACCTTGTCTGTTGCAGTATCGCCGTCCGGTGCGCCGGTGGTACTCTCAATCTTCACTACGGGAAATGGTCGCTCCATAGCACCTATGAGATATGAGCGACCATTAGCCGTAGTAACCACGAAAGCGATAGGAAAGGCAGTAGGCAGCTCGTCGAGAGTGGAGAATTTGAGAGTGGCTTTTTCAAGGCGACCTTTGTTCTCGTACTCTGAAACAGTATCACAGGAAGGTGTTCCGTAAAAAGTGATAGGTGTTGTACCTGCATAGACTGCAACAGGCATTTTTACCTTGTAGCGGAAAACGATGTCGGGCGATAACTCGGAACAGGGGAGATATGCAATTTTGGTGATTGAGGGCAGGGAAACTTTCATACGGCAACAAATTCAACAAAAATCATTTTAGGACAAAAGGCGTTTGAAGTAGTAAAAAGAAACATATTTATTTTATTAAAAAAGTTAAGTAATCAAATGAAAAATTGGTTTCGGTCTCTTTAATGCTGTTTTTGCCATCTTCAATTTCAATGCTTTTGGAAATAGTCCACTATTACCTGCAATCTTTGAAATTAAATCTACTCAAAAACAGCGATTAAATAAACTCGAAATAAAATGCAATATGTTTCTTAATTCATACGATTTTTTACGGTAAGATATGATTTTCTCTTGCGGTAATAGATTTTTGAGATAGCACACCAATTCGTTTCGTTAAGTTCTATGCCGTGCGCTTCCATCCAAGCGTAAATGAGTTCATCGTTTCGCTTGCCTATATTCTCGAACTTGTAGAGGTCGTTCCACAACTGGATAACAAAACGGGTGCGTATGGTCTTTTTCAGTGCGAGGGTGGCACGTGGTGGCAGGTAGTTATATGTTCTCACATCTTTATGTTTGAACGTGGGTATAAATATCTGCGTGTCGGTGGGAGCCGGGCGTGCAGGTATTGCAGAGGGCTGGGGCTTTAAGAACAGCTCCAAAATATCACTCTCGGCACTGCCTCGTGTAAGGGTTACGGGGTGCTCACCGCCTTGCTCGTGTATGAACCACTGTGCGAGGTATGGCTCTAAATCAAGATAAATGGTGTATTGGCTCATATCGTTTCTATTTTGATACGAAGTTAAGGGGTGCTGGCTGTACTTAAAAAGACCTTTGGCAAGGAATACACGAACAAAAAAAAGCCCTCTTTCGAGGGCCTTTGCAGGAGTGCTTAATAATCAGAGAATACATATCCGTCAATGAACGTGTAATCGAAATTGAATAAATCGCGTGCGAACTGCTCCATATCGAAATAGCGACGGGCAAATTCGGGCATATCGCCGTAACAATCATCAACGAGGTGTTCGGCAAATTCCTCTTCGCTATCCCACTCACCTTGAAAACGCTCTTTGGCATCTTCCAGCGTGTAGCCACTGCCGTAATGCTCTGTAAAGGCATCGAACAACTTTCTATCCTTTTCGTCCATATTGCCGTACTCTATAATCTTGTCGAAAGTAACTTCATCAAAGCAACTTTCAGAATACCATTCTGAAGAGAAATTCTCATAATCCTGATACATAAATTCCGGATCTTCTTCATCAATGTGGAGCAAATAGCAGAACTCTATAAATTCATCGTAATCAAAGAACGAGGTCAAATCAACCCACATTCCGTAAAGCGAACCATTATTGTACTTGTAATATGTGCCGACATATACAGCAGGATTACCGCTTGTGTAATCATACTCGTGTTCTTTTACCACATCTGCCCAATCTTCAGGGCGTACTCTCTTCTGCGAAGCATTGATATTTTCCATAACCTTGAAACTAAATGTGAATACTCTGTTTTTTGAAACTTTTTATGTGCAAGCAACAGGGCAAGGTCAAAGGCAACAAGAGCAACAAGGATTTATACGAAAGGCAGGAACTGCTGTAAATACTACCCGGCAGGAGTGGAGATTTTTGGTGTAAACTCGCTGTGTCCTTGTGCTGTTGCCTCTTGCCCTACCTTCGCACACGAAAAAGTCAAAGCAGAGTATCACTGTGGGGAAAGGGGAAAAGAGCAAAGATGAAAGAGCAAAGAGTGGAGAGTGAAACAAGGCAGGTGGCATAAAGACACAAAAAGTTTGTATCGCTGTATCTTTGTATTAAAATCGGCATAACATACTTTATAACAAGTACTTGCGGTCGATACAAATGTGATACAAGTTAGATTTGCACTGTGATACAAAACGATGAAGAGGTATGCAAGGTGATACAAAAGCAGGAATGAAGAAAATTGTATCGGGATTGTATCAAGATTGTATCTGTGAATTTCTCCTTTATTATTAAGAAGTTATATCTTCTTTCTTTTGCTTTGATACAAAGATACAAAAGATTAGTACGGAAATAAGAAGAGGTAAAATTGAAAGATGTTGCCTTTGCTTACGGCACAAAAAAAATGCTGCACGGCAAATGCCATACAGCAGTGAGTGGTAGAAGAGGATTTAATGCTGATGTTCCTTTTTCCAATTAAGCCATTGCTCTACTTCCCTGTCGAAATCTTCGGGAGCGATGTTGCGCCGTACAATGGTGTTGTAGTCATCGGATATAAAGAACTCCAGCCAATGTGCCCCTTCAAAATAGAAGGCCACATAGGTGAGCAGTACCCACTCCAATTTGCGACCTTGATAGGCGGTGAGCCGAAGGCGTGTGCCGTGTCGCATATTGTCAAAGTAGGCATATACCTTCCTTGCAAACTTGCGGAATTCTTTGTCGGCAAGATACTTTTCGTTGAACTGTGCAACGGTGTAGGACTGCACAAGAGTGCGTACTGTTTCGTTTCTAAAGGAATTGTTCATCGGGTATAAATTCGTTAGGGTCATTTTTCTTCTCTTTGTATCTCTTTGTCTGCACGAATATCATATCCACGAAATTGCCCTCAACACGCCTTGATATGCGCTTTTGATTGTTGCAAAGCTCGTCAGGGTTGAGCGTGTCGATATAGGGGCAAAGGTGGCAGAAAGAGTGCAGTTTCTGCGTAAAACGCTGCATTGTGAGGTTGGTTACGTTGGCATACTTGCGGTAGTCATCGAACACCTCACGGCGTATAAGCAGTTTGTCGAGTTTGTCGCCGTCTTCAGCAAAATAACCGTTAGCCCAATCTTCAAAGTTATTTCCGATGTCTTGTCTGTATTTGCGTAACAAGATATTATCCATTGGGGGCAATATCTTGATATTCTCCCGGCATAGGGAGAGGTAAAAGCGAAGGCACTGCATAAGGAAATTTATATCAGCGTTCCAATCTGCCGGGCTGTAATCGTGTGTAAAGAGGTCGCGCCCGAAATCATCGCGTATGGAGCGTGTTTCGAGGTAGTCGTTTGTCTCGGTGAGCTGGTGGTAATAGTCGCTATAGACCATATAGAGCATACGTGCCTCGGTGGAGCTGTCAAAGTCCAGCGGTACATAATTGGTGGTAAAACCAAACTTGGGGCTTTGCTCAAAGGGTATGCTGTAACTTTGATTGTTCTTCGGGTTCACCGTCATATCGCTTGTGATGATGTCATAGAACAGCCCCATAGAGAGGTATTGGGCGCAGTCATCGACAAGCACAAAATCGGTGTGTATGTTCACTTGGTCGAAAACGTGGGGGTTATCCATCAGTTTTGGGTTTCTTCCCGATAACTTGACTGTACGCATAAACATAGAGAGAGCCTTGAAGAGGAATGATTTTCCGCTTCGGCCGTTACATTCTCCGTTTTCGCCTATCTTGTTATCCATTGCCTGCGGAGCCCACGCACGCGAGGGTGATTTGTAGCGGTGGAGCATATAGCCGATAGCGAATATCTTGTTTATAAGGTTCTGCTTCTGCTCGGCTATCTCTGTGGGTGTCAATCCCTCGCCGTCGATGCAAAAGCGGTGGGTGGCTGCATACTCGGCTGCTGCTTCCCTGTCTTCGCCGAAGCGGTACTCCATTTCCTTACGCCAATAGATACGGCTTGAATTGATAACGTAACCGCATAGGCAGCTTTTGCCGGACTCCAGCACCTCGATGTCGAAGTGTGGCTTGCCCCCTTGCTCGGAGCGTGTGATGCTGAACATATCGGGCATAACGGTGAACTCATAAGGCAGAACATTATCTTCCCAAACATAGTGCTGAAAAGATGTATCGCCCTTTTGATGCACTATAATCTCTGAAGGTGTTACCTCGATTGATTTACGGGTAAAGAAGAAGAGCTGTGTTGTGGGGGTGAAGGTGGTAAAGTCCAATTCCACCTCGCGGAGGTTTTCAAGAGAGGTTTCCGAAAACTTCATTGAGTTTACAATGAGGTTTCGGATATTCTCTGCCAAACAGCGTTCTTCAGCCCATTCGCGCACGAAACGGCGTACATCTTTCGCCTTTATCTGCTTTACTATGTTGCCTGTAACCTGTATGTACCGGGTATTGGCTGCATTGGCATCGCGCAGTGTACGAAAACCGTTCAACTGCAAGAAGTAATAAAGGCGTACTGCCGATATGGTAAGTTCTCTCTTGCACGATTTTTCATTGATTGTCTCTACCCAGAATTTTGCAGGCATCGCCATTTTAATGAGGTCGCGGAAATCGGCAACATCACGGCGAAGTTCTTGCCAATCGCGGAGATCCTTGCGAGGCTTACCGCGATTGTCGCGATAGGTGGAGAGCCATTCGGGGAGCCACACAGTATATATGTCAATATGGCGCAGTGCCAATTCTGCACCTTTCTTACGCCCTGTAGCGTCGATGTCGGGAATGTTGTATATGGTATCGGCATAGCGGTAGAGTTTGGCAACCTCGGACTCTGTGAGGGTGTATGTCTCGGAGTTGAACCATATAGGAATGTAGCCCATAGACTTTAAGCAAAGAGCGTCGCGCTCTCCACTGCATATAAATATCTCTTCGAGCTTTCTTTCCCGTTGTTCGCCCTCTTCTTCATCATCGCAACTGTTGAGCTTGCCGAACTGCTCCTGCAACTCGCGCAGGCCGTTGATATAGTCTTTGGGCTTTACTCCTTCGGGAGTGTATGAGAAACGCCACTGCTTTTCGGGGTTGAGAGGTTCGTATATCTTGTAGAATACCTTGCCGTCGTCTGTACGGCATTCACGCATAAATATAGGATAGTTCTCTGTGCTATATTTGAGTGTTACTTCCCTGTTCTTTACATAGCCTACATATTCTGCCTCGTACCAATTAAGAGCCTCTGCGTGTTCTGCCCGTACTTTCGGGCCGAGGACTTTAAGATGTTCTTCGGGTATGGACTCCAAAAGGGAGAATATGCGTGTTCCCTCTTTCTCTTCGCTCGTTGCCGGGCGTTTCTCGATGCGTGGCTTGTTGATTGAGGGGGTTAGTTCTTCGTTTATGCCGAAGATACCTGCAAGGTGCAACACCGCTTCGTAAAAGTGGGTGATGCCTTCCTCTTTCATACATATATCAATAGGCGACAAACCGTGCCCGTCATCGCCAAAATCTACCACTTTCCACACTCCGCCGGAATAGTGCAAGCAGGCCGAAGCAGTCTTTTCGTTCTGCCTCGCCCTGAATTTGTTCTTTGTTCCGACAACATCAGCAGCTTGTGGATAGTAGCGGAGAATGATGTCTAAACCGTCGCGTGTCGCTTTGTAAAGGTCGGTTGCCTGTATCATACTGCATACTCGTCATCTTCAGTTACACGGTAGATAAGCCACTCCACAAGCATTTCATCGCGCAGGTGATATGTCAATGTTACTGTACGCAGATAGGTCAGATTCTCACCGACAACGATATTCACAGGTAGATTATGGTCGAGTACCATTTGCGATAGGCGGTTGCATAATGAGGCTTTCAATGCTATTTGTTTTTCTTCCATTGTCCTGTAATTTGAGAGTTGAAAAAATGCCACTCACAGTGGGCTTCACAGCAGGCTGTGGGTGGACTTTGAAAAAGGAAAGTTTATAGTTTATTCATTAGATAGAATAAATTCTGTTATCTCTTTCTTGCTGAAGTAATATGACTTCTGCTGTTTACGGTGTGGCAACTGCCCCCTGTAACACATCTTTTTCACTGCTCCCTCTGTCTTGTCGAGCATTCTTGCGACTTCAGCAACAGAAAGCACTTCATCATTGAGACGGTGGAGCTTTTTGGCTATCTTGTCGGCCAATAGTTCCAGTTCACTCGGCTTCAGCATAGGCTTTCATCGCTTTTTGTCGTAACTCCTTATAACTGTCTATCACATTGCCGGTAATGGTAACAAGGCAGTTGCGCCTATCGTATGAAGCAGATATGCGTATGCCTTTGCTTGCCCCCTCGTCAATGTTCCACCTATATATCAGGACTGACATTGTGGTACACTCTTTTGATGATGCCAAACGACCTACTTTCGTTTCTCCACGCTTGAGGCTGCGGAGCCATTTTGTTTTGTTCTCGATAATGTCCATCGTACTAAATGACCTTTAATTGATACTTGTTTTCTTACACTTGAAAGATATGCCGGGTCTTTCTTCAGCTCCATTATATCTGCATAGTTCTTTACTGTTGTTACACTCACGTTCAAAAGCTGTGCGACTTCGGTGTTGCTCATTACAGGGAAAACCTTTGAAAAATATTCACACTGCTCTGCACTAAATTTCTTTGTTCTCATAAGATTTGTTGATAATGTTTTGTAAAAAGTTTTTAAAAACATTAAACAACTGTGAACCTTAATAAGGATTAGAAATGTTCGTTAGTGAGTTTGTTCAGTACAAAAGTAGAGGGGGCAAAAAGGTCATAAAAGTCCTTAGGCATAAATGTCATTTTCTGTATTGTGAACCTAAAAAAGTGTAAAAAAAAGCGTCTTGAAAGCGAAAATTTTCGCTCCCAAGACGCTATAAAGGTGGGTGGGAATTTGTATATGTTACCCAAATTTGCTATCTTTGTCTAACAAACTTGCAAACCAACTAACAAAGGTGCAAACCAAGTTGCAAACCAAGTAAAAATGATGATAATTGATATTTGAAATATTGCTACTATCAGCAAATACAACATCATTGACAGTCAAGTGTTTACTCAACTTTTTAGGTATAAATTAGTAAAGACTCCTGCCGGGATCACAGAAAGGGAAGTAAGCGATGCTTACTTCCCTTTTTCGTATGCAGAAACGCTAATTGTAGGAATTTGATTTAGATTTCATTAATAATCACAAAATTTTAACTACTTTTGCTACATTAATACATATAAAATATGAGAACTATAACTACCATTTTTGCGTTTATTTTCCTTTCGTTATCTAACATTGTAGCGCAAAGTTTTGAGACGGCAAATGTTCGTGCCGCGTCATCAAACAGTATCCCGAGTGATAATACACTACGCTACTATCGTCTTGCTATTCCTGTAACCCACTCGGCTTATGTCGAGGACCTGAATGAAGACTATAACAATGTCTTGCAATTTTGGAGAGAGTGTGAGAAGTTTGTTAATGAGATGTTCGTTCCATTGGGTTTCTGCTTCAATGTGATTGAAGACCAGCGCCTTGTAAAGTCCGACTATTTTCCAAATGAGGATAGCGAATCATTTATATATACTTTGCAATCCAATGGTACTTCAAACACAAACGACTTGATAGGAGAAGATTCCTACGATGTAGGTATGTGGGTACATCACCGTGGGGTTGAGCTTGAAAACAGCGGCCTATCGGCCGAAGGCGGAGTATATAGCAGCATTGCCAAGGGAAGCGGATACTCAAAGACCGACAAATGGGTTGTAGCACACGAACTTGGACACATGTTCGGCGCTCCCCACACAACAACAGGTGAAGGAAGTCTTATGGATAGTGGCGGTGATGATTTTTTCTCATATCCCTCAATAAAGATGATACGAGAACTTGCTGTAGAGAAAGGGGCCGGAAGTGCAAATAACGCAATAAAAGTAAGCAATAATACCCCTGTTTTTCTCAATGAGAGTATGAACGATGTTTACAAGATACCGCAAGGTGCTTGTATGGCAATACCTGTATATGTAAATGATGCCGACAAGGACATTCTTACATATTCGGCAATAGGATGTAGCAGTTCAACAGTAGGAAACATCATAGAAGGGGGTGTTATGCCACATTTCGCATCAATGATACCACAGAAAAACAATATCATTGATTATAGGCCCCAATTTACTGCAGACATATTCTATAACGATTTTTATTATGAGCAAGACGGCACAAACATTCCCGCAATGAATGCCGGTTCATACAATATTGCCATTCTGGTGAACGACGTACCTGCATCCATGGAGTATGACTATTTAACTGCCAATCCTTTTTACAGTAATTATGCAGTGTGGGATGCAACAGTGCAGATTGTTGGCGGAACAGCATTTAACGCTTCGATGTCGCCTGCAAAAGACAGTTATTCGGCTGGTGAGCAAGTAACAATAATATGGGGAGTGAACAACGACTATTTTACAGAAGACAGCCGTCTCCGCATAACAATGTCAGCAGACTATGGCAAGACTTTTAACCATATACTTGCCGACAATGTTCCCGCGCAGGATGGCAGCATGGTCGTAACACTGCCTAATGTAAATGTGGAAAACATCAATATTGACTTCAAAACTGCAACACGTTCAATGCGTGGAGGTATAATCCGCGTGGAAGAGGTTGGCGGCGTAGCATACACATTGACTACACTGTCTCCCAAGAACGGAGGAGGTTTCAATATCACCGGTGGCGGTTCAACACCTGAATCTGCACAATACATCGTAACCACCAGAGCAAACCCGGCCGAAGGCGGAACTGCCCAAATAAGTACCGGCGCAAGCCAATCATCGACATCGGCTACCGTAACAAGTGGCACATCGGTTACACTATATGCAGTTGCAAACACGGGTTACAGATTCGTAAATTGGACAAACGGTGCAAATACTATAAGCAATGAAGCCACAACGAATGTAACAATTACTGCAAATAGCGAATTTGTTGCAAACTTCGAGAAAGAGAATACAACTATCGGGTATTCCACTCCAACAGGCACAACATACACCAACAACTACCTTACATCAATAACAACAACAGGTGGCGACACAAATATCAGCTACTCGGCATATGAGCATCCCGAACAATTGCTTGTAGTGGTCCCCGGCAAAGTACAAATAGAGAAAGGCGAATCGTTCACCATGAACCTTGTAGCTAATTCATTAGGGGCAGGAGACGCTACTATTGCACATGAGGATATGCGATACAACCATGCATCACTCTTCACAGACTTTGACCAAGACTGCATATTTCAAGAAACAGCAGTACAGACTTGGGGCGATTATCCGCCAGCCCACAACGTCTATGGAAACTACGACTATGTAATGAATATTACACACACGATTACAGTTCCCGATGATGCTCCTGCAGGCGAATCACATATAAGAATGATATACACCAATGCGTGGAAGATTTTTCCTGTCAATGGAACAGCAACACTTGACAAGGGTATTGTATATGATATTATTGTAGATGTTATAGAAAATGTCGATATCTCCGTAAGTGCAAGCGAGGGGGGCTCTGTTACAATCAACGGAGAGTCCACAAACACAAAAAAAGTTACCAAAGGCACCAATATTACGCTTGCGGCAAATTCAAACAGCGGTTACAGTTTCTGCGGTTGGTATGATGGCGAAGATATGGTGAGCGATGAAAACCCATACACCTTTACTGCAACATCGGATATAGCATACACAGCACATTTTGCACAGGATGGGATATTCCCCGATGGCACATATAAAATCCATTGGCAGCAGAACGGACGTGGCTATCTTGCATATCACACAAGCTATCCCGCCGAGGCAAAGCTTGCCGATGTAACATTGGGTAGCTATGGCAATTCACATTTTACAAGTACATCACCCGAAGTTGATATTATATGGTACCTAATCACAGCTGATGATGGTAACAGATATTTGTTCCACGCTGCAACCGGAAAATTTATAACAGCAGGTTCAGCCGAGGCCGGGAATAATGCCAAAACAAATGTGTTGAGTACAACAGAAGCATTACCTATAAGAATTGAGGAGAACACTGCACACAGTGGCTATTATGTTTTAATGGCAACTGTAAACGGCACCGATGCACTCCTTTCAAGCGGTTGCGGTACACCATCGGCAAGCGGGAGCCCGGTACGCTGGTGGTACGATAACAACAACAAGGATTTTATGAATGATGGCGGTAGCCCGCTAACCTTGATTCCTGTTAAAGATGTTGATGTAGAAGAAAGCATCATGGCAGCGGTAAGAGCAATAATAAACGGCACTGAAGAAAGCGTATTAACAACCGGCTATTATAGATTCAAATGCATCGGTGGCGGAAAATACCTCTCCTCGGAAGTTAATGCAAGCAACGGCAACCGCCTTGTGATGGATGGAAAGAACGACATCTTCTATTACAACCAATCGTCTTTACTTTCATATACACAGGGACAATATGTAGGAATCTCTCAAACAGCAAGCATTTACAATGTAACCCTGAGCGATATAACAACATCACCGGTAACAACCGAAGTTATACCCTCTGCCGGCGTTTACTATATATCTCTTGGTGGCATGAATGATTATGGTAATGGCATAAGATATATTTATGGTAACGCCGACGAGGCTGATAGCGGCACTCAGGATGCCGGCCTCCCAACCAATGATGGTTATAAATGGGCCGTAGAGGAGATTACTGAATTGCCTGTTGAAATAGGAAAGAAAGGCTGGGCCACCATGTATGCCCCTGTGGCTTTGGAAATCCCTATCGGTGTTACAGCCTATTATATAGAAAAAGAGAACGTCAATGAAGATTATATTACACTCACAGCAATTACCGACAATGTAATACCTGCATTAACCGGTGTTGTATTATATTCAAAAGAGGCCGTAGGGAATGGCAAGAGCTATGATTTTACAATAACAGAATCATCGGCCACTTATGATACAAACATCCTTGAAGGCTCCACTGCAAAAGAGATTGTCTATTCAGAGGCATTTGTTCTTTCCGAATCAAACGGCCTTATCGGTTTCTATAAAGCCAAAATGAACCTATCGGATAACAACGCCTTTTTGAATAACAGCCATAAAGCATATCTTCCAATTGCGAAGTTAACAAGTGCAGATAAGAGCAACGGATGGCATATAATCATTGACGGGGGAAACAGCACCTCAATCGATGAGATTCATAACGATATTAATGACAACGAGATCTATGACCTGACAGGACGCAGAATAAACTCTGTTTCTCGGAAAGGAATATATATATCAAATGGTCAAAAGATATATGTTCATTAAAGGAAAAAGCAAATGCCAAGATTCACAAGAAGTGGTAGGATTGTTGAATTTACTCACATTGCAAGTAGTTTTATAAATGAATACAATATGGATTGTTATGCCCATTCTTATTGCGCTTATGTTTCTATTAGGAACCGAGCTCAATAAAAATGCATTTATAAATGTAGCACTCCACCCCAAGGCTGTTATTCTTGGGATGACGGGGCAGATAATAATCTTGCCCGCATTTGCGTTTGTAATTGCTTGGTTGCTTAATATGCCATCTGCCTATTTTATGGGATTGGTTCTGATAGCTTGTTGCCCGGGCGGCAGCTCCTCAAACGTGTTTTCAATGTTGGCAAAGGGCGATGTTGCCCTATCTGTTACACTCACCGCAATAAGCAGTATCATCACCCTTTTTACCCTTCCTTTGATAATGGAACTGACATCGCGGTTTGTTGCACACAATACAGAGATAACAATAGAACTACCTGTGGCAAGGCTGCTTATACAGAATATTGTACTATTGTTTGTCCCCCTATTGGCAGGTTGGCTCTTCCGCTGGAAATATCCCGGGCCGGCAGTTAAAACAGCCAATGCGCTTAACAAAATTGCTTTCCCCGCACTCATGCTGCTGGCTTTATTATTTTTTCTGCAATACACGCAGGAAATCATAGACAACTTCGCACTCACGGGCACTGCTTGCGGCATGCTCATCGTAGCAAGTATGCTTGGCAGCTCCATATTGGCGCGCATTGGCAGGCTCACAAGTGCAATACGCCGCACCATTGTGATTGAAGTGGGAATGCAAAATGCAGCGCAAGCCATAGCCATAGCAACCTCTCCTTTTATATTCAACAGTGGCGAAATTGCTATTCCTGCAATAATTTACGCACTGCTCATGAATGTAATTCTATTGCTTTATATCCTAAAATTCAAACAATCAAAATAAGACGATATCGCATGGCAAAGAAGGAGTATATAGAGAAACTTTTCGACAAGATAGCCCCCGATTACGACAAACTGAACCACATACTTTCTCTTAATATAGATAAGGGATGGCGCAAGAAGGCTGTACGCGAGATTGTGGACAGCGAAGAGCCGCTTACAATACTCGATGTAGCATGTGGCACAGGCGATTTCACTATTGAAATAGCAAAAAAGGCTGCCGAAGGAAGCTGCATCACCGGCATAGACCTGTCAGAGGGTATGATGAAGGTGGGGCGCGAAAAGATTAAGGCAGCAGGGTTGCAAGCCACATTGGAGGCCGGCGATTGCGAGGCCCTGACCTATGCCGACAACACATTTCACCGCGTATCGGTGGGATTTGGCGTGCGCAATTTTGAGCACCTCGAGCTTGGGCTGCGTGAGATGTGTCGCGTGCTTAAACCGGGTGGCAAATTGGTAATTCTTGAACTATCCGTGCCTACAAACCCATTTATTCGTTGGTGCTACAAACTATATTTCCTGAACATACTCCCCGCCATAGGTGGTATGGTATCGGGCAACCGTGGTGCATACGAATATCTGCCCGCCTCGGTACTGCACTTCCCTGCCCCCGACAAGTTCATAGCCATGATGCGCGAAGCCGGTTTTGCCCAAGTAAAGCACAAAGCCTTTACATTTGGTATATGCCGCATGTATGTTGGAATTAAGTAAACAGCCTGTATGATAAGGAAATGGATTGAAGCGATGCGCTTGCGCACCCTCCCTGTGAGCGTTGCAGGCGTGATTACAGGTTGCGCCTCTGCTTTGTGGCAAGGCTCCTTCCATTGGGTGCCGGCACTGCTTTGCCTTATGTTTGCCGTTTCGGCACAGATAGCATCGAATTTCGCTAACGAATACTTCGATTACAAGAACGGAATAGACCGCAAAGGGCGCGAGGGATTCCGCCGTGGAGTAACCGAGGGCGACATCACACCACGCGCAATGTTATGCGCCACCCTTATAACACTATGCATGGCAGCGATAATCGGCTGTTCATTGCTGCTTTATGGCGGTTTGTGGTTGCTCCCCGTAGGTTGCACCATCTTGCTGTTTGCCATTGCTTACAGCGCAGGCCCCTACCCCTTGTCGCACCACGGGCTTGGCGATGTGGCAGTGGTCGTATTCTTTGGCATAGTACCTGTAACACTTACCTGCCATCTGCAAACAGGGGGATGGGAAAATATAGCCACTCTGATTGCCACCTCTGTTGCCACAGGCCTCCTTGCCGCCAATGTGCTTATAGTAAACAATTACAGAGATATGGACGATGACAAAGCAGTGGGCAAGCGAACGACGGTAGTTATTTTCGGCCGCAGAACAATGGGATACGCATATTTTCTGTCAGGCATTATCGCCATGGGCATAATGATGCCCATGTGGTTTGAATTACCTTTATGGGCCTTATCGGTGCCGTCTATATATCTTTTGGCACACGTTTTGACATGGCGCAGGCTTGTGCATAGCTGTGGTGCTGCGCTTAACCCGCTTTTAGGGCGTACGGCAGCCAATCTGCTCATCTTCGCATTGCTTTTGCTCGTTACAATTGCACTGCAATAACACCACCCTATTCAATAAAAATATCACAACTTTTGCAAGAGCATAAACTGTTTTAATTATCTTTACATCGATAACAAAAATACTATTATGAGAGCAGCAATATACGGCGCCGGTTCTTTGGGAACAATATTAGGCGCATACATCACAAAAAACGGAGGAAAGATAGAACTGATAAACCGCAATAAGGAGCATATTGAGGCGTTGCAGAAAAAAGGTGCCAAAGTAATCGGTACCGTGGAATTTTCACAACCCGTGAAAGCATACACACCGGCCGAAATGTCGGGTGTGTATGATATAATATTTCTCATGACCAAGCAACAACAGAACAGCGAGGTTGTGAACTATATTAAAGAGTACCTGGCACCCGATGGCGTTATAGTTACACTGCAAAACGGAATCCCCGAGATTGAGATAGGCGAGATTGTGGGCGAAGAACGCGTACTTGGTTGCACCGTGGCATGGGGTGCCACAATGAAAGAGGCAGGAGTGTGCGAGCTCACCAGCGCGCCCGACTCACTCACCTTCTCACTTGGTTCTCTGCAACCTGTTCCCAACCCGCATATAAACGAGGTGAAGGCATTGCTTGAGCTTATGGGGCCCGTGGATATTGATAAAAATTTCATAGGCTCGCGTTGGAGCAAATTACTTATAAATTCGGCCTTCTCGGGCATGAGTGCCGTGCTCGGTTCAACCTTTGGCGAGGCTGCCGGCAACAAGGCTTCGCGCCGCATAGTGCAGGCCATCATTAAAGAGTGCATAGATGTATGTGCCGCAGGCAACATAAAAATAGAGCCGGTACAAGGAAAGGATATTGTTAAACTGCTCGATTACAGCAACTGCATAAAAAAGGCCTTTTCATTCTTCATCATCCCTATTGCCATACGCAAACACGCCAAGCTGAAGGCAAGCATGCTGCAAGACATTGAAAAAGGGAAAAAGACCGAGGTGGATGCCATAAACGGCGTTGTGAGCAAATATGGGCGCAAGGTTGGTGTCCCTACCCCAATGAACGACATGGTTGTGGATATCGTACACCGCATAGAGAATGGCGAACTGTCGGCTTCGTTCGAAAATCTCCGCCTCTTCAACTAAAACAGTGCATAATGCTCAGTAGCAATCGCATGAAAGCAATACGTATCATATATGCCCTGCTCCCCTTTCTGTTGCTCGCCTGCATGCCATCGGGAACCAGGAACAAAACTACGGCAATACCATACGACAGCCTGCGCAATGGCGACATAGTCTTTAGACGCGGTTGCAGCTACACAAGCTACATTGTACTTGCCAATGACGACAGCCACGATTACAGCCACATAGGCATTGTTCAAAAGAGCGACAGTGGCTGGTGTGTAATCCATGCTGTTAATGACGAGCGCGCCCACCCTGCCGATTTCGACCGAGTTAAAATCGACAAGATAGAGGATTTTTTCTCTCCTGCGCGTGCCACAATGGGAGAAATCATGCATAGTTGGCTGAACGACAGCCTTGCTAACATCGTATCGCAACAAGCCTTGCAGTTGCTTAACGACAGCGTGCGGTTCGATGCCTCATTCAACACCGACGACCACAGCGAGCTCTATTGCACCGAGTTTATATACTTTTTATACAAAAATATAGGCGAGGATATAACAGAGGGACGCCGCACACCTGTGGGCATATTCTGTTTCCCCGAGGAGATAATATTCCCAAGCGACATTCATGAAAATAAAAAGTTAAAAAGTTTTTGCAAATTCTAAAAATTTAGTTTCATTTGCAAAAGCTACACAAGCAAAAAACTATAAACCATTATTACTAACCAATTAAATTGAAAGACCATGAAAAGAATTGCATTTATCATTGCCACAGTTGTTCTTATTGGTATGAGTTTTACAAGCTGCTCAAAACCCGTTACACCCGCAAGCCTCACAGCTGACTGCATCGAGTATATTCAAGACGGCGATTATGCAGCCTATGTAAACACTTTTGATGCAACAGACGAAGAGAAAGCCGAATTGCAGGAGATGTTTGAGCAGAAAGGTAAAGCACTTATAGAAAAGAATAAAGGTATAGCATCGTATGAGATTATCGAGGAGAAGATAAGCGAAGATGGCATGAGCGCTGTTGTAAAGGCCAAAATCACCTATGGCAACGGCGAGGTTGATGATAGCAACAAGTTCAATTTCGTTAAAGTGAATGACGAGTGGAAACAGGCTCCTTTGAAAAAATAAGCAAACCATAGAGCAACAAAAAATGGCACTCCGCGGAGTGCCATTTTTTGTTGCTATAAAGTGCCACGTTTGGCTCATTTACTTATCTTGAATCCCAAGCTTACTATAAGTTTAAGGGTTTCCATTGCGGTATTACGGTCATAATCCTTTTCCACCTCGGATAACTCCTCGTAGGGAATGAGACAGGGGTGCGTCTTTAATTCATCATTGCGACAAGGGCCACACACCCACCCCTCTCTAATGCGGTTTTGCGCCCACACCTCATGAACATTCTTTGCCACATGCTCTACCAATTCATTCAGTTCGTCGGGCAGTTTTACATCATTGAGCTCGGCCGGTTTGGGTATATAAATCCCGTTCATGATTTATAAATTTAATATTGGTTTATTGACTATTTGTTTTCCCAATCGATTTTCTGTTCAAGACCACATACGTCGCAGAAAATCTGGTGCTCATATATAGGATTGCCACACCTTCTGCAAACATACTGTTGCTTGGCATTTTTAATTCTTTCTTTTAATATCCTGTATAGGTCTGTATCTTCGCGCTTTATAATATCATACCCAAGTTTTTTCATCAATTTAAGGGTTTTCATTGCCATATTGCGGTCAATTTCCTTTTCACTCTCGGGTAATTCGGAATATGGCACCATGCATGGGGTCTCTTTGTCATCGTCGTTGCGCACCGGCCCGTAGGACCAACCTTGCGCCATTCTGTCAACAGCCCACACATCGTGTGCATTCTCGGCAATAGCCTCGCGTAACTCGGTCAGGTCATCGGTAAGTACTACATCGGACAAGTCAATGGGTTTTGGATTGTAGTTTTTCATATTATCTGTTATTAAAGTTATGTTATCAAGCTTCGGTTTTCGGTTCCTCCTTTTGGGGTTTCTCCGCCATAATCCGTGCATGCAGTTCCACACGTTTCAATATTGCAGGAATGGCAGTATTAAAGTATTCGTCGTAACATTTGGTACCGGCATCCACACGCAGTAGTTGTTCAAGCGAACAGATATTGAGATGCACCCTCTCCGACGAATTCTTTTTGGCATTCTTATACTCCTTTACCACTGCATCGCGGTTGGGCGATGTGGCTTTGAAGATTTTATCGAACTCCTTTAATTCCTCATTATTATATGCTCTGAATCCCATGAGCAGCTGCTGCATGTTCCAACGGTTGTGTTCGCACTCAGCCATATCGTCTTTATGCTCTTCAAATGCCTTGAACAACATTTCGTAATCGAGTTGCGATTCGTCGATACAGCCACACACGCTTCTTATCTTGGTAGTAAAACTGTTTACAAGATATTTGTTCGACCATTTATGAAATACAGGTAACTCTTCCCACTTCTCCACTACTTTGGCAAAACTATCCTCGCTGCCCGGCCTGCCTATTTGAGTTATCCTTTCATGCAATGCCGCATCGCCGATTATCGTATAGATGTAATTACACAGTTTGGCACATAAATCGCTATCAGGGTCAAATGTAAAATCGGCATACTGCATACCAAATGGGCGCAATTTGGTATAGCGTTTGTGTGCATTGGTTTTATCGGATATAAGATTATATACTATATCCGATGCCTCGCGCTGATATACAAGAATCTGCTGAGCATGGTCGTACACCTCGGAAGGCATATATATACTTGCAGCTATTGCTTCATGTGCCTTTTGATGACACACGGCAATTGTGAGCAATGCATTTCCCTCATGGGAAGGATTTGCCTCCTTTGCGCATGTTTTCAAATATTCTGCAACCATAGGCTGCTCCAAGCTTCCTTTTACGAATTCCCATTCTACATCAAGGAAATTTATGCCATGGTCGCTGTATTCCGAACCTTTCTCCTGCACGGAATCGTTCCACTTGACATTCAAATCACATTCGGCTGAGGTTGCATCGATATAACGCCAACGAGAGAGGTCGAACAGATTTCTGAAACGTCCTTTGAAGAAAAGCATCTCCTTATCGGCTTCTGTATCTATGAATGTTATGCGTGTTCTCAATGGATGCTCCACTACTTGCCCATCGGCATCTTTAATCTTAAAATTGGGATAGTGAGCCACTTGGGCAGCCTGTATAGCCATGGCAACACCCATATTGGACATACCCGCAACAACCAAATGAACATATTTATCCGATTCGGGAGATATACCATCCTTGCCATCCAATGGCAAATAGTTGAAGACCCTTACATCATTACTATTTTTATCATTTGAACAGGTTTCATTCTCCTCGTAGTATCCTTTCACAAAAACTCTTTGCGCCCAATTTTCGTATGCGTTGAATGGAATAAAATCGAGGTGGCGGCGAATATTTTCGTGCAGGTCGGAGAATTGGAAAACTGAATAGGTTGTCTGGAACTCGAACATCACACGGCACACAATCTTTCTATCCACACGCATATCGGCGAGATAGCTCGCAATGTTATGCACACAACGCATATTCTGCACATCGTGATAGCTCTCTGAAGTATCTTCGTGCGAATCCTCGCCCAAAATACAGATTTCCGTGGCATCTTCCAAATGCAAACGGGAAATCTCCTCTTTGGAGTCGAGCTGCCCGTTATATATAATCAAACGTGCCTCCTCCTCTTTAGTGAGGTACGATTCTATAACACAGCGCACTTTCTCAACATCCTCGTTGGTCAAAAGCACCACATAGTGAACACGCCCTTCACCCTGGCCACACAGAAGATTTCTTATAATTGTTGGTGCCATTTCGTTTGCACCTATCACAACTGCTGTCTTTTTGAATAGAAATTGTGATTTTGAATATCGCATTTTTCCATTCAACCAATTATCTTTTCGGCTATCGATATAACCTACCATGGTTGATACCAGCAAACCATTCAACAGGAAGGTGCCAAACACAGCCACAATTATTGCCCACACCTTTCCACCCTTGGTTGCTATAATATATTCGCTTCCCGGGTCTATAAAATTATAATAAACGCTCCAAAACAGGTTTTGAGAGTCCTGCGGTTGCTTGGCTATTGCTTGTGACTGCGAGCCATCTGCATTATCAGTGGCATATATAAAATTTTCGGACGGACGAACTTTGTATTCATCGTGAACGAATAAATTATGAATAGTCATCAAGAATGTTAAAAGGAAGGGCGTTAATATAACCATAAAGGCAATTTTCAACATAAAACTGCCACCATGAATGAGCATACGGTCGAACATTATACGCCTGAAAAGCAATATATATGCGACATATAAGAACAAAAGTGCAGCTATACCACCAATAATAAATATAGAATTACCCATAATATTCCTTTATAATTTACCTATGCCATAAGCAAAGTGCATCTGCCTGCGGCAACATATATCTTGCGAATATATAAAATATGCTACAAAAAGTGAACAAAAGAGAACGATTTTTTACAAAAGCATTTACATGGGGAGGTTGTTGCGCCTGAATCAAATATCCTTTTATTGTCATATCGAACGTATGTGAGATATCTGACACGCCTGTGTATGCACCCTATAAACGAAATCAAGGAAAAGAAATCACAAAACGGGTGAGGCCGTCGTCATCGGTTCTCAATGAAAAGGAGCAACCATGCGCAATTAAAATCTCGCGTATGAACATAAGCCCCAAGCCCTGTCCGTTGGCTTTTGTGGAGAAGAAAGGAGTGAAGAGCGATACTTCGTTCTCCCGGGGAATGCCGGCACCATTATCGGTAACAACTATTCGTGCAGGCGAGGAAAGAGTATCAATGGCAATGAGACCGCCCTGCCCTATGCTCTCCACCGAATTTTTCACAATATTCACCATCACCTGCTCAAAGAGCAGTGTATCGGCATCCACAAATACTTTGTCGGCAGCAAATGATGTGCGCAATTCTATGCCTTTCTCTTGGCACAAATGTTGCAGAAATCCTATGCAGGGCTTCACGCAATCGTTAATATTCACACGGCGCAAGTTGGGGGCAGGTATCTTCACCACATTGGCAAAGCCGGTAATGAAACGGCTCATATTATAGCCGCGCTCCTCGCACACCTTTATCACCTGTAATATATCATTCACATCGCCCTCGAGCGTCTCTTTTGTAACCGACAAAAGAGCATCGCTCACTGCATTCAGTGTAGCAGTGATGCCACCCATCGAGTTGTTTACCTCGTGGGCTATCATACGGATAACCTTTTCGTATGCACTCTTTTCGGCCTTGTGTATTTCGTGGGTGAGCTGTTCTATAATTATAAAGGAGCGTTTGAAGCCACGGTCCATGAATGAAAGGTGCGAGCAGTGAAACACCCTTGCACCGGTGAGCCTCACGGTTGCATTCTGTCCAATGGGAATTTTGGCTATCTCGGCAAGTAACTCACTTTTTATATTCCACAACACCTTGCCCGTGCAATCTTCATCTATATTCAGAAACTTGCAGGCGGCAGGGTTCATAAGCGTTACCTGCTCCTTGAAGTCAAGAATCACCACCCCCATAGGCGACACATTTACCAGAAGGTCGAGAAAATGGTTCTGCTCGCGCAGGCGCAAACGCTCGTTCTTCACTTCACTCATGAGACGATTGAAAAGTTCCACAATCCTGTCGGCCTCGGCCTGCCCCACCTTTGTGAGGTTACTGCTGAAATCTTGTGCCGACAGCAAATCAATTCCATCGGCAATGGTATCCAAGGGGCGAACCACACGACGGTAAAAGAACACAAGAAAGAGTATTGCCGCAACCACGGCTACCTCAATCATAAACCGAACATCGGTTCCGGTATATACTCCCAAGAGCAACAGCGCAAACGGTGCCATCACAAGCAGAGCAAGTATTATAAAGAGGTAACGCAGTTTCATGGCAAAAGACTATTTCAATCCATATTTTTCCAAGCGTCGATAGAGTGCTTGGCGGCTTATTCCAAGTGTTTGCGCCACCTGTGTCATATTTCCGCCGCAACGCTCCATCGCATTTTTTATGGAGTTAATCTCAAGTTCATCGAGGGTGAGCCCCGCCGTGTTGCTATCGGCCGAGGCGGTGGCTGCGCTGCACTGCCCCTCGAAATCGGCAGCCTGCAACAGCCCGTTGCCGTTTATGAGAATGGTGCGTTCAACCACATTCTTCAACTCGCGTATATTGCCGGAAAAGTGCTGGCGCGCAAGAAAATCGAGTGCATCGGGCGCAAAGCGCACCGGTTGGAGGCTGTTCTGCGTTGTATATTGTGTTGCAAAATGTGTGGCAAGGGGTGCAATGTCCTCGCGCCTCTCGCGCAATGGTGGCAGGTGCAGCGGTATGAGGTTTATGCGGTAGTAGAGGTCTTCGCGGAAGGTGCCTTCGCGCACCATCTCCTGCAAGTCGCGGTTGGTGGCACACACCACACGCACATCTACCCTGCGGGGTTTGCTGTCGCCCAGCACCTCAAATGTCTGATCCTGCAACACACGCAGCAGTTTCACTTGGCAACTCATATCGAGTTCGCCCACCTCGTCGAGGAATATCGTTCCACCATCGGCAAGTTCAAAACGCCCCACCCTGTCGGCCGAGGCATCGGTAAAGGCACCGCGCTTGTGTCCGAACATCTCACTCTCGAAAAGCGACTGCGACACTCCGCCCAAATTAACCTTCACAAATGGCTTGCCACAGCGACGGCTGTTGCGGTGCAGCGCCTCGGCAATAAGCTCCTTGCCTGTGCCACTCTCACCCGTTATAAGCACCGAGGCATTAGTCTTTGCCACACGCTCCACCGTTGCAAGCACATCGGCAAGAGCCTTGCTGCGCCCCACAATGCCGCAGCGGTCGAAGCCGTCGGGCACAACCTCACAGGCACTCTCTTTGCCGGCGAGTTCCAATGCGGTTTCAATGCGTTGCATAAGCGCAGCGTTGTTCCACGGCTTGGTGATAAAGTCAAAAGCCCCCAAACGCATGCCCTTTACTGCAAGTTCTATGCTACCCCACGCGGTCATTAATATCACAGGCACCGCAGGGCGGAATATCTTCACCTGTTTCAGCAGCAAGAGCCCCTCATCGCCATCGGTCGATAGAGAATAGTTCATATCCATAAGAATGAGGCGCGGCTCGCGGGCACGCACCACCTCAATGGCCTCGGCGGGCGATGCTGCAACCTCCACGTCGTGTTTTGCACGGCGCAACATAAAGGAGAGGGAACTTCTTATAGCCTCGTTGTCATCTATTACCAGAATCATTTCGCACAACTGTTTTACTATGTGCGAAGATAATCCATAAAAGCATAATATTAAAAAAATAGCCCTTTTTTTAAGAGTAATTAAAAAGTGTAACACCGCGCTGTTTCAAAAGCGGACAGGGTGTCCGAAAACGGACACCCTTCAAAATAATTAATACATTGATTATTAACAAATTAAAAGTTTGGCACGGATTTTGATATAGAATCGATGTATAAAGCCAACAACACAATGGACAAACCGATACCAAAGAGAGAAAGAAACATTCAAACACTTAAAAGCATAGGCAAAATAGCCGGTGTGCTTGCCGCACTTTGCCTTGTGATACTTATAATAATAGAGATATCACGGGCAAGCATAAGCGAAGCATCGCTCTCCTTTGCCACAATAGACCGCGGCACCATAGAAACCACCATAAGCGCAAGCGGCAATGTGCAATCCACATCGGAACTTATTATAAACTCGCCCATCAGCAGTCGCATAGTAGATGTCTATTACAAGAACGGCGATTCAATCACCGCAGGCACAAGGCTTTTACTCCTTGACCTCAAAGATGCTGAAAGCGAGTACCAAAAACTGCTCGACGAAAAGGAGATTAAGCAACAACAACTGCTGCAACAGAGGCTCAACGACGAAACAACGCTGGCAAATATGCACACTAACATAGAGATAAGCGAGATGGAATTCAAACGCCTGCAGTCGGAACTGCTCAATGAGCAGCACCTCGACAGCATAGGCTCGGGCACCACCGAGAAGGTACGGCAGTGCGAAATGGCTGTTACCACAGCACGCCTTAAGCTGGAGCAGAGCCGCCAACAGTTGCAGCGCGAAAAAGAGATACGCCTCTCCAGCCGTCGAGTGAGCGAGTTGCAGTACAACATTTTCATAGAGCAGTTGGAAGCAAGTCGCAAACGACTTGCCGATGCACAGATGCCTGCCCCACAAAACGGCACCATAACATTCATAAACAACAGCAAGGGAGCACAGGTGGCGGCAGGCAGCCATATAGCCACACTCTCCAACCTATCTTCGTTCAAGATCAGTGCCAAGCTGGGCGAAAACCTTGCCGACAACCTTGCAACAGGCAAGGATGTGATTGTGAAGATAGGGAAAGAGACACTCACCGGCAAAATAAGCAACGTGGAAGCAAAGAGCGAGGGCGGCAACATAGCCTTCGACATATCGCTCGACGAGCCCTCGCACCCCAAGCTGCGCTACGGTATGCGCGTTGATGTATATATCCTGCACCGCATACGCGAGGATGTGTTGCGCATAAAGAACGGCAACTACTACAAGGGTGCAGGCGAATATGCCTTCTTTGTGAAAGAGGGCGAGAAGATAGTGCGCCGCAAGGTGCAGCTTGGCAACAGCAACTACGACTATGTGGAGGTTGTGAGCGGGCTCGAGCCCGGCGAACAGGTTGTACTCAACAATATGGAAAATTACAACAGCCGTAAGGAGATAAAATTAAAATAGTTAAAACCCAACACATAATTCACAAATTGGGAGATAGAACATAACTTTGAACATTAATAACCCTTAGTAGCCTTTAATAGCCCTTAATAACCCTTAGTAGCCCTTAATCCCCCTTAATTCCCCTTAATCCCCCTTAATAACCCTTTTTAACCCCAACCATCAATGATACTCACCCAAGCAATCACAATGATGCGCCAGCACAAACTGTTCAGCGGCATCTACATAGGCGGCACGGCAATATCCCTTGCCCTTGCAATGGCACTCTTCATAGCATTCAACGTGCAGCTGGCGCCTGCCTACCCCGAATATTGCCGCGACAGGCTCATATATTTCCCCACAGTCGTATGCGACGACTTCACAGGCGGCCCATACGAACATTTGAGGACAGGAGGAGAACTGCCCGATGAGTTCATTCCTTATGCAGAAGATATTGAAGGGATAAAGCACCTTTCGGTTACCCGCAGAATGTCAATAAACCAGACCCATGTAGACGGGCAGTGGCTGGAGGATGCGAGCTTCTACTGCTCATGTGTCGATGAGAAATTCTGGGAAATATTTGAATTCAATTTCATCCATGGCACACCTTTCGGCAAGGATGAGCTCCACGACGCAAAAATAATCATCACCGCATCAACGGCCAACACTCTTTTTGCCCGCACAGACGTTGTAGGGAAGAGAGTGACTTTCAACCTGGACGGTAAAGGGAACTCTACCGAGATGAAAGAGTTTACCATCACCGGAGTGGTAGAGGATGCCCATGAATGCATGACATATACTACAAAAGAGGTATTCTTCACGCTATACACGAACAATAACAAACATAACCATATTGATACGCCATTTGAGTTCATCGGGCAGAACCAGATCATCATAGAGGCAGAAAATATGGGTTCAGTTGAACGCGTCAAGAAGGAGCTTGATGAGAGGTACGCACGCTACTGCAACGAAGTCCTTAACCGCCACAACTACAAGGATTTCAAATACACAGCCCATATATACTCGCATTGGCAGAATGTCTTCAACTGCGAACCCGGTGACACGGTGTGGGATGTATTCAAGAACTACTTTTATGTATTCCTTGCGCTGCTGTTCATACCCGCGCTGAACCTTAGCGGAATGATTTCATCGCGCATGAAGAGCCGCCTTAGCGAGATTGGCGTCCGCAAGGCATACGGCGCCACAAGTGCCCGAATCCTGTGGCAAGTGTTATGGGAGAACCTCTTCCTGACGTTCCTGGGCGCGCTTATAGGACTCGTGCTCTCATATTTGCTTTCCGACCTCTTCATTAAGGAAATCATTGCCATGCACCAAGGATGGATAGATGAGTGCGAATACAGCGCCGCCCTGCTCTACTCGCCACGTATATTTGCGGTAACATTGCTGCTGTGTGTGCTGCTCAACATAGCATCGGCCTTGCTGCCGGCACTGTTTGCGCTGAGAAAAAACATTGTTCAATCACTTTATGACAAACGATAAAAGCATTCGTCATTTTGAACGGAGCATAAGCGAAGTGAAAAATCTCAAAAGTGAGTGACAGAGATTTTTCCTCCCTGTGGTCGTCAAAATGACAAATAAAAAAAGAAAAATATGATAACAAAGATTATAAAACAACTATGGAACGAGAAAGGCGACAATGTGTGGCTTTTTGTCGAACTTGTAATAGTATCTATATTCCTGTGGCACGCAGTGGATCCTTTATACACACTGAACAGGGCAAGCAACTTCCCCAAAGGTTTCAACCCTGAGAACATCTGCCGCGTGTATATACACAAATACGAGAAATACAATAAAGAGTATGATGCAAGCGTGGATAACGAAACAGACGATGCTTCAATAACCGCAGTTTTCAACAACATTGTATCATTGCCCGAGATCGAGAGTTACTACGGCGGGTTCGGTATACCATATAGTGGAACCTTTTCAACTATTCATTTATACTACAACGAGAACGGAGAAGAAGACAATGGGGAAGGGAGAAAGGATATTGAGCCTTACTACTATGCAGCGGAAAGAGGAGAGTTTTTCAAAGTTCTTCAGATAAAAGATATAAAAACAGGACAATACCTTACACAGCTCCAAAAAGGGGAGATACAATTATCACGCTCGGCAGCCATGGAACTTTTCGGCACCACAGACTGCATAGGACGGGAGGTTGAAAATGAATACGGAATACGTAAACTGAAGATAACAGGAGTCTATGAGGATTTCCAGCCAAACCCATATATGATACCGGAACCGACTGTTGTGGCCAATTATGCAGATAATCCACCTGAATTTATATATATGAGGCTGAAGGAGGGCGTTGACCGGGATAGCTTCATAAAGCGGTTCAACGAGGAGCTGCGGCCCACATTAAGGGTGGGGAACCGCTATGCAGGAACCATGGTCGATTTTGAATATGTAATAGAACAGAATATGTACAACGTGATTCATGAAAGCAAGAACCGTTTCCAGCTTTTCATCTCGTTCTTTGCGCTGTTCTGCGCTTTCCTGGGCATTGTGAGCACATTCTGGATACGTACCAACGACCGTCGGGGCGAGATTGGCATAATGCGCAGCGTGGGAGCCAGCCGCCGTCGCATAATAGGACAGTTTGTGACCGAGGCGCTGCTGCTGGTAACAATGGCATTTGCCGTGGCACTGCCGCTAATTATACACATTGTTGCAAGCAACGACTTTGCACAACCATTAAGTGCCACCAACGAACAGCTTGCAGCTTATAGCAATATATTTGCTCCCCTCCCCCGCTTTGCAGTGATAACCGCCACCACATATTTTATAATAGCAGCAACGGCAGTAATAGCAGCTGTAATACCCGCAGCAAAAGCCAGCAACACCAATATTGCCAACACACTAAAAGAAGAATAATTAATAACCCTTAGTAACCCTTAATAGCCCTTAATAACCTTTAGTAGCCCTTAATCCCCCTTAGTAGCCCTTAATAGCCCTTAATCCCCCTTAATAACCCTTTTAACCACCCCCACCAGCAATGATACTCACCCAAGCAATAACACTCATGCGGCAACACAAGCTGTTCACCGCCATATACATTGCAGGCACGGCAATATCCCTTGCCCTTGCAATGACACTCTTCATGGTGCTCTACATACATTTGGCACCCGCCTACCCCGAATATCATCGCAACAGGACTATGAAGCTCTGGGGCTTTGTAATTAAAGACATAGAGCCACGAGAAACGGAAATGATGATAAGATACCTGAGCGGCGGCATACGTATGAGCAAAGAATTTGCAACAGAAACGATATGCGACATCGAAGGCATAGAGCAGATTGCACTCACCACTACCAGCTCGCAAATAACGATAAGAGCAAAGGAGACCGGCATCCTAAAAAAGATGGACAGCGGGCTCTCTAATGTGGACCACAATTATTGGAAGATGTTCGATTTTGAGTTCATTCACGGCACACCGTTTACAAAAGAAGAGCTGCACGACGCCAAGGTGGTGATATCAGAATCATTGGCAAAGGAGCTTTTTGCCCGCACCGATGTGGTGGGCGAAACCATAATAATAGACGACAAAGAGGAGTGCACCATTACGGGCGTTGTGAAAGATGCGCCTCGGTGTATGGCATTTACCTGCTACGATTTATTCTTTCCTTTGCACTACCACATCTTATACGCCAGCCCCGCAGACGAAACCGGCTATGGAGGACATTACTTCGCGCTTATAAAATGCTCGCTTGGTGCCGATATGGAAGATATCAAGAAAGAGATTGACAACCACTACAGCCGCTATTCGCAGGAGTTTATGCAAAACGACGGCATTGAAAAATACAAGTACGAGATGGAAATTAATGAGAATTGGCAAGAGGCCCTCGGCTTGCACGAAAAGGACATCTGGGGTTGCATGAAAAAATTCCTTTATGTAATTATGGCCTTTCTGTTCATACCCGCACTGAACTTGAGTGGAATGATTTCGTCGCGCATGAACAGCCGCCTTGCCGAGATAGGCGTGCGCAAGGCCTATGGTGCCACAAACGCGCAGATTCTGTGGCAGTTGCTGTGCGAGAATCTCCTCCTCACACTCATAGGCAGCGTAGTGGGGCTGGTACTCTCATACATTATTGTAAACTCGCTTTACACCTATCTCACCTCTATAATCACGGGCTACGCTGCACACTACGACACACCTATGCATATGTTGTTCTCTACACAAATATTCATTGTAACACTGTTGCTGTGTGTGCTGCTCAACATTGCATCGGCCTTGCTGCCGGCACTGTTTGCGCTGAAAAAAAATATTGTTCAATCGCTTTATGACAAACGATGATTATGACAAGCAAAATTATAAAACAACTATGGAACGAAAGGCGAGGCAATGCTTGGCTCTTTGTTGAACTTGTTATAGTATCTGTATTCCTGTGGCAGGCCATAGATCCTTTGTACACATACACCTGTATCTCGCAAATACCCAACGGCTGCAAATATGAAGGGCTTTTAACTGCCAGTGCAACATTTCCCAATGAAAGTGCATTGCGTAATGCCTACGATAACACAAGCTACCAAGCACTGCGTAACGATATATTGCAAATATACAATGGGATAGCAGCATTGCCACAGATTGAAACAATAGTAGATGCGCCACTTGCTCCAATGCATTCCTCTATGGGGAAAGAGTATAATATAGAGGCTCAATATACCCTCGACGGCAAAGAAAAAAGGGTTCAACTATGGAGATATGCGGGTGGAAGCAACTATTCCGAGGTTTTCCACATAACAGACTATTTCACCGGAAAGGTAATGAGCCCGCTCACAAACCCTTCGGACATTTACATATCATACACAGGCGCAATGGAGGCATTTGGCACCACCGACTGCATTGACAAGAGAATTGGCAACATCGATTGGGCAACACAAAACACCACTTTCCACTACACCGTAAAAGGGGTGTATAACGACACAAGAGAGTCTTTATACGGCCTGCCTATTGCATCTATAATAGCATACTATCCCAAGAGTGATATATCCACCGAATTCGTATTCCGTATAAAAGAGGGAACAGACCGCGATGAATTTATAAAATACTTCAACGAGAATATAGCAGGCAAGAAGTTAGGGAATATACACACCTGTTCCGAGGTTGCGCTATACGAGGCCACCGTTGCCTATAATGTGGAGACGGAACGGAACAACCACTATTTTCAACTGTTTCTATCGTTCTTTGCAATCTTCTGCGCCTTCTTGGGCATAACAAGCACATTCTGGATACGCAGCAGCGCACGCCGCGGCGACATAGGCATCATGCGCAGCGTGGGTGCAAGCCGCCGTCGCATAATAGGGCAATTCGTAACCGAGGCTTTGCTGCTGGTAACAATGGCATTTGCCGTGGCACTGCCGCTAATTATACACCTTGTTGCAAGCAACGACTTTGCACAACCATTAACTGCCACCAACGAACAGCTTGCAGCTTATAGCAATATATTTGCTCCCCTCCCCCGCTTTGCAGTGATAACCGCCACCACATATTTTATAATAGCAGCAACGGCAGTAATAGCAGCGGTAATACCCGCGGCAAAAGCCAGCAAAACAGATATAGCCAATGCACTAAAAGAAGAATAACATTAATCCCCCTTAATAGCCCTTAATCCCCCTTAGTACCCCTTAATAGCCCTTAACAACCTTTTAACCCCCCACCAGCAATGATACTCACCCAAGCAATAACACTCATGCGGCAGCACAAGCTGTTCACCACCATATACATTGCAGGCACGGCACTTGCAATATCATTCACCATGGTGCTGTTTATCCTCTATTACATAAAAATTGCGCCAATCTACCCCGAATATAACCGCCCGCGCA